>NZ_CP092418.1:3442500-4042500 GCF_023716485.1 Microbulbifer variabilis
TACGGAAGTCCCGCCGTATTTCTGCACGAACAAACTCATAACTTTCTGTGTTTCCTTAGCTCCAGGCCAAGTCCGCGCACCACCCGAAATCGTGCAGGCGCGCACTTAATCACCAAACTTCGGCGAAATCAACTTCACACGCTATTTATGGCGCCAAATTGACCGAAATCAGCTTTTTAGGGCGTTCTCTACCCATACAGGCACTTCTTGCAGCATACCTGGCAGAGCCGAAGCGTCGGTGCCCCCCCCCTGCGCCATATCGCTGCGACCACCGCCCTTGCCGCCAATCTTGCCAGCAGCAAAACGCATCAAGTCTCCCGCCGATAAGCGGTCGGTGAGGTCTTTAGTCACTGCCGCAATCAGGGCAACCTTTTCCTCTCCCGGCGCCGCCAGCAATACAACTCCGCTGCCTAATTTGCTCTTCATTTGGTCAGCCAGGTCACGCAAAGATTTAGGGTCGGCGCCGTCGATTGATGTGGCCAACAGTTTAAAGCCCGCAATCTCTATTGCCTGGGCACTGAGGTCTCCACCAGCACCACTGGCCAGCTTAGTCTTGAGTTGCGCAACTTCCTTTTCCAACTTGCGGTTATTGAGCAGTAACTGCTCTACCTTATCTGCAAGAGTGTCCGGGCGCGCCTTGAGGAGAGCCGCAACATGCTCCAGCCGCTGCTCAGCGCGGTCAAATTGTGACAGCGCATGCGCACCGGTGACCGCCTCAATACGTCGCTGGCCGGAGGCGATGCCACTCTCGCTGACAATACGCAAAAGACCAATATCCCCCGTGCGTTTCACGTGAGTGCCACCACACAGCTCTACAGAAAAAGTCCTGCCCTCTACAGCGCCCATAGAGAGAACGCGCACTGTATCGCCATACTTTTCACCGAACAGTGCCATGGCACCCATTTCTTTGGCTGACTCAATGTCTGTCTCGCAGGTATCAACCGGTGTGTTCGCGCGAATCTGCGTGTTCACCAGGGATTCGATCGCGTGCAATTGCTTGGCGGTGACCGCTTCCGGGTGGGAGAAGTCAAAACGCAAACGCTCGGAATCCACCAATGAGCCCTTCTGGGTTACGTGCTCGCCAAGCACTTTGCGCAGAGCGGCGTGTAGCAAGTGAGTCGCAGAGTGATTCAATGCCGTTGCCTGGCGCACATCCGCTGACACCTCAGCAGTGAGCCGCTCACCAACAACTACTGTTCCCTGCAGCAGCTTGCCGGTATGTAAATGATGACTGCCCTGCTTGGTGCAATCACGCACCTCAAAACGGCCCGATGCGGCCTTTAGATAACCGCTATCGCCAACCTGACCACCTGACTCAGCGTAAAATGGCGTACGATCGAGGATTACCACGCCTTCTTCCCCATTCTCCAGACGCTCAACCTGATCTCCGTCTTTGAGAATCGCGGTTACTGTGCCTTCTGCTTCGGTGGTTTCGTATCCAAGGAACTCCGTGGCACCTTGCAGATCCAAAGCTTCGGTATAATCCTGCTTAAATTTACCGGCGGCACGGGCCCGCTCACGTTGAGCTTCCATGGCGGCTTCATAACCCGCCATATCCAGAGATAGGCCGCGCTCGCGGGCGATGTCCTGGGTTAGATCTGTAGGAAAACCGTAGGTATCGTGTAAGGTGAATACCAACTCACCCGGCACCTCACTCCCCTCGAGAGTGCTCAATGCACTCTCAAGCAAAGCCATACCTTTATCCAAGGTCTTGGCGAATTGCTCCTCCTCTTTGCGCAGTGCCTGCTCAATCAGCGACTGCTTCTCACGCAATTCTGGATAGGCCTCTCCCATCTGCTCTACTAGAGCGCTCACTAACTTAAAGAAGAAGACTTCTTTGTGGCCCAACTTGTGCCCATGACGCACTGCCCGGCGAATAATACGGCGCAATACAAAGCCACGACCTTCATTGGAAGGCATAACACCATCGGCAATCAAGAAGGAGCAAGAGCGAATATGATCAGCGATCACACGCAGAGACTTTTCCTCTAGGTTATCGCAACCAACAATGCTACTGGCTGCTCGTAACAACGCCTGGAACAGGTCAATTTCATAATTTGAGTGCACGCCCTGCATAACAGCGGCGATACGCTCCAGCCCCATCCCGGTATCGACAGAGGGTTTAGGCAGCGGGTGCAGCTCGCCGTCCGCCGTGCGCTCGTACTGCATAAATACCAGGTTCCAAATCTCGATATAGCGATCGAGATCGTCGTTGTCGGAACCAGGAGGGCCACCGGGTACATCTTCGCCGTGGTCAAAGAAAATTTCTGAACTGGGACCACAGGGGCCGGTATCACCCATTTGCCAGAAATTATCCTCATCAAGACGGGAGAAGCGCTCAGGGCTCACCCCAACTTCCTTTTGCCAAATATCGGCTGCTTCATCATCGCTGATATGCACGGTTACCCACAGGCGCTCTTCTGGCAAGTTCAGCACCTTGGTGAGGAAGTCCCAGGCAAAACGGATGGCATCGCGCTTAAAGTAATCACCGAAGCTGAAATTACCCAGCATCTCGAAGAATGTGTGGTGGCGCGCGGTATAACCTACATTTTCCAGGTCATTATGCTTACCCCCAGCACGCACGCAGCGCTGCGAACTAGTGGCCCGGTTGTAGGGACGCTTTTCCTGACCGAGGAAGGTGTCCTTAAACTGCACCATGCCGGCGTTGGTGAATAGCAGGGTCGGGTCATTGCCCGGAATCAAGGAGCTTGACGGCACCACAGTGTGGCCCTGTTCGGCAAAGTAATTCAGAAAGGCGTCGCGAATCTGTGCGCTTTTCATCCGGCGTAATTCCACTTCGTTAGTTGAGAGTTATTGAATGACACCGGTGACGCGGTGTCTCGTCTGTCCCGCTACTGTGCAAGCCCCTGCTCGGGCATGGTTTGTTGAGCCAGTAGATGGACATGCAGGTGAAATACGGTCTGCCCCGCGCTTCGACCATTGTTGACGACAAGTCGAAATCCCTCTAATCCCAGCTTTCTGCCAAGTTCAGCGGCCACCCACATCAAATGGCCGAGCAGAGCCTTGTCATCGCTATTGGCGTCAAACAAGTTAACCAGGGGTTTACGCGGGATAATGAGGAGATGGGTCGGGGCTTGTGGCGCCCGATCCTCAATAACGATACAAAGATCGTCCTCGTAGATTTTCTCGTTCGCTATTTCGCCCGAGATAATTCGACTGAAAACGCTGGGTTCACCCATTGGTTTATTTTTCCAGCTTTTCCTCAGCAGTCAGCTGACGCGCCTCGGATTCCAGCATCACCGGGATGCCGTCTTTTATTGGATAGGCCAGACCGCTAGCTTTACACACCAGCTCCTGGGTCTCCTCACGGTACTCAAGCGGCGCCTTGCTTACCGGACACACTAACAGGCTCAGTAACTTCTTATCCATGTTCCACCCCACTATTTCCCCCTGGCGTAACAAGCAGGGGGCAAAAATGACCGCGTATCATACAATGCTTCATAGGGTTTTTCACGGCATTCGCCAAGGGTTACAACCAGCATGGTTGTCTGCCCCTTGTTTTTATCAAGAGACGACAGACCCCGCCTGCGGTTCGTAGGATTTTAAATGACCAAGCAGCAGATCACGTGCTAAACGCCCCTCTTCGACCTCATTAAAAAGCTCGTGATAAGCCTTGGGAAAGCAGTGCAGCATTTTGCCGGCCGAGCCCATCCGCCCAAACCACTCACGACTCACTCCAACATCCACCAGCCGATCGGATTCCGGCAGTAACATCAGGCAAGGCACCAGTAATCGCTCCAGATTAGTGGAGAGAAACTCCCGCTCGCGCAGAAATGTCTCAAACCAGCGCAGTGAAACCCCTCGATGCGTTAGCTCATCCTCACGGTAAGCTTCAATTACCGCAGAATCCCGACTCAACCACTGGCTATCTATCCTGCTGGAAAGCACTAGCCCTGGGAACATCTTTGCCAGTATCAGCACCAGCCTCAACTCGAGTCCCGAAGGCTCCTTAGCCCCGCGGAAACCCGGTGCTGATAGGATGAGGCTATCTACTGCCCCGTAGCGAACGGCACTGCCACAAGCGACCACTGCCCCCATACTATGCCCTAACAGATGCAGCCGTGTGCCGGGGTTACCACTTTTGACCAGGCAGATAAATTCATAGAGGTCCTCGCTATAGAGCGAGAAATCCTCTATGTGCCCCCTCTTCCCCTGGGACAAACCATGACCATAATGGTCCGGCGCATACACACTGAAACCTGCCCGATTAAGATGTGCCGCTAAATTAACGTAACGGCCGCTGTGCTCACCCAGCCCATGGGAAATCACCACAGTTCCCCGCGCGCCTTCAACCCACCAGCGGCGGTAATGCAAACTGATGTTTCTTGTTAAAAATTCCATTGTCGCAGCCCACTTTCCTTATTGTTTTGTCGCGCTTTGGTCACCCCTAACCCTCCCCCTCAAGGCTATCGCGATACTTACCCAACATAGCCAGATGATTCATACATGCTCGCTTAACCAAGGCTCTCTGCGCCATTTCAATATTTTCCAGCTTGCCATGCCAAGTCGCTAACGCCGGCTGTTGCAATGCCCTCCCATAGGAGAAACTCAACTGCCATGGAGCATTGTTAAGCTGGTTAAGGGCATTAAGGTTTTCTGTAGCCTCTTCCGGGCCCTGTCCACCAGAAAGAAAATTGATACTGGGCACTGCGGCAGGCACACTGCGACGCAGGCTGCGCAAAGTGTACTCAGCCACTTCTTGCGGCTCCGCACTAGGCAACTCTGCTCCAGGAGTGACCATACTCGGCTTAAGCAACATCAACTCCAAAATAACACCATGACGATTCAAGGCATGAAAAACACTGCTCCAAACCTGTTCGTTAACAGTCGCGGAGCGTTCGAGACTGTGATTGCCGTCCATTAGCACTTCCGGCTCAACAATGGGCACCACCCCCTCAGACTGGCAAACGGCGGCATACCGAGCCAACATTTCCGCGTTAGCAGTAAGCCCCAACTCAGTGGGGTTGTGAGCACTCACGGGATACACTTCCCGCCACTTGGCAAATCGCGCTCCCTGCGCCTTATATTCCCGCAAGCGTTCGATAAGGCCATCGAGCCCATAGGTGATCATGTCCCCCTCCGCGCCGGGAAGAGGCCCCTTGCCTTTATCAACTTTAATACCCGGTAGAATCCCCTGTGCCGCCGCCACCTCAGGCAAAGGCGTACCACCTCTATCACTCTGACCGAGCGTTTCCTCAAACAGAATGACACCACAAATAAAGTCCCCAAGCCCCTCACTCGACAGCAGGGCCGCACGGTAATCTCGGCGGTTTGTTTCGGTTGATTCCACCCCTACAGCAGAAAAGCGCTTGGCGATAGTTCCGCTGCTCTCATCTGCAGCCAGGATTCCCCGACGACCATCGACCAGAGAATCTATCGTTGCTTTTAACTCATCGTGAACTGTCATAAAAACACCTCCATGTGCCAAAACCCAGTCAAGGATAGACGCTTAAATTAGAATGCTTTGCAGGCTGCAACTGCTCGCTTCCAACCCGTCAGTAGGGAATCCCTTTTTTCTGCTGGCATTCCCGGCAGAAAATCGCGCTCAATCTCCAGCAGACGCTCCGGTAGCTGGTGAAAATGCCAGAGACCACTGCCGATCCCCGCCAATAGCGCCGCGCCGATTGCCGTGGACTCAATCTGTCTGGGGCGCTCTACACGCAGATCGGAAATGTCGGCCTGAAACTGCATCAAGAAATTGTTCGCGCTTGCCCCGCCATCGACACGCATATGGCTGATATCAACCTTTAGAGCCTCTTCCATAAGCCGCGCCAACTCATCACTCTGGTAGGCGATGGACTCAAGAGTGGCGCGAACCACTTCAGCCCGCCCCGCACCCCGGCTCAAGCCACACAAAGTTCCCCGCGCCGATGAATCCCAGTGTGGTGCACCCAGGCCGCTAAACGCCGGCACTAAATACACTCCGCGGGTATTGGGAATGCTCTGCGCAATAATCTCGCTATCGACAGCCCGCTGAATCAATCCCATTTCATCACGCAGCCACTGTATTGCTGAACCCGCGGTAAATACTGAGCCCTCAACCGCATAGCCTGGTAATCCATGGGGGTCACAAGCGATTGTGGCCAGCAGGCCGCGAGGCGGTTCAGGGTGTTTTTCGCCGGCATAGGCCAGCATAAAGCAGCCAGTGCCATAGGTATTTTTGAGATCTCCTGGGTTCGTACAGCCTTGCCCAAACAGCGCCGCCTGCTGATCTCCAGCCACCCCACAAATAGGTGCACTGACGCCAGCAAAAGCTGCTGGATCCGTATCGACAAAATATCCGGCAGACGACCTGATTTCTGGCAGAATCGACTCAGGGCACTCAAAAAGAGCCAGCAACTCTGGATCCCAGCTTTTCTCCTCCAAGTTATAAAGTAGGGTGCGACTGGCGTTAGTATGATCAGTCATGTGCGCGCGGGCACCGCTCATCTTCCAGATCAACCAGCTGTCTACCGTGCCAAAACACAGCTCCCCCTTGCGAGCACGGGCCTGTAGATCCGGCTGCTCTCGAAATAGCCACAGCAGCTTACTGGCAGAAAAGTACGCGTCCAATAGTAGTCCGCTGCGTGCGCGCAGCCATTCGAACTTTCCTTCTGTGGCAAACTGCGCACAAATATTTGCTGAGCGCCGACACTGCCAGACAATTGCCCTATGCACTGGCTCGCCTGTGTGGCGATCCCACAGGATCGTTGTCTCTCTTTGGTTAGTGATACCAACCGATTTGATTTCGGATGCATAAACATCAGCACGCTGCAGGGCAGCCGTGCAGACACGTTGGGTGACTTGCCAGATTTCCTCAGCATCCTGCTCGACCCATCCAGGCTCTGGATAATAATTGGGGATCTCTGAGTAACTGCGCCCCACCAGGGTACCGCTACTATCAAAAACGAAAGCCGTGGTGCCTGTAGTGCCCTGATCAATAGACAGGATCATAAAGTCTCTCGCGCTTATTATTCTTTCTCTCATTACCCTAAGCCTGAGGGAAAGCATTACCTTTGCGCCTCAAGCAAGCATGAGAGTATAAGCGTGATTACTCTTCGTCCAGCGCCCAGCTAATAGCATCTGAAGAGAAACCGCGGTAAGACAGGTAGCGTTGGCGACGTGCGCGCTCCTTCAGTTGCTGTTCCCGCGGCAACGCCAAATCAATTGACGAGCGATATTTGCGCTGTAGCTGCTCATGGGCCAGGGAAAACCAGTCCACCTCTAACTGCTCTAAGACCTGGGATAAAAGCTCTGCGGAAATGCCGCGCTGTTGTAATTCCAGGCGGATACGCAAGGGCCCCTGACCACGCTGAACACGAGAACGGGCAAAAACTTCGGCAAAGCGCTGATCAGACTGGTAGTTGAGCTCTTGCAAGCGCGCGAATAGCGCATCGAAGTCGGCATCGGGGAACTTACCCACCAGCTTCCGCCTCAATTCCAAACGGGAGTGCTCGCGGCGGGTAAGCAGCTCAAGCGCCGCGCCGAAAAGCGCTTGAGCGGGGTCGGCGGTGAAAGCCGCCTTAGAGGAAAAAGACACTTACTCTTGGGGCAGTTCGGCAGCCTCTTCAGGGCTGGCCGGAACCAGATCGCCTAACAGCTGTGCGCGCAGCTGAGCCTCAATTTCATTGCGGATATCGGGGTTATCACGCAGGAACTTGGTAGCATTGGCCTTACCCTGACCAATCTTATCACCCTTGTAGCTATACCAAGCGCCCGCCTTATCAACCAAGCCCAGCTTCACACCGTAGTCGACAACCTCACCAATCATATTGATGCCTTCGCCGTACATGATCTGAAATTCAGTCTGTTTAAAGGGCGGAGCCACCTTGTTCTTCACCACTTTCACGCGGGTCTCGTTACCCACTACTTCATCGCCATCTTTTACCGAGCCGATGCGACGGATATCCAAACGCACGGAGGAGTAGAACTTAAGAGCATTACCACCGGTAGTGGTTTCCGGGGAGCCGAACATTACACCGATCTTCATACGAATCTGGTTGATAAAGATCGCTAAGGTATTGGTGTTCTTGATATTGCCGGTCAACTTACGCAGTGCCTGGGACATCAGACGAGCCTGCAAACCTACGTGGGAATCTCCCATCTCTCCTTCAATTTCAGCGCGCGGTGTCAAGGCTGCAACGGAGTCCACAACCAATACATCCACAGCACCGGAACGCACCAGCATATCTGCCACTTCCAAGGCCTGCTCGCCGGTATCTGGCTGGGAGACGATCAACTCATCAACATTTACACCGAGCTTCTCGGCATAAATGGGATCTAGGGCGTGTTCTGCATCCACGAAAGCACAGGTACCGCCTTTGCGCTGGGCCTCGGCGATCACTTGCAGGGTCAGAGTGGTTTTACCAGAGGATTCCGGGCCATAGATCTCAACGATACGGCCGCGGGGCAGGCCGCCTATCCCCAGCGCCACATCCAGGCCGAGAGAGCCAGTGGAGATTGCGGGGATACGCTCGCGCTCCTTATCCCCCATACGCATCACTGTGCCCTTGCCAAACTGGCGTTCGATCTGCGACAGCGCCGCTTTCAATGCCTTGTCTTTATTGGAATCCATGACCGTTCCCGTATATCTGAGCTGTGTTGAGTGGGGCAAGCTTATCGAAGGATTACTGTATAGGCAACCAGTAATTCCAGCGCAATCAGTACCAATCTTCCCAACACGGTTACACCGCTCTCAATTCTGCACAACCCCGCTATCACACCAGTAAACTGACCAGGTAGATCACCTTTAAACAGGGTGTTCCTCCAAGATCTTCAGCATCCCTTTGAGAGCCTCCAGCACCGTTTGTGCCTGAACTGTGGCCCGATCCCCTTTAAAGTGGAAACACCGAGCATCAATCTGAACCGGTTCCTGCCCTTCCGCATGAGCCCAGGCAATCCACACAGTACCGACTGGTTTCTCTTCGGTACCACCACTGGGACCAGCAATACCGCTTACCGCCACGGACAGGTTGGCATCCATCATAGCCAGCACTCCACAAGCCATTTGCCGGGCAACTGGTTCGCTGACCGCACCAAACTGTTTTAGGTCCTTCGCATCCACCCCTAACACACCGTGCTTGATGCGATTGGCATAACTAACGACTGAACCATCAAACCAATTGGACGCATTGGGAATAGAAGTGATCGCCGCGGCAATCGCACCACCAGTGCAGGACTCCGCAGAGGTTACAAGCCAACAGCGCTTTATCAATTCCTCACCAAGCTGCTGTGCCAAACTTAATATCTCGCCATGATCAGCCATTTTTCTACCCGCGTATCATTTCTCAAGGTACTCACTCGCCAGGAGCAACCCGCACATCACCTTATATTATGCCAACTGAACGCAACCTCCACTAACAAGACCGCCATCCGCTGCACCAAGCAATGGCGTATAGCCATCCATAGACCTACAAGCAGCAAATGAAAATAACATTACCGTGCCAGCCTAAAAAATTACTGAAGCGGTACTACAGCCTCTGTAGATTCAAAAAACTACCTCCCTTTTAATCAAGACATAACTACCCACAAAAAAGATGTAACTCTTCTAGTCCGGCACGCCCAACACATAAACATCCTCATAGGTTTTAAAAGTGCGGAAAATATAGCTACAGGACAAAGAAAAATGCATGGTACTAACCTCGTGCGATAAGCAGGACTGAGCACGCGATAAAGGGGGAAAGCACTCACCCAAGAATAACCCGCTATTTGTTAGGCTTTATTCGTCGATAAAAAGATCAACGATACCCCTTTGATAGCCAAAAAAGAATAAAAAGCTATGCGAATAAAACAATCAGTGATGGTTATGACTATCCTGGGAAGCTGCGCTTCTCCATTAATCAACGCAAAAACTTTAATCTGGGAAGATAATTTTGAAGGAAACAGTATTAATAAATCCGTCTGGACTTACGATGTAGGCAGTTGGGGCTGGGGCAATAACGAACTACAAGACTACACAGGCAATAGTAATAACGCCTATATCGAAGAGGGTAATCTGGTTATTCAGGCACAACGCAATACTGATGGCAGTTTTACATCTGCCCGCCTGAAAACGATTGGTCGACTCTCTTATCGATACGGTACGATTGAGGCCCGCATCAAACTACCTGATCTCAACGCCGGTCTCTGGCCGGCTTTTTGGCAGCTCGGTAATAACTATGGGCAGGTCGGCTGGCCCGCATGCGGTGAACTGGATATTCTCGAAGCCGGCATGGCCGAGGCGCTCGAAAGCAGCAGTGTCAATTCAGCGATTTCCAGTGCCTTCCACTGGCATCATGAGTCCGATGAATACACAGGACAAGCGGATTACGGTCAAAGTAAAAACCTCATCAAAGATTTTGGCTACAGTAGGGATTTAACCGAGGGTTACCATATTTTTGGTATGACTTGGACACCCGACCATATTACGATGTGGGTGGACGATGAAGCCAACGAAATTATCAACATTAACAGTGAAGACCCGGCGTTTGATGAGTTTCGTCAAGAGCACTTCCTGATACTCAACCTCGCTGTGGGCGGTATTTTCCCACAGATTTTTAGCAATGAAGAAATCACTGCACCGATGCCCGCCAAAATGTATGTGGATTATATCCGTATCTATGATAACGACGATAATAACTACAACACAGAAATCACCCTGGCCGAAGACAAGGCAAAATTAGGCAACCTAGGCATATACGGTGACGGTGAAGAGATTTCTGAGTCTTTGCAGCTTGGCACCGATACCGAACTCTATATCTGGAACAATATGGAATCCACCGCAAGTGTTGATGACAATGAGGCCTTGGAATTTAATATTGACGCTGGCGATTGGTTTGGCATGGGTTTTTGGATGCACTACGACCTAAATATGATGCACTATCAAAATGGTCACTTAAACTTACGTATCAAGACCAGCAGCACTGAAACGATTGGGATTGGTATCGCCAGCACTGGCAGTGGTAGCGATAGTTGGGTTGATTTAATCGATGGCGGTGAAGACTATGGGTTAAAACGAGATGGACAATGGCACTTGGTCAGCATTCCGCTAAGCAAATATGCTGTGGACTTCCACACCATTAGCCAGACCATAATGGTTCGTGGTGACGCACCTGCAGAGGGGTTCACCTTGGCCATTGATGAAATTTACTTCAGTGAGGGAGAGGCAAAGACTATCCCCGCTGGCATTTTTTCCGTATACAGTGAAACGCTCGAAGCCGATTCGACTTTTAAGCTGGGTAGCGATGGCAATTTATTCGTGTGGGAAAACACCCTGCTGGAAGTCTCTCAATCACCATTCGAAGGCGAAAAGTCCCTCTCCTACCAATCCTCTGGAGCCGGCTGGTTTGGCATGGCATTTACCGCCAACAGCTACCACGACCTATCCGCTTACGATAACGATAGAGCCACACTAAATTTTTTCCTTAAAACCAGCAGTGACACCCCTTTTAAAGTCGGCATGAAGAGTGGCAGCATCAATAATGTTGAACAAAAGTGGATCGAATTTAACAAAAACCCTGATCCCTATGAATTTGTCCGTGACGGCCAATGGCATCAAATATCCATCCCAGTCAGCGACTTCAGCGATGAAGTGGATATGTCCAACGTGATTCAGTTATTTGAAATATTAGGTGTAGAAGGAGATATCACTAATATTGAGATCGATAACATCTATTTTTCCAGTGAAGCCTCTGGATCTCACTGTCAGCACCCACCCCACAAGTGCCATCCACATCACGGGCGACAGGAGCAGCCTAAAAGAAAGTGCAAGCCCTGCAGCCCTCTAAGTGACTTCAGTAATAGTGACTTCAGCAATGATCAGCTCTGTAACTATCGACTGGGAGGTCATCAACACCGCTGTCTAGACTCTGCTGGAGAATAACGATGACAGCCACCGGACAATATCCAGTCCCTGTACGGATTAAGTAACCACAAACGTCAACACTCAATCAGTGTAAACTGCAACTACCCTACTTAAAAATTAATTGTACCAAACGGAGCACAGCGTACAGATTACCTAACTGAGAAACCAACGCCTTCTGGACGGTCTGGGCAGCATCTTAATGATGATACCCAGTTTATTATCTGATTGTGAGGAAAGTTATAAAATTTCAATTAAATCGCACAAAAGGGTATATATACTCTGCACTCAATCATTTAGAGAAATATAAACCAAAAAAACAGCTATCGATAACCCATTGCTGATATGGAGCGCCCTTGATTCAGGTAGCTACTATACAGTTCAGCTACAGGGGTTGGCAGCAATTCGGCCTCCACTACCTCAAAGCCCAGCGACAAATAAAAAGACTCTAAGTGGATATAGGGAAAGGTATAGGTATTCCTGTCAAACCTCTTAGCCAGGAGTGCTAGCAATAAACGCGCGACTCCCCGCCCCTGGTACTCAGGGGCCACCGCAACCCCTGCAAGTAATTTAAAAGATTCATATCTACGCAGGTAGCCACAGCCAATCACCTCACCTCGCTCGTTACGCACGACTGCACAATCTTCATGTCGCTTGGCTTTGCCACGAAATCCATGCATGCGATAGAATTTGTTCGCTAGCGGAATCTCAATATCTGCCAACCATTGAACCTTATAAGAAGGCTGCGTAACTCCCATAAACCTGCCTGTACTCAGTAGTCGAAAAATGCCCAGAGAAACCTGCAATACTTGCCTGCGCCCACCCAATGTTTGCTATTGCAGCGCATTGGTTAGCCTAACAAGCACCATAAAAGTGGTGATCATACAGCACCCGCAGGAGGAGAAGCACCCATTCAATACAGGACGTATGGCACACCTATGCCTGAGTAACAGCGAAATGATGATAGCCGAGAGCCTATCGACCCATCAGCTAAATACTTTGCTTTGCACGCCCTCCGCCCTACTCTACCCATCCCTGGAATGGTTACCTGACAGTGGCGAGCTGAACTCTAATAATCACCAATCTAATAAAACTTCAAGTAAACAAGCACCTGTTAAGCAGCTGATCGTGCTAGATGCAACCTGGAAGAAATCCAAAAAAATTCTCCACCTCAATCCTCAATTGCAACGTCTTCCACGGATCAATCTTGGTGGGGGCCTAAAATCAAATTATGAAATCCGTAAAACTTCTGTAGCAGACGGGCTATCTACAATTGAAAGTATCGCCATGGCAATGCAATTGCTAGAGGGGAATAACAATTTTTTAAAATTGTTAGCGCCATTTGAAAAAATGGTTGAGCTGCAACAGAAGAGCTTTACATTTGAACCCGCGTGAATAACCAAACCCATGTTAAATTTCGTGTTAGGCCTAAACCTAACTATACAGGGTGTCTACTAAACGTGGGTAAGTCTTACACCTTACGCCGCGCTCTGGGGCAAACCGAAGCGCAGCGTAGGTTTGTCCCAGGCAGTGCCTGTTAGGCCACACCGCTCTGACTATAAATTGAATACTCGGCATGCGTTACCACTCAAGAAAAGCTCCTCCACATCTTCTCCCAACGCCAGCTCTGGAAGATTCTCGAGCGCTTTGGCGGGCATGATCATTGGGTAATTTGTGCCGAAGAGAACTTTGTTGCGGCCATGTCCTCGCATAAACTCGACTAGAGGCTGTGGGTATTTCTTAGCGGTGTACGCTGACGTGTCGATGTATACGTTTTCGTGCTTTGTAGCAACCGCAATAGCCTCATCTGTCCAAGGGTAGCCAATGTGACCACCGACGATTTTTAGCTCAGGAAAATCCAGGGCCACCTGATCTAGGTAGATAGGTCGACCAACCTCCGACGGCATGAGCGGCCCGGTGTGACCAATCTGGGTGCAGAACGGAACACCAAGATCACAGCATGCTGTGTACACGGGATAAAACCGGCGATCGATCGGCGGCACCTCCCAAATCCAGGGCAAAACCCGAATCGCTTTGAAACCTAGTTCGTTTACGCAACGTCGGATCTCTCGAACAGCCTCCATCGGCTTCGAGATGTCCACTGACCCCACGCCAACCAACCTGTCAGGTGCCTTAGCCATGAAACCTGCGACTTCATCATTGGAGATCATGACATTTCGGGGAGCAACCCAAGCCGATATCAGACTGCGATCCACACCACCTTGATCCATCATTCCGAGAGTCATCTCTATCGGGATTTCTGTTGTCGGCATAGGCATCTTCGTCCACCTGCGTAGCGACTCGAAGACTGGATCTTGCGAGTGCCGTAATGTTGGGTGCTGTGCCCAAGCATCAACAATCATCTACACTTCTCCTTTGCTGCATAACGCCGCACTAAGCGGCAAAACATTGTTGGCTAAAATAGTGAACGTAGTGAACAACAGCCAACTGTTTTTTGTCCGTTCTTGAGTGCTTTGTTATGTTTTACTACACTGTTTTATCAATTGAAAAAACTTACTAGCCAGTCGAACGTCAAAACGCTTGTAAAAACTTTCAAACCTACGAGGCCAACAAACAGAACTATTAAGGCTACTTTAAGTTTTTTACTTTTGATGTTATTCCAGAACAATAACTTAGCCTTAAATTCACTTTTTAACTCGGCTATATCTTCTTTCACACTAAATCCCTTTAGCCATCACAAATTTAAAATTGAAGCTAAGAATCAATAAAAACATAACGCCCGAAACAGGGGCTGCCAATGCTGTACACATTTTGTGCGAAACTGGGAGCGCAGCGATCCGCACAAAATGTGCACTGCGTTGGGCGTCCCGCGGAGGCCCGAAGGGGCGGAGCATCCTGCTTGCGTTTGGTATGAATTTAGCACGCCACTTCACGAATCTCTTCAATTACAGGTAACCCAGAAAAAATGCCGACTAGCCCAGACACATAGGTAGTCTTACCAATACACCCTTCCATCTCGGAGTGAACCCTGCCATTTCTAATTGCTGAGTCGGAGAATAACAGTAAACTCAATACGTTAGCTGGAGGCCGTGTCTATAAATTAACATGATCTTTTGATGGAATTAATACTAAAGCATTGCCTCTGGGTGGTTTGTACATATAATCGACAACTTGAACATGATTGCCATAGTAACTTTCAAACATACCGACAACCATAGGCACACCTCCTCGCATGAACCCGCCGGACGGCTTATTACTACAAGCGGTCAGCCCCAAGAGAACTAGAAGTAGTATTGATTTAGTATTTCTCATGAATTCATAAGCCGTGGTTTGGGGCTGACATGGAGCGCCAGCGGAATGGCAGTCCCAGCCGAGGCGACAACACCGCCTTGTTATGTGAGATTAAGGCTAATCTTGAAAATCCCATGGAATTTCCTTTTTAAATAGAGCAATAGTTTGCTCTACTAGCTCTAAATCAAGATCCTTTTTGTAAAGAGTAACTTCTCTAGTTTTTTTGGAGTCATCACGAAAAACCTCCAACACCATATCCTTTCCGGTGTATACCTCAACACCGATGCCATCCCTATCACTACCGACATCACTAGCTATTATGTACTTTTCAATTTTGGGGAATTCTTTGCTCATACTCTGGAACTACGTTTTCACTTAACGCCGCATTCAGGTCCGCCGTAGGCGTCACCTTGAATGCTTTGTTAGCTGCGTGCTGGTTGATGGAACTCTATAACATTGCCATCTGGATCTCTTATAAAGAAAAACTGAGCACCGTTGTATTCGGCTTCCCCTGTTATAGGAAAACCCAGAGCTTCGACGTTACTTTTGGCTGAATCATAGTCTGTTATTTCTAAAGCGATGTGCGTATAGCCTGGATATTTCATATCACCTTCCATTAGCACATTTTTCCTTGGTGCATCCTTTGAAGCATTAAGGATCAAGTTGATGTTAACTCCTGATGGATGCTCAACTATAGCTACTGGCTCAGGGCCAACTGGGCCGACTATAAACTCAAAACCTAGCTTGCCATAGAATTCACGAGAGACATCCAAATCTCTAACCCTCAATCCTACATGATTAATTCTGGTTATATCTTTCATCATCGTCCCTTGATATTGAGTGTAAATGATTCGGAGCAGCTAACGCCGCCGGCAGGGGCAGCTTACCTTGTACACACTTTGCGCGACAATGGGAGCGCAGCGACCTGTGCAAAACGTGCACAAGGTAAGCTGTCCCGCGGAGGGCCGAAGGCCCGGAGTGAACTTGAGTAACTTGTTAATGGCTTAACCCTCCGGCGGCAACATATTACCAAACAAAGCCATTAAACTTAGCAAAACAAAGATAACCCACCAGACTATGTAAGCCCCTCTAGTAAATTTCTTTTTCCCGCGGCGAAAAATGGCAAGAGGTATACCTACTATTGCAAAAGCAATTAGAACATTGGTTATGGCACGGCCAAAAACAAATCCTATATCATATGCTGAAGGTCCTTCGTTAGTTGCAATTAGGCTGGCAGTAAAATAATTGAATGCCAAGCTCACAAGAAGCATTACCAACGTATTTATATTTAGTTTGTTATTCATTGTTTTCGATTGTACCCGCGCCCATTAACGCCGTGCTCAGCGGCGGCTTACTTTATACGCGTTTTGCGCGAAAATGGGAGCGTAGCGACCGCGCAAAACGCGTATAAAGTAAGCCGTCAGCTGCAGCACCTCGTTAGTTGCTTTTTTGGACTCCGAAAATCTCATCTAGCACGGCCTCCCCTCGGTTAGTTGGAGCCAGCTCATACTGCCATTTATTGTCTCTTGAAAATGAGCTACTCCAGTTCCATGGATCATTAATGAAGCTTTCCAAATCATCATTGGTTAATGTCTTTACAGACTCAACAGAGTATTCTGACAGAGTGAAATCAGGCCCTTTGACACCAATGATTTTACAAGGCCAATTGCCAGCTCATATTTTTCAATGAGGCTACCTTCCGTAGCATCAGAATGAATCTCTGATATTAATTCTGGTAGAGTTTTACCGAAATCAGTCAATTCAACCAATAGCCACTTTTCGTTGTCTGATAAGATGATGGTTGTAATCTCCTTGAGCAACTAACGCCCGCAACAGGGGCGACCAATGCTATACACATTTTGTGCGATACTGGGAGCACAGCGACCCGCACAAAATGTGCATAGCGTTGGGCGTCCCGCGGAGGCCCGAAGGGCCGCAGCAAACTGCTTGCGCTTGTTAAGTTCACTCCTCTCTAGTACGAACCCACTGAGACTTCATTGACGTTCTTGTGGCGCTCCAGCCAGGAGGTAAATCTGCGATTGAATACAAAGTAGGATCAAGCGATGTGATCTCGCCCATACCCACAATCATTAAGTCTTCTGATTTATTAGTGGTACCGCATGTAAACGCCCATGAATCATCATCCGCGTAGTGCACTACCATTAATACTGGAAGTG
Organism: Microbulbifer variabilis; assembly: GCF_023716485.1. Classification (NCBI taxonomy): domain Bacteria; kingdom Pseudomonadati; phylum Pseudomonadota; class Gammaproteobacteria; order Cellvibrionales; family Microbulbiferaceae; genus Microbulbifer; species Microbulbifer variabilis. The sequence goes on from NZ_CP092418.1 coordinate 3,459,769, forward strand.
AATCCTTAACGACCTGCTTGGTCGTTATCGCGGCAACATTCTTTGCTTGATCAAATGGCCAATCCAATTTTTCTACTCCACTTGCGGACAACGAACAACAAAGCATTGCCAGAAATGTAATTAATTGCTTTTTCATATCCGGAACTTAACGCCCGACACAACGGCCGGAGCACGCAGTGCGGAGGTCCAGCCCACAAAGTGGGCGATGTTGCTGCCGCTTGTATGGTTGTTCTTGTCCAATTCTGATGTTGAAAATCCTTTTCGCTAACGGGTAAATTGAGACCCACCTTCGGCGGCCACCGAAGGCCTTGTTTGTCACAGTTCGTTGCTGCGCCGGTTCATAAAGACCGTTAACAAGTATGAACGTGACAGACACTCACTAGGCATAACTCGAATAGTCATGTGGGCCTCGAGCCCGAATAGCAAGGCGGAGATAGCTTATCTTATGGAACCTCAAGAGATCAATGTCGGTATCGATACCAGCAGTAAACAACTCGATATATATGTGAGACCTAATGGCCAGTTCTTTAGTGTTACCAATAACAAAGAGGGTATTAAAGACGCCATTAAACAACTACAACCGCTTAAACCGCAAAGAGTATTAATCGAGTCCACAGGAAGACTAGAATTAGAATTCGTCTGTGCTGCTTATAAAGCGGGACTGCCGATAGTTGTTTGCAATCCTTTACAAGTAAGAAACTTTGCAAAGTCAGCGGGGCGACTCGCCAAAACAGATAAGCTAGATGCAATTGATATCGCACATTTTGGTGAAGCAATGAAGCCAAGATTGTCATCAATCAAACCAGAAAAACTTAGAAATATTAGTGATTTACTGACGGTCAGGAACCAGTGCTTAGAAATGAGCACAATGCAAAAGAATCGCCTCAAGAGAATGCCCAAATCTGTTCACAAGCCCATTCAGGCTATCTTAAAAGCCATCAAGAAAGAGCTTGAAGGGGTCGATAAGCAACTTGATAAACTTGTTAACAGTGTTGCCGAGTGGCGACAAAAACGCGATCTCTTATTAAGTGCTAAAGGAGTTGGCAATGTACTGGCTTACACGCTAATGAGCGAACTTCCTGAGCTGGGCAAGTTGAACCGCAAAGAGATTGCGGCACTTGTGGGTATCGCCCCGATGAATCGTGATAGCGGCAGCTTCCAGGGTAAGCGCTATATTCGAGGTGGGCGACATCGTGTACGCACGGTTTTGTTTGTTTCTATGATGTCGGCAATACAATGCCACCCTAAATTAAAGCCAATGTATGAGCGCCTGGTCGCTGCTGGTAAACCAAAGAAAGTAGCCCTTATCGCATGTATGAGGAAGCAACTTACCATTCTAAATACGATGGTAAAAAACAACACTTACTGGGATGAGAAAATGGCTTAAATACTTGACAAAGGACCATAGTCACTTGTTAGATGCCATCACTGCCCGGCTCCTTTGTAATCCAATATTCATTATTCGATGTAAACCAATTGATATGATTTGACAGTCCATCAAGGTCAGGAAAAATGGACGAGTGATTTATTCCGTAGTGAGATAGTTCAAATGGTAATAGCTTGCGATACTCCTGATCTATGACAATCAATTCAAGAGTGTCTTTTTTGCTTTTTGATTTATCTAGTGGCGTCGCAGGATCAGGGTGAAGTGTAAATAAGCCGCCTTGGCGAACTATTCTTGAAGCTACGGTATGTGGCTTATATTTAGCTAAAGTATCAGCTTCAAATGGTGAGCCATCAGTCTTTTCATAGATTTGGTCAGCTTTAAAACAATAAATGTGAGCATCGCAATTGTCTTGACTCGTTGTTGCGAAAAATGCAGCAACTAAGGGTTGATATGTCCAATCCAGCAACCGCGTTGCTAGACCATGATGTTGAGCGATAGCAAGCCATTCCCATTCATTGCCTGGGCGTGGCGATAAGAATTCTACAGATCTTCTTTGCCATGCACGAAACATTCTTTCATCGTCAGTTTTATCAAAGGGCGCACGTCCGGCTTTTGGAAGAAGCTTCCAGTCTGCATTGCCATGCCCACGAAACATCCATCGATTATCTTTTCGATATCGCTCTAAGGCTTCATGAAGTTCTTGAAAATTATTGATTCGTATTTCGTTCATTGTATTCATCTAACGCCGCCAACAGGGGCAGCCGACGTTGCGTACATATTGTGCTAAAAAGGAAGCGCAGCGACCAGCACAGTATGTACGCAGCGTTGGCTGCCCCGCGGAGGGGCGAAGTCCCGTAGCGAACTGCTTGGCCTTGTTAGCACTTTTCGCCTGATTTTTCGCAAACATGTGCAATGTTGTTTTTAACACAGAGGGGCTTGGGCTGTGTTGGTACCCAATGGCATACGAAGACCTCGCCTTTATCTTCGCTCAAAAACCACGCGATACTGACATTTCCACTCTTTCCAACGCCAACGGCACAAGCCCCATATTTCTACCGATATCCTTCACCTTTGATTCGGCGGAATATGCAGAAACAATATAAATTAAAATCAATAACAGCGTGCTAATGACAGCGACCAGAAAGGGCTTAATCTTAATCATGCGTTCTTCCTAAAATTTCTATTCCCTTGAAAATTACAGGACCCGAGTGTGTGCTAACGCTACCAACAGCGGCAGGTTTGGAGCGGCGAAGCCGCGAAAAAGCTGTCCAGCGCACGTAGTACGCGTTGCGGCTTGGCCTTGTTATAAGTGACACTACCCAATGATTTCATTTTTAGCACTGACAATTTTGCTTGCAACTCTATGGCAATGCTCTTTGCTAGCACCCAAACCAATATTGCCCTCTATTGTTGCTACTAGTGACGAGGATATATGCTTGGCATCTTTGCCCTCGACCGCAAGACGAAAAATATGTGGCAGATAACTCTGATACTCGTCGCGAGCTTCTGGCATCTCATTTACACCAATAGGGTCCCAGTCACGCCATAAAATTTCATCTATGGCTTTGTAGAGCTCTAGTTCTTCTGGAGGTAATTTCTTGCCCATACTCTTACTTATAACGTTGCCAGCAAGGGCAGCCGAAGCGGAGCGTAGGCTGTCCAGCCCAGCCACCGGCTGGGCGATCTTGCCTGGCCTGGTTATAGCTGGCGCGCACTGAACGACCTACTTGCTCTTTGCCAGCCAACTTTGGCTGGCCACTGCCCGATAAATTTACAGGGAAAAATACCATACTTTCCCCACCAGTTAACTAGCTGATTGGCGCTCCACAATGGTGCAACTGACTTGCAGGGTTTACTGGCTTAAAACGAAGGCACTTGAACGAAACTACGGTGCCAGCTTGCAGGTAAACTCTCTGGAGGAGAGTGTTCAGGTAGAGATTGTTACTTGCAGCAACTACAAACTATCTAAAAATTGACCGCCACAATAACGCTTTTAGCACCAGCGCCGCAGGCGTCGGGTGCCTAAACTTGTTAAATGTTGCACATATTCGGCTATTGTAATTCCGCCTGCAATACCACCAATCAGTGGCAATGCTACAAATTGCGCATGATAAAAATCCATAGATTGAATTCTTAGACTATTTAAGGCCAAAAGCACAACAGAAATAGCGAGACCTAAAGTAAAGACAGCGTACTTAGAAATCCCTAACTTCTTAGCAAGAACCAAACCCACCATCCCTGAAAGTAGTCCTTGAGCAAAATAACTCTTAATATTTAGGAAGATGTCCAAATAGCGCGGCAAATCGAACAGGCCTGGCGGGCGAAAGTAAAGTGACGAGCACAACATTACACTCACCATAGTGACCACTAGTACTGTGTATTTACCGATCATATTCATATGACATTTAACGCCGCCAACACGGGCCAAAATGCAGTAGCGAGGCTGCGGAATGTAGGTCCAGCCAGCTTTGCTGGCGAGCGTGCTTGGCTTTGTTATGAGTTTTCTGCATCTGTGCACTTTTTAATATTGACTACTGCCTTGATGGCTAGCCCGATAATGACATAGAAAAGTATATTTAACGATAGTGCGATAACCCAAGCATAAACTACATCGGAGATTGGCTCAGGGTTAGCACCGAGAGACATTAATACCAAGGAGCTTGGCCAAAATAACAAAACAAGCTGCTGTAGTTCATTTGCTCTGATTAGGGGCTCAAACAATGCAACTAATGTTGGAACAACGAGCGAAGCAAAAATCCATTTTACAAGGTAACTTTTCATTGTCTAAGACTACGTGATTGACTCATAACGCCTAGCACACGGGCGGCCGAAGCAAAGCGTAGGCCGTCCAGCCCACATATTTTGTGGGCAATCGTGCTGCTTTTTGTTATGCATTAGCCTCTCCGCCAGTCTTTAATAGTTGCAATAAGTAGGGCTATGAAAATTACTAGAAGGAAAAAGGCAACACCATAGCCCACGGCACCATCTACTTTAGCTCCTTTGGCCTCCCAATGCCCATAGGTTATAAGCTGATATAGCATTGCAAAAGATATGAAGCCACTAGTAAATACAGCTAGTAACATATGCCGCAAATTGAAAAGCTTTTTCCCAAAAGCAAGCTCCCCCCATGAAGGAGTCTCGATTTTTCTATCGAGGCCTTTTCGACGCCATCGGCGGTCTTTGAGATTAGACATAGTTTTATTCATAACGCCTGGCGCACAGGCAAAGCGCGCAGTGCTTTATCCAGCCACACGAAGTGTGGCGATTGTGCCGCCACTTGTTAGCTGTGTTACTCATGGATGAAGTAAACATCTGTTTCTCTTCCTTCATCTACCATTGGAACCTCAATTGAAACCAGAGCTTCTAAAATAGATATGAACTCATCCTCCGATACAATTCGCCCCTGCTTTTTACTATATAAACTTCTTAGTTCTTTCCTAGAAATACTAATTTTATCAATACTCAACAGGTTCTTCTCATTCAGAAGCTCAACTAGCTTTCTAACATTTTCAGGCGGTACTTCTGACTCTTGTACGTACCAGATGAACTCTTGAACCTCTTCTGGGTCATCAATTTCGTAAATAACTACTCCAGAGATACTTGTATCCGTCTCCTTCTGCCATTGAATTTCTTTGGCGCCGAGAGCACCTAGGAATTCTGTAAGAAATTGCTTTCTTCGCATGACACTCTCGTACAGCTAACGCCTCAATCAGCTGCCGCGTTAGCGATCTGCTGAATTGACTTGTTAGCACTTTCAGCCTCTAGCTTTTCTCTCACCACTGATTGTGCATATGAGAACCCTTTTCCATACCATTCCTCGTAGTTTGAAGAAATCGGGTACTTTCCATAGACATCAGTAAAGTCATCCCACCAAGGGTTTTCAAATGAGGGTCTTGACAGTACAGATTCAGGAAAAACCCTGCCAGAGAGTAGTTTTTCAAATACCTCTGGCTCTAGTATACGGCCACCACATTTTAAGCTGTGATCATTTTTCTTAAGCTTTCTTATTAATTTATAAAGGCCATATATCTGGCGGCGCCCACCACCGCCAACATGACTACTAACATGCCAAGTTCTTTGTAATATCTTGTATTTAAAATCCGATAGTTCTAGCAGGATAAAAACCTCCCCGACTTCGGAGTTATTCATGATGAAATAGATTCTATTTGGATTTTCTTTCTCTATCTCCGAATAATATTCGAGAGGGTCAAAGTTTGTTTGTTCTGGATTGCTATAGGGTGTTCCTTGGCCGTGAATTAACCAGTTCTTACTTATTCCAAACGTATTACAGAAATGGGTAATAAACTCAAATGAAGGCTCCTCTTCCGCATTGAACACCCTCTCAAGCTCACCGATTTTATGTAGCTTCATTAATTGAGCAAGCTTTGCAATCGTGAACGGAGAATACAAGTTTCCTTCATTCATTAGCTCTAGTGATTCTCTAAATCTAGAGGCGACTAACTCAACTTCAGTAGGCTTTTTGACATTAGATTCAGCGTCTACGCTTTTTTGATAGTCACTTTCAACTACAATTTCTTTTTTATTAGATTTAGATGACTTAATCGAAAGCCCTATCAGCGTCAAAATAGCTGTAATCGCAACAATAAATGGCTCAAACCCTGGCTCGAAAGCAAGCCATAATAGAGATGCTATCAATGCGATGGTGTTTAATACAATTGCGATATTCATCCTTGCTCCATACTGAGTGCTAACGCCGCCAACACGGGCCGAAATGTAGCAGCGAAGCTGCGGAATGTAGGTCCAGCCAGCTTTGCTGGCGTTCGTGCTTGGCTTTGTTATGCATTTATAACTCGTTGATGATTTCGACAATTTCAAGCTCAGCAACTTTATGCGAGCCACCCACCAAATATGCTCTTTTGCCTATTTTGACTCTTTCACGAATCATGTCGAAGTAACCACCCTTATCCTCGTAGATTGGCTTTCTAATAATGGCCGTACCTTCATCCAGGGCTTCCCTCTCGCCCCCTACGATGTTTTCTTCAGACAGTGTTTCGAATTCTGGATAAAGCGCAAAGACATATCTGTTTCCCGCATCAGATTCGAATTTCAAATCACTACGAAGAGCGTTCGAAAGCTTACAATGCGTATTAAGTTTTCTATACCGAACTCGAAAATAGTAGTCTTCTTTATCGAACATTACTTTGGGCTCGCAGGTGCATAACGTTGCCAGCAAGGGCAGCCGAAGCAGAGCGTAGGCTGTCCAGCCCAGCCTCCGGCTGGGCGAGCTTGCCTGGCCTAGTTATAGCTGGCGCGCTCTGAACAACCTACTTGCTCTTTGCCAGCCACCTTTGGCTGGCCACTGCCCAATAAATTTACTGGGAAAAATACCATACTTTCCCCACCAGTTAACTAACTGACTGGCACTCCACAATGCTGCTGCTAGCTTTCAGAACTTGTTGGCTTAAAACGGAGGCACTTGAACGGAACTGCGGTGCCAACTCGCAGGAAAACTCTCTGGAGAAATGTGCTCAGGAAGAGATTAGTGCTTGCAGCAACTTCAAACTACCTAAAAAATGACCGCCACAATAACGCCTGCCGCACAGGCGAGCAACTTGTTGCGAGTCCAGCGCACGAAGTGCGCGATTGTGCCGGCACTTGTTATGCGTATACTACACACTAAGCTTCAACAACAACATGCTAAAGAAAAGTACGACTGTCACACCCACCAAAAAAGATAAAAATTTTAAAAAGATATTGTTCTTCTCGAATTCCTTTAAAGAGTAATGATAAGTGACGCCGCCAAATTTCTTAGTCATGTAATACACACCATAACTTAACAAAGCAATAAAGGCCCCCATCTGGAGAAGCAACACCCACTCAAAAAGCGCAAAGAATATGAAAGGCGTACTAGCCACTGCCATGACAGCACCATATAAAAAACCTTCAGGAACTTCTTCATATTTTAGTTTGGTTCCACAGTCTTCGCAGACACCAAACATGGTTCGAGATTCACCCAAGGAAACGCCTGGGTTAAATTTTTTCTTACATTTCTCACAAATCATAATTTACGCATAACGCCACCGGCAGGGGCAGCTTGCCTTGTGCACAAGGTAAGCTGCCCCACGGAGGGCCGAAGGCCCGGAGTATTCTGCCCGGCTTTGTTATGCATGATGCAGGTCTTGAAGTCGCTTAAGGACTGGATCTAGAAGCCTATTTCTGAGTGTTAGCTCCCAGGAACCCTCACAAAATCTTTCTGCTCTCGCTGCTGCAGTTAAAGCCCACCTGACTTCTTCAAATGTAGCTCGATCTATCGAATCTAAAATACTTCTAATTTTCTTTGGCTGATACTCATATGCTACCCAAGGCGGGCGCTCTAAAAGATTCATAAAATCAGAGATCTCATCTGGATAATAAGGATATCCTTCATGACGAGTTACTTTTGGAAGCGCCCAAATCGCCAACTGATAGCATGACAATAAATTCTCTATACTTTCAATATTCAATGCTTCAGTTCTCATGTGCATAACGCCTCAAACACTGGCCGAGGCCGCCAGGCCGAAGGTCCGTGTGCTTTGACTTGTTAACTTTGTCTTCTGATAAACCTAAGTTCATCGTCATTTTCTGTATCGGTGAACAATAATCTATCATCGATGTCTTCTAGTTCTTGAGAGTAATTCCAGCGGATAGCAATCGAATCCTCTGCCCACTCAGGTGTTTCATCCAAAAGCCACTGGCATTCTTTAGCTGCTTTCTTTGTATCAGCAATAAAAACGACTGTAGCTTGAACCCAAGTTCCACCCTCATTGCTTTCGACAATGTCGTATAGCTCTACTGATTCGCCAGATATATATTTCATCGTATTTCGAAGTTAACGCTTTTAGCACCAGCGCCGCAGGCGTCGGGTGCCTAAACTTGTTAAATGTTGCACATATTCGGCTATTGTAATTCCGCCTGCAATACCACCAATCAGTGGCAATGCTACAAATTGCGCATGATAAAAATCCATAGATTGAATTCTTAGACTATTTAAGGCCAAAAGCACAACAGAAATAGCGAGACCTAAAGTAAAGACAGCGTACTTAGAAATCCCTAACTTCTTAGCAAGAACCAAACCCACCATCCCTGAAAGTAGTCCTTGAGCAAAATAACTCTTAATATTTAGGAAGATGTCCAAATAGCGCGGCAAATCGAACAGGCCTGACGGGCGAAAGTAAAGTGACGAGCACAACATTACACTCACCATAGTGACTACTAGTACTGTGTATTTGCCGATCATATTCATATGACATTTAACGCTCTGCGCACAGGCGAGCGAAACGTAGTGTAGCGAGTCCAGCCCGCGCTTTTTGCGGGCGATTGTGCCGCAGTTTGTTATAAGTTTTTGCCACGATGTTTCTTCCGTAACGCCCTAGCACTAACTGGCTTTAGTGGGCAGTATTTTGCAAAAACAAACTCAGCTAAAAACGGACCCGCTAGTAGTAAGGAGCCAAAAACCAGTAAACTTTGAAACCTCAATCCCAGGTAAATAGCAAGAATAGGTATAAACGCCCATCCGAACGCTATCACCCTCTTAGATAAGGCTGCATATTCATACTGGAAAAAGCATTTCTCACAATACATTCTACTTGAGAAAGATAACATCTTTACCTTTACAGTTTTCTCTTTACATTTTGGGCATTTTCTCATCATGACTTATAACGCCGCAATCAACTGCGTAGCAAGCTGGCGGTTGTTTTGCCGGTTTTATGGCAAAACAAGTGACAGTTTGCGGAGTCAGATTGCATTGCCTTGTTATATGCAGATTTTAATTCTGTCATAGTATGATTCTATAGCGCTTGGTCTAGGCTTTCTAGAGCAAGGATAATCGTAGACACAGTATTTCTATCAAACTCTGCTCGGTCATTTTCTTCGTGCGTGCCTTTATTTAAATATCGCCATTCGCGTGAATCACCGCTCATTCCAACTAATGAGTTAAGAGGATCAAATATTTTACTCTTATCTGGGTCGGAAAAATTAGCCTTCCCAATTTTAGCTTTAAGTTGTTCAGACAGATTTCTCAGTTCTATTGGAGCGTTATGGCTTCGTAACTTTAAACTCAAGTTTCCATCCCCAAATTTGCTTACATAACGCCATACTTTTCCCTTAGTCAATGACTCCATTGCTTTTCGTGATTTTGATAGAGCTTCTCTAACTTCATTTCTGTCAAAGTGCTCTCTAGCAGCAATGATGTAGTTTCGAGGCGCACAGTTAAAATCCACACGTATATGAGATTCATCTAGCTTAGGCAAAAAAGCCAGCGATTGAGACTGAGCAGCAGATTGTGCTGGTAGCAGATTATGAATATCCTTGAAGAACTCTTCGCCATGGCAAGTTAATATAATTTGCTTTTCTGAAAAGTACTGATCTTCAAATAGGGTACGTCTTATTGACTCTCTATGATCGTCGTCAATCGCATTCACAGGATCATCAAAAATTAGCACTGGACAATTTTCTTTAAGGTTCTTTGAAAGAAGAATCGCTAGTCCAATACAACGAATATGTCCTTCGCTAAGCACGTGTAATGGGTCATAGAACTGGTCTGGATTATTTTGAAATGATATCTCTAGTCGTTGATTTTGAGCCAAGGGGAGCTGAACTTTCGCTAGAAGTTCTGAAGGCAAATCATTACGATTAAATGAATTGTAAAGTTGAACAACCTTCTCCCCTAAATCAGCTACAAGTTGTGCAGGAAGTGCATCCTTATAAAAATTAAGGCGTGCAACTAACTTTGTATAAGCTCTCGAAATGGTTTGATTTCTTTGAATGCTAGCTATTTCAGCTTGAACATCTGCAATCAACTGAGCATTTTCAACATCGAAGTTAGCGATTGTTCTCTGAGCAGCTTGAATTGCTTGACTGGCTGTCTGTCTTTGGGTTTGAAGTACGGTAATATTGCGTGAAAATTCACGCAATCGATTTAGTTCTGTTTGTTTCGTTGCACGTAATTGAGTAGCTTGGGCAACTTCTTTGTCTGCGCCCTCGAGTTGCTGAACTTGTGATCGTAGGTGTTGCCATACAGTGTAACCATCCTGAGATGGTTGCTGTAATCTATTCCACCATTCAATATTTTCTTGAAGATTGGGCGATACTTGATAATACGTAAGCACATTCTTATAAAATCGACTACAACAAGTATTTACTATTTGAGTTAATAAAAGTAATTCTTGATTTGTTGTTTGCTCTAATTGTTGAAGCAATTGTTGCCGCTCGGCCAAATGCTGAAGTTTTTTTAACTCTTCACTTGAGTGAATAAATGGGTTTACTGCGACTCGGTTAAGCGGAGTTTTGCAGGCAGGACAGTTATTTGGACTGCTTTGTTGCACTTGAGTAACAGCATCATAAAGGTTTTTGTATGATAATTGCTGACTGGCGCTTGCTAACTCCTGACGAATGGATGCAACTTCATTTAGATGATTAGCGACCTTACCGCCTAAATCGTCCAATTTAGCCAGACTCAATGAAGATTTGATAGGTAAAGGCTGCTGTAATTCAGACTCTATCTGAGAAATTAGCCCAACACTTTCATCACCCCCAAGTAATTCTAGAACCACTTGGTTAAAGTCTGAGCCTTCGCGGTAATTGCTAGCTAAGGCTTGCTCATCAGTACTAATTCTTACTAATTCAGCGTTATTAGTCTTTAATTGCTGCTTGGCTCCATCAAGTGCCTGGCGCTTTTGAGCCAATAATGTTGCTTTTTGGCCCACAAGGTCAATATATCTTGGATCTATTTCAGCCGTAAATTTTCGTACAAACTCAGTAAAAGAGTCCAGACCAAAAAGTGTTGATATTAACTCTGTTTGCTTAGCTGGAACTTGGGCTGCAATCCTTGAAAAGTTATCAATTCTATTTTTCTCAACAAAACAAAATCGATAAAGAGCGTCATCTGAAATAACAGGAATTTCCTGACCTTCTGCATTTAGCCCAAGAAGCTTTGGAGCGCTAAAGCTATCTACATACGCGTTTCTCAAATATCTTTGCTGGTCTCTAAAACGCTTGCTCTCTGCCTCTGCAACATTTCCCAAAAGTGAATACTCGAGAGCCTCGCAAAAACTTGATTTACCTGTTCCATTTGGGCCATAAATTAGAACTAAGTTACTGCTAAGGTCGAAATGCTCTTCCCTAGAAAAGCCACGAAATGGGCCTACTGATAAACTTTTAAGCTGAGTTATGGGTGAGTTATCAACAGCTAGATCTTCTGATAACGGTTGAATCTCTGCGCTCAAATTATTCCAATTATTTTGAGCGAGCTGAACGACGGCTCTAATTCGCTGGCCTTGATGGGTTCCAAGAGGTATCAAATCGTCTAGGTTTTGAACAATAAGATTGGCTAATTTACGCTCATCGTCGGTAACAGTGCCTTCATTGAGAGTTTGTAAAAATCTTAAGTACTCAGCATGGATCATGTAACATCCTTATTTTTACAATAATAATCACCTTAAAAATTCAGTAATCATTCTAAATTTAATACAAGCCTTAAATATTGCAGCGAGCATATAACGCCGCTATCACTGGACAGCGGGCTGTAGTTGTAATTTATGTTAACGAAGCGGCAGCGTAGTGCATAAATTGCAACGAAGGACTGCTGTTCCGGTGAATAGCTTTGTTATACGAATTCAGGGCAAGCTCCTGGGTTTAAGTATCCCCAAACTCGAAAGTATGATTCCTGATTTGAATATTTAATACTGTGTCTCTTTAAGATACTTAGTATCTCCGCAGACCTATCAGTTTTTTTATCTGATATGAGACGACCTCGATACTCACTTACAATAGGGTTGAAATCAAGCCATTCTATTGCTGAAGCATATTCGAATAATTGATCCCACCAAACTGGACTAAAGCCAAAAATCTCATCTGACGTAATTAGTTTATAGCGAACACAGATATATGAAGAATGAAGCTTTTCAAGGTCCTCGCAAACTTCACGCCACTTGGTTTTGTTCATTGCAGAGACCAACTGACGTTCATTGATAATCTTAAGGAGCTTCTCGTTCATATTTCGATCGTATAACGCCCGCAACAGGGGCGGCTAATGCTATGCAGCTTTTGTGCAAAAATGGGAGTGCAACGACCAGCACAAAAGATGCATAGCGTTGGGCGTCCCGCGGAGGCCCAAAGGGCCGTAGCAACTTGCTTGCGCTTGTATGGTTGTTCTTGTCCAATTCTGATGTTGAAAATCCTTTTCGCTAACGGGTAAATTGAGACCCACCTTCGGCGGCCACCGAAGGCCTTGTTTGTCACAGTTCGTTGCTGCGCCGGTTCATAAAGACCGTTAACAAGTATGAACGTGACAGACACTCACTAGGCATAACTCGAATAGTCATGTGGGCCTCGAGCCCGAATAGCAAGGCGGAGATAGCTTATCTTATGGAACCTCAAGAGATCAATGTCGGTATCGATACCAGCAGTAAACAACTCGATATATATGTGAGACCTAATGGCCAGTTCTTTAGTGTTACCAATAACAAAGAGGGTATTAAAGACGCCATTAAACAACTACAACCGCTTAAACCGCAAAGAGTATTAATCGAGTCCACAGGAAGACTAGAATTAGAATTCGTCTGTGCTGCTTATAAAGCGGGACTGCCGATAGTTGTTTGCAATCCTTTACAAGTAAGAAACTTTGCAAAGTCAGCGGGGCGACTCGCCAAAACAGATAAGCTAGATGCAATTGATATCGCACATTTTGGTGAAGCAATGAAGCCAAGATTGTCATCAATCAAACCAGAAAAACTTAGAAATATTAGTGATTTACTGACGGTCAGGAACCAGTGCTTAGAAATGAGCACAATGCAAAAGAATCGCCTCAAGAGAATGCCCAAATCTGTTCACAAGCCCATTCAGGCTATCTTAAAAGCCATCAAGAAAGAGCTTGAAGGGGTCGATAAGCAACTTGATAAACTTGTTAACAGTGTTGCCGAGTGGCGACAAAAACGCGATCTCTTATTAAGTGCTAAAGGAGTTGGCAATGTACTGGCTTACACGCTAATGAGCGAACTTCCTGAGCTGGGCAAGTTGAACCGCAAAGAGATTGCGGCACTTGTGGGTATCGCCCCGATGAATCGTGATAGCGGCAGCTTCCAGGGTAAGCGCTATATTCGAGGTGGGCGACATCGTGTACGCACGGTTTTGTTTGTTTCTATGATGTCGGCAATACAATGCCACCCTAAATTAAAGCCAATGTATGAGCGCCTGGTCGCTGCTGGTAAACCAAAGAAAGTAGCCCTTATCGCATGTATGAGGAAGCAACTTACCATTCTAAATACGATGGTAAAAAACAACACTTACTGGGATGAGAAAATGGCTTAAATACTTGACAAAGGACCATAGTCACTTGTTAGGTGTAATTACTAGCTCTCCATAGAAATACTTTCGATAACACCGTCTTCATCAAAAGAAACGCTAACTACGTAGTCTGTGACTTCGTTAGGGAGAGTGAAATCATAGACTTCCTCTTCGTCCCATTTACTACGCAAGACAAGCAAGCCTATTACATCGTCATTTGTGGGCTTAGACGTACCGATATGCTCTTCCCAATAACTTGGTGGTAACTCTTCCAAGTGATGGGAGACAAACTCATCAATACCGTACTCACCTTGCTCAGTGCCTGAAGATTGCTTGATGCCCTCAAGGGCCTTTTTTTCATTGTTCATTTGATACTACTTTTACACCTAACGCCGTGCGCAGCGGCGGCTTACTCTGTGGATTTTTTGCGCAAAAATAGGAGTCGCAGCGACTGCGCAAAAAGTGCGCAAAGTAAGACGTCAGTCTGCCGCACCTTGTTAAATTATCTGACCACTGGGGTTCCCCAACCATCGTACTCTGCTCCGGCATCTTCTGCGATTTTGAGCATGATTACGTTTTCCTGGTCAATTTTCTCTAAGCTCAGTAGAGTTTCTTTAACTAGATCACCGTAGAAGTACTCGGCTCCCTCATGCTCACCTTTTCCAATATTTCTAATTTCATACCCCAGAGATTTTCCTGTTCCTGCAATAAAAGCCAGACAATCATAGGTGGAGCAATAGAAATGATGTTCGACCGGATGTAGTTTACTCAGATTTGAACCAGCCTTTTGCAAAGAACTTAGCACCTCTCTATTCCCCTCTGTATTTGGCCGAAATTCTTCCGAAATACCAAGCGATGAAAAAATTGAAATAAATATCGTGAATACAATCTTTCTCATAGTTGACTCGTAATTTAACGCCTTTAGCAGCGGCCACAGTGCAGGCGCGAAGCGCCGAAACGGAGGTCCAGCCCCAAAGGGGCGATGCTGCCTAAACTTGTTAGGAGTGGGCTACACGCCATAGGTTGCTAAAGCTCGTTTTCTAGCTTTTTCCAAGGCCTCTGCACCACCTCTTTGTTTAATATTCTCACCTACCTTGATCAAGCGCCTATTTGCTTGATCAGAGTATTTATTGCCAATTTTTCCTGCGACATAACACCAGGCATACGCATGTTCCAAGTCGAGGATTGCCCTCTCAATAGAAAGTGCTACACACAAACCAAATGGTGCATGCTCATATTTCCCATCTGCGGCCAATAGCATATATCGCAATCCCTTTTCAGGGTTGAACGATCCTGAGTTTGGCTTTAATAAATTTGTACCGTTAATGAAGTACTCTTCAGGTGACATATCCTCTTCGGCAATCAAGAAACATGGCCAGACTAGAAGAATTACTAGCATTGAAATAAATTTCATTGGTACTCCTAACGCTTACAGCACGAGCCAAATGCGAGCGAGTATTTGGTCGCCGTGCCTGTGATTGTTAGGCATTTTGACCTGATTAATAACAAACCAGCCGCCATAGCTAGCACCAGCCTTTACTCTTGGCTTCGGCTATAGCCTTTGCCTTAGCGATACCGGCAAGGTTGATTTTGTTTAGTTTCTCATACTGAGCATGTTCAGCAAAATACGGCCCCAGCCAACCATTTTCATGGGTGGATGCCATGGTCCAAGCCAAGTTCTTTGGGAATACGTAGTAATCAGAGCTACTGCACTCTATAGGCAGCTCCGATGTAATTATTGCTGATTCATGATGCTCGGACAGAACGATGAACTCTGGCGCCTGCTGAGATAAATATACTTCTTCTGCCGAACTACCTGATACAGATGGGTACGCTTCCGTGCTGAAGATATGCCACTTATAATTTTTAATGGAGATACCCTTTCTATTCTTGCAGAAAGTATCTATCCACTGCTGCCGAATCAACTCAGTTTCCTCGAGAGATAAAACCTTTAAAACTAAGTCTGGCTTAATATCAAATTCAGCGTGCATAAGTTCCATTTTGCCTAACGCTTCAATAACCCGCAGCTGGAACGCAGCGAAGCGGAGTATAAGCTGTCGGGCGCCGAAGGGGCGTAGTTCATTGACTTGTTAACCCTGGAACTGGATGAAGGCATCATAAGCGTGATAGTGCTTAATGGCCTCCAGAACCTGACCAGAGTTTGGATTGCTTATTTGGGTACGCAGATTCTCTACAGCAGACTGAACATCTTGGACTGACAGAAAATACTGCAACCCCTCAAATGTTTCGCTAACTCCATCGTCCTCGATTACAGCTGCCGGGCTATCGAGTGACAACTCGCCTTCTGCAACGTATAAATCATGATCCCATTCTAGGGACTCTACGTTGTCAATGATCTCTTTTAGAACACCTTTCATCTTCGGACTCAAGAGGGTTAACGCCGCGCTCAGAGGCGGCTTACTTTGGGCGCTTTATGCGCGAAAATAGGAGCAAAGCGACTGCGTATAAAGTGCACAAAGTAAGACGTCGCCTTGCAGCGCTTTGTTAGGGCTAACCCCGGGCACTGCCTCTATGCTTAAGCCAAAACCCAGAATGATGCTGTGCAACCGACAGCCCTAAGTAGAAACGCTCGATGTTCAGCTGTGATTTTGGAAACGTGAATTCACGCACGAACATCGATTGCAAGAGTACTAGTGCCGCCCCTATCTGGGTAGAAGACTCCGGCCCATGCCCGCCATTTATATAGCTGGGAAAAAAGTCCATCATTTCCCTGAAATGAAGGCGAGCCATTGCAACAGCAATTTGTGGGCTAACCATACTACCATTTTTGAAGCGGTTCTTTAGCTCTTCCAGGTGCGACTTATTCTCCGAGACAATGAGGCACATACATGCAATTAAGTGCGAACGCCAATTCACATCAAGTAGCAGAGTTTCATAACCTGCATGTTCGGTTTCAAGCTCAGTAGCTAGAGCACTAAAGATAGAAAGATCACTTTCTACTTCAAATGGTTGAAAACTCAAATCAAAGGCCTTCAGGTAGAAGCTACCATCATTACTGAGCTCTTCTAACCTCTTAAATACGTTCATCTACCAATTGCCCTAACGCCTAGGTCACCTACGCTGACCTGATGATTTTTGTTGTGTAAGAATGGAGCGTAGCGTAATGCACAAAAAAAAGCAGCAGGTTAGCGTCAAGTGCACTGCCTTGTTATAGCTTCACGGCCATTTAACCGTCTCATTATCAGTTTCAAATAGATAACTACACTGCATTTCTGATAGATCTCCCGAATCAAACCAAAATATAATGCCTAAACTATTGTGATCTAGGCATTCATGCGGATCACTATCAAATGAATGATCTTCAAACTTTGGAATTTCATTTGTAACTTTAGTTATAAAGTCTCTCACAGTATTTTTAGGTAAGTTAAAAAGATCTTTCCCAAACAGAGGATAGCCAGAGCCCATAACCGTAATAACGCCAAGTCGATAATCGTCTTCCTTATCAAAGGTAAAACTTAGATTTTTGTGGGAATACCACAAAACCCTATGCCAATCACCACTGCCTTCGACATACTCGCCTTTCTCTATCCTATCGGGATTACCGAGGATGCGGATCAAATCTTTTTCAAAGATTCCGTATTTAATTTCACCTATGCCGACACCTGGTTCTATGTTCATATCTCGATTGCTATAACAGTTAATTAAAAAGAAGCGTCTTTATATCACCCTTCTATATAATTCTACTCATTTCTTTCAAGATAATCTCAAAAACCTAATAATATCAAAAAGTTAAGATCTTTGGCATAATTTTCAACAGATAGATATATAGCAGACGCTATATATCTATCTGCTTTTTCTGCTCTTTATAACATTACCTTCTCCATAAAAATCAAAGATATAGATCGTCATCCCCAGAAATAGGAGGAGCTTTTCTTGAATTCTGATATTGACAGCAGAATAAAATAGTAAATACTGTATATAAAAACAGATAAAGGCCAATATCATGGATGACATTCGCCATAAAATTCCAAGTAAGCCTGAACGCTTTATGGACAATCTGCGATTTCATATTCGAAAACAAGGACTGTCGTATCGAACAGAACAAACTTACACGCATTGGGTTAAACGCTTCATTCATTTCAATAAAAAGAAGCACCCTGCTGATATGGGAGCTGTTGAGATTGAGACGTTTCTCTCTAACCTTGCAGTTCAAGGTCTTTGCTCCGCAAATACACAGCGAATAGCTCTGAACGCTTTGATATATCTGTACAAGAGATTCTTAGGTAGGGATATTCAAGCATTGGACTTTAAACTGGCAAAACAACAAAAGTACTTGCCTGTGGTTTATAGCCGTAGAGAAATATCAGCAATTTTGGATCATCTTGAAGGCACTTACAGATTACAAGCTGAGCTAATGTACGGTAGCGGCCTTCGCAGTGCCGAACTGCTTTCTTTACGTATAAAGGATATAGACTTCGACAGCAATAATATTTTTGTTCGAGGTGGCAAAGGGGATAAGGATCGCACTACAATATTACCTAACGGGCTAATAGTGCAGTTACATAGGCAAATAAAGACTGTTTCCCTATTGCACCAACAAGATCTTTTGGCCGGTTTTGGTTCGGTTTATTTACCTAACGCTTTGGAAAGAAAGTATCCAAGTGCAAGCCGACAACTCGCCTGGCAATACCTTTTCCCTTCCAGCACCATCGGCCAATGTCCTCGCTCCGGTGAAAACAGAAGGCACCATATTCACGCAACAACTTTAGCGCGCCAGGTTCGTATAGCTGTCAAGCTAACGGGAGTCAACAAACCGGCTCGTTGCCATGCATTTCGCCATAGTTTTGCGACTCACTTGCTCGAAGCAGGTTATGACTTGCGTACGATTCAGGAACTGCTAGGGCATTCGGATGTTAGTACTACTGAAATTTATACCCATGTCGTAAATCGGGGAAATAAAGGCGTTTTAAGCCCCTCAGATCGACTGCGCAACATTAATAAAATTGAGGAGGCTGGAGCTAACTATTTTGTTGGGAGTAAAGTAGGGGAAGTACAGGGGCTTAACTTATTGGCTGCATCTTAGCAGCGAGGATACCGAATACCGGCTTTCGCCGGTATCGCAATAGAAGAAGGCCGATCAAATTATCCCGGTGTTACGTCACCATTCTGAGCTCGGTGGCGCAGAGCATGGTCGATCAAAACAAGAGCCATCATTGCTTCAGCAATTGGCGTTGCGCGGATACCTACGCAGGGATCGTGGCGACCTTTGGTAACCACCTCAATAGCATTGCCTGAGCGATCAATACTCCGGCCGGGGATACGCAAGCTGGAAGTGGGTTTCAGGGCAATATGGGCAACGATATCCTGGCCACTGGAAATACCACCGAGGATGCCACCGGCATTATTGGAGAGGAAACCCTCCTCGGGAGTAATTTCATCGCGATGCTCGGTGCCCTTTTGCTCCACACAATCAAAGCCGGCTCCAATCTCCACCCCTTTCACCGCGTTGATACTCATCAGGCCGTGGGCCAGGTCTGCATCCAGGCGATCAAAAATCGGCTCGCCCAGCCCTGCAGGGACGCCGCTGGCGTGTACTGAGATCCTTGCACCGATGGAGTTACCCTCTTTAATCAAGGCTTGCATATAAGCTTCCATCTCGGGTACTCGTTCAGCATCCGGGCAAAAGAATGGATTCTGCTCGACCTGCTCCCAATCCAGTTTTTGCACTTTAATTGGTCCCAGCTGGGACAGGTAACCGCGTACTTCAATACCATACTTCTGCTTAAGCCATTTCTTGGCGATAGCCCCGGCCGCAACACGCATGGCGGTCTCCCTTGCAGAAGAGCGACCTCCACCGCGGTAGTCACGAATACCGTATTTTTGCCAGTAGGTGTAATCGGCGTGCGCCGGACGTACCTGCTCAGCGATATTGCCATAGTCTTTAGAGCGCTGATCCGTATTTTCAATCAACAGGCCAATAGGAGTACCGGTAGTTTTTCCTTCAAACACACCGGATAGAATTTTCACTTGATCCGGTTCACGGCGCTGTGTGGTATAGCGAGAAGTACCCGGCTTTCGGCGGTCCAGCTCCAGCTGGATCTCCTCTTCACTGATCTCCAACCCCGGGGGGCAGCCATCGACGATACAGCCCAAGGCTGGACCATGGCTCTCGCCAAAGGTGGTGACGCAAAACAGCTTGCCAAAGGTATTGCCCGACATATGCGACTTTTCCAGATAACAGTTGATAAATTAACAGCGGTTGGCTTTATGCAGAGCCGCGCATTATAAAGGATCTAGCCGCCGCGCGCGGCGTTCAAGGTAAAAAGCACAATTGCTGCAGCTATGTGGCTTTATCAGAGAACCCGGCAATAGCTTTTGCCGGGTTCAGAAAAAGAATTACTCTTTTTCAAAGTGGCTTTGGTAGGCGAGCAGCTCTTCGCGACTAATCACAAACACACCGTGGCCACCATCCTCAAATTCGGGCCACATAAATGGCACTTCCGGGAAAGCCTGTTCCAGAGCTTCCCAGCTGTTGCCCACCTCACAGACCAGTAAGCCTTCTGGCTGCAGGTGATTGGCGGCCTCACGCAGCAAACGGCGGGTAAAATCAAGACCATCGTCACCGGAACCCAAGGCAATCTCCGGCTCGGCCAGGTATTCTTGCGGCATCTCTGCCAGGTCGCGGGCATCCACATAGGGAGGGTTACACACGATCAACTCGTAACTCATGCCTTGCAAACTACTGAAAAGATCCGACTGCACTGCGCGCACACGCTCGTTGAGCTGGTGGCGATTAATATTCAGCTGTGCTACTTCAATAGCGCCTTCAGAAATATCACTCAGGTCGACTCTCGCTCCAGGGAAGGCCTCTGCACAGGCGAGGCCGATACAGCCACTGCCACAACAGAGGTCGAGGATTGCCAACGGTTCTACATTGAGCCAAGGCTCAAAATTGTGGCGGATCATTTCACCTATAGGGGAACGCGGCACCAACACCCGCTCATCCACATAAAAAGTCATATCGCAAAAATGCGCTTCATTGGTCAGATAAGCCGCTGGCAAACGCTCGATAAAGCGCCGCTCTAGGAGAGTAAGTACGTCCCTTCTCTCCTCCATGGTCAAACGTGCATGCAGGATTTCCTGCTTACTATAGGGCGGCAGGTGCAGTGCGTGGGTTACCAGCAGTACCGCCTCGTCCCAGGCATTGTCCGTGCCGTGACCATACCAAAGGCCCGCTTCGCTAAAACGGCTGGCTCCCCAGCGGATATAGTCCAAAACCGTGGTCAGCTCATGCAGGCTGGATTCACGCCTTTCTATCATTGAATCTATCCTTAAGTGCTATGTATCTCATCAAGGCCTATTGCCACTCATTAACTAGCCTCTGCTGTGGCTATAGAAGCGCCAATCAAGGCACGAGGAGTGTAGTTTGGTTGTTCCAAATAAGCGACGAGTGACGGTTTAACAGCTGTAACCCGAAGGGCCTAGGCTATTTTTCACCCAACTGCATTATCGGTCGTTTATGTGGATTCACTCCTTTTGCCTCCCCAAGCTCGCAATGGCCCCGACAGTAGCGATCAAATTGGTACCAATAGGCCCCTAGGTCCGCGCGGATCTTTACTCTCGGGTTACAAACGCTTAGGGTAGCGCACCCGCCCCCTCGGGCTGAGATGTTGGAAAGAGCAGCATGAACGAACACTACGCACGAATTATTGAAGCAATCGGCGAAGACCTGCAGCGCCCCGGACTCAAAGATACTCCGAAGCGCGCTGCCAAGGCCATGGAATACCTGACCCGCGGCTATCAGCAGACCGTTCAAGAGGTTGTCAGTGACGCACTCTTCCCCAGTGACTGCACCGACATGGTATTGGTCAAGGATATCGAGCTCTACTCCCTGTGCGAGCACCATATGCTGCCATTTATCGGTCGCGCCCACGTGGCCTATATCCCCCAAGGCAAGGTGCTGGGCCTATCCAAGGTAGCGCGTATTGTCGATATGTACGCACGCCGCCTGCAAATCCAGGAGCAGCTGACCACACAGATCGCCAAAACCCTGCAATCTGTCACTAATGCCGCCGGTGTTGGCGTTATTATTGAAGCAAAGCATATGTGCATGATGATGCGCGGCGTGGAGAAGCAGAACTCAGTGATGAAGAGTTCGGCAATGCTGGGCACCTTCCGCGAGAACCAAGCCACACGCAACGAGTTTCTTTCCCTGATCAGCCGCCCTTAAGGCTGGGAGCTAGCAACGTGCGGTCCCCTGGGCCGCCCGCAATCACGGAGTGAGCCACCATGCCCCATCTGGTTATTGAGTACGCCAAGAATCTGGAAGAACGTATTTCTGTCGCCGCCCTGGTCAGCTCGGCTCAGGAGGCAATGCATAGCTCCGGCTTATTCGCCTCCCATACCATCAAGACCCGCGCCAAGCCCTACGACCAATTTATTGCCGGTGAGCACGGCGATAGCTTTATTCACGCGGAAATCCGCCTACTGGCAGGCCGCAACAACCGCGAGCGGGAAGCGTTGAGTTCAGCGGTTTTTAACTGCCTGTGCCAATTTGCCGATGGGGTACCAGCGGTCTCGGTAGAAGTGCGTGAAATGGACCCCGGCAGTTACTCAAAGCGGGTGCCCTTCTAAGCTTCTCCACGCAGGAAGGGACCAAACCACTCGGCAATGCCCTCGGCGCCCTCTTCCATATGCAGGTGATGGCTGCCGGGTATTTCCCTAACCTCGATCGTTTTATAGCTCTCCAACACCGGGCGCAGCCGCTCGATCATATTCGCAATCCCCTCCTTCGCCAGCACCAGGCGCACCGGCATGCTCAGGCGGGATAGAAAAGCGCGCACCTGTGCCTCGTTAAGCTTGGCGGAGGACGCCGCCATCAGGCGCGGATCATTACTCCAGGTGAAGCCACCTTCTAGTGGCAGGGTCCCCCGCTCGGCCAGCGCGCGCGCCGCCCATTCTGTCAGCGGGAACATGCCGTTCATACGCGCTTCTACCGCCCCCTCAAAAGTGGGGTAAATCTTTGCCCTGCGCTGGCTGTAACGGGCACGCTGGGCGATAGCCTTAGCGAGAATTTCCGGCGCCTCGCTATCCTTGGTTGCAGGAGGTACCAGGCCATCAATCAGGGCCAGGCGTTTGATGCGTTTGGGAAAGGTGCCTGCCGTTATCACACTGGCAATAGCGCCGCGGGAATGGGCCAGTAAAGAAAAACTGCGCCAGCCCAGTGCTTCGGAGGCACCAATAATATCCTCAGCTTCTTCCCAAATATTGTAATTAGCATGGGGAGACCGATGGTAGCTGCGCCCATGGCCTGCCATATCCACGGCGACCAAATTAACGCCTTTCAAGAGTGGGGCCAGACGATCAAAGCTGGCGCAATTATCCAGCCATCCGTGCAATGCCAATACCGGCTCCCCTGTGCCATCCCCCCACTGCTTTGCGGCAATGGTCTTGCTGTCGAATTCCAGGCTGATCTCACGGGGGGCGGCTTGCTTCATGCGCGCAGATTCCAGAAGAAAGTGAATATTAAAGAGCCAGATGGTGCAGGTCCAAAGGCCCGCAGGCAATGACAGTTAGCGCCAGCAACCTAGGGATTTGAAGGCAAAGGGTAAAAACCGGAGGGAAAAATGGCTAGCCGGCGTGCTGTAACCACTGCAACTCAGCACAACCATTGGCCCAGACCTCCGAGCTGACACAGGCGAGACTGGAAGTCCCCATCGGGTGTTGATTGCCACTACCGCAGAGACCGTTCAACAGGCTACCCACCAATGGTTGATGGCTCACCAGGAGAAGAGGGAAATGATCGGCTTGCTGTTCCTGTAACTTGTCGAGTAGCTGCTGTGGATCGGTATCGCCAATCAGCAATGACTCGGTAACAACAGGCAACCCCAAGTGGGCGGAGACAATATCAGCTGTCTGCTGAGTGCGCACAAAGGGGCTCGCCCAAATAGCGCGCACGGAGGACAACTCCCCAGCACGCTCTTTGCAGACCTGCGCCACCTGCTTACGACCGCGCTCCGTAAGCGCGCGGCCGGCATCGTTACCGTACATGGGTTCGGCCTTACCATGACGCAGGATAAACAGCTGCATTGACTTCGCCTCAATCGGTTTAGTGTGTGTCACCGCGCTTGTCAGACTCACCCTTCTGCTCACTGAAGGGCGTTGAGGACTCCTCTGCGCTCTCCTCTACCAGCTCGGATTTACCGTCATCACTACCGAGGATAATGGCCTCCTCGGCTTCTTCTTCCTTTTTGGACTCAGTTTTTTTCTCGGACTCGGCTTCATCATCGGAAGCCATAACTTCTGCATTAACCTCTTGCGCACCCTCGTAACCGGAGAGATCGTCCACTTCAGATTCCGGCCACTCTGCAAAAGGAAAAGGCTTTTCCTCAGAGTTGTAAATTAAAAACTGTATCGCCTGATAAATATAGGAGGCGAGCTGGTCGCCAAAACGGCGCAAATTATCATTGGCACTGCCACCAATAATCGAGAACAGGAACTGCAGCACAACCACCGCGAGCAGCACCCAGCTGGCAATCTGCAGGCAGATAGCAAACAGCACCATATAGATCAGCCGCACCCACTGGTTCCCGGAAGTCAGGTTGCGCTTTAAATCATCATTTTTCATAAGAGGCTTCCATCAAGGCTTGGCCGAGTAGGCCACATCAAAAGTTTGCGCGCCCGACATTAAATTGCGAATTACCTCAGGAATCGGTCGCTCTTCAAATAATATGGCGTGAATTGCGGAAACCAAGGGCATGTAGACACCCATTTCATCCGCTTTCTTTTTAATCAGACGAACCGTATTCACCCCTTCGGCAACCTGACCGATTTCCGCGACAGCACGATCCAAAGGCTTCCCCTTGCCCACCAAATAACCTACCCGGTAGTTACGGCTGAGGTCGGAGGAACAGGTCAGGATTAAATCGCCAACGCCGGCAAGGCCGATAAAAGTCATAGGGTCTGCCCCCATAGCCTCGGCAAAGCGCATCATCTCTGCGAGAGAACGGGTAATCAGCAGGCTGATGGTATTTTGCCCCCGGTCCAAGGCCGCCGCCATACCGGTGACAATGGCATAAATATTTTTCAGCGCCCCCGCCAGTTCCACGCCAAATACATCGTTACTGGAGTAAACGCGGAAGGTCTCGGAGTGCAGCGCGGACTGGATATCCTTGCACAGCGCTTCATCTTCACTGGCAACCACGGTTGCGGTGTAGTGACCCGCGACAATTTCCTTGGCAAAGTTGGGCCCACTCAGCACCCCCACGCGCATACCCTGGGTCTCCTCGCGCAGGATATCGCTCATCAAATGAAAACTGTCGTGCTCTATTCCCTTAGTGGTGGAAATCAACATGGTGCCCGGTTTTAGCAGCGGGGCCACCCGGCGGACCACTTCACGGAAAGATTTACTGGGGATAGCGACAAATACAATATTGCAGTTCCGTACCACTTCCTGCAGGTCGCTGCTGATACAAAGCTCTGGGTGCAGGGCCACTCCGGGCAAATACTTGCTGTTCTCACGGGTTTCTCGACAGGCTTCCGCGCTCTCCGAATCCCGCATCCACTGGCGGGTATCGTGACCATTACCCGCAATAATATTAGCAATGGCCGTACCGAAACTACCGCCGCCCAATACAGCGATGGAGAGAGGGTTGGAAGTTTCCTTTTGCATATTGATACCGATAAAGCTTCTCGAGGGCAGGGATTATAGAGGTATGACCCGCTCAGCCCAAAGGGTTCAACTATCAGGATCTTGCGCGTAAAGTTACAAATTAACACGCCAAAAACGGAAAACGGCCCCAGCGGGACAAGCTAGCGGTTGCACAACCGGTAGCTTGTCCCGCTGAGGCCGCAGAAATAAGGCGCAAGAGCTTCCGAAGAAATCACCGCGCCAGGCTCCTGAAAGCCAATAACAACTGATTAAAACTTAGTCGTGCATTTCCAGCAGCAGTGTATTCAGGCGACGCACATAGTCAGCCGGATCTGTTAGCTGGTTGCCCGCCGCCAAGTTGGCCTGATCCATCAGAATATTGGTGAGATCGGCAAAACGATCCTCATCCTGCTCCTGATCCAGGCGCTGTACCAGCGGGTGCGATGGGTTGATTTCAAAAATCGGCTTGGCTTCAGGTACCGCCTGTCCTGCCTGTTCGAGGATGCGGCGCATCTGCGGACCCATATCCTGCTCGCTCACCACCAGACACGCCGGCGAGTCCACCAGGCGAGTGGTAGCGCGCACAGATTCCACACGGCTATCCAGAACAGACTGAACGCGCTCAACCAGTGCACCGGACTCATTCTCAACTTTCTCGCGTTCGGCTTTATCCTCTTCGCTCTCGGCTTCACCCAAATCCAGCGCGCCTTTGGCCACGTCCTGGAACGGCTTGCCATCAAACTCGTTCATATGGCCCACGAACCACTCGTCCACCTGATCGGTGAGCAGCAGCACCTCGATACCCTTCTTGCGGAATACTTCCAGGTAGGGGCTGGATTTCGCTGTCGCGAAATTGTCTGCGCACACGTAGTAGATCGCCTTTTGGCCATCTTTCATGCGGCTGACGTAGTCTTCCAGGGACTGATCTTGTTTGTCGGTATCGGTATGCGTGGTGGCGAAACGCAGCAGCTTGGCCACTTTCTCTTTATTGGAGAAATCCTCTGCCGGCCCCTCTTTCAGCACATTGCCAAACAGGTCCCAGAATTTCTGGTACTCGTCACCATCCTTTTTCGCCAGCTTATCCAGCATATCCAGCACACGCTTAGTCAGTGCGCTTTTGATCGCATCAGTATTGCGGTCTTTTTGCAGGATTTCACGGGAAACGTTTAGCGGCAGATCGTTGGAGTCCAGCACACCTTTCACAAAACGCAGGTACAGCGGCAGGAACTGCTCGGCGTCGTCCATGATAAAAGTGCGTTGTACATAAAGCTTGAGACCGCGGGCGGCATCGCGCTGGTACAAGTCAAAGGGTGCGCGCGCCGGGATATACAGCAGGCTGGTGTAATCCTGCTTGCCTTCAACACGATTGTGGCTCCAGCTGAGTGGATCATCAAAATCGTGGGAAATATGCTTATAGAATTCTTTGTACTCCTCGGCTTTCACTTCGGAGCGCGGGCGGGTCCACAATGCCTGGGCCGCATTAACCGCTTCAAACTCAGGCGCCTTCTCTTCTTTTTCTTCCTCGCCCTCTGCCGCCGGCATTTCCTCTTTCAGCATCTCTACCGGAATAGCGATGTGGTCGGAGTACTTTTTAATAATGGAGCGCAGGCGCCAACCATCGGCAAACTCTTTGGCATCTTCTTTCAGATGTAGAACGACACGGGTACCGCGCTGGGGCAACTCTGCATTTTCTACGGAATATTCCGCTTCGCCGTGACACTCCCAGTGCACACCCTGATCGGCTTCTGCACCTGCGCGACGGGTAAACACATCCACTTTATCGGCAACAATAAATGCTGAGTAAAAACCAACACCAAACTGACCGATTAGGTGCGCGTCTTTTTTCTGGTCACCGGTGAGTTGCTGCATAAAGGCGGAGGTACCGGAGCGAGCGATGGTACCGAGGTTTTCGATCACTTCATCACGGCTCATACCAATACCGTTATCGGTAATGGTCAGGGTGCCCGCATCTTTATCGAACTCGATACGAATACGCAGGTCGGTATCATCAGCAAATAATTCTGGCTTCGACAGCGCCTCAAAGCGCAGCTTATCAGCGGCATCGGAGGCATTGGATACCAGCTCGCGCAGGAAAATCTCCTTATTGGAGTAGAGCGAGTGGATCATCAGGTGCAGCAGTTGCTTGGCTTCTGTCTGGAACCCGTGGCTCTCTTTGTGGGCCTCAACGGTCATCTGTAGGTCTCCCCATACACGTCAATCGGAACAGGGAGCAAATATTGGGACCTGCTGACAGGTTTCAAGGGCAAAGCTGGAAATAGAGGATATCTGCATGATGCCGTAACGCAAACGGCACTGACAGTAATTCGCTATTCAGCTAAGACTTTACGGGAAACGGTGGGGTTTCAAGAAGACATTTTAGGGTTGGGACTTCCCCTTAAAGCCCCACCAACTGGGGCTTTAAGGGGAGTGCATTATTGACTATTACACAGTCAACTAACGCTTGCGACTGGCCTTAGCCTTGAGCGTAGCGGCTTTGCCCTTGCTGCCGGTCACGTCGATCACAAAGTTAGCGGTCATATCGGAGATCACCCGGGATTCGGCATTCAGCAAGATGGCGATACCGATTTTCAGCTTCTCCGAGTAGGCAACTGCCGCACGGAAACCTGCCACCCAGCCACCGTGATAGATAATGCGGTCATCCCCGATGGTGTAGAGACGCCAGCCGAGGCCATATCCGGCATGAGATAGGTAATCCCGCCAGATACGGTGGCGCATATGGCGCTGAGTGGACACTCGCTCGGTGGTCATATCCTCGATCATTGCGGGAGAAAGTACCTTGGGGTAGTAACCCATTTGTGCTTTCAACCATTGGGCCATATCTGAAATACTGGCGTTGACACCCGCTGCTGGGGCGGCGAAATAGTACTCTTTTTCCACTTTCACCGGACGCCAGCCACTGCCTGTTTGCACATGCGGCGCGGCGCGGTTGTCCGAGGCCATAAAGCTTTCCCAACCTACTGAGGCATTCTGCATTTTCAGCGGTACAAAGATTCGCGTCTTGAGTTGTTTGGCAAAGGTGGTACCTGTCGCCTCAAGAATCACATCTTCAATCAGGCTGAACAGCACATTCTGGTAGCCATAGCATTTTCCCGGAGTACATCGTGGGTCAATATTGGCGAATTTCGGCAATATTTTGCTGAGCGGTTTATTGTCCTCCAGATAATCATCGTAGGCATTGGGCGTTAAGCCGGAGGAGTGACTGAGTAAATGCTCTACCTGCAGCTGGCGAGACAGGGACGGCGTCTTGAAGCTAAGATCCGGCACATAATTGACGACCTTGTCATCCCAATTAAAGCGCTCCTCATGCTCCAACAGAGTGGCCATACTGGCGGCAAAGGTCTTTGAGACCGAGGCCAGGCGAAAAACGGTATCCGAATCCACCTTACCTTTCTTTCCGCGTGTGCGCACACCGTAAGTGTCCATGGCCACCACCCGGTTGCCATCAACAATGACATAGGCACCACCGGGGATCGACTTGCCAGCCATCATCTTGCGGAAGTATCGATCGAACTCCTTGGCCCTGGCGTCTATATCCATCGCCCGCACAGGTAGCGCCACAGCGCATAGGAGCAGTAGTGAAAGAATGGTACACGCCTTCCAGGCACGTAGGTGGTAGACGATATTTGAAAGAATTGCAGGTCTCATAAGCAAATCGAGCCGCCAAAGCAATCCGGTACATGCAGATAAGACTAGCAGCCAACGGGCAAAAACTCTATTTAGGCGCCACGCAGGACTGACTGCTGAATTCTAGTCGCTTGCCATTAGTCTTGTGTGAATCCCCATGCCACCCGCATAGATCTGCGTATTGGCACTCATTAAAACGAAAAAACCGCCTTTCGGCGGTTTTTTCTGCATCGGGACTAGCTTCAAGCTAGCCCAGCGACCTTGAGCTTACAGCTTCTCAGCGTTCTCGCTCAGGTAAGCCGCTACGCCTTCGGGAGAAGCGTTCATACCTTTGTCGCCTTCCTGCCAACCGGCCGGGCAAACTTCGCCATGCTCCTGGTGGAACGCCAGAGCATCAACCATACGCAGCATTTCGTCAACGTTGCGGCCCAGTGGCAGATCGTTCACAACCTGGTGACGAACCAAACCTTCCTCATCGATCAGGAAAGAGCCACGGAAAGCGACGCCAGCGTCAGCTTCTACGTCGTACGCCTGGCAGATTTCGTGCTTAACATCGGCAACCAGAGTGTATTTTACTGGACCGATACCACCGTCGTTGACCGGGGTGTTACGCCATGCGTTGTGAGAGAACTGAGAGTCGATGGAAACACCGATTACCTCAACACCACGCTTTTCGAACTCGGCAAAGCGGTGGTCGAAAGCGATCAGCTCAGAGGGACATACGAAGGTGAAGTCCAGCGGATAGAAGAAAACTACTGCTTTCTTACCTTTAATCGCTTCTTTCAGGTTAAAGGTATCGACGATTTCGCCATTACCCAATACCGCTGCAGCGGTGAAGTCCGGAGCCGGCTTGCCTACCAGTACTGCCATGAAAACCTCCTCAATCCAATGATGGGTTGTTGATAAAGAGAGTGAAGTGTTCAATTTATACGCAACAGCTATAAATTGAATAGGAATTGATAGTGGGCCGCTATGATACACATCCACTAATTGCAGGCCCATAAATTTTTTTAATGAGCCTGATAGCGGAAAAGCTATGCGTGAACCAGGCCTCAAAATAGGAAAAAACAACCGATAATTCGCATAAAAAAGAAACACAGAGGTCGCTTTTTAATCTTCCCGGAATCTTATTGACACTCATTCTCAATTGCAATAGGATTCACATCAGTCTAGTATTGAACAGAAATCGAGCAGAGCCCACCACGATGTATGTATGTATCTGTAAAGGTATAACCGACCGCCAAATCAAAGAGGCTGTCTACGATGGCTCCACCTCAGTGAAGGCCTTAAGACGCCAGCTCGGAGTTTCTTCCCAGTGCGGTCGCTGCGCCGAGCAGACCAAGGAAATTATCAGTGAAACCCTGGGTACCGGAATGATTTCCTCTGCCACCAGCGGACTGTTTTACTCCGCCAGCTAAGCTCTCTTTTTGGCCGCCGCGCACGAATAGATTGCCATGAATGGCGGCCAGTTATACTTAAAGCCCTACCCCTGCAGCTTTCCCTAGACTTCTGGCAATCACACTCGGTGCGCTAAGCTGGGTGCACATCAATGTGCTCAGCTTTGCCCATGAAGAAGCACCTCTTACACTTCTATGAACGGCTTCGCTCCAGCTTTTGGAGTGTGCCACTCGTGATGATTCTGTCGGCGTTGCTGCTCGCCTACCTGATGCGTCAGCTGGACGCCCTTTTAAGCGCACTGCCTCTATTTGAAACAGGCCATATCGCCACTCTCGACTGGCTGCATATGACCGACGTTAACAGCGCACGCGCCTTGCTCTCGGTAATTGCCGGTTCAACTATTACAGTTGCCGGTACTGTATTCTCAATTACTGTGGTGGCCCTACCCCTTGCCTCCTACCAATTTGGCCCTCACCTGGTAAGAAACTTTATCCGCGATCGCAGTACCCAGGAGTCCCTCGGGATCTTTCTCTCAACTTATGTCTATGCACTGGTCACAATGCGCGGTATTGAGGGTAGCACTGGGGAAATCACTACCTATGGCTTTGCTATCCAAGTTGCATTACTGCTCACTCTAATCAGAGTCGGCTACCTCGTTTATTTCATCCACAACGTGGCGCAATCCATCCAAGTGGATAACATCGCCCACCAGATCAACCTGGAATTCCACCAGGCAATAAACCGTGAATACCCAAGCTCAACAGAGCCCAAACGCGGCGAGCACTTCGATACTGAGCGCCTGGCATTGGGGCCTGGGCGGATCCCCTTTCCCACTCCCCGCGGGGGCTATATACAAATCATCGACCGGGAAAAAATGATTGCCATTGCGGAAAATTTAATTGCTGTGTTGACCGCCTCATTGAGGGGCTGGGTACTGTGCTACAAAGACCGGAACCGGCGAATTGTTTTACTGACTCCAGCGGAGCTTTACGCCTAATCAGCTGCAAATTGGAATTTGCTCAGCTCCTTGATGCTTCACTGGATGAAATCGTCGAACACGGCCGCGCCAATGGCGTTTTTATGCGCCACTTACTCAACGCACTGGAACATCTCGCCGAAGTTTGCCAAAGGGAAAAAGACAAGGCTGCACTCTTTAATTATCTGCAACGTCTAGCCAACGACAATAAAAACTTTATTAAGAGTGAAACCGACTCCACTGAAATTCAGCAAATAATATCCGCTATTCAGAAAAAGCTCGCCAGCTGACGCTGCAACCTAAACAAGAATCATTTTCGTTGCTATTTTCGGCCAAATTCGTGTTAAAAACCGTGTTTTTTCTGCATTCCGCAGCTAACAACTTCTTCTTGACTTGCCGCAAATCGCAACGCAAACTCGGCCCGGATTGCAGCTATCACCCTAAAATAAATTGTGGGAAATCGGTCAGCTGCAGACATAAGTGACTAACACAATTTAGTGACTTTTTATTGCTACTTATTTCAAGTAACCAACAAATAGGAATTCTCTGAGGGTGTTATCTAGCTCGCAGGGCCACAGGAGCAAAAGCTATGAAAGGCGATCCCAAGGTTATCGAACATTTAAATAAAGTACTGGGCAATGAGCTGGTAGCTATCAACCAGTATTTTCTGCATGCGCGCATGTACGACAACTGGGGTTTAAAAGAGCTGGGCAAACAGGAATACCACGAATCCATCGATGAAATGAAACACGCCGATTGGCTGATCGAGCGTATCCTGTTCCTTGAGGGTATCCCCAATCTGCAGCACCTGGGCAAATTGATGATTGGTGAGAATACCGAGGAAATGCTCAAGTGCGACTTGAAGATTGAATCCAAAGCAATTCCCGATCTGCGCGAAGCCATCGCCTACTGTGAATCGGTACGAGATTACGGCAGCCGTGAATTACTGGAAAAAATTCTCGACTCCGAAGAAGAGCATGTCGACTGGCTGGAGACTCAGCTCGAACTGATTGACAAAGTGGGCATTCAAAACTACCTGCAAACTCAAATGGAAACTGCAGCCGGCCACTCTGGCAAATAATTAGAACAACCTTAACAGGTATAAAAAAACCGCAGTTTCAACTGCGGTTTTTTTATTCTCAACCATGTACTGCCGCTTTCACCAGGCAGATACATCGAAGCAAAAACGAAAATTAACCTTCGCCTTCACTCTCCGCCGATGCCTCATCGATCAGGGTTTTCAACTCACCATTTTCATACATTTCCATAATGATGTCGCAACCGCCGATCAACTCACCCTTCACCCAAAGCTGAGGGAAAGTCGGCCAATTGGCATACTTGGGCAATTCAGCGCGAATATCTGGATTAGCCAGGATATCCACATAAGCAAAGCGCTTACCGCAGGCCATCATCGCCTGGGAGGCGCGCATGGAAAAGCCGCACTGGGGCGCGTTGGGGCTACC
Source organism: Microbulbifer variabilis (assembly GCF_023716485.1). NCBI lineage: Bacteria > Pseudomonadati > Pseudomonadota > Gammaproteobacteria > Cellvibrionales > Microbulbiferaceae > Microbulbifer > Microbulbifer variabilis. Next base: position 3,492,531 of record NZ_CP092418.1, read on the forward strand.
TTTCATGTAGAGCAGAATGTCGTTGTCAGCAATCTGCTGTTTGATGTTCTCCAGTGTATCCATAAGCGTGAGAAACCTCAGGTGGTGGAAGCAAATTTATTAACGTGTATCGCATCGGCACCCAGCCATTGCGCACGGTCGGCCATTGTACCTCAGCGCAGGGGGGAATAAGTACCCGCAGCAGTGCATAGCCAAAAAATGCGCACCACTCCCCAATGGCTCCATCCTTTACAAAGAGAAATCAAATAGATGGCCCACACGCCGCAAAGGCTGTGTTAGCATTAGTTCAACGATATAATTTGCAGATTAAAATACACCAAACAGAATTATCTGCGGAAATGACTTCTGTTAAACAAACCCAACGATTAAATAAGGAGGCGTCTCAGTGCCCCCCCACACACTGATGCACAACTATGGCGAAAGGACCCTGACCCTGGTCCGCGGCGAGGGAAACTACGTGTGGGATGATCGCGGCCACCGCTACCTGGACGCTATTTCCGGTATCGCCGTCTGCGGTCTTGGCCACTGCCATCCAAAAGTCACCGAAGCCCTACAGGAGCAGGCCAACACCCTGCTGCATGTATCCAACCTGTACAACATTCCTCCCCAACAGCAGTTGGCCGACCGGCTCGTATTCCTATCGGGTATGGATAATGTATTTTTCTCCAACTCCGGTGCTGAGGCCAATGAGGCCGCTATCAAGCTAGCGCGTAAACTCGGTAATGAGCGCGGGCTGGTGACACCGCAAATTGTGGTTATGGAGGGCGCTTTCCATGGGCGAACCCTCGCCACGCTTACGGCAACAGGCAATGAAAAGGCACAACAGGGCTTCGCCCCCTTACCCGAGGGTTTTTTGCGGGTGCCCTTCAACGATGTGCAAGCCATTGAAAACCTGGCACAACAGCACAGCGATATCGTCGCCATACTGTTGGAACCAATACAAGGGGAAGGCGGTGTCCGCGTACCAGATACCGACTACCTAAAACAACTTCGTACACTCTGCGATCGACACGACTGGCTGTTAATGTTGGATGAGATCCAGACCGGCAACGGTCGCAGCGGCAGAATGTTTGCCTACCAGCACGCCGACATAGTGCCGGATGTATTAACCACCGCCAAAGGACTCGGCAATGGTGTCCCTATCGGCGCCTGTCTCGCCCGCGGCAAGGCTGCCGGCCTTTTCACCGCTGGCAGCCACGGTTCGACCTTCGGCGGCAACCCTCTCGCTTGCCGTGCCGGTCTTGCAGTGCTGGAGACTCTTCAGGGCGAGTGGTTAATCGAGCGCACAGAAAAACTGGGCGAACAATTACTACACTCCCTGCGCATGCGACTGGGCGATTGCCCTGGGGTTGTGGATATTCGCGGACAGGGTCTGATGATCGGTATTGAACTCAACCACCCTTGCGCTGAGCTGGTTGAGCGGGCTAGGGAGCAGGCGTTACTGATCAACGTCACCGCCGGCAATGTGGTGCGGCTACTGCCTCCACTCACCCTTACTGACGAGGAGTGCCAGCAACTGGCCAACGATGTCAGCACTCTGATTCAACAATTTACCCCGCAGGCAGTCTGAAGCACTCAAAGGAGAACAATTTATGGCGACCAAGCATTTCCTCACCTTAATGGATCTCTCCGCAGAGGAGCTAAAACAAATTATCGAACGCGCTATCGAATTAAAAACCCTGCGCAACCAGGGCATTACTACCGACCTCTTTCGCGGCAAAGTGCTGGGAATGATTTTTGAAAAGTCTTCCACTCGCACCCGTGTCTCTTTTGAAGCAGGCATGGCGCAGATGGGTGGCAGCGCCCTATTCCTATCGCCGCGGGATACTCAGCTGGGGCGCGGCGAGCCTATCGAAGACAGCGCTCGGGTGATCTCACGCATGGTCGACATAGTAATGATCCGCACCTTCGGCCATCAAAATGTGGAGCGCTTCGCAGCCCACTCACGGGTGCCCGTAATCAATGCTTTATCTGACAGTTACCACCCCTGCCAGTTACTCGCCGATATCCAGACTTTCGTCGAACACCGCGGCAGCCCCGCGGGCAAAGTGGTGGCCTGGGTGGGCGACGGCAACAATATGTGCCACTCCTATATCAATGCGGCGCGGCTTTGCGACTTTGAACTACGTATCTCTTGCCCCCAAGGATATGCTCCAGATGCCGATATTGTCGCTGCCGCCGGCGATCGGGTAAAAGTTGTGCATAACCCTGTGGAGGCCGTGCGCGATGCCGACTGGGTCAGTACCGATGTGTGGGCTTCCATGGGCCAGGAGACAGAACAACAAGCCCGCAGAGAAGCCTTCGACCGCTATCAAGTGAATCACGAGCTGATGAGCCACGCCAACGAAGACGCAATTTTCATGCATTGTCTGCCAGCGCACCGCGGTGAGGAAGTCAGCGCCGAATTACTGGAGGACGAGCGTATTTCCAAGGTGTGGGACGAGGCGGAAAATCGCCTACATGCACAGAAAGCACTCATGGAGTTTTTACAGGAGCACAGCCAGTAAGGTTTTATTATGCGTCGGTCGATGGCGTTATTTACAACCTGTCGACCGGCCCATCCTCCGACCTCCCCCCCCACCATCTGATACCCGTTTAAAAAACGACCACGCACTTTTTTCGTGACATCAAAATACAGGTTCAAGCAAAATAATGCGGGTGAACAAATAATAACCAGGCATGTTGCAACAAAAAAATCACGCCACAAAACTGATCATCTTAGTACCAACTTGCTCAAATTGCGCACATTCGCAAATGGTTATTGCCGTTGTTAATTTAGAACGCCCCGGCTATTAAAAAAAATTGTAAGAGCTTGTATTACCCTTCTCCCTTCACTGACAAATGCCATGCAGCCCAGCTGTGGCGGGACCTGCCGCAGAAGTGGCTACTGACTCAACACGCCTACCCACAATTTATCCACAAACAACCACAAAGTTATTCGGCTTGAACTGACCCGCCTACCGCATTATCTTGTAGCGCGCTCGAGGCATACCCCCTATATATTGGGGTAAGGGACCTTGAGCATCCCCAAATCTAGGGGCGAATCCCGGCACTCCGCCACACTTTTTGGCGGCCGGTGCCAGACGCTGCTTTTTTCAAAGCAGAATCAGAGGTAAGCGGGCGGAAAGGAATGATCCGCCACAGGCAGCAGCCGGCAAAGCTTAACTGAACGCCGGCCACCGAGCCGCCTGTTTCCAGTGCCTTCACGGTGTGGGAGGAATCACTGGCCAAGCGATGGACTCGCTCCGCACATGCCACGCAGTCCAGTGGCGCCGTTCTGGTGAACACACGCGGACAGACAACAATACAAACCTTTCGGAGATTTACATGCACACAGAGACAGGGCGCTCTCAAACCGTGCCTGCGGCAAAATCAGGCACAACCAGCGACCAGGCTACTGACGGCACCACTCTGGCCGCCACCGCACCGGGCCAGATCCGCGTCATCAAGCGCAATGGTACCGTTGTCCCCTACGACGATGGCAAAATTTCCGTTGCCGTTACCAAGGCCTTTCTCGCTGTTGAAGGCGGCACCGCCGCTGCGTCCAGCCGTGTACACGAGCAAGTCGAGGAGCTGGTTGGCCAGATCAGCGCCACCTTTAAGCGTCGCATGCCCTCTGGCGGCACTATCCATATCGAGGAAATTCAGGACCAGGTGGAACTGGCCCTGATGCGCGCCGGTGAACACAAGGTTGCCCGCGACTACGTACTCTACCGCGAAGAGCACGCACGCCTGCGTGCGGAAAAAGAAAAAAGTGCCAGTCAAACCGAACAGGCTGTCGATGCGCACCCCAGCATCCGCGTTAAACTCGACGACGACAGCCTCGTTCCCCTGGATATGGAGCGCCTGCGCACTGTTGTCAGCGAAGCCTGTGAAGGTCTGAAAGACGTCAACGCCGAGGCCATCCTCAGCGAGGCCCTGAAGAACCTTTACGACGGCGTCTCCGAAAACGATATCAATACCGCCCTGGTAATTACTGCGCGTACTCTGGTTGAAAAAGAGCCAAATTACACTTACGCCACAGCCAGCCTACTGCTGGACAAGCTGCGCTCCGAAGCCCTGCGCTTCCTCGATATCGCCGAGCGCGCCACCCAGCACGAGATGGAAAAACTCTACGCTTCCACTCTGCCCGCTTACGTGAAAAAGGGTATCGAGCTGGACCTGCTGGACCCCGCCCTGGCCACCTTCGACCTGGAAAAACTCGGCGAAGCTTTAAAAGGCGAACGCGATCACCAGTTTACCTACCTGGGCCTGCAGACCCTGTACGACCGCTACTTCCTGCACAGTGATGATATTCGTTTCGAGCTGCCGCAGATTTTCTTTATGCGCGTCGCCATGGGCCTCAGCATTAACGAAGAAAACAAGAACGAGCGCGCGGTAGAGTTCTACAACCTGTTGAGCTCTTTCGACTACATGAGCTCCACCCCGACCCTGTTCAACGCCGGCACCCTGCGTCCGCAGCTATCCTCCTGCTACCTGACTACAGTACCGGACGACCTGCACGGTATTTACGGCGCAATCCGTGACAACGCCATGCTGTCCAAGTGGGCCGGCGGCCTCGGCAACGACTGGACGCCGGTGCGCTCCCTGGGTTCCTATATCAAAGGTACCAACGGCAAGTCCCAGGGTGTTGTGCCCTTCCTGAAAGTGGCCAATGACACCGCAGTAGCCGTCAACCAGGGCGGTAAGCGCAAGGGCGCTGTGTGTGCCTACCTGGAAACCTGGCACCTGGATATCGAGGAATTCCTCGAACTGCGCAAGAATACCGGTGACGACCGCCGCCGCACCCACGATATGAACACCGCAAACTGGGTCCCCGACCTGTTTATGAAGCGCGTGTTCGAAGACAAAGAGTGGACCCTCTTCTCCCCGGCCGATTGCCCGGACCTGCACGACCTGTTCGGCACCGCCTTTGAAGAGCGCTACAACCACTACGAGCAACTGGCTGCCGAAGGCAAGCTGCGTCTGTTCAAGAAAATCCGCGCGCTCGACCTGTGGCGCAAGATGCTGGGCATGCTGTTCGAAACCGGCCACCCCTGGATCACCTTTAAAGACAGCTGCAACCTGCGCAGCCCGCAACAGCACGCCGGTGTGGTACACAGCTCCAACCTGTGCACCGAGATCACGCTCAACACCAAGGCCGACGACGAAATCGCCGTATGTAACCTGGGCTCCGTCAACCTGGCTCAACATATTGGTGACAACGGTGAACTCGACCGCACCAAGCTGGCCAATACCGTAAAAACCGCGGTACGTATGCTCGATAACGTGATCGACATTAACTACTACGCGGTTGAAAGTGCACGTCAGTCCAACATGCGTCACCGCCCTGTGGGCATGGGCCTGATGGGCTTCCAGGACGCGCTGTACAAAGCCGGCATCGCCTACGCCAGCGATGAAGCCGTAGCCTTCGCCGACAACACCATGGAAGCGATTAGCTTCGAAGCCATCTCCGCTTCCAGCGACCTGGCTGCTGAGCGCGGCAAGTACCAGACCTACGAAGGCTCCCTGTGGAGCAAGGGTGTTCTGCCACTGGATTCCATCCAGATCCTGGCTGAGCAGCGCGGCCAGCAATTTATCGATCAGGACACCAGCTCCACTCTGGACTGGGACGGCCTGCGCGAAAAAGTAAAAGCCCAAGGTATGCGTAACTCCAACGTGATGGCGATCGCCCCTACCGCGACCATTGCCAATATCACCGGGGTTTCCCAGTCGATCGAACCGACTTATCAAAACCTGTATGTGAAATCGAACCTGTCCGGCGAATTCACCGTAGTAAACCCCTACCTGGTACACGATCTGAAAGATCGCGGCCTGTGGGATCAGGTCATGGTTAACGACCTGAAATACTACGAGGGTTCCGTGCAGAAAATCGATCGCGTACCAGAAGACCTGAAAGCGAAATACCGCACCGCGTTTGAAGTGGAACCGCGTTGGATTGTGGACGCCGCCAGCCGTCGCCAGAAGTGGATCGACCAGGCTCAGTCCCTGAATCTGTATATTGCCGGCGCTGATGGCAAGAAGCTGGACCTGACCTATCGCATGGCTTGGTTCCGCGGCTTGAAAACCACTTACTACCTGCGTGCCCTGGCTGCCACTACCACAGAGAAATCCACTGTAAACAGCGGCACCCTGAACGCGGTAAGCGCACACGGCAGCAGCAATGGTGCCGCCGCAGCAGCGCCTGTAGAACAGGCTGCACCCGCACCAGCGGCAGTGCCGCAGGCTTGCTCTCTGGACGATCCAGACTGCGAAGCCTGTCAGTAAAAATTTGGCCCCTACTGGGGCCTGTACTCACTCTCGGGGGAGAGCGTCGTAACCGCAAGTGCGGGCATGACCATGCGCAACGACCCCGGCCCACCCGGCTGCAAAAACCGGGAAGAATTTTCGGGCCGGGGATCGTCTGCGTTTTTTCCCAACTGCGTTTTCAGTAACCCGCACAAAGGTGCGGCGTATGAAAACCACGAAAAAACTTTGCCACAAACCTCACAGCCGTGCGGCAAAAACCCAAAAATAATTTTTGGCTAAAAGCAAAGTGATAATTGATCTGGCACAAAAATTTTGTGCCCCGCTGGGGTAAAAATACCTGCAGCGATTGACCACTGCCGGAAAATTCCGGAATAGCACCCCTGGCCTCGCTCTGCGAATGTAGCGCCAGGAAGAACACAGAAATTAATATCGAATTTTCGATAACGAGACCGATTAAAAGGGCCGACTATGCTGAGCTGGGACGATTTCGAGACAAAGCCCCAACAACCCGAAAAAGCCGTTAAGGCGCAGACCGCAGCGGAGCCCCAGGCGAAATCCGTACAAGAGCCCAGCGCTTCTTACTCTGCGGAAACTCCAGCGAGCTCCACCACAAAAAATGGCTCCGCCGCTGTTGAGGCTGCACGTGCAGCCGTTGCCAGCCTGGACCCGGCGCCCGGCCTGGAAGAACTGGAAATGGGTGCGGCCCGTATCCAGGTGGATGAAAAGCGTATTATCAATTGCCGTGCCGACCTCAACCAGCTGGTCCCCTTTAAATACGACTGGGCCTGGCAAAAATACCTGGACGGCTGCGCCAACCACTGGATGCCCCAGGAAATCAACATGAACAAAGACGTGTCCATGTGGAAAGACCCCAACGGTCTGACCGAGGACGAGCGTCGTATCGTGGAATACTCCCTGGGTTATTTCTCCACTGCGGACTCCCTGGTTGCTAATAATCTGGTACTGGCTATCTACCGTCATATCACCAACCCAGAGTGCCGCCAGTACCTGCTGCGCCAGTCTTTCGAAGAAGCGATCCACACCCACGCCTACCAGTACTGTGTAGAATCCCTGGGCATGGACGAAGGCGAAGTCTTCAATATGTACCGCGAAGTGCCCGCCGTTGCCAAAAAGGCGGCTTGGAGCCTGTCCCACACCCAGGCCATCGGTGATCCCAACTTCAAAACCGGCACCGTTGAATCCGACCAGGAGCTGCTGCGCAACCTGATCGCCTTCTATGCCGTCACCGAAGGTATCTTCTTCTACTGTGGTTTCAGCCAGATTCTGTCTATGGGTCGCCGCAACAAAATGACCGGTGTTGCCGAGCAGTTCCAGTACATCCTGCGCGACGAGTCTATGCACCTGAACTTCGGCATCGACGTGATCAACCAGATCAAGCTGGAAAACCCACACCTGTGGACGGCGGAATTCCAGCAGGAAGTGACCCAGATGATTCTCGAAGGTATGGAACTCGAAGTGGCCTACGCCCGCGACACCATGCCCCGCGGCGTACTCGGCATGAATGCAAATATGATGGAGGAATACCTCCAGTTTATCGCCAACCGCCGCCTCAGCCAGCTGGGCCTGAAAGAGCAGTTCCCAGGCGCACAGAACCCATTCCCGTGGATGTCTGAGATTATGGACCTGCGCAAAGAGAAAAACTTCTTTGAAACCCGCGTTATCGAATATCAGACCGGCGGCGCGCTGCAGTGGTAAGAGAGGCTTCCGGCCAGTGAATTACTACAAAAGGAAAAAGTAGTCGCTCACAGGAAGAGAAGTATTGAAAACGGGCTTTCAGCCCGTTTTTTTTTATCTAAATCCTGAATAGTTTAAAACAAAAGCATAAAAAGGCTTTTCTTACCTCTCCACCCCCTGACTTAACATTTATTGCAATACACCTTGCCCCCTCGGAGTCTATTTCAAGTGGAACCTGCCAAGTCCCCGCAACAAATAACTCATAAACTTTTTTGCAGAGCGAGGCCCCACTCCCGCTCTCATCAAGCAGCTTCTTCCAGCGCCTTGCTAACCGTCACCCAGCCAGCAAGGCCCCAAAGAACAATTCCCTAACGTGTTAAACCCGTTCCAGTGGATTTCTGAGATTATGGACCTGCCTGAGATTATGGATCTGCGCAAAGAGAAAAACTTTTTTGAAACCCGCATTATCGAATATCAGACCGACGGTGCATTGTGGTGGTAAGCCGCTGCGAGTCACAGCATTAACTGACTCCAATTACAGTATCCGGTGACTTTGAGAATGTTTCTTATTTACTGAGCTGGGCGTAACGAAATACATATAGAGAAGATTATAGATACCAATAATGAGGTTTCGCTCATGTGGAACCTCCCCCAACAGGCTGTAGAAATGGAGTTACTAAAAAATAGTCGTTCACAGGAAGTGATGTATTGAAGCGGGCATAATGCCCGCTTCAATACAAAATAGGAGGTACATTGAAATATCTATGTAAACTCCTAGGGACGAGGTAACTTATAGCTTCCTGGCTGACACAGAGTTTTAAACACCCTCCAGACTTCATCATGCCACTTTCACTCTAAAGCCTGAACTTGTAACTCGGTGAGTATCATCCCCTCTTTAGCCAACTTGGCCTTAAGCGCTTTTAATCACAATTTAAAGTTGACCAGGATATGCCATTAACAGATGCTTAGAACACCATTGGGAGATACAAATACACCACATTTACGTAGTTCATTAGATCCCCAAACTTTTCCACGGGCAGGCTCTTGCAGGGTATAGGTCAATAGGACCATCTTCGATGGCAGTATCAACTCGATTTGTGGTTAGGTACCCGCCAATCTTTCTCAAAAAAAACACCCTCGCCGCCGCTTAAAACAGCTTCTTTGTACCGATAGAAGGTGTCTCGATACATCACACATCTTACAAGTTTTGGTGATTTTGCCGAGATCTTCTGCCAGCTTGAGCATTCCATTCTTGTGTTTGATGATGCGATCCTTAGTATGGATCAAGGGATTTATCCTTGGTTTTTCTTTTCGGTTTAGGCTCCCTCATCAAAACCCGTAACCTCCTATTTTTTTATAGTGGATGTGCTCGGTTTGATCTGAATCAATCCAGCCCAGTCATTATAAAAACATTGACCATCAAATATTGCATACAGATTTTTCCGAACACCCACCTATACAAAACAATCGTGAGAAAAACTATTAAAAAAACTAGAAAAATCCAAAACGATCACACCAATCGCAACAAAAACCATCAAGCAAGCCCCAAAGAAATTGGGGCAGCTTACTCCAACCATCACTTAAAGGTAAAAGATTAATTCATAAAATTACTTCACCATTTTTTCGACTAACTTTACCAAATACTCCCACCTTTCAATTATTATAATCTCCAAAAACAATCAAAATAGAATTCTCACCATAAAACCAGGAGAACATTGTAGCTTTCTTTTTACTTCTAAAATAATCCCTACCTATAGAATCCATATACTCTATAGCTTTTTTTAGCTTTTTAGAATTTTGAAACTCAACTTCATAGGCCCCAAACTCAGTAAAAAAACCATTTTCATAATTTAGAGATATCACCCTCCCCCTATACTCATTACTGCCATCAAATGCATTAACTCCAAATTCTTGACCAAGAAAATCCTCCACCTTACTTGGGGCTATATCGGCCATATCAACTTTATCAACCTTAAGCCCCTTAAAACCTAAATTATTTTCAAATTGAGAGATACCCAGGTTATAAATATCAAGCATAGAAGCAGAATTATCACTCCTTATTGACTTAGAGCTTCCAACCACAGGAAGTAAAAGTAAAATCAAAATAAATATAGCTTGAAGCTTCATTAACCCCTCCAAATAATGATCGACTTCACCTTAGCTTAAAATCTGAAAGTTTTGGCCTGTCAGCAGACTCATACGTAATTTTTGCCTTTACATCATCTAAACTCTTTGCTTCAGAAAATTCTAACAAAGTCTTATTGAACGTTGAAAACCCTTTTGGACCACATATCTCCAAGCAACCAGCTGTCCCAAACGTTTCCCTTTCATTATCTGGTCCATCATGAATTAGAAAGTTATCATAAACTATCCAAGCACCATTTTCGTCAGTATTGGCACTATGTATCTCATATTCTGGATACCAATCAATCGTATGAGTTTGCTTATCCGCCAAGCCTGCAACTGACATTTTTCCATCCTTATTTCTCGGCCCAAATCTTATCACCTCAAAAGTTTTTGATTTATCTCCCGTAGTAACAGTTAAATCATACAGTGGGGCTTGGTAAACTTTATTAGGGTCACCGTCAGGATAAGCCCAACTCGACGCATAGTTTCCATTTGGTGTTCCACTTACAGTTATTTTTACCTCCTTTGGCTTGGAAGGTTCACCACCACAACAATCAGAACCAGAACCAGCTTCTACAACCGACTCTCCCATCGGATCTATAAAGTTAATCGGATTATTCCGCGCATAGCGATAAGGCGTCCAACGCTGTGGATCCGTAAAACGTCCCGAGTGATTTAGCACCGGATCCGGGCTGATAAAGGTACCAAAGTCAGACTGCAGGTAGCGACGCTCGAAGTAACCTAACCCCGTAGATTCATCCAGCTCTTTACCCGCATAGCGGTAAGGTGCTGCGGTACTATCACCGAAGACATTTTCCAGCTCGCCGTAAGACTTATAGGTAAAGGCATTAATGATCTTGCCAGCCTTATCCAGAGTCAGGTCGGTAGAACCTACGTGCGTGTGCAGGTAATACTCAGTCGGCGTGAACACTTCTCCACTCTGGTCACTGCGGGCAATACGTTTCTGGCCAACACTGATGTACTTCAGTAATTTGCCATCACGTACTTCACTATCTCCGTCGATATACAGAGTGACGCTGCGAGCTCCGCCTGTACGTTCGGTGATTTTAAAGCGGCGCTGGTGTTTAAAGTCATAACCGTACTGGTCAGCAGCTTGCTTATTACCGGCATAAGTCAGGCGCTGGTCGTGGTCCCAGTGGTAGGTCTGGTCGCCGGCTTGCGTACGATTACCGTTGTCATCGTATTCAATCAGGCCTTCAGCCCAGCTCAACGCTTGGGGTCCGGGCAGGCTGCCACGGCTGCTGCGGTTGGAGGCGCCAGTGTTGCCATTGTCATGGCTGCCGCCGTAACGCAGATCTGTGATCTGGGTATTTCCAGCGGTGGCCATATCTGCCAGGTCGACACTCGCGCGACCCACTTGCAGCAGGTTGCCGATTTTGTCGTAGCTGTAATAAACCTGCTCGATATCGTCGGCAACGCCGGTCAGGCGATAGACATCGTCGTAGCTGTAGACAATATTTTTTGCCAGGGAGGCTGCCTGAGCACTGGTTGCGCCGAGTTCGGCAGCCATTGCGGCGAGAGCGTCACTGGGGCGTTGATCGTCGATACCGAGTACATTGGAGACGGCATCAAAACGGTAATCCCACTGTTGCAGTGGCAGGGCGTCCCCGCTGCGCTGGGTGCGCAAGCCAGCCAGTCGCTGGCGCTCGTCAAAGCCCCAATCAGTTTCAACACCATTGGCCAGCCCTTGGTGCTGCAAAACCCCATTGGCGGTATAGTCCAGGCGTTCCACCACTCCCGGGATGCGCTCGAGCAGGCCGCGGGTGTTGTATTCGAAGTTCACCCGGCTATTGTCGGGGTAGAACTGCTGTGTCATACGCCCAGCACTGTCATAGGCGAAGCGCGTGGTGTAGAGGGGGCTGTCAATTTGTGGGCCGGTAATCTTGCGCTGGCGCTGTACCACTCGGCCGCGTGCGTCATATCCCCATTGCTCGAAGCCAGCTTGGTCGGTCACTTTGGCCAGGCGCCCAAGCAGGAAGGCACCGCCCTCTTCGCCGCGCTGGTCGTACTGGTAGCTGACTACCGGTGAGGTGGAGCCCAGCTGCAAGCCCGGTTGCCAATTTGCGCCGCTGGGAGCTTCTCCTCGCGGCGATAATTGATACTCGGCAAAGAGACGGTTGGCGCCGTCGTAGCGATAGTGCCGCTCCTGCCCCAGGGCATCGCGGGTGGCCAGTAGGTTGCCGGCATCGTCAAAGTACTGCCAGCGCTGTCCGCGGTTGGGGTCGTCCAAGAAGCGCATACGCCCCAGGTCGTCGTAGTGCATGGTGCGCACATTATTTTGCGCATCCTGCAGGCGGGTAAAATTACCATTGAGGTCGTAGTCGTAATAGGTGGACCAGGTGGCACCACCGATGCCGCCCTGGGTATTGGCTCCAACAATTTCATCCACTTGCCTCAGGCGGTACTCACCCTGCGCCGTTTGCAGGCCATCAAACACCAGTTTTTTGGCGGCGCCATGGTGAACACTGTTCGCACGAGTTTGCTCTTCATCTTCCAGCACCTGTGCCATGGGCAAATAGGTGATGCGATTGAAGACACTTTCCCCACTTTGCGCGGTATAGGGCTGATAAACCTCCTGGGTACGCCCTTGGGCGTCGTAAAGATATTGTCGGTGGTGCTGGCCTTTATCATTAGCGCGATAGGCGAGCCCCTGGGCAAAGTAAGGCAGTGCGGTCTGCACTACTTGGCCGCGCGCATTAAAGTTACTGTGATCGCTGACCACAACCTGTCCCGGTTGCTCGGCTTCACTGCGCACCATCAGGGTGCGGCCCAGACCGTCGTAAAAACGGCGGCTGTCGATGGTACCGCTAGCACCACTCCGCTCGCGCTGGCGAGTCTCTACCCAGCTGATACGGTGACCATCCACCATCTGCGCCAGTTGGTAATCGTACTCAACCGTGGGGAGTTGCAGGCTGTCCCCTGGCTTGGCCATGGCAGTGAGGCGCCCGTGGCTGTCGTAACCATATTGGGTCTGCTGTCCGTTAAAGTCGGTGTAGTCGGTAAGTACACCCAGACCTTTGTCGTAACCCGCACGAGCGGTGAGCCAGCGGCTGCCGGTATGCAAACCCACTTCTGTTGGGAAGGTATGATATTGCGAGTCGTAAGTGACTTTGGTTTGGTGGCCTGTGTTGGCGTCCCACAAGGGGTCATAACTTTGAATGCGGTTGCCGAAGGCATCGTAGCGGTGGCGCTCTGCGGCAACATAGGCATCTGCACTCTCAGCATCGTGCCAGAGTCGACGCAGGGTCAGGTTGCCCTTGGAGACCGCGCCTAAATTACCAGCGGAGAAACTTTCATCATCGTAGAACCACTGCTCTTTGGCCACAGCGCGGCCCGATAGGTCGGTAACCTTGCGCTCTAGCGGTAGGTGCAGGAACCAGTGGCCCTGTGCAGAGGCGGATTCCGCACTGAAGCGCAATTGGGTAATACGCTCGTCCTGCCAGTTGCCATCGGTACGGCCCAGCTCTTTGATATAAGTGGTATTGCCGTAATTATCGTAGTCATACTCCCAGGCAAGGGTCACTGGGGTACCGCTGCCTCGCTCCAGCATATGCTGCTGGCGTTCGGTCATAGCCGCAAACTCGACTTTGCGGCTTTCCTCGGCATAACCGGACAGCAGTTGGCGCAACTCCCACTGATTTTCCTCTCGCCAGAAAATTCCGCCGAAGGCATCGCGGGTTTCTATTTGTTTGATCTTGCCCTGTAGGGCTTCCTGTTCGGTGCCATCGGCTTTTTGGCCCAGGTGGAATTCGTAGCGGGTTGCCAGTGTCGGGGTACTGGCATCGCCCACGCGACGCTCTTCACTGTGTGCAAAGCCCTGGAATTCTTTATCGGCAGCATCGTAAAAGCCGTCCCAGTAATCCATCTCGGTGGTTTGCTGTTCACCACCGCGGCCATCATCCACAACAACGCGCTTAAGTACCTGCATTGCCACAGGGATACCCTGCGACCAGGAGCTGTTACCCTCGCGGTCTCTCACCATCTCCTCGACAACAGAGCCGTACTCCAGGGTCGTCAATGCACCCAGGCCATTGTCGATCGTTTTTAGCTGATTCGGTTGCTCATTGGGGAATAGCTCTGCGAAATAAAAAGTATTAGCACCGCGACCGGGGCTGTACCAAACAATATCCGTAGAGCCGTTACCATTAATATCGACTAGGCGCACCTCTTCGGGAGCCACATTGCCTTGGGCCTGAATCAGTTGTGGCTGGCTAAATTGAGCTAATTGATGTTGGTTGCTGTTCAGGCCCTGGTTAAGCCAGATGGATACATGGGTTCCATTCAGATACACCAGGTCAGCGCGGCCGTCGGCATTGATATCAGTAACACGAACATTCTTGAGGTTGTGTAACGTATCGGGACTATTGGCAAACACTACTGCGGGAGCAAAACCCTGCAGGCCACGGTTAGCGTAGTAAGCCGCGTAGCCATTGCTAACCCAAACCAGATCAGGCAGACCATCTCCGTTCATATCCCGAAGAAAGACATTGGGATCACCCAAACGCACTCTCTGGCTATCTGCAGGTATCGGTAATTCGATGGGCTGCGACCAGCCATCGGGGTGGTTCAACTGCACTATATGAGATGTAACCTTCCCATTAGTGCTAGCAGAGGTTGTAAAAACGTCAATGCGCTTATCGTTATTGATATCCACCATTTCAACGTTTGGACTGTCCAGGGGAATATACAGGCGATTGAGTGCCCCGCTATACTGCCAATTATGCGTTTCATCCAAGTGGAAGTAATCAATACTGCCGGAATTGTACTGCAGCATATTAACCAGCCCGTCACCATCGATATCAGCCCAGGTAACGGCGGGATTAGAAATTCGGCTATAGGAAAAAGTACTCATTTCGCGATAGTTCTGCCATTGCGGCAGGCCATCGTCCCCTGGACCTAGGTTGAGCCAGTAGCTGTCTTTATTCGGTGCGGTGTTAATAATATCCGGCAGTCCATCGCGGTTAATATCCAAGAAGGCAACGTCGGGGTTATTCAGTGGTACCTGACTCGCAGCCGGCATCGGTGACATAAACACCTGATCCTGCTGATAGTGGGTGTAGCCATAGCGTACTGGTGGCAGGGTTACCGTAGATTCGCCCTCGCCTGCACTGGAATGGACTTCCTGTAACAAAGAGAGGCTTTGCCATTCCGTTAGCGGCTGATAGGAAAATTCGTATTTACGTAAGTGGCGCCCGGCAAATTGTGTTTCCACGCGCTGCAAGCGATAAGCGGTTTTAATCTCAAAACCCGCTTTATAATTTGTTAGGATGTCAGGGCGGTCTTCATAGTGAAACTGCACCGCCATATCGCCATTCGTATTATATTGAATCCTGTCCAGATAAATCTGAACACCATCATCCAACTTGCGATATTGATAGTCGATACGATTGCCATGGGTATCTTCTACCGCCTCTAGATACCAGGAGAATACCGATGTGCCGTTGTTGCCACTGACTCGGCTATTAGAGTCTTGCCCCAAATACCAACGCAGGCCGTTGGATTGAGTCACCAGCCAACCCTTCGACAGACGCTCGTAGCGAGCAAAATCGCTGGCATTTTTGGTGCGATAAACACCGTCTTCCACCAGAACTAATTCTTCGCCCAGGTGATTGATAAACGTATCAAACTCATCAAACTCATCGGTGCGACCATCGCGGTCGTTATCCTGCCGATCAGTCTGACCCCACTCTGAATAATTAGGCAGGCCCTTGTCGGTTTGACGCTGGATATAGGGAATAACCAGTTTATGCCCCAGTCCCAATAGCCCGTTACCAAACCCGCTGTTGTATTCCAGTGATACATCCGGAGCCAGTCCATTGCGCCCAGGGGGCACAGCCAAGTTCACTAGACGTGAACTGGTGCCGGTATTTAAATTAGGGGTGAAAGCCTCACCGAGCCCGGAGATACTGCCCGGACCTGTCGGCAGATTGAGAACGGGCGCTTGCAAAGCGGTGTGTTCATTGGCAGCAACAGCAGCCGTAGATGACACAACCATGCAGCAAGACAGCAATAATTTGCGCAGCATAAGCATCCTTGTTTAACAAAAAGCGCTTTATAAAAAGCATCTTAAAAATTAATTCTTTTTTATTTATAAATAAATATTGATGATATTTAGTAACTTCTCCTGTAAATAGAGGAGCAATCCAGGGGTATCAATGCCACTGGATTGCCAAGAAGGTTCTCTATTTTTTAGAAGTTAGACTGATTGGATTAGTGAATTACTGGCTGCTTCAGCAATAATAGCGGACCAATATCATCATCACCACAGGTATCAAAATTTCTTGATTTATAGCGATGATTGAAGATCAGTTCAATATCCTTAATCGCATCAATATCTACAAGCTGACCAAACCGATCTTTCAATTGAATCGATAAGCGCCAACCTGTTGCGGCGACACTGCGCTCCTTGAAGACGCTAGTAATCGTGGAATTGGAGCCAGAACCGGTGTTAAACGTATCCAGATTTGCAGACATAAATACGCGATAACTATCACGGAAGGCTAAATTGCTACCTTCCCCGGTATCCCAGAAACGAGGACTATGGGTAATTAACTCACCTTGAATGCCCACATCACCTTCGTTGTCCACCAAAGTACCTGGCGTTTTACTACGTAGGAAGCTGGTACCTCCGTAGGTTAAGAACGCTGGCACTTCAGTTTCATTAATAAGGCTATACTTGACTGGAATATTGAGTCCAATAGTCTCAATTTTATCCAGGTATGTACCTCCGGCTGCCAAGCAAGTCAGATCATCATCGTCCGCAATTACAGGCCCCTTGAAGAAAGTACTGCGTGGTAACTCCTTCGCAGTACTAAATTCCACAGTTACCCAAATGTCTTCACGGATAGAACGCGATAACAAACGCAGTTTTTCCTGAAAAGCTTTCTCAGAGCTTAACAAAGAGCCATTCTGCTGCTCAGGATCAGGGTGTGGATAGCTTTGCGTGATACCACTGATAAGATCCACATAACCGAACACATCGTCCTTAAGCGAGAATTTATCCGTTGCCTGCTGAGTGCCATTCAGGTCACGCAACTGATCGAAAGACAACATCTCACTGTGGAAATCCCTCAGCTCCTCAGCATTACGCAAGCCATAAATAGCCTCTTTCCTATATCCACTACTGGGACCAACAAAAGGCTCCTGCCACTTGTACTCTAGTGCACTAACCGTGTAGAACAACCATTTCTGCGCTTCTTCAAAGTGACGTTCCGCACGCAGCATTTCTGTAGTCAGGCGACTGGCGTGAATCGGGTCAGCAAAATAACGCTCTGCCAGGTTAGCGTTGGTGGTGAACATCTGGCTCATAACCCGCTGTGCCTGATTAAGCATACCGATCAGGCGCTCAACTTCCTGCTCTACGGTCGCTTCTGCCTGGGCAATATCCAGAGCGATGGTATTCGCTTCCAGCCACATGGTGCGCACACGTGCACGGCTTTCCACATCAAGCAGTTTATTCGTGCTGTCATTCAGCTTCGCTCGCTCCTCTGCGCCCAGGCGAATGCTCAGCGCCTCCAGTTTACCAATCTCTTTAATACTCTTGAGATTCTTATGGCTGGAAACTACCTGACCAATACCCTGCTTCATAGTGCTTGTATCCCCGGTGAAATACGCTTTGATCGCGCCACCCACCACTTTCAGGAAGCCACCCCGCTTTCTGGATTTCTCCGCTTCTTCACGAATATTGGTGATCTGCTTCGAAATGGATTCCTGCTTGGAGCCATAATCCAGGATGATCTTCGACATGCCGTCGACGATACCCTCTTCTTCCGCGCGTCGCTCAATTTCAATTTGAATCGTATCCAGCAGATTTTCCATACGCTGCAAATTATTACTCAGCGCAATTTCCGCGAGCTCGATGTTTTTCGCCTGTAGCGCAATTTCACTACCTTGCTGCGCAGACTCTTCAATAATGATGCAGTCTTGGTTAAAACAATTACTCGGGAATTCCAGGCCCAGCAAGCTGTACAACCAGTTGCCCAGTTGCTGGTGACGATCGGTATATTCCGTAGCGAGCTTATCGGCGCTGTGGCGATAGTTCTCATAGCTGGTTTTTGCTGCTACCAAACTGTTTTGCGCTGTGGCAATAGGGCCACTGCTTTCGTTGCCCAGAAAGTCACTCAGTGCATCGAAGGAGTCAAACACGGTGTTGCCATCAATACCGTAGCCCTGTACCAGCAACACAGCATCCTGGGGCAGACCCAGAATATTGGTTTCTCCAGTGAGCCAGCTCACTGAGTTTTCCAAATCGCTGATATGGGTATTCCATTCGGATACAGCTTCAGGCAGGCCGGAGAAACCTTGCACCTGGGTAAAGTCGACATTCGGAAAGATCGCACGCAACGATGCCTCTTTGGCAATCAGCTCACTGCGCAGCGTGTCCATCTCATCAACCATTTGCGCCAACAAGGTGGTATTGGTCTGTCCGGCTACGACGGCCAAACGCGCTTGCTGCACTTTAGTAGAAACCAACTTGCTCATTAGCTGATAGAGCATGGTGACATCTTTGTAACCGGTGAACAGTAATTCTGCCGGGGTTACATCTTTTTGTGCCAGGTCGTTGGGGTCGTAGTAACGGGGGCTGATTTGGCCACGGGTAGGGCCCCACTGCGCTAAAAACTCCGGTGCATAAGCCAGCAGGGAGTTGTATTGCTCCAGGGCGTCTTTCAACAACTGGTGTGCGGTTTCTATATGACCAACTTCAACCTCCACCGCTTCGTTACGCAGGCGGCTGATACGAGCATTATCCAGGGCTTCATTGGCCAGGATCATTTCCGCTACCGCGCGATCGTAGTAAACATCCAGCGTGAAACGCTGCAGGTTTTCATTGTCGGGATGATGGGTCAGCTGCTCAAAAATAAACGCTTCCACATCAGTGGCGAGGTTACGCTCAACAGTGTCATACAGGCTGGAAAATTCAACCGTGGCTTCACCACTGGCATAAGGGTTGATGACCGTATTGGTGTCGGTATCAACGATATACATCAGGTCCAGGTAGCGGAAGGCCGCTTTATCACGGGAGAAAATACCTTGAGCCGGATTATGTTGAGCTGCCGGTACTTGATCGGCTTCATTGTAATAGAGTTGCTTACGGATCTGTACCGTTGGATCAACTTCAACAGTAACTGTAAAAGTGTCACTGAAGTCGGATGAACCTGCCTTGTTAGCAGCTTGGACACGATAATCGTGGGTACCGTATACGAATGGAGAGGCATTGTAGTCATAAACATTACCAGAGCCCGAGTATACAGTTTGCCAAGCCGACTCACTGTTACCATTAATACGTTGCTGCAAGAGGTAGCTATCGGCGTTATCGACCGATGGCCAGTTCACTGTATAACCCTCACCAGTAGAAGAAGGCAAAGTGATATAGTCTGGTACTACTGGTGGTTGCAGTATGGCAACAGTAGAACAATCTTGCGGAGAATAACTGGACTGATCGCTAGAGGTCAGTGCTCGAACCTTGTAGCAGTACTGTCCATTACTCAAGTTTGTGATAGTGAATTTTAGATCAGTACCAAGATAAATTTGCTTGCCAGTATTATCCAACACCTCATATTTAACTTCGAGGCCGCCTTTATCCACTTTTCCCCAATTTAGGGTAAGCTTTCCTTTCCAACTCTCCGCTGAATCTATTGACAATACCGGCACACCTACGTCGCGATCGACCTTAACTGTTACCAGTGAGGAATAATCGGAACAGGCATATTTATTTTCGTTACAAGCGCGTACCTTATAGCTGTATGTACCGTTATTAATATCAGTAAAACTCTTACTCAGGCCCGAGCCACTATAAATAGATGAACCGTTAGCATCCAAAACCTGATAGATAGCGGCAAATTGCATGGCATTCCAGCTAAGTGTGTATTTACCATCTGGGCTGTTCTTCGTTGATAGGCTAGGAGTAGGTACTCCAGGGCGATAAGAGACAATCAAATCCCCTCCTTCACGATAACCAGAGCAGGTAGTATTACAAGCACGCACTCTATATCGATAGTTGCTTCCATGACTCAATGAAGAAACAGTTCTGCTGGTAGCGGAACCAGAATAAATATTACCCGACCAGCTTCCATTATCCTTGCGTTGCTGTAATTCATAACGAGTGGCCCCGCTACTGGCAGACCAGCTTAGATTTGCACTGCTAGAGGGTGTATAGCTGGGTACACTGATGGAAGATGGAACCGATGGAGTATGCTCTACCTTCATAGTTCCGCCGGTCTTGTAACCACTACATATGTTAGAAACACAAGCGCGTACACGATACTGGTAGTTGCCATTGGAACGGCTGCTTTCAGGGAAGCTAGTCCCTGATGAGCTATAAACTCTATTCCAAGAACCACCATTCAGGCTGCGGTAAAGCTCATACTTACTTGCGTGAGTAACTGAGGACCAGCTAATCGGGTAGGTTCCATCACTATCGAAAGAGGTATAACTAATACTGGAAGGCACTGGCAACTGAGTTACCACATTAACAGTATGTGTGGCGATGACAGTTTCATACTCTATAGTATCCCCCCTACATAGCTCGGGAGCTCTCAAAGCATTCCGGTTAAAATCGTCGTCTGGGATACACTCCTCAAACTCATGCCAGTATTCATAATGATAGGTACCAGCAGAAAGCCCAGATATCGAAACAAATTTATTTGACGTTCCCCATGAATTCAGGGAGAGAGTTCGTACATAGTTACCGTTTTTATACTCTTTCAAATATGTTCGACTCAAGGAAAATGAAGCATCTACCGGCATATACTCCAAAGAAAAGTTCCCGTCAGTATCCACACTAGGACCATCCAGGTAATCTCCATATGCAACTGCACTAGCAAAAACTAGCTGCAGTACAAATAAATTACGAATATAAGTAAACATTTATCAAACCAAGTTATTATAATTTATCTAGATAAAACACTGACAAACATCAGAATCTAATCCAAACTTTTCAAAAACATCTGTAAAATAATAAATACCCTCCAAACACCTCCCACTGAAAACATATTTAACTTCAAAACCACAAAACCTTGAATACTCACAGAGAGAAACCACAAGAATTAGAGGCACACAAGAATATAAGCAACTTTTACGACCAAGTCGCCAAATTCATTCTTACAGAAAATTACATTTCTTAAATACAGTACTAGTTTTCAACTACCATTCCGTTGATAAAGAACATTCCAAAAAAGTGCAACTGAAGGAAAACTTATAAATAGCAACAAGGTTAATCTCACCCCCAGGCAGATTAACCTTCAGAAATTTTGAAACTTTAGTGGTAGAACTACAATTTATTCTTTAATGCCACCTTAAGTGTCACAAAAAGTCACTCTATATAATTATTGCAGATGCTTGGCGAGTGAATTTTATTTTCACATTGATCAATCATCCCCATCTTTCATCAAAATGCCTTGCTGCATCCGGGCCAGATAAGAGCACTTTTCCAATACTCTAATTGCATTGCCAAGCAACTCAGGAAGGGACACCGAAAGCGCGGCATTAAGGGGTTTCTCAGTTTCCAATGTGGCCATCCATTACGGCCTTAAACCCAGGTAATAAAGGGCTACCTTTGCGAATCAACCGAATTTTTCACTCTCTCGCATCTTCACCTAATGACACTCGTACCAATCTTTACTTAATCACACTCTTCATAACTTGAATTACTGCCAGCTGAGATATATTTGTGCTTGCTACCACCTCAGAAATGGTAAAATTACCTTTGTTTATAAGTGCACGTATTACAGGGAAGTAGCGAGACTTGTAATTACCCAGGTCGCATTTTTATGCTTTCAGTAATTTACGTTGCTGCTCTTTATCAGACACATCATCGAGATGTGCATTGCGCTCATCTAACCCAAATTTCTCAAGAATACCGTACATAGTGAGATTTCCTGGACTGACTCCTTAGATCTTAAAAAATGCCCTTTCAAAAAAATATTGATAGACCAAGGTTTAAAATAAATGGCGTTGACAGCGAAGATTGAAACTGCCACAACCCCCAGAAATAGTACTCCACTGAACCACTTACCTATCTTTGTTATCATAATCAGTCCTTTTATTTTATCCCCCTCATTTTCACTACATCACCTAATCAGCACAATCATTCCGACTATACAATACGCTCAACCACCTGGATTATCCGACAAAACGAAGCCCACACATAACTTAGAGTGACAAGCGTCTCAAGAAAATGGGCTTTGTTTCTTCGCAACTCATCGGCGAATAAAAATCCCAGCTTCCCAATAGAAGTAGAAGATTATGAATTTATATAGTGCAGTTTCACTATCATTATCCAGAGTATCACTACGGGAATGGCGAAATGATGGCACAAGGTGGGCCTTCCAGGCTGCCATTATCCGTAGCCGAAGCAAGCTACCATTTGAGGAGTCACTACATTATCAGCTCAATACTAACGTTAATCAGAGGCTGAAAGCGGGTCATCAACTTAATGGTCACAATCTAGAGCAGCACGTTTTCAAACCCCTATACTTTAATATTTTACTAGTGGGATCAGCATAAACTATAAGTATCTGGCACACCTGTAAGCTGTACTATGCATCCGCTGCATCGGCCAGAGAGGCATCTGGTTAATTAGCATGTAGGATAGCCTGCTACTCTCAGCGTTAGCAAACTTCGTATAATCAGCAGATCATATGCACAGCGTCATTGGAGGACAGCTTATAAAAAAGAGAAGGCCATACTGACCATGCACAAACAGGTTCACAAAGAGTTCATGTGTCTAAATGGTCATATATTTTTTGGACCTAATGCAACTTGT
Source organism: Microbulbifer variabilis (assembly GCF_023716485.1). Lineage (NCBI taxonomy): Bacteria > Pseudomonadati > Pseudomonadota > Gammaproteobacteria > Cellvibrionales > Microbulbiferaceae > Microbulbifer > Microbulbifer variabilis. The sequence goes on from NZ_CP092418.1 coordinate 3,515,386, forward strand.
AATGAAATCTGCAAAGAGACAGGAAGTAAAACAGAATTCACATAATCTATCGATGCGAAGCAATTCATAATTGTCAAAGCACAGCATTGTAAAGTTAAGTAACTCACTCTTAATACTATGAGTACCTGTCTGAAGATTGACAGAAAAAACTTTGGTCTAGATTTTATTGTCCGAGATATACATGGCCACTTGTACCAATTAGATAAACAACCGCAAGAGGTTGCTTTTGATCCATCCTGTAACCGTCTGTTTTGCCTTGGAGATATGAACGATAGAAGCCCTAGCAGCGAGTCTTTACTCACGCTTATTGATCACAAAACCTACTTCAATATTTTAGGCAATCATAAAGCCATTGTAATTGCCAGACTAGAGAATCCTGATACGGCGCCCAGGCATAAACCCAACGAAGGTGAGTAGTTCTACAAATTGAGGATGAAAGAGCATCAGCAGTTAGTAAATCAGATTAGATGCTGGCCTTGGGGTATAGAATTAGATACAGGAAACTAACGTTTTGGCCGGATCCATGTGGGCGTCCCCAATAACAGCTAGCCACTCACGCAAAGCACCCTAACCGACATTGATAAAGCCTTGGTCCACTGGAGTATCGATCGAAGAGGAGGAGGCGATTGTAAGGCCTCGGGGAATTTTCTATGGGGCCGATCCCCGGTAAGCAGCTATAACAGTACCTGCTCGGCATGGGCGGCGCGAAGCGTACAATATAAAAATACAAACGTTATTTTCTAGAGCGCTTGGACACAATCCCCTCAGCCAACCTAGCCTATCCCCTAAAAATCTATTACCGCATAGTTTGGGCTGATGAAACAGCTATCGAAGATCTGCATTTTTAATTTACCAAATACACAAGATATCGAGCGACTCAACAGCCTTAGACAGAAGTCCAATATCGTTGAGTACGAAATCGGCTAAATTCGCTTTCGTTTTAGTGGTCAAGCCTCAGGAAGCGCTCTTCATAAAGCTAGTTGAACTGAGGGAGTAGCAATGACTTGTACGACTCTATCTTGCTGGAAGCCAGCGTACTCATAGAGGAGGCTAGCTTTCGACAAAATCTCATAGTTTCGTGCAAATAAAATGGCGACGAAAAGGTGTGCTTAATCCTGCCACGTCATCGCATGAAAAATGTCGCGTAAAGCAAGCATAAATCTAAATTTCTATGCTATAGGTTCTCACTCTGTAAGTGAGCCCAATTCACTTGATGTCCCCCCAGATAACAAAATGACACGAATAAAACTCACACGCAAACGCTCTGCCCAGGGGCCCTAGGCTACTGGCCGAGGCACAGCATCACTTGGAGACTCCCCATGAAGAACGATGAAGTGACACCTGAACGCACGGAAGAGGTTGAGCCGACTACCTTGCCTGGCGACACGACTGCACTCACGCCGGTACCCATGACTGTTGTCGAGGTCACTAATTGGCGTTACCAGCGCTTAAGCTGCTTCTGGGGTGGGCCGAAGGGGCTCGATTACGGTTTATTGCGCGGGCATCAGGATATTCAAGTCGCGAATGCCTACCCGGATCAAAATTCCACCTATTTCGTCGGTCAGTTCAAGTTGCCAAAAGGCGCTTATCTGAAGCTGCGAGGACATTACGGTCACCTGCGTTATTTCTCACTCACCATCGCAAACAATTTGCCGGGCGGAGTACAGGGGAATGGCACTTACTTGCGTGACGACCAAATCGTGCCCGATGAGGGCTCAATCAACCCTTTTATGTCGCCCAATAGACGCGATGTGCAGACAGAACGCCGACGCTACACGGTATATATCCGCTCGGGGCAAGCTCCTCGCAAGCCGCGCCCCAATACACTTTATACCGGTACCAACTCTGAGCGAGCCAGCATCCACCTCGCGTTTCGTAACTATATGCCCGACAACGGCTATGATGGCACAGGCAACGTACGTATGCCGCCTCTTGAGGAGCGCGGGCTGCCAGTTGAGCTGGGCCTACCAACAGTCACGCTGCATCTTCCGGAAGCCCCGATCCAGAGCGAAGAGGGCTTGTACAACAGCGACGATACGGTGCTAACAGGCGAGAGAATGTGCCGTACATTATTGGCTTCTAAGGAGGGGCAGAAGCAGGAATTCCCGACTAAAGAGTGGCTTCAATTGATCGAGGATTCCTGGGACCGGGTCAATGCACCTGCCATGCCCGCCCCCATGTTCCAGCGATTCTGGAATATGGATTACAGTGTCAAAGGCGCCTTCATCCCCGATCCGATCAAGCGGGTTATCCGTTGCCCTGCAAGCAATGACGGTGCATGGCTGAACAACCCCGACACTGTATACATGGTTGGACTGTTCTCGCTAGCTTTTGGCGAGGTCGTGGTGATCGAAGGTAAGATGCCGACTTTTCCTAAAACCAAGCATGGTCAGGTGAGCTGGCCCGAAGAGCAAACCCAGGTACGCTACTGGTCTCTTACCACTGGGGGCACGGCGCCGTCGGGTCTGGGGTGGTCGACAATCTTCGATGAAGAGATACCACTGGTTGAGGATCGTAAGTTCACTATCGTCATGAGCCGGGCGATCGATCGGCCCAAAAATGCAGACCGCGAGCACGGCGTCAAATGGATTGAGTTCGGGGCTGGCGAGGGACATTACATCGGCGCTCGCAGCTGGGTCAACTGCGTCTACATACGCTACCAGGCGTCACTGAGCAACTACGACTGGCCAAACTCACCCCTCAATATTCCGATACCTACTGAAGAAAATCCCGCGCCTATGGACAGCCTGGTCATGGGGCCCTACTACCCTACTGCGAAGTACATGTCGAAGAAAGAGTTTGAGCGGCTTGCTTAAAGGAACTGCAATTCCTCGATAGTAATTCAACTTTGCCAAACTCCAGCAAGCGAAACTGGCACGCCATGTCTTTAATGAAACCAGGAGTAGCCACATAACATGGCCAAACGATCGCCGGTAGGCGCGATCTTTTCGGTAACCGCTTTCGCGGTTACCCGGCCATCACAAGAACTTTACCGGGGAAATACTCGGCACTGGTCTCGATGCTCTGCTGGCTGCCCCGAATTTCAGAGTCACAGGCAAAAGCCCTTTTCGATACCTTTCTTGATCACAGCTTTGTGACAAGAGCAGTAACAGTGGAAACTGAAGCTTTATCGACTCATTACTTAAATTGCACAATGATAAACTGCCCCTAGCTTGTATAAACAAGCTCCAATATTGACAGAGCTTCTCTAATAGCAACTAGAGACTCTAGGCCAAAAATAGGCTAAGCCAACAGATAATGTACCTATCTAATATAAACGTCGTTAGATAGAGTAAATCTGAGCGTTATCTACTATAAAAATCAACCCGTAACCAGTTGATTTTATTGAGGTTTTATACTGTATTATATGGTAGAGTTCGCAACAGGTTTCGGGCCAATGAATTACCACAAAAAGAAAAGTTGTCGCTCATAGAGAGAGGTACTGAAAACAAGCCTTCAAGCCGATTTTTATTGAGAGTACTTCGATTTACTCTCCAAACCATTCATAGACCTATGTTCTATAGAATCTCTCCCGCTCCTATCTACTACCGGGCAACACATCAAACCATCTGGACAGTATCTTGTATTCGCGCATAATGCCACGCATTGACTGTGTTACTGTTACACACTTATTCGAGCAGGCCTGTAAATATCAGCCTGCTACCAATCAGCCATTGCGAATTTATATATGAGTACTCCCAATCTAAATGAAGTAATTAACCAGAGTTGTGAAGACCGATACGAATATTTCCTGAGTGCAATCGGTGAAGAGCGGGAAATTTGGATATTAGTCGATAACCAAAACTGCTTCCTCAAAATACATACCGATGAGGACGGAGGTTTTGAATATTTACCCGTATGGCCTACGTCAGAATTTGCTAGCGCTTATGCTAAAGATGAAACCGAACTCACGCCTAAAAGTATTCCCCTGCCACAGTTTCTGAAGAAATGGCTCCCCGGCTTGAGAAAAGATAATATTGAAGTTGGTGTATTCCCCGCACCAGATAAAAGCGTATGGATTACTGGCACTGAGGAGCTGGAACACGACCTACGTGAAGAGTTGAATAATTTCTAATGTCACTAGCCTCAAACTGAGGTTCTATGGCAAACCTCTAACACTATAAAAAGAACTAATAAATAGCTACAAAGTTAACCGTTAACTCGCAATAAAAATCTCACATTCCAATGGGGTTTTTATTGCGTTTTTAGGAGGCTAACCCTCAGATGAGTAGCTTTAGTAGGCTCCCCGAATTGGATAGTTATTCTCCGGATTTCGAATAAACTCGATCCCCATCAACAAGGTCTGCAAGTCTGGTCTGGCGAAGGGTGCATTAGAAATATCAACGATTTGCAGCTTACCAGCCTCATTAATCACAAAAATCCCGGGTTCGGCAAAAGGCTTATCAGTTTCCTCTGGAGACCTGGGATTGGAGATATAGACTCCCAGTTGCTGCATCTGAGGGATGGATAAATTGTAACCTATCGGAAAATCTGGTTTGACCTCCTTCATTTGTTCAGACGCTTTCTCAGCGCTATCCGCTGACACAGCTGTCACATAAACGCCCTCTTCATGATATCTCGGCAGCAGCACATTCAATTCCCGTAAATACTTGGTACAGAGCGGACAGTGCTTACCTCGATAAACCACTACCATTTGCCAGGGGAAACTCCCTTCCGTTTTACCCAGCTGAATTTTTCCACCACCCAGCTTGGCCACTTCAATAGCAGGGATTTCAACACCCGCTGCCAACTTAAGATTGCCCATAAAGCCGCTCCATAAGACTACTGCCAAAGACACTCCATCAAGACTAGCCTTTTAGAACACGACTGACTTGAGAAGCCAAATGTAAAGAGGACTACATCGCCCACTCTCCAATGATAGAAGCTATAGTTATGACTAATCGGACAAAAAAATCAAATATTAAATACAGGTGAACATATGAAGTAACTCTTATCAGTTTTATTCTATTTGATACTCTTTAAAGGATATATTTTCACTGAGCGAGACTATCTACAGACATTACTGACAGGCACTGCCAGATATATATTTCCCTGGAATGAGTTCTTCGAACTATTCCGGTAAGCCCCATACAATAAACAATATAGATAGCTAATGTTTTGGAATACGCAGCATTTCCGAGGAAAAGATGACTGAATGGCACTGATAAGTAACAGCAGTTGATACCACCCACCTTGAACTTCCCCTAAAAAAAGCCCGCTATAAATAAGCGGGCTTTATCCTGTGAGGAAGCAGGAAGCGATTAAGCCCCCTAATGTGCCAAAAAAGGCACAAAAGTAAATCTAAAAATTACTGAGTACAGGCAGCAATACGACCAGCGCTGTTCTTACCAATACCGCAGTTCAGACCATTAGGAATGCCGGTATAATCTGGGGACATAATGCCACCATTACGCTGTGCATCGTGGTCAGTATAGAGGCTTGCCAGGTTATATGAACGCGCTGTGCCCTTGTGATCGTTGTCACAGGAGAAGATAGCGCTGCCATAGGCAATGCCCAGGAAGGTTTTATATTCCTTCAGGTCTGAATAGAGATTACGCTTGGCAGAACCGGAGCAGTTCATCTGGGATGCGAGATTAATATAACCATCGTCCTCACCAGCAAGCAGTATAGAACTTGCGGTTGCAACACCAGGGAAACCAGCATAACCACCAATGGTATATACGGGCGATGCCAAGTTAGTGCCCACATAGTTGCGCACGGAGTAAACATCATTAGTTTGCAGATAACGTACCGCTGAGCATTCACGACCGATAAATAGATCGTTAACCACGCTTTCGATCCAGCTACCATTACACAGGCGATCTACGAACTCGGTGCCTGTAATAGCTCCCCCAGTGGTAAAGATCGCAGCAATACCATTCATAGCTTTGTCGAAGTCAACCTCTACGGCATAGCGATCATCTAAACCGGCAACATTTCTGGTTTTAGTTTCCGTTTTACATCTCTTCCAAAACCAGCGGCCAGTACAAACCTTATTACTCTCAGTAATAGTATTACTATCAAACTGATTATAAGCACGATTGTAATAAGGAGACCCAGGCACTGCGTTACCAGATAAGTACATCATTTGTGCAGCGCCCTGGCTATGGGCAATCACCCAAAAAGTATCATCGGCTTTACATTGATTCTCATGTTGATAGCCATCTCCCTTACCGCTGCGAATATCGATAATCTGTCTGGCAATTTCGCCAGCTGTGCCATCATGCCAGTAAGGCATTTCACCTTCATCGGTGGAGTTATAACCTACAACTCCATAGTTGCCGCCATTGATTCGCAGCTGCTCAATAAAATTACTGCCGTTATATTTATCAAAGAAAGCTTCACTCCAATAATCTAGGGCTGGTTGCTCTAACTTACCCTGGGAGTTGGTGCGCTGTTTTATATGCCCTTCGGTACCATGTCCGTGAACCAGGATATAGCAGTTATCTGCCGCAGCAGATACGGAAGCAAATAGGCCAGCTAGTGCAAGTGAGAGACTCGCACCTAGTCGTTTACAAAGAGTCATTGTTGTTTCCTTATATTTATTTCCCGGCTCTAGATCACACTTCCCAAAAAATTATTTTTATTGGCCGGAGTCATTTTTGGACAGGGAAAGTTATCCGGGGATGCTCAACGGATATAGGACTTAGGGCGCCAAACGAGAACCGGGGGCGACAGGCTTGCGGACCAATCAGTCACATATTTGACTACCAGCTGCTAATCGAATTAACTCAAATCAAAACTGCCTTGATCCGTACTGATCCATGAGCCCAATGCAAAGAATATTGAAGTTACTATCCTCCTCTATTAACCCCCCTCCTTCTATCAAGAAAAAAACTTGCCAAGCCTATTGAGGCTCACCCTCCACCAGGCCCATTTAGTAAAGATTACGAGGTATCATCAAGTCATTCACAACCTTAGAGTTCTCAAAAAAACAATATAGAGATTAGGGCAACTATGCATTCCCCTGAGGAAGATATTCAAGACGGGGTAAAGGTATGGGGTGTTAGGCAAACGCTCTATATGGATATAAACCCAAAATATGAGATGAATTACATCGCTGATATCTGTGCAAAATCGAAGTATTCGATTCCATAGCTGGAGTCTATTTTGTTCCAGGAGGTACTACCCGCCTGCCGCTTTAACTTAATGATACGAACAGCTCCAGAAAGGAAAGGATTTTAGCTTCACAGGTTAACACATTAGATATTCAGCAAGCACCGCTTTGGCAAAGGAAGGCCGGTCTAATTTAGAAAATATACCTTGAAACTTTGCTTACCTATTAAACAAAAAAATAAATTTTGCAGAGTTCAAACAGAAACATGAAACTTATTCCACCATTTATAGAAAATGGCCCAGCAACAATACTGAGCACAAACTTACTATTCTTTTTGACGGAGGGGCTTAATTGGTACTCTTGGAATGATTAATTATCGCCTGCCACACATTCTGCTGGCCATCACCATAACTTTCAATTTTCGGGTTCTTGATGTAGCTCCAAGCTACCTTACCATCACCTGAATACATCGGTCCCCAACCATGGCAGGAAGTTGAACTGAGCCCTCAAGAATATTCAAATCCGAATCGATCTCCAAAACATAATATGCTTTTGGGACTAATAACCGCAGAGAGTTAGGGCTATTAATTCGATCAAATTTCAGATTATCCGAAATACATTGAAATTTAGCATAACCAAGTAAATAACGACCATTTCTTAAGCCAATCAACTGAGGATCACTAATTTGGCAATTATTATCCTCAACCAACCATTTAAAGCCCTCACCATCAATGCTGCCACTACCATTAACCTTGGCAATTCCCATACGAGTTAATCCAGTCCGTTACCGGAATAAAGAGCCTGGCGCTCTATAATGGGACAATCATCATTATCACATTCACTCTTATGGGCTATATAAGAGTGAAAACAATTAACCTCCCAATTTGAACTACATCCCTCATCAAAAGCATTTACATCATTAAGATCAGCACCAACCTCATCACGAAGGTAGCGCTCCATATCTGAATATTCTATGTATTTAGGAGAAACAATAATTGATAGGTTGGTCTCCGCATCTAGAGGTACCACCGTGTGGCCTCCTCCATTGGATAACATCGCTGAAGTAGAAGGTACAAAATGATTAAAATAGCCTTCGAATGAATCACTCCATTTTTATCGCAATTGTACCCAGCTGACCACATGACCATTGCCCCAGCCCCAGTTATCTGAACCACTCATTTTCAAAGACCAATCATTTTCAAAGACCAATCATTTCTATTAATGATTGTTAAGCCCGCAGAATAGTGAGAGCCAGGACCAATAAATTTTTTAAAAAATGAATTCCCATGTTTTTTCTTCACCCCGTAAGTCGCTACAAATATAGTTATTATTTGGTTTGAAATACATGTAAGCCAACGCGACCTTATTAGCTATGCAATCGACTTTCCGTGATACACTCACCACAAAAACCGTGACATAGATCAAGCCGCAAAAGACAAAAGGTCTTGATAAAGCAACATGAGAGCAAAAATACAATGCAAAGTATTGAACATTGATGCGAGCAGTCACCAAAAGATAACTTATTAAAAAATCATAGATACAATTCAATAAAAGTGAAGGCAAACAAATAATCAAGGTATTTTTTATTAATGTTCAGTAAGCAATCTATATACTTTGATTGAGATAGAAAGCTGCTAGGTTATACAGCTTTTAACAAAAATAATCATTCTTCAAGCTATTAGGGCCTGGCAACAATATACACCCATGAAATAAATCGATATTCCACCACATAAGTAGTACACCTGTAAAAACCTAACAAGGATATAGTGAAATGAAACTACCACTACTAATTATCAGCTTGCTCTTATCTAGTGCTTGCCTGGCAGCTCCAGAAATTAGAGGTACACCCCAGGACCTACGTGGACTCCTCCACCCGGCGGAGAGTATTGTTACCATCCGTGGCAGCGCGGAAGAAACCGCCTACTCCGATAAGGCCATTGTCAGTTTGATTGTCACAACGGAAGAGGAGCTACTATCAAATGCAATTGACGCCAATCACAGGCTCCGTTCCAAATTGCATCAGAGCCTGACAGAGGCCGGGATCAAGGGAGCAAATATTAAAAGCTCAAAATTTTCCTCCTCACCCCAATATGGCTGGATGGGAAAGAAGCCCAAAAGCTATAAGGTTGTTAACCGCGTAACTATTTCAATCAACGAGGAAAGCCAACTCCACAGTATTGCGCAGCTCACAGATCAAAATAGAGAAGTTGAAATAGCAAACACCACATTTGAGCATTCAGAAAAGCATTTTTTTAACAAAAAAGTTAAATCCAAGGCTCTGCAAGATATTCTGGAACAGAAAGCAGATTATGAAAAGGCGCTTGGTGTCCAGCTGACACCGATAGGCATTCGCGGTGATAACATACACTACCGAGCCACTGAAGGCGCCATGGCTATAGAAGAGGTTGTTGTTACCGCTTCCCGTGACTCCAGCAGTAACTTTGAGAGCAATTTTTTTGATTCTGGCCAGGATAAATCATTTGATGAGGTTATTTATGAGGCGGAGCTCTCTGTAGACTTTCGTGTTCGTCCTCAGCCATAGTTAAACCAGTTCTAGTGTTATTACAATTCTGATGATCTGAGCCCACTCTTTAAACTGCTTAAGCAGTGGGCTCCATCTACCAGGCTTAACCAACTACCCAACAGATAAGGATAATATCTGGCTGATCTCATTTAAGCTGCGGTTCGACTGCGCCTGCCAAGTTTCAATAGCTGCTTGTAGTGCGGCCCAGTCTTTTTTTGAAGAGGGAGATTTATCTACTACCCCCTCTCTCACCAGAGCACGAATAGTGTCGCTGGCAAAGACCAATGTATCCACCCCCATACGACGCAAAAAAACCTGGGCGGTTTTGCCTCCCAGTCGGTCTCCACCTTTGCGTAAACTCTGGAGATTCTCTACATAGTTTTTCGTATTCCAGCTAGCAAAATACTCCCCCAGACTCCCATTCTCATTGGATAAATGCCAGAAGAAGTCTGCATTCCGGGAGATTGAGCGGGTTTTGGTCCAATGCTTTATCATGCCCTCCTGGCGCATTAAGTCATCCAGCGCTTCCTCAGAGAGATATCGGCAAAAGGACAAATCAAAGCCATAAAAAATATGCTCTATCCCCGGCCATTTTTTCTCCACGACTTTCCAACTAAACCCCGCCTGAAATACAGCCCGAGAAGCCGCAGACAACCATTGGCTGTTGGGTATTGCTGAGATTTCTTTAGCGGGTTTAGGCTTTGTGAGTCTGGCCGTAAGGCCTTTCTTTCCGCCGAAACGGTCAATGACGGGGGCTTCAATATCGAGAAAATTTCGCATTTATGCTTAATATCCTTTAATAGCTAAAGCATGTCGTACGAGTGATGAAGTTAGCGGTGAGCACATTTGACAGGACCACAGTGTGTCCAGGCTAGGAGTCAGCCTATCATAGCCTCTTCTCCCATCTTCTTTAGAAGGCCGTTAATCAGTAAGGGAGCTCTTACAATTGGCTTGATCACCGCAGGGATGTAAAGTTGCCTCCATGCATCAGCGCATAACAATCTACGAATCAATAATCTCAGGTGAGCTCATCAATCATACGCATCGCATCCTGAGCACCATAGGATTGCCTTCTGGTAGGTTCAGCTTCAGATGACGCTTGGGCCTGGCTTTGTGAATGGCCAGAAGGCTTGGTAACATTCACCACTCGCGCCATCGCTTGGTAGGGGTAGCCCGCATTAAACGCCAAGCCACCAATCGGCTTCCAGCCCTCATTCAGCAGCTGGGTAACTTCCTCTTCCAAACTGGAAAAACCAGACTTCCCGACGGCAATTTTATACTCAGCTTTCTTCACATCTACCTCCTGTACCGCATGTTTTTCTGATTACGCCATTCACACTCTGTAACCGGTACATAACCTTATTAGGCTCAAAGGGGCGGAGTTTAAAACACTTACCACCCACTCTAATACCAGCCCTAGAGAAACCTGTGAACTCAACCCGGTAAAATCAACCAACTCATCCCAACAATAATCAACGATGCGGTCACACTGAGTACCGCCCCCTCGCGAACCATATCCTGTATACGCACTTTACCAGTCCCGTAAGCAATGGCATTCGGGGCCGTGGCAACAGGCAACATGAAGGCACAGCTCGCGCTCATGGCAGCGGGGATCATCAATACCATAGGTTCAAAGCCCGCAGAGGTCGCCGCCACAGCGAGAATGGGCATGAGTAGAGTCGCAGTGGCTGTATTACTGGTGATCTCTGTAAGAAAGGTAACTCCCAAACATAGAATCACCAACATCAGCCATAGTGGCATGGCAGTAAGAAAGGACAATCCATTACCGAGCATGTCGCTCAAGCCAGATGTTGAAAATCCTTTGGCCAGGGCTATACCACCTGCAAACAATAACAACATGCCCCAGGGAATGGTTTCCGCTGTCTGCCAGTCCAGCAAGCGCCCCCCTTTGCCATTGGGTACCAGGAACATTGCCACCACTGCAGCGAGAGCTACGGTACTGTCTCCCGCCGCTCCTATCCCCAGCCAATCGCTCCAGCCACCAAACGGTGCATTGCGGGTTACCCAGAAGAAAATAGCGATGGCGAACACTAGCAGAGTGCGTTTCTCCTCAGCCCGCCACTCACCGACTTGGGGCGGCTCAATTTTATTCTTCAAGTGAACATTGCGGGTAAGCCAGAGGGCCATTATCGGTAAAGTTACTAGGGCAACCGGTACCCCGATCTTCATCCAGCCAAGAAAGCTAAACTCCCGACCGGTGACCTCTTCATATATTCCCATGAAAATGACATTGGGCGGTGTCCCCAGAGGCGTCCCCACGCCTCCAAGGCTTGCTCCATAGGCAATCCCCAGAACCAGGGCAACAGTGAGGCGCTGATTATCAATACGAGAGAGAATTGCCAGGGCAATGGGTAACATCATCAGGGTTGTGGCGGTATTGGAAATCCACATGCTGAGGAAACCAGCGGCCAGCATAAAACCGAGCACCAAGCGCCTACCGCTAGATACCCCAAAGATACGCAACATATATAGAGCCAACCGTTCGTGGGCACCACTCTTTTCAAGGGCTTTCGACAGAATAAAAGCGCCCATCAAAAGCAGAATTACATGGCTACCGAGGGATGCCGCAACAGTCTTATGATCCGTCACCCCAAATAGGGGTAAAAGCACAAATGGCACCAGAGAAGTGGCGGGAATAGGAAGCGCCTCTGTTACCCACCAAGTCACTGTAAGCAGGGTGATCGCTGCCGTCACTGCGGGAAGATACTGCATCCCCAGTAGAGTCAAAAAAATGTAAAACGCTACAGCCAGTAACGGCCCCAAGACGATAAATTGTTGCCGCGCAATCGACATACCAGCTCCCAATTCCCCCCTAGCCAGAAGGGTTAACTTTCTTATTGATTTATTCCCCAGGTGAATTTGGTGAGCAGTGCTACCCCTCTCATCTGGAGCTGCACAAAATACAAGAAATCGAGCGGCTTTCGCAGCCTTGACCTGAAGAAAATACTCAGGGAAGGGGGCATATTTAAATAAGCAGACCTAGTAGTCATGAAGGAAGGGCTCAACCGCCGTCACCAAAAGACAAGCCCAGTGTCATAGCAATGAGAATTTCCGCTTCAATCCAGTAATGAATGACCCTTTCTGCTTAACGCTTAATTTGTACAGATGTACAATGCGCGCCAATCATGACTTTACGATCTTTGCCGCTTGCTAACACCCAAGCGCCTGTCGACTGACTGAATTGAGGTACCCCTTGAATCATATCGCTCTCACCGCCCTAATCGCATTAGTAAGTAGCGGCGTTTACGCAGAGGAGAAACCTTTTTATCTAAAAGCCTCATTGGGTAATATGCAATTTGATAGCGAAGACTCCACTGCGATAAGAGAGGACCTCCACTCAACCGGCTACGCATTGACTGTTGGCTATCAGGTAAATAACTATATTGCCTTCGAAGGCGGTATAGCGAATCTCGGCAATATCCACAGAGACTATGAACAGAGCGCTCACGGCCTCGAGTGGCACAATGAAGATAAAATATTAATAGAAAACTACGATTTCAGAAGTCAGCAGGAATCCAAATACAATTCTTATAGCTTAGGATTAACCCTTTCGACGCAAATTCAACAAAACTTAAATGCCGGAGTTCGCTTTGGTGTACACCAGTGGAATGAAAATAACAGCGGCCAGACTGAAGACTCCGGCAACCTCAGCGTATACAGCCTAGATCGCGAGCTCTTGTATGCAGAGTCCTACGATAGGTCTTATAGCTGGAGTAATGAGAAGGACAGCGGCAGCAACCCATACTACGGTGCTGAAGTTAAGTGGAAGAACGGTGACTGGGGCATCAACCTGGAACACACCATCTACGAGATTAAAAAAGAGAAGGCCAACCTGTCTTCTGTCGGCGTAACGTATAGCTTCTAGGCAATTCACTGCCAGCTCCTATTTGAAGCCCTCAAATTGAGGCCTTGTAAGGCGGGTGCTCACTAACCGCCAGCACAAGGCCCACTAAACCCTCAGTGTGTAAATTAAACACCTCAATCCCAATCTTCCCTGCTCCACCCTGTACATCTCATTTTTATCCGGCAAACTATCGCCCTCCAAAAATAACACTAAAGGGGCAGAAGGGATTCATGAGCACGATACCGAATACCGTGGCAGTACTGGACAAACTGCGCTGGAATGCCCATCTGTGTAAGCACAGCCACTTCCGCGCCTCTATGAAGGGGCGCAATCTGCATGTGCTCTGCGGAGTCCCCATAGTGGTGGTCAACTTATTCCTCGGCTCTCTATTCTTTTCCCTAATCAATGCGGAACTTCCTGACTGGACCAAGTGGAGTGGCGCCGCTTTAGCCTTGCTGGCTGCTTTACTGGGGGGAGTACAGACTTTCTTCAACTTCAAGAAAAACTATGAGGGACACCGCCAGGTGGGTAATGAATACCTAGCCATTGCCAGAGAATGTGAACGGTTAATTGCCCTCTACTTTGATCGCATTCTCGACCTGGAGCACCTCTCCAATAAAATTTCCGAACTCAATACCCGCTACAGTGAAATTAATCAACGAGCCGAAGAATTTATTGTCTCCGACAAGGTTTATCGCCAAGCGATGCAGATACAAAGCCAAAAGGCCAGCAAGGAGCCTTCTTTAGTGGAGCGCATGAGGAATACTTCTTTCGAAGAAGCTAAAATAGGCTCACAGGTAGAGAGTTCCCAAGAACCTCTCAACAGTTAATAGTCATTTTCAGCAGCGGTAACTATGCAGAAAGAGCACAGCGATCATTCACCCAGCAAACACAATTTTCCCCTTTGCTATTTGGCCACTGATATTCGCACACCCAGCAATATCGGTGGACTCTTTCGCATTGCCGATGCCCTGGGCGTAGAGAAAATTTACCTGGCTGGAGATAGTCTGCTACCACCAAACTCCAAGATCCGTAAGGTATCCCGCTCAACTGAGCAGCACATTCCCTATCAACACGAGGAAGATGCCCTAAAAGCCGCCTTAGCACTACGGGAAGAGGGATACCGGATAATCTGTTTAGAGATCACATCCAGAAGCGTTGAACTGGGTCAAGCCCCTGTCGTTGAGGGAGATAAGGTCTGCTTGGTTTTGGGGGCTGAAAAAGATGGAATTGCCTCCGAAATACTGGAAATAGCCGATGCAACGGTGCACATCCCTATGCATGGGGTTAATTCCTCAATGAATGTCACTTCGGCCTGTGCTATCGCAAGTTATGAGCTATTAAGAAAGATGACTTCCTCGCAGTCCGCTTAAAACAACAAACTTCTTTACAGAGTTATAGACACAACGGCAGGATAAATAATTTATCTCCTTCCGTTATTTAAGTTCTGCCCTCAATCCGGTACTTTTAAAGTTATATTTTTCTTGTGTACATAATCCGGATCACCGCCAAGCCGCTTGTTACAATTCAAGTTGTTAATCGACTGGATATCGGAGTTACTCAGATTAAAATCGCTTAGTAAGAAGTTAGTTCCTATATGCTCTAAAGATTCCGATTTAGGTATAACAATACGATGCTGCTGAATATTCCACTTTAAGATGACTTGTGCCGGCGTAGCTGAATGCTTTTCAGCAATTTCAGCGATCACCGGGTCCATTATCGGCTTCTCAGCCAAAGGCACCTCTGCCCAGCCCCCGGTACCCAGTGGGGACCAACAACTAATTGCAATTTTATGAAATTGACAATAGTCAACTAGTGGTTGCTGGGTGAAATATGGATGCAACTCTATTTGGTTAATAACCGGGCGAACTTCGGCAAAAGATGCTATTTGCTCAATATCTGATTTGCGGAAATTTGATACCCCTAAAGCTCGAACTTTTTTCTGTTGGTATAGCCCCTCCATCGCCTCCCAGGTTTCCCTTGTATAAGCGGGAACGGGCCACTGGATTAAATAAAGATCCAGGTACTCCAGTTTCAAACGCTCCAAGCTTCGTGCAAAAGCATCGTGAGTCTTCTTTCCTCCCTGCTCGGTATCCCAGACCTTACTGGTAATAAACAGTTCACTCCTGGGGATACCCGACTCCTTGATAGCTCGGCCCAAGGCGCGTTCATTGCCATATAAAGATGCCGTATCGAAATGCCTATAGCCAATTGCCATGGCCTTTAGGATTACCTCGGTGACAAAACCGTCATCTTGCTGCCAACTACCTATCGCAGCCATCCCCATTCCAATTTGGGGAATCTCCACGCCATTATTTAATTCGATGAAATACATACTCGATCCCTTGCCAAATGCTGCAGTCTCTACCCACAACAAACAGCCACCCTTGTTCTAATAACGTCCGGCGCTGAATATAGGTGATACAAGTTGTTCGCGACGAAGTTTTCAAATAAATAGACATTTAATTAAAAAGAAAAAAAGAAATACACCACTCTCGATTGCATAAACGATCCCAATGTCATTTGTCGAAATATTTCGAGAATAGTGCACTCTTTTTTGCGAGTCGATATAAAAATCCAAGTGCAAAAGCCAGGAAATCTTGACTACCATTGCATCTCTATTCTTTGCTTTATGTTATTTAGGCGGTAGAGACCCCGCGAATTCCACCCCCCGATTTACCCACTCATCGAGGTCCTGCTCCACTGCATCTTCCTCCACATAGACCATACCCTTTAGGGGGCGACCGGTATAATCCATAGGGCGAGTATAACGCTCAGCCAAAGCATCCTGATAATTATCCGGCCCCACCCGCACCATCAACTCTTCACCAACCACACCACAAGCCATATTGCCATTTAACATAAATGCGAGGCCACCAAACATCTGCTTTTCAGAGAGCCCCTGACTTCCCTGTAATAAATTGCGCACTTTTTCTGCTAGTGTTTCGTTGTACGCCATGACAATCTCCTTAGTCACTGTTGCTAGGTAGGAAAAAGAATTTTTGGTACTGCTGGGATCTGCGCCAATAAAAACGCGACAAGCGAAAGATCAGTCGAAGGGAATTTATGAGTAGCGCCCCATGCCGAATTTCTGCATAGAAGCCAATTAAAAAATTGTGAATCGATACAGATAACTGCACCATAGCGAGAAAAGTTATTTCGAATAATCCTTTAAGTGTAGCAGGAAATATCCAAAGCGCCCCAAAAAGTAAATCGTGCCAGATGCAAACACTGACAAAACCATAAAAAATCAATTAATAGTAAAAATACACTCGACACTGAATTCGAAAAATCACTATCGATTTTGAAGGGCGATTTAACAGCTGATACAGGCGGCATATCCTTATGCCACAAAAATCCATTTGCCTGCCTAGAAAATAATTTGCACCCCGACAGAATTGTGGGGTGCAGAAGAGAATCGGCTTAGTCGACAAATACCCGCGCATTGCGGAACAAGCGCATCCAGCCGGAATCTTCTTTCCACTCATCTGGATGCCAGCTGTTGCTGACAGCTCGGGCAACACGCTCGGGGTGCGGCATCATAATAGTCACGCGGCCATCTTCAGAACTTAGGGAGGTAATACCATTGACCGAGCCGTTGGGGTTGGCCGGATAAGTTTGGCTGATTTCCCCTTTGTTATTCAGGTAGCGCATCGCGATAGTGCCAGAAGCTTCACACTTCTCCAGCGCCTGCTGATCGGCAAACTCCACGCGCCCCTCACCGTGAGCAACGGCAACCGGCATGTAAGTACCCGCCATACCTTTAAACAACACGGAAGGTGAGTCTTCAATGCCTACCAATGCGAAGCGCGCTTCATACTGCTCAGAGAGGTTGCGCACAAAGCGCGGCCAGTGATCCGCACCTGGAATCAGCTCTTTGATCACTGAGAACATCTGGCAACCGTTACACACCCCCAAGCCGAAGGTATCGTTGCGATTGAAGAAGCCCTCAAACTGATCGCGGGCACGATCGTTAAACAGGATGGTTTTAGCCCACCCCTCACCGGCACCCAGAACGTCACCGTAAGAGAAGCCGCCACAGCCCACCAAACCTTTGAACTCGTCCAAAGCGACACGGCCAGTCAGGATGTCACTCATATGTACGTCGACAGCGTTAAAGCCCGCGCGGTGGAAGGAGTGCGCCATTTCCACCTGACTGTTCACACCCTGTTCTCGCAGTACCGCAACTTTCGGGCGAACACCTTTAGCGATATAAGGTGCGCTGATATCGTCGTTGATATCGAAAGTAAGATTTACTGTCAGGCCCGGATCTTCCTGGGCGATTGCAGCAAATTCCTGCTCGGCACACTCGGCGTTATCGCGCAGGGATTGGATGCGGAAGCTGGTTTCCGACCAGATCTGCTGCAATTCAGCACGGGAGCGTTTAAAGATTTCAACACCGTTATTGGTGATGCACAGGTGTTCGTTATTGTTCAGGTAACCGATCTTGTGGGTAGGTACACCCACAGCGGCAAAGCGCTGTACCAGCATATCCGCTTCACAAGCGGGAACCTGTAATACTGCACCCAACTCTTCACTGAACAGCGCGGCAATCGGGTCTTCACCCAATTCATAGATTTCCACATCCATACCCACGCGGCCGGCAAAGCCCATTTCCGCCAGGGTTGTGAATAGACCGCCGTCGGCGCGGTCGTGGTAGGCCATGATCAGGTCTTCGTTCAGAGCCTGCTGCACTACTTCGAAGAAACTTTTCAGCTTCTTGGCATCATCCAGGTCTGCAGGCTTGTCGCCCAACTCGTTGTAGACCTGTGCCAGGCAGGAAGCACCCAGACGATTTTTGCCAGCACCCAGATCAACCAACAGCAGCTCACTCTCACCTTTATTGGTGCGCAGCTGCGGGGTCACTGTTTTACGTACATCGGTAACCGGGGTAAAGGCAGAAATTACCAGAGACAGCGGTGCGGTGACTGCCTTCTGCTCGCCCTCTTCCTCCCAGGCAGTGCGCATAGACATAGAGTCCTTGCCCACCGGGATGGTAATACCCAGCTCGGGACACAGCTCCATACCCACCGCTTCTACGGTGCGATAGAGTTTTTCCTCTTCACCCGGGTGGCCCGCAGCGCACATCCAGTTGGCGGAGAGTTTGATATCGGACAGTTGCTTCACTGGGGTACAGGCGATATTGGTAATTGCCTCACCCACAGCCAGGCGGCCTGAGGCCGGCGCATCCAACAGTGCCACCGGGGTGCGCTCACCCATAGACATGGCTTCACCGGCGTAGCTGTCATAGGCAACAGTAGTCACCGCACAATCGGCCACCGGCACCTGCCAGGGACCGACCATCTGATCGCGGGATACCTGGCCGGTTACAGTGCGGTCACCAATGGTAATCAGGAAGCTCTTGCTGGCCACCGTAGGCAGGCGCAGCACGCGCTCAGCCGCTTCGTTCAGGTCGATATCCGCGGTGGAGAAAGCCTTGGATTCAACCTGGCGAGTCTCTGCTTCGCGGTGCATGCGCGGCGGCTTACCGAACAGTACCGACATCGGCAGATCCACAGGCTTGGAATCGAACTTCTTGTCATTCAGCAACAGGTGCTTGTCTTCGATAGCCTCACCAACAACAGCGTAAGGCGTACGCTCACGCTCACAGATTTGCTCGAAACGCTTCAGGTCTTCCGGCATAACCGCCAGTACATAGCGCTCCTGGGATTCGTTACACCAGATTTCCAGCGGGCTCATACCCGGCTCATCACAGGGCACATTGCGCAGTTCGAAATTACCGCCGGTACCGCCATCTTTCACCAACTCGGGGAAAGCATTGGACAAACCACCTGCACCCACATCGTGGATAAAGGCAATCGGGTTGTTCTCACCCAGCTGCCAGCACTGGTCGATCACCTCTTGGCAGCGACGCTCGATTTCCGGGTTTTGGCGTTGTACTGAAGCGAAATCCAGGTCTTCAGAGCTGGAGCCGCTGGCCATACTGGAGGCTGCACCACCACCGAGGCCAATCAACATGGCCGGGCCACCCAGGACTACCAGCTTGGCGCCGGGGGAAAATTCAGGCTTTTCTACATGCTCTTCGCGGATATTGCCGTAACCACCAGCCAACATGATCGGCTTGTGATAGCCGCGACGCTCGCCATCGAAATTCTCTTCAAAGGTACGGAAGTAACCGCAGATATTCGGACGGCCAAATTCGTTATTGAATGCTGCGCCACCGATGGGGCCTTCGATCATAATGTCCAGAGCGGTAACGATACGCTCGGGCTTGCCGTAATTGGACTCCCAGGGCTGTTCCCAACCGGGGATCTGCAAGTTGGAAACGGTAAAGCCGGTCAGGCCCACTTTCGGCTTGGAGCCGCGGCCCACCGCGCCCTCATCGCGAATTTCACCACCGGCACCGGTACCAGCGCCGGGGAAAGGAGCAATTGCGGTGGGGTGATTGTGCGTCTCCACCTTCATCAGCAGATGAATGGCTTCATGACTGAAACCGTATTCCTTGCTTTCCGGGTCTGGGTAGAAACGTCCGGCCACGTTACCCACCACAACTGCGGCATTATCCGCATAGGCAGACAACACGTTGTCGCCGCCTTTTTGGTAGGTATTCTTAATCATGCCAAATAGAGAATGCGGCATTTCTTCGCCGTCGATTGTCCAAGAGGCATTAAAGATTTTATGGCGGCAGTGCTCGGAGTTCGCCTGGGCGAACATCATCAGCTCCACATCGGTGGGGTTGCGATCCAATTCCTGGAAGCTGGTGAGCAGGTAATCAATTTCGTCTTCGGCCAGGGCCAGTCCCAGTGTCACATTGGCAACTTCCAATGCCTCGCGACCACCTTCGAGAATATCCACACCACGCAGCGGGCGGGGCTCTTCTTCAACAAACAGCTGCTCAGCCTGCTCGAGCTCGGTAAAGACCACCTCGACCATACGATCGTGTAGTTGTGAGGCCAGCGCCTGGCGCTCGGCCTCGCTAAGCTCAACCCCACTCAGATAGTAAGCAACACCACGCTCAAGCCGATGAATTTGGGTGAGACCAGCATTGTGGGCAATATCAGTGGCCTTGGAAGACCAGGGAGAAATAGTGCCCGGGCGCGGCACCACTAGGATCAGCTCGCCTTTCGGCTGGTGCTTCTCTTCGCTGGGGCCGTACTGGAGTAGCCGCTCAAGCAGCGCCATCTCCTTGTTATCCAGTGCGTCGCTATCGGCGAAGTGTACGAACTCGGCGTAAAGATCGTCGATGGTCGGTAGCAGCGCGCGCAGTTGGTTGAGTAGTTTTTTATGGCGGAATTTCGACAGTGCGGGAGCACCACGCAGAACTAACATTGCGGGAGATAGCCTCTTGTCTAAATGAGAAAGATTGCGCGAAAGAAGAATCGCACAAGGCCCCGGAAATTTGAGAGGCGCAATTGTACCCGAAGCGCCGCAACTCCAACACACCCGCCCGTCACTTGAGTACACATGAACTAAATAGCAATCAATGTGATCAAAAGGCGAACAAAACCAGTTGTAAATTCACCGATTTTACTAGGGGGTTAAAACTCCCTACAAAAGTCTTAATGGCATTTCAAGCGCCCATGTCACAGTGTCCTAAAGCCAAATTGGGCAGATTGTCGTCAAATAATGTAAAATTGGCAGACTGTGCCAGCATTGGCGAGGAAAGCCCTGGCGGAAATACCCGCAGCAGGCCTTAGGCATAACAGCGATAAAACCAACGGACGAGCTAGAGGGGACAGCCTATGATGATGAGAAGCCGAGCGCTGCGCTATGTCCGCCGCGTGTGCAAAGGTATCGCGCTGTCCTGCTGTGCCTCCCTATTAGTTGCCAGTAAAGCACCGAATACCCTGGAGCGAATTAAAGCTTCCGGTGAACTTGTTGTCCTCTCGCAAAACGGCCCTACCACCTATTACGAAGACGCCTCTGGCAATCCCACCGGTTTTGAGTACGGCATGCTGCACGCTTTTGCCGAAGAGCTGGGAGTCAAGCTGGTAATTCGCGATGTGCACAGCCTGGATGATATGTTCGCTCGCCTGCGCGATCCCGAAGAGGGTGCTCATTTTGCCGCCGCCGGGCTGACAGTGACCCCGGAGCGCCGTGAACAAGTGCGTTTCTCCCCTTCTTATTTCGAAGTTCGCCAACAGATTATCTACCGCCTCGGAGAAAAACGTCCGCGCAGAACCAGTGACCTTGAAGGTAAGACCATTGCGGTTATCGCTGGCAGCGCCCATGCCGAAGAATTACAAAAACTCTCACAGCGTTACCCCAATTTGCGCTGGGAAGAAGTTTCTGATGTCGACGCTATGGAGCTGGTAGAGATGGTACACCAGGGCCAATACAGCTATGCGGTGGTGGATTCCAACGCCTACGCTGTGCACCGCGGGCTCTACCCCAAAACTGGAGTGGCTTTTAATCTCAGCCAGTTCCAACCGGTTTCCTGGGCTTTTCCCAAGAGTGACGACGACAGCCTCTACCAGCGAGCGCGACTGTTTATGTTGCGTGCCAATACTAACGGCATGATCGCACAGCTGCGCGAGGAATTTTTTGGTCACGTCAGCGAACTGAATCCCGGTGGTGCCCAGGCATTCGCCAGGCGTAGCCGCGAGCGACTGCCCAAATGGCGCGGAGTTATGCAAAAAGTGGCCGATCAATACGAGTTGGATTGGCATCTGTTGGCTGCACTCAGCTACCAGGAATCCCACTGGAATCCCCGCGCTCGCTCACGCACTGGGGTTCGTGGCCTGATGATGCTTACTTTGAATACCGCCAAAGAGCTGGGGGTCAACCGCCTCAACCCGGAAGAGAGTATTGAGGGCGGCGCTCGCTATATCGTACATATCCGCAACAAGCTACCGGAACGCATCCGCGAGCCCGACAGAACCTGGATGGCTCTGGCCGCCTACAACGTGGGCTACGGTCATCTGGAAGACGCCCGCGTACTCACCCAGCGTATGGGCGGAAACCCGGATCTGTGGCCGGATGTACGCGACCATCTACCACTACTGGCCAAGCGCCAGTATTACAAATCTACCAAGCACGGCTACGCACGCGGCTGGGAGCCGGTCACCTATGTGCAAAATATCCGCCACTACCAGGCTCTGCTGAGCTGGACCAGCCGTATCGAAGAACAACGCCTGGCGGCCAATGATGAAAACGGTGGGATTCTTGCAGAAAACAGCGCAGTGGAAACGGAAGGTAGTGCCGCACCCGCGCTATAAATTACAGGCGCCAGAGAGATGGAAGACACTGTTAAAGAGATCGAGAAGTTTATCGATTATCTTGTACAGGCAGGAGTCCACTGCCGAGTGGATGAGTTGGAGAGCGTCTACCACAGGAATATGCAGGTCTACATGCTCGATGATTCTGACCAGTTGACCCTGGCCGATAAGAGCGCATTTATCGATTTATTCAAACACAAGCGCGATGCCGGTGAATTGCCACTGAACAGCTGGACAAAAATTCACCATGTGGCAGCGAAAAACAACTCTGCGCTGGTAATATTTTCCCGAAAAAATAACTTAGCTGGCCAGGAAAGAAAATTAAGGCTGGGCATCGACCTAGTTTATGAGGATGGGCGCTGGCAAGTCATTCGGGAAATCATCTTTCTGGAGCCCCCCTACCCTAGCTAACTCCTTCGTAGCAGTTACACTGGCCGCCCTCTATAAAAGGCCCACTGTACAACGGATAATTTGTTGAATCCCCACCTGGCTAGTAGAAACCAGCTAGCTTTCCGCTTGAGACACTCCCCAGGCACAAGGCAAAAACTGCAAGTCCTCTGGCTCATCAATATCTGGTAGCACTTCCAAACACCGGCAGAGCATTGCACATTCCTGTAGGCGCTCCAGGGTTTGCTGGGCAACCACCTCCGTGCTCCAGGAAATGTCCTCAAACAATCTCCAGCACACCCGCTTGAGTCCCAACAGGGTGTAACCACCATCTTTTGCCGGGTACATAACTGCATCGGCATTCTTTAGCGCAACGGCCGCCTTACGCAGACGCGCGGCCGTTAATGCAGGGCAATCTGTGCCCAGTAATAAAAGTCCCTGGCCCGCCACCTGATAAGTATTGGCCGCTTGCCACAAACGCTGACCTAGGTCGCCTTGCGTCTGATTATGCAGAGTTACCCCCCTGGGTAGGGCTAGTGTTTGCCAGAAGGGATGCAAGGAGTCCGGTGTAACATGCAACTCTACTGGGCCGAGGTCGGCTTTTACTGCTTCCATTAATGTCTGCTGCAACAAACGCTCAGCCAAAGAGGCGGCACCCTGCTCCCCAAGAGCTGGAATCAAACGGGTTTTTGCATAGCCGGGAAGGGGCGCCTTAGCCATTACCACCAAACGCAGAGAGGGCAGAGAAGAGTTACTCATAGCGTTTTGCCAGACACTCCGCCGGAACGCCGCGCCAGTAATCGAAACGCAAACGCCACATTAACAAGACTGTGCGCCAAATTCCGAACTTTTGCCAGCGGCGCCCAGAGGTAGTGACTCTCTGACGCAGACAATGGGGCCGCGCTATTTCTAACAGTTGCCGGCTCAACTC
The DNA here is from genome assembly GCF_023716485.1 of Microbulbifer variabilis. Lineage (NCBI taxonomy): Bacteria > Pseudomonadati > Pseudomonadota > Gammaproteobacteria > Cellvibrionales > Microbulbiferaceae > Microbulbifer > Microbulbifer variabilis. The sequence goes on from NZ_CP092418.1 coordinate 3,539,329, forward strand.
AATATCTTCCATCAGTGGTTGCCGGGCATAACCTCCCACCTCATTGAAGAGAGAGCGGCGAACAAAAATCGCCTGATCACCTGTGGCGATCCCACTCAAACGAGAGCGCCAATTAATCATGGTAGAAATCAGGGGAAACCACAGGCTGTCTCCACTGATACGAATATTAAAACGTCCCCATTGTGCCCCCCTAACCGAGGCAGAGGCAATGGCACTCAGAGCACCTTGCGGTAGGCGAGTATCTGCATGTAGGAATAACAACCAACTGCCACAGGCAACCGAAGCACCCGCATTCATTTGAAGCGCGCGTCCACGTTGGGATTGAATTACCCGCAACCCGGCTGCAGCGGCTATCTCTGCACTACCATCACTACTGCCACCATCAACCAGGATTATTTCACAACTGCTGTATGCGACCAGCTCCCTCAGTTGCGCTACAAGCTTGGGTAACTGCTCCCGCTCATTTAACAGGGGCACAATAACACTGTATTGCACTATCTTGCCTCAACTCCGCCTCATCCCTTTTTTACTTAGGCCTTACCCCAGTCTCCACTGGTGAAATTTTTCCAACCAGCGCAGCAAGCGTTTGGGTGCATTGGCCCGCTTCCAGTTTCCTGCAACAAATTTATTGCCTTCGGTCATTGTCGGATAGATATGAATGGTGGATAGGATTTTATTCAGCCCCAGCCCCTGCTTCATAGCAAACACAAACTCGGCGATAAGCTCTGCCGCATTTTCACCAACAATTGAAACGCCTAATATTTTATCTTTACCTGGTACTGTTATTACTTTAATAAAACCCTGTGCCGCCCCATCTACAATAGCCCGATCCAGATCATCAAGATTATAACGAGTTACCTCATAAGCAATATCATGTCGCTTGGCCTCGAGCTCACTGAACCCAACACTGGCCAACTCAGGATCGGTAAAAACTGCCCGAGGTACCAGCGAGTAATCTACGGCAAATTTCTTGATATCACCAAAAAGGCCATTCACTGCAGCATACCAGGCCTGGTGCGAAGCCATATGGGTAAACTGATAGGGACCGGCAAGATCCCCAGCCGCGAGAATATGGGGGTGGCGAGTGCGCAGGAAAGTATCGGTTGATAGTTTACCATCCTGCAATAAATCCAATTTTTCCAGCCCGAAGCCCTTGGTGCGAGCGCGCCTGCCAAGTGCCAGGATAACCTCATCAAATGTCACCTGTGTTTCACCCTCGGCATTACGTAAATGTAATGTGCTCTCCTGGCGACCTTTATTGCCACTAAAAGAAACTGCCTCATGCCCAGTAAGAAGACATACCCCTTCAGATTTCAATGCCTTGGCAACAGCCTCCGATACTTCGTGATCTTCCTGGGGGAGTAGACGTTCATCCCGCTCAATCAAGGTCACCCGAGACCCCAAACGGGTAAACGCCTGGGCCAGCTCACAACCAATGGCACCGCCTCCCAGTAATACCAATCTTTGCGGAACCTTATCCAGTTGAGCAAACCTATCCCAGAGTGTTTCACTCGTCAGATAATTAACTGTATCAAGGCCGGGGAATGGCGGCACTATAGGCTCGGCACCAGTAGCCAGGATAATGGCACGCCCACGCAAAGATCTTTCACCGCCACTTTTCAAAGTGATATCAACTGTCCAGGGATCAACCAATCGTGCATAGCCTTTTATCACTTCCACACCGAGCTCTGAATAACGCTCCACGCTGTCATGAGGCTCTATCTGCTGGATAGATTCACGCACATGCCGCATCACCCCAGGAAAATTAATCTCCGGTTCCGGCAGCCGCACACCGAAATTACCCGCAGTACGTGCGGAGTGCGCCACACGAGCACACTTGATCAATGCCTTACTGGGCACACAGCCGGTATTCAGGCAATCCCCCCCCATGTCCCCAGACTCAATTAATGTCACCTTAGCTTTTACTGCCGCAGAAATATAAGCACTGACCAACCCTGCAGCACCTGCTCCGATAACAATAATATTACGGTCAAACTTTTTAGGTTTTTTCATTGGAGTCTCACTTGGCCTCGCGGCGACGTTTAAGCCAGTTGAGGAAGTATTTTGCCAATAGAGGGAAAATACCCAGCAGCGCAAAGGACAAAAGCAATTGAGGGGAAGCGATATCTTTAAGGCTTTCTATTCGGGCGAGTTGCGTTCCCGCATTCACGTAGACAATTGTGGCCGCAAGCATGCCTAACTGGCTCACCCAATAAAATGTCCAGACTCGTAGGTGGGTTAACCCCATCAAGATATTAATCAGAAAAAACGGGAAAATAGGTACAAGGCGCAGGGCAAAAAGATAAAATGCGCCTTCCCGCTCAATACCTTTATTCACAACTTGGAGGCGTACCGCAAACCTTTCCTGAATATAATCGCGAAATAAGTAGCGGGCCATAAGAAAAGCCAGAGTGGCACCGATACTGGAAGCAAAAGACACAATAATAGTGCCCCACAACAAACCAAAAATCGCACCAGCGGCTATGGTGAGAATAGCCGCGCCAGGCAAGGACAAGCCGGTCACTAAAATATAAAAAACTAAAAACAGGAAACTCACTAAAAATGGTGAGGCAGCTTTCCATTGCTGGAACTGCTCCCCACCTTCCTGCAACTTGTCTAGACTCAACCAGTGATGTAAATCAAGTGCGTAAAAAGCAATCACCAATACCGCGATAACCACCAACAGCAGTATTTTTTTACTCATAGTATTCCTGCCCTATGGCTATAAAACCCTTTCCTCTTACAGTGCTCCACCACAGCTACTACCCTGCCCCGCAGTACAGCCGTAGCAGTGATCTGCCACTGCAATCGCGCTCCCCTGCAGATTCTCATCGAGTAAATCATGCAGGTGCGGCTTACCTGGCACAGGAATATCTAGCTGCTGATTAAAATCGCAATCGAATAGATTCCCCTGCCAGTCAACACTCACCAGGCTGCGACACATAACGCCATCGAGATTTTCAGCGCTATAACTGTCACGTAATAAAGTCATATAATCTTTAAACTGCCCCTTGGAAATCAACATGGAACCAAAGCGCTTGATGGGCATATTGGCGAGCGCAAACAATTGATTGAACTCAATATTAAATTGCCTTCTCAATTCTCTACGATAGTCTGCCTCCAGGACACTCTGCTCTGGGGGTAAGAAGGGGCCTTGAGGGTTGTATACCAAATTTAACTGCAAACCACTTTCTGGCTTGCCATAACCCAGTTCATTGAGCTTTTGCAGACCGGCAATACTCTTGTCAAAGACCCCTTTGCCGCGCTGCTTATCGACGTTATCCATGGAATAACAAGGAAGGGAAGCGACCACCTCCACATGATTTCGGGCGAGAAACTCCGCAGTATCTTCCTGGCCTGGCTCGAACAAAACTGTGAGATTACACCGATCAACAACCTGCACTTCCAATGCCCGTGCAGCACTGACCAAGCCACGAAACCCGCAATGTAATTCCGGTGCGCCACCAGTGATATCCAGTCTCCGAATACGGCGCTTCTCAATGACCTCCAACAGCAGTGCCAGATTTGCATCCGACATCATTTCCGTGCGATTGGGACCTGCGTTTACATGGCAGTGCACACAAGACTGATTACAGCGATAACCAATGTTGAGCTGCAGGGTTTCGATAGTACTGCGGCGTATTGCCGGGAAATCGGATATTTCAAGTAACGGCAGTGTTTCATACATATGTCTCAGTGCTCCACTTCTTCCAACACTGATTGTGTCGGTTCAAGCAGTGGTTTTATTACAGCGAGCTGGCCCTGCGACATTGTTTCCACAGGTGTGACCAATCCACTGGTCAATGCCGTATGGGCAATGGAGTCAGGTTTCTCCATACCCAATAATCGAATGGCCTCTGCTGCTATCAACTGGGCACGCGCAGCATTTTGCTGCAGATTAGCGATCGCCACTTCCGCGGTAACCGCTTGCTCGCGAGGGTGCCAACAGTCGTAATCGGTGGCCATTGCGAGTGTGGCGTAGGCAATCTGCGCCTCTCGCGCCAATTTCGCCTCTGGCATATTAGTCATACCAATGACCGACGCCCCCATGCTGCGATACCAGTGGGATTCCGCTCGCGTTGAGAACTGTGGCCCCTCAATGCACAAGTAACTACCACCCCGATGTAACTGCACCGGCTGCTCGGCCTGGGTGGAAGCAAAGGCCCGCGCCAGACAATCCGCCACTGCGGAACATACGGGGTCTGCCATAGAGACATGGGCTACAGCGCCGCCACCAAAAAAAGTGCCCTCACGCTTGTGCGTCATGTCGATAAACTGATCGGGAATCAACATATCCAGTGGCCTGACCTTCTCCTGCAGAGAGCCAACCGCTGAGAGAGAGAGCAGATAGCGCACACCCAACTGACGCAACCCATGGATATTTGCCCTGTAGGGCACCTCAGAGGGGATCAGCCTATGACCACGTCCATGGCGGGAGAGAAAAGCAACCGGGATACCCTGCAGCTTGCCACACAGAATCGGATCCGATGTCGGGCCAAATGGGGTCTCCACTTGAACCTCTTGCACATCAGTCAGCCCCGGCATTTCATAGAGGCCACTCCCCCCAATCACACCAACCAGTGCTCTAGCCATGTTCACTCCTAAGTAGTTAGTTTTTCCGCAGTATAGAATTGAGCAATGACCCTGTATATCGCCAGATAGGGTGCAAAATACTCCCTAAGAACGCGCCTAGAGCCAGAAATACTCACGGTAATCCCACCGATAGTAGTCCTTCAGCACATACCAGTAGATTTTGCGAGAGACCTTTGCTGTACATAGACAAATTGATCACCTATATTTACCCGGGTAATATTATTTTGCCAGGATAAATTAATAGGAGACTTTTGTTGTGCCAGAGTACATAGCCATTGAGCGACAGCAACTGATTGCACGGGGCACACTGGAGTCGATCGTTCGCCAGATAAAATCCCGTGAAACGCCACTTGAGCCCATGGTTTTTTCAACCGATAACTGCCAAAGAATCGAGATCGATTGGCAAGGCGATATTGAGACGGTACTAACCAGATTGAAGCCCAGCACAACACCTACCAGTGCAAAGCGAGGGCGCCCAAAGCTGGGAGTCATTTCCAAGGAAGTCACATTGTTACCCCGTCACTGGGAGTGGCTGAGACAGCAACCAGGCGGAGCCTCCGTTACCCTGCGCAAGCTGGTGGAGCAGGCCCAGAAAGATATTTCACTCGAAGAGCGTATCACCACAAGCCAGCATCAACTCGATAGATTTATGCTGCAGGTTGTTGGTGACGCCCCAGGCTTCGAAGATGCCAGCCGCTCCCTCTATCGAAATAGCAAAGTAAGCTTTGAAAAAGCCATCCGAGCCTGGCCAGAAGAAATCAAACACTTTGTTTTGGCCAAATTTAATGATATTGCAGAGATACATAGTGGAAATAAGTAATAGGGATCGTATATGAGCGAACAACAAGACAACATTTTCCTCAAGGGTGCACTTTTACCGGTTTTCTTCAAAACAGCGGCACCGATCATTTTTATAATGTTGGTAAACGGCTCTTTTACCCTGCTGGATGCTTATTTCCTGGGGGAGTATGTAGGCCCTGACGCACTGGCAGCTGTCACCCTGACATTTCCAATGTTTATGTTGCTAGTGGCACTATCCTCCTTAATATCGGCTGGCTACTCCAGCGTTCAGGCCAGACTCTTGGGCGCGGGAAAAATAGATAAGGCAAAACAGGCTTTCTCTCAGGCAATCACCTTGGCACTGTTAGTTTGTGGCCTTCTTATGGTGCTGTTTACTCTTGGGGGTAAACAATTGACGATGTTGGTAGCCAATGGCTCCCAGCCGTTGGCGGATATGGGCTACACCTATTTAACAATTCTTGTTTTCCTATCTCCCGCCCTATTTATTGGTTCCGTAAACTCCGACACATTACGCTGTGAGGGAAAACTATCGCTGATGGCGATAGTTTCTTTAAGCTCCATACTTCTTAATATCGTTTTTAACTATATTTTTATTGCCCATTTTCAAATGGGAGTAGCGGGCTCCGCTTATGGAACAGCATTGGCTCAATCAATCGCCCTGATGATAGTGGCCGGCTATCGTCATTACGGAAAAACAGTCATTGATACACAGGTCATCCGCCTCTCCTATGAGAAACAATATTGGAGAGAGTTTCTGTCCTTGGGATTACCGGCTAGTTTGAGCTATATCGGCGTTTCCCTCACCTCTATGGCAGTTATATTCAGCCTACAGGCATGGGGAGCGGAAAACTATGACGCTACCGTTAGCGCTTATGGTATTACCACTCGGATTATGACTTTTATTTTTCTACCCCTACTCGGTTTAAGCCAGGCTTTTCAAACGGTGGCTGGAAATAATGCTGGCGCAAAGATCTGGTCGCGAATGGATAGTAGTATCAATATCGCCCTGACTGCGGCATTCGGCTATTGCCTGCTGCTTCAACTCGCTGTCATTATTTTTAAAGACACTTTAGGTGGGCTATTTGTTAACGATCCTCTGATCATTGAAGAAGTAGCGCGCATCCTGCCAATGATGACTCTGGTTTATTTCTTAGCTGGCCCCCTCATGATGGTCAATACCTTCTTCCAGGCGATTGGTGACGCCAAACGAGCAGCCATTCTCGGACTGGCAAAAACTTATATATTTTTACTGCCTTTGATAGTGCTACTACCTCTGGCCGTTGGTGAAGTTGGAATCTGGTATGCAGGGCCCATTGCTGAGTTATTACTACTTAGCCTGACGGCTTTTATTCTTTACCAACGCAGCCGCACACACGGTCACAAATACGGTTTGTATAGCACCTAGCAGTACCGAATACTTCAGCGGCACAGATAGAAAATGTAATTTATCTTTTAGTAAATTTTGCGCTTAAGCCTAAAGAGCCAGAAATTTAGAGGGTACGTTTAGAGAAGAAAATAAAAACGTAAAAAGGGAGGTGCTGACTCCCTTTTTTAAGTCACCTTCGCAACAACGAACTGATCTACACCATTGGCATCGCAAAAGATCTTGGTAAGGTCAGACGCCTGCCATCGTACAAATAGGAAAGCATATTCAAATCACCCGCGCTGGGATTCCAACTTGAATTATTTACCTGGTTGGGGGTAATTTTACAACCGCCTGCCCTGGTATTTTCCCTGACCCCCAGCGCCTGGGCTTGAGCATCGTACATCATGATAGACTGGCCATCGAATGACGAGCCATGAGTCATAAAGCGTGCCATTGTCTGGGTGCGGGTTTGCACTTGTAAAGAGTCCAGTGTGCTCTGCACTGCCATGGGAGCATCTGAACGCATATGCTCGTGGGCCAATCCCAGGGTATGACCAATTTCATGTGGAAGCGAGGCAATCGCAGCCCGATTCCCTCTCCAATTAACACCGCAATACTGATTTGTTGTATTGGTATAACCTACGGTGGCACTACTATCATTATCCCGGATAGTAATCACACCCTGCCCCGCCGCTCCCACCTGCAAAAATTTAATCGCCGCAAACTGAAACGCCCGATAAATACACAACTCCCAGCGGGACATGGCTTTCTTAACCGCCGTCACATAGCCAGCATCAAGATTATTCGGTACGTAATATTTAACGATCCCATTAGGCCAGACTCCGCCAACATCCTCATTTCTATCCAAAGAAAAACCACTAAAGACCAGCTTATATGAAATATTTCGAATATTTTTATCTATTGATAGTCCCATGCTGTGAACCTCCACAATTATTTGGTCATTATTTTGAGGGTTAATAAATCCTTTATCTAACTTACAACCGGACTCTTAAAAGCCAACCTCCGCACTTAATCCCAACAAGGAATTTATACCCCAACAAATTCACAACACCTAGAAAAAATTAAATAACTCCTAAAACACCCCAAGAAAAAATAAAAAATAAGATACTTTCTCAAACAACAATAAATATCATTCAATATTTAATTGCAAAAAAAATAAAAATATGAAAAAACCACAAGGCAGAAGAAAAATATCGGCAAAATGCACAGAAATAGTGAGTAGCGTGAAAATTAAAATGGCTGCGCAGCGAAATTAATCTGGCAACAAAAGAAGCCAAGGGAAAGATTGGCACGGAATTAGGATGACGGTTGAGTTTAATAAACAAAAAAAGGCCACCCAAAGGGTGGCCTTTTTTTGTGCTAGCCAGCTAGTAATTACTTACCAGCCAGTAACTTCCTTCAGAGCGTCGCCGATCTGAGCCAGGGAGCGCACGGTTTTAACACCAGCGTCTTCCAGAGCAGCGAACTTCTCGTCAGCGGTGCCTTTACCACCAGAGATGATCGCGCCCGCGTGACCCATACGCTTGCCGGGAGGAGCAGTTACACCAGCGATGTAGGAAACTACAGGCTTAGTAACATTTTCCTTGATGTAAGCAGCGGCTTCTTCTTCAGCAGTACCACCGATCTCACCGATCATAACAATCGCTTCGGTCTGCGGATCGTTCTGGAACATCTCCAGGATATCGATGAAGTTGGAGCCCGGGATGGGGTCGCCACCGATGCCCACACAGGTGGACTGGCCGAAGCCGTAATCGGTAGTTTGCTTAACCGCTTCATAGGTCAGGGTACCGGAACGGGAAACGATGCCCACTTTACCCGGCTTGTGGATGTGACCCGGCATAATACCGATCTTGCACTCACCCGGAGTGATAACACCCGGGCAGTTCGGGCCGATCAGACGCACGCCCAGCTCGTCGCACTTCACTTTAGCGTCGAGCATATCCAGAGTCGGGATACCTTCGGTGATACAAACAATCAGCTTGATACCAGCGTTGGCCGCTTCCAGGATGGAATCCTTACAGAAAGGCGCAGGTACGTAGATTACGGAAGCTTCAGCGCCGGTCTTCTCTACCGCTTCTTTAACGGTATCGAATACTGGCAGGCCCAGGTGAGTCTGGCCGCCTTTACCCGGAGTTACACCACCAACCATCTTGGTGCCGTAAGCAATCGCTTGCTCGGAGTGGAAAGTACCCTGGGAGCCGGTGAAGCCCTGGCAGATTACTTTAGTGTCTTTGTTAATCAGTACTGACATGATTATTTACCCTCCGCAGCTTTAACCACTTGCTGAGCCGCATCGGTCAGACTGGTCGCCGCGATAATGTTCAGGCCACTGTCGCTCAGAACCTTGGCGCCCAGGTCTGCGTTGTTACCTTCCAGGCGTACAACAACCGGTACTTTAACGCCAACTTCTTTTACTGCGCCCACAACGCCTTCGGCGATCATGTCACAGCGAACGATACCACCGAAGATATTGATCAGTACGGCTTTTACGTTCTCGTCAGACAGGATGATCTTGAACGCTTCAACAACGCGCTCTTTGGTCGCGCCGCCGCCAACATCTAGGAAGTTAGCTGGCTTGCCGCCGTGCAGGTTGACGATGTCCATGGTACCCATGGCCAGACCAGCACCGTTTACCATGCAGCCGATGTTGCCATCGAGGGCTACGTAGTTCAGATCGAACTTGGCAGCGTGCGCTTCACGGGAATCTTCCTGGGAAGGATCGTGCATTTCGCGCAGGTCCGCGTGGCGGTACAGCGCGTTGCTGTCGATTACCACTTTGGCGTCCAGGCAGTGCAGGTTGCCTTCGGTAGTAATTACCAGCGGGTTGATCTCGAGCAGGGCCAGATCTTTTTCTTCGAACATTTTCGCCAGGCCGAGGAAGATCTTGGTGAACTGCTTCACCTGAGTCGGGTTCAGGCCCAGTTTGAAAGCCAGCTCGCGCGCTTGGTAAGGCTGAGCGCCTACCAGCGGGTCGATGGTGGCTTTCAGGATTTTTTCCGGAGTCTCTTCCGCTACTTTCTCGATCTCAACGCCGCCTTCGGTGGAAGCCATGAAAACGATACGACGGGTGGAGCGGTCAACAACGGCGCCAAGATACAGTTCTTGGTCTATGTCGGTGCAGCTTTCAACCAGGATACGGGAAACAGGCTGGCCATTTTCGTCTGTTTGATAAGTTACCAGGCGCTCGCCCAGCCACTTCTTGGCAAACTCTTCAATTTCTGCCTTGGAATCTACCAGCTTTACTCCGCCAGCCTTACCGCGGCCACCAGCGTGTACCTGGGCCTTTACTACCCACTTATCACCGCCAATTTCGTCAGCCGCTGCTACTGCCGCTGCCGGGGTTTCCGCTGCAATGCCTTTGGAAACCGGCAATCCGTATGCCGCAAACAGTTGTTTGCCCTGATACTCATGCAAGTTCATAGTCAATACCAATTCACATGTGAAATGTGTTTATTAATTGCAGATCTCTCTGCACCTGAAAGACAAAACTCAAAATTTCCGTCGTTGCAAATTTTGAATTCCGCAAATGAAACCGGGGCGCTAATTAATCAATAATTAGTGCCCCGACATCGAAAAAACTTCTTACTTGCGCTTCTTGCGATTTACGGTGTGAATCGCATGACCGTTCACGCCCAGTGCCGCTTCTTTCACGGTCTCAGACAGAGTCGGGTGTGCGAATACGGTCATACCGATATCTTCGGCGCTGGAGCCGAATTCCATCGCGATCGCCACTTGCTGAACCAGATCGGCAGCAGACGGGCCAACGATGTGGGCACCTAGTACACGGTCAGTTTCCGCGTGAGCGATGATTTTCACAAAGCCCTGGGTATCGTTGGCAGCCATAGCGCGACCGTTGATCGCAAACGGGAAGCTACCTACGTTGTAGGGCTCGCCATCGGCCTTCACCTGCTCTTCGGTGCGACCAACCGCAGCGATTTCCGGGTGAGTGTAAATAACGTTGGGGATCACGTCGTAGTTCATCATTGGCTTCTGGCCGGCGATGCGCTCAGCGACTACAACACCTTCTTCAGAAGCCTTGTGCGCCAGCATCGGACCGCGTACCACGTCACCGATCGCCCATACGCCCGGTGCAGAAGTCATGCACAGGTCGTTAACGTAGATAAATCCACGCTCGTCCATCTTCACGCCGGCATCTTCAGACAACAGACCTTCAGTGTAAGGACGACGGCCAACGCAGACGATCAGCTTGTCGAAAGTTTCCTGGTGCTCTTTGCCATCTTTGTCCTGGTAAGTAACAACCACTTCCTCGCCCTTCACTTCAGAGCCGGTTACGCGGCAAGCGAGGCGGATATCCAGGCCCTGCTTCTTGAAGATCTTCTGGGATTCTTTGGCAACCTGTTGGTCCATGATCGCCAGGAACTTATCCATCGCTTCCAGAACAACCACTTCAGAGCCCAGGCGGTTCCATACTGAACCGAGCTCCAAGCCGATAACGCCGGCACCGATAACGCCCAAACGTTTGGGCGTTTCAGAGAACTCCAGAGCACCGGTGGAATCGACAATAATTTTGTTGTCTACCGGAGCAGGCGGAATATTTACCGGTACAGAACCGGAAGCCAGAATGACATTTTCGGCTTCGTAGACAGTGCTGTTGCCTTCGTCGTCAGTGACTTCCACTTTCTTGTTGGCCAGCAGTTTACCGGTACCGAAAATGGAGGTCACTTTATTGGCGGTGAACAGGCCAGCTACGCCGCCGGTCAGCTTCTTAACGATCTCGCCCTTGCGCTCGATCATCTTGCTCACATCCATCTTGACCTTGCCGACTTCAATGCCGTGCACGTCGAGAGCGTCTTTGGCCTCGTGGTACTTCCAGGAGCTGTCCAGCAGTGCCTTGGAGGGAATACAACCTACGTTCAGGCAGGTACCGCCGTTAACGTATTTACCTTCCTTGTTTTTCCACTTTTCAATACAAGCAGTCTTCAGGCCCAGCTGAGCGGCACGGATGGCAGCGACATAACCACCAGGACCAGAGCCGATTACGATTACGTCAAATTTTTCCGACATGATCAGTTCCAGATATTTCTAATGCAGTGTGATCGAGGGGCCCGCAGGCCCCAGAACTTATTTTTTAAACTTCGAGCAAGATACGCGCTGGATCTTCGATCATTTCCTTGATCGCTACCAGGAAGCCAACCGCTTCTTTACCGTCGATCAGACGGTGGTCATAGGACAGCGCCAGGTACATCATCGGCAGGATTTCCACCTTGCCATTTACCGCCATCGGGCGCTCCTGGATTTTGTGCATACCCAGAATTGCCGTTTGCGGCGGGTTCAGGATCGGAGTGGATAGCAGGGAGCCGAATACACCACCGTTGGTAATGGTGAAGGTACCGCCAGTCATCTCTTCGATAGACAATTTACCATCGCGGGCGCGAACACCCAGATCACGGATATTGTTTTCCATATCCGCCAGACCCATGTTTTCCGCATTGCGCAGAATCGGTACAACCAGGCCTTTCGGAGAGGAAACCGCTACACCGATATCCTGGTAACCGTGGTAAACGATATCGTTACCATCGATAGACGCGTTCACCGCGGTGTAGCGCTTCAATGCTTCTACCGCAGCTTTCACAAAGAAGCCCATAAAGCCCAGGCGAGTGCCGTTGTGGGTTTTTTCGAACAGATCTTTGTAGTTCTTGCGCAGGTCCATGACCGGCTTCATGTTCACCTCGTTAAAGGTGGTGAGCATAGCGGTGGACTGGGAGGCATCCAGCAGGCGTTCAGCAATACGCTTGCGCATGCGGGTCATAGGAACACGCTTCTCCACGCGCTCGCCCGGAGCAACAGCCACTTCGGCAGCAGCGGCGGGAGCAGCGGCGGCGGGCGCAGTGCCAACTTTCATTACGTCTTCTTTGAGAACACGGCCACCCTTGCCAGTGCCTTCAACACCCGCCAGATCGACACCCTTCTCAGCGGCCATTTTCTTGGCGGATGGCATGGCAATTTTGTCGCCAGCAGCGGGGGCAGCCGCTTCGGCAGCCGGAGCTTCTGCTTTTTCTGCCGCCGGGGCAGCGGCCGCGCCAGCGCCCGCTTCAAACTTGGCAATCACTTCATTGGAGAGGACGGTATCGCCCTCCCCCTTGATGATTTCAGTCAGCGCACCATCGGCAGGTGCAACAACTTCCAGCACAACTTTATCGGTCTCGATGTCCACGATCAGTTCATCGCGGGACACAGCTTCACCGGGTTGTTTATGCCAGGTGGCGACAGTTCCGTCCTGAACAGATTCAGGGAAAGTTGGCGCTTTAATCTCGATCGTCATTTTTTCTGTTTCCTGAGATTGACTCTTCACTTATTACTGCCGCCGGTTACTTGACGGTCAGCGCCTCGTTGATGAACTTATTCTGTTCTTCAAGGTGCGTGGACATGTAGCCTGCCGCAGGTGCTGCGGATGGGGCGCGGCCCACGTATTCCAGATCCAGCTTCGGATGGGTTTCCGACAGTAGACGACGCAAGTGGTGCTGGCTGGAGTACCAGGCGCCCTGGTTCATGGGCTCTTCCTGACACCAGGCAACACTCTTGATCTTCTTGAATGCGGATACCGCTTCCACAAACTCTTCGTCCGGGAATGGGTACAGCTGTTCGATTCGTACGAACGCCACATCTTCCTGCTCACGCTCCATACGGGCTTCCAGCAGGTGGTAGTAAACCTTGCCGGAGCACAGCACCAAGCGTTTCACTTTTTCTGGGTCTACGCCCTGGTCCTGGATCACGTTGTGGAAGCGGCCTTCGGCCAGCTCTTCCAGGCTGGAGGTGGCCAGCTTGTGACGCAAAATCCATTTCGGGCTCATAATCACCAGCGGACGACGCATCGGGCGCACCGCCTGACGACGCAGCAGGTGGAAGATCTGCGCCGGAGTAGTGGCATTACACACCTGGATATTATGCTCAGCACACAGCTGCATAAAGCGCTCTAGACGTGCGGAGGAATGCTCCGGACCCTGGCCTTCGTAGCCGTGCGGCAGCAGCATTACCAGGCCGCACATACGGCCCCACTTGTGCTCACCGGAAGTGATGAACTGGTCGATTACTACCTGGGCACCATTGGCGAAATCACCGAACTGAGCCTCCCAGACCACCAGGGATTTTGGTGTAGTGGTGGCGTAGCCGTATTCAAACGCCAACACCGCCTCTTCAGACAGCAGCGAGTCGTAGATGTAGAAAGGCGGCTGGTCTTCGAACATATGCTGCAAAGGCACATAGCTCTGGCCATCTTTCTGGCTGTGAATCACCGCGTGACGGTGGGAGAAGGTTCCGCGACCCACATCCTCACCGGTAAAGCGGACCATAAAGCCCTCTTCCAGCAAAGTGCCATAAGCCAGTGTTTCCGCCATGCCCCAGTTCAAGGGCAGTGCGCCACCGGCCATCTTGCGGCGGTCATCGTAAATCTTGGAGACCTGGCGCTGCATCACAATGCCATCGGGCACAGCGGTCATACGGTTGGCCACATCCTGCAACTTCGGCAGCGCATAGCCAGTATCTGCAGCTACTTGCCAGTCGTGGCCCAGGTAGGGGCTCCAATCTACAAACATGGAGGAGTCCGGCTGCTTCACCAAGCCGGTGGCCACGTCCTCACCCGCATCGAGTTTATCGCGGTAGTCGTTGGCCAGTTTATCCGCAGCAGCCTTATCGAGAATGCCCTCACCCACCAGCTTCTCGGAGTAGAGGGTACGGGTAGTTTTATGCTTGCGGATAGTCTGGTACATCAGCGGCTGGGTACCAGAGGGATCATCAGTCTCGTTATGGCCGCGACGACGGTAACAAACCAAATCGATAACGATGTCTTTCTTAAATTCGTAGCGGTAGTCCACCGCCAATAGCGCGGCCAATACGACCATTTCCGGGTCGTCGCCGTTTACGTGCAGCACCGGCGCATCGATCATCTTGGCCGGATCGGTAGAGTACTCGGTGGAGCGAGCGTCTTCGCGCTTGCTGGTGGTAAAGCCCACCTGGTTGTTCAGTACGATGTGCACAGTACCACCGGTGTAGTAACCGCGGGTCTGAGACATCTGCAGGGTTTCCTGCACCACACCCTGACCGGCAAAAGCCGCGTCGCCGTGGATGTTAATCGGCATTACTTTTTCACCAGTCCCGTCTTTACGACGGTCCTGGCGAGCGCGTACAGAACCAACCACCACAGGCGCACTGATTTCCAGGTGCGACGGGTTAAAGGCCAGCGCCAGGTGTACTTCACCACCGGGAGTCATTACGTTGGAGGAGAAGCCCTGGTGGTATTTCACGTCACCGGAAGTATCAAGGGTCTTCTTGCCCTCGAACTCTTCGAACAGGTCCGATGGGTTTTTACCGAGGATATTCACCAGGGTATTCAGACGGCCACGGTGGGCCATACCGATCACGATTTCCTTCACCCCGTAGGTACCGGAGCGACGGATCAGGGCGTCCATCATCGGGATCAGACTCTCACCACCCTCGACACCAAAGCGCTTGGTACCCGGGTATTTGGAATCCAGATGGCGCTCCAGGCCCTCTGCTGCAGACAAGCGCTGCAGGATCTCAATCTGGATATCGGTGCCGAAGTTGGCCTTGGACTGGCTGCGCTCCAGGCGCTGCTGAAACCACTGCTGCTCTTCCAGATTGGAGAGATGCATGATCTCTGCACCCAGATTGCCACAGTAGGTGCGCTCCAACCCCTCTACGATCTCACGCAGGGTCGCCTCTTCTTTGCCAAGGAACAGGCTACCGGTATTGAAGGTGGTATCGAAATCACCCTCAGTCAGGCCGTGGTAGCTCAACTGTAAATCGGGCACCTGCTCGCGGGCCATCAGGCCGAGCGGGTCCAGGGTCGCTTTCTTATGGCCGCGATGGCGATAGGAATCGATCAGCTGCAGAACTTTAATCTGCTTGCGCTCATGTTCGATATTGACGGAGCCGGAACCGGGCGCCGCTACTGGGCGCGCGCGGTGTTTGCTGAGCAGCTCGAAGTGCTGGCGCACTGCGGCGTGAGAGACATCGCTGCTGCCCTCAACGCGGGGGAGGCTGTCGAAGTAATTGCGCCACTCCTCCGGTACACCGTTGGGGTCGTGCAGATAGGTCTCGTAAAGCTCCTCCACATAGGCAGCATTGCCCCCGGAGATATGGGAGCTACGCCACAGCTGCTCCATGGTACTTTCGTGCATTTTGATGCCTACCTCGATTGCAGTGGACTCTCATCGCTACAGCCACTGCGCTTTCCTTCACTCACAAAAGGGGAGGCGCACAAAGCCACCTCCCCTTTTTAATTTAATACCGACCGGAGCCGGCTTTTGTATTAGATAAGCGCCCTACCTGGCACCGAGCCCACCGAAGATGAGCCCTGAAGACTGCTTTGCAGCCTTCATTAATCCCTATACAGCACGCGTCAGCAGCATATTGCGAATATGGCCAATGGCGCGAGTCGGATTCAAACCCTTAGGACATACGTTGACACAGTTCTGAATACCGTGACAACGGAACACACTGAAGGGGTCGTCCAGATTGGATAGACGCTCGTCAGTGGCCAGGTCGCGGCTATCCGCCAGGAAGCGGTAAGCCTGTAGCAGGCCGGCCGGACCGATAAACTTGTCCGGGTTCCACCAGAAGGACGGACAGGCGGTGGAGCAGCAGGCACACAGGATACACTCGTACAGACCGTCGAGCTTTTCGCGATCCTCTGGGGATTGCAGGCGCTCAATCGCCGGTGCCGGAGTGTCATTCTGCAGATACGGCTCAATCTTTTTGTACTGCTCGTAGAACTGTTCCATATCCACAACCAAGTCGCGAATCACAGGCAGGCCCGGCAGCGGACGCAGAATCAGTTTACCCTTGGGGGCAGCTTCAGACAGTGGCGTAGTGCACGCCAGGCCATTGCGGCCGGAAATATTCATACCGTCGGAACCACACACACCTTCACGGCAGGAGCGGCGGAAGGACAGGGTCGGATCCTGAGCCTTGAGCAACTCCAACACGTCCAACACCATCAGGTCCTTGCCCTGAGTGTCGAGCTGGTAGTCCTGCATGTAAGGCGCTTTATCAGTTTCCGGGTTGTAACGGTAAATGCTTACTTTCAACATACTCTATTCCGCTCCCGAATCAGTAGGTCCGAGCTTTCGGTTCAAAGGCTTCCATGGTGGTCGGTGCGAAGTTTACCGCACGCTTGCCCACACGCTTCTCAGTTGGGAAGTACATGGAATGACACAGCCAGTTTTCATCATCGCGCTCCTGGAAGTCTTCGCGGGCATGGGCACCGCGGCTCTCAGTGCGGGTCTCCGCGGCAATCGCAGTGGCCTCGGCAACTTCCAGCAAGTTCTGCAGTTCCAGCGCTTCGACACGGGCGGTGTTAAAGGCACGGCTTCTGTCGTCCAGGCGTACATTCTCAATACGCTCACGCAGGTCAGCCAGCTTCTTCACACCTTCCGCCATGTAGTCGCCGCGGCGGAATACGCCGAAGTGATTCTGCATTACACCTTGCAACTCTTTGCGCAGGTCCGCAGCTTTCTCACCGGTTTCGTTGGTTTCCAGACGGTTCAGACGCGCCATCGCCGCTTCCAGATCGGACTCGGAAGCTTCGCGGTGCTCGATACCTTCGCGCAGTGCCTTCTCGATAAACAGGCCGGATGCGCGGCCGAATACCACCAGATCCAGCAGCGAGTTACCACCCAGGCGGTTAGCGCCGTGTACAGATACACAGGCAACCTCACCACAGGCGTAGAAGCCATCGATGATCTGGTCGTTGCCCGCAGCGTCCTGGGTCAAGGCCTGGCCATGAACGTTGGTCGGAATACCGCCCATCATGTAGTGACAGGTGGGAACAACCGGAATCGGCGCCTTAACTGGGTCGACATGGGCAAAGGTCTTGGACAACTCACAGATACCGGGCAGACGGCTGTTGAGCAAGTCTTCGCCCAAGTGATCAAGCTTCAGGAACACGTGATCGCCCTCGGGGCCACAGCCGCGGCCATCGAGAATCTCAAGTACCATGGAGCGGGCTACAACATCGCGAGAAGCGAGGTCCTTAGCGTTGGGCGCGTAACGCTCCATAAAACGCTCGCCGTCTTTGTTGATCAGGTAGCCACCCTCACCGCGACAACCTTCGGTCACGAGTACACCGGCACCGTAAATACCAGTCGGGTGGAACTGCCACATCTCGATGTCCTGTACAGGCATACCTGCGCGCAGGGCCATACCGACACCATCGCCGGTGTTGATGTGTGCGTTAGTGGTGGAGGCGAAGATACGGCCGGCACCACCGGTAGCGAATACGGTCGCCTTGGACTTAATAAACACCACTTCGCCATCTTCGATGCACATGGCGATCACACCCACCACGGCACCGTCCTGGTTCTTCACCAGGTCAATCGCAAACCACTCGTTCAGAAACTCGGTTTGGTGCTTAACATTATTCTGGTACAGCGTGTGCAGCAGTGCGTGTCCTGTACGGTCGGCGGCAGCACAGGTACGGGCTGCCTGGCCACCGCGGCCGAAATCTTTGGACTGACCGCCGAATGGACGCTGATAAATACGGCCTTCCTCAGTTCGGGAGAAAGGCAGGCCCATGTGCTCCAGCTCAAATACCGCTTCGGGGCCTACAGAACACATGTATTCAATCGCTTCCTGGTCACCGATATAGTCGGAGCCTTTAACGGTGTCATACATGTGCCAGCGCCAATCATCATTGGGGTCAGAGCTGGCAATCGCACAGGTAATACCACCCTGGGCGGATACCGTGTGAGAACGGGTTGGGAATACCTTGGTAATTACCGCAGTTTTATAGCCGGACTGGGCCATCTGCAGAGCCGCGCGCATACCAGCACCGCCGCCACCAATCACAATCCCGTCAAAAGAAATAGTACGCATGTTCGCCATTGCTTATACACCCCAAAGAATTTCAATGCCCCACACCGTGTAAAGCACGGCAACCGCAGCCAGAATCACTTCTACGAACAGGCGCAGAACAGTGGCCTTACCGCCCATCACCCGGTTGGTGATGTAGTCGGTAACCACAGACCAGAGGCCGATCCAGGCGTGAATCACGGTGGACAGTAGGGCAACCAAGCTGAATACACGCATCCAGCGCTGGGCGAACAATTCAGACCAGGCCTGGTAGCCGAAGTCTTTGGTGAAAAAGATAAAGCCCACTATAAAGAGAACGTAAGCGAGCAGTATTACTGCGGTAACGCGCTGGTAGAGCCAGTCGAATGTGCCGCTACGGCCGAAGCTAGTTACTGTTCTTACCACAACCATACTCCCACTAAAAGAATAAGGATTACACTCACCACCAGCACGGCAATTGCGCTGCGGCGACCACCTTCGAGGCTCTCACCCATACCCATATCCATAAACAGGTGACGCACACCGGCCAGCAAATGGTAAATAAGAGCTGCCAGGGAGGCCCACAGGATGAGCTTGGCTGGAATACTGTTAAATGCTGCCGCCATATCGGCGAAGCCCTGTTCGGATTCCAGGCTGGCATCGAGCATGCAGAGCAGCAACGCCACAACGGCGAAGAGCACCACACCGGATACACGGTGCAAAATGGAAACCAAAGCGGCAGCGGGAAGCTTTATAGTGGAAATGTCTAAATTGACAGGTCTGTTTTTGTTCACAGGAAAAACACCTTGTTGCCCTGAACGACCGGGCGCCCGTTAGCTTTTCAAATTGGGAGGGACGAGCTGCTTGCTGATCACTTTGCACTCGACCTGATGAAGCCTTGTACAAAGTAGCCGTACCATGGCGCAAGCCGCGCGGATTATAGGCATTCGATAGTCAAAACACAACGAACGCCTAGGAATACGCCACCTCAGCGCACCTCGCAGGCACAGGATTTAGCTCAACGGGATTTCCGCAGATTTTTGCGCCCACGACCAGGCAAAAGCTCTACCAGCCCACGCTGTCGCCGAATATCCTGTTGCCGGCCGACTGGCCGTCCACCCCTTTGGGTTTGACAATTTGCGGCGCGGCACTTAAGTTTGGCCCCGCTCAAAAGGCCGCCAGCACCCGAAAACACTAGGAAAAGGCCGCCATAAGAACAGTTTTTAGGAGTCCGCAATGTCCGATAAAAAAGCGCACCTCACAGTCGATGGTATCGACGGCGCTCTTGAGATGCCCGTTCGCTCCGGCACCCTCGGCCCCGATGTGATCGATGTCGGCGGCCTGACCAGCAAAGGCTTTTTCACCTACGACCCGGGCTTCGTATCTACCGCCTCATGTGATTCCAAGATCACTTTTATTGATGGTGGCAAAGGCCAATTATTGCACCGGGGCTACCCCATCGAGCAACTAGCAGAAAAATCCGACTATCTGGAAACCTGCTACCTGCTGATGAATGGCGAACTGCCCAATGCAGAAGAAAAAAAGAAGTATGTAGACACTATTATGTCTCACACCATGGTTCACGAATCCCTGGTGAGCTTCTTTAAAGGCTTCCGTTACGATGCCCACCCGATGGCGATGATGTGTGGCGTAGTGGGTGCCCTCGCCTCCTTCTATCACGACTCCCTGGATATCACCAATCCGGAGCACCGCGAGATTTCCGCGCACCGCCTGATTGCCAAGATGCCAACCTTGGCAGCCATGTGCTACAAGCACTCCCAAGGCATGCCCTTCATGTACCCGGACAATAGCCGCAGCTATTCCGAGAACTTCCTGCACATGATGTTTGGCAATCCCTGCGAGCCCAGCAAGATCGATCCGGTTGTCGCCAAGGCAATGGACATCATCTTCCTGTTACACGCTGACCACGAGCAAAACGCCTCCACCTCGACCGTGCGCCTGGCTGGCTCCTCTGGCGCCAATCCCTTCGCCTGCATCTCCTCCGGTATCGCCACCTTATGGGGACCCGCTCACGGCGGCGCCAACGAGGCAGTACTGAACATGCTGCAGGAAATTGGCGATGAGAGCCGTATCGACGAGTTCGTGAAGCGTGCCAAAGACAAGAATGACCCCTTCCGCCTGATGGGCTTCGGTCACCGCGTTTACAAGAACTTCGACCCACGCTCCCGCGTAATGCAGGGCATCTGCGATGAAGTTCTGGGAGCCATGGGCGCAGAAAACGATCCTCTGCTGAAGATCGCTAAGAAGCTGGAAAAAATCGCCCTTGAGGACGATTACTTCGTCGAGAAAAAACTCTACCCGAATGTCGACTTCTACTCCGGTATTATTATGAAGGCTATCGGCATCCCCACCGATATGTTCACCGTAATTTTTGCCACCGGCCGCACTTCAGGCTGGATCGCACACTGGAATGAAATGATTTCCAACCCGTACAAAATTGGTCGCCCTCGCCAGCTTTATACCGGCTATGCCCAGCGCGATTATGTTCCACTGGAACAACGCTAATAAAGTTCAAAATAAAAAACCCGGCAATGCCGGGTTTTTTATTTCCTGAAATAACCACCTGGAATTTAAAAATATTCAACAAAATTCAAATAATACAACAACCCAGACCTCTATTAATTGTGACAAGGTTCTCAATATTAAAATTCTCATCCTGATGTAACTCCCGCCACACAGAAAAACACCTGTCATGCAATGTAAAATCCGCGCCTCTCGGACCGGGTGAATTTGCTGCGTAGTTACCGCACCTCAGCAACTACCCGCCCGCGGTTTCCCTTACCCATACAACACACAAAATTAAACCTATTAAGGGCACAGCATATGCTTAGCTTTATCTCCGGCATGTTCAGAGGTAGCAAGTCCTCCGACAGCGTCGACCTGGAAGAAAAATATACCCGCAGCAACTATGCCAGCGCTAAAGGCAGCCGCACAATTTCTTACGACCCAACTCTGATCAAAGCCCTGGAGGACGATCACCGCCACTTAATTGGCATTTTCCAGCGTATGTGGTCCGAAGGCTTTGAAAAGCAAAACTATCGCCAACTGTCACAACTACTCACTCAATTTAAGTCCGGCTTCCAGGCACATCTGATAAAGGAAAATGTTCGCTTCTACGTCTATCTAGAGCAGGCCCTCGCCGGCGATGCGCACACACTGCAGGTTGTAAAAGATTTCCGCACTGATATGAATGAAATCGCCAATGCCGTGGTGCAATTCTGCAAACGCTACAATCATGAAGCCTTCACCCCGGAAATGGTTCGCGACTTTAAAATGGATTACCAAAAGATAGGTGAAGCACTCACTCGCCGCACCGCACTGGAAGAAAAAGAACTTTACGTTCTCTATCAGCCCTCCTAAGTATTTTCGGACTAGAGAGGTCCAGTTCGTTACTCAACATCTACAGGAATTAGGCGTGAGCCAATGAGTGAGTAACAACTTATTAAAAAATACTTTGAATGGATGTCTGCGACCCACAAGGACGGGGCGCAAACCTTTTCCCTTTAGAAGCCTGGCTCCAGGCCCTCGCTGACTCAAAACATTTTTCTAAAAACCGCTTACCAACCCAAAAGCGTTAGACGCATACCCGACAGGTAAGTGAAAATTATTTTGGAATTATTTCGGATAAGCGCATCTAGCCCATAAGAGTGGAGTACATATTTTTTAGCTTATTTAAAGCTACACCCCAAGGCTAATCAAACTTACCCACCTAATAGGTATTGACAGCGAAGGCCTGATTAAAAATTTTTCCTCAACAAATAAAAAGTGGCAACCACAATCAGGCCAGCCACTTTTTTTGCTGAAGCTAGCATCAAAAAAAGCGAACAATAACAACAACTTAAAAAAACTTTCCAGCCTGACCTCCCATACCTTCCTATTCTCTCTCGCGATTTCTATTCAACACTAGACGTTTATTTAATTTTGTTTAAACATATAGAAATTAGAATTTAAAAAAACTCATAACGGTGGAATATTGGTCTAGGAAGTTCTGAGAGCTTTGTGGCTTAAAACAAAAAGGACAAAAGGCCAGTAGTAAAAGCCGGGGGATTCGGGGGAAATATGACTGAACTAGAAAGTTCAGCTGCTCGTCAATATTTACCAGATGGCGCCCGCACCAGCGACAGCAGCTATCCGATTTATGTAATTGTAGGCACTGGACCGGTCGGGGTTCGCTGTGCACAAAAACTGCTTGAATTCTGTGACGAAGCGCAAATTGTTATCTATGGAGCGGAAACAGAATCACCTTACAATCGTGTAAAATTATCTCAGTACCTCTCTCGCCATGTGGAACGGGAGGAACTGGATAATCCCATCCTAGGTAAAACTGACCACCGACTCGCAGAATATATCGACCGTAAAATCGTCTCTATAGACCGTGTCAAAAAAACGGTAACAGATGCTGCCGGTAATATTCAGCCCTACACCAAGCTGATTCTAGCCACCGGCTCCAACCCCAAAATCCCCACAATCCCCGGTGCAGGCTTACCCAGCGTTTACCCCTTTCGCAGCCTGCGCAATACCAATGATCTAATCGCCCTGCGGGAGCGGCACGCCGATATTTGTGTGATCGGTGCCGGCGCCTTGGGGCTGGAAGCGGCAACGGCTCTAAAAACACCGAAAAATACTGTCACACTTCAATCCCGCGGAAAATTACTAAGTGGCCTTTTAGGCGAGGAAGGCGAGGAGTTTTTAAAATCCTCTCTTGCCGCCCTTGGTGTGCAGTTGAAAACAGGCTCAATTCTTAAGTCTATTGAGCAGCAGGGGGAAAAATCCCATTTACACTTTGAGGATGGCGAAAATCTCTGCGTCGATGCCATTGTTCTTTGCACTGGCATTCAGCCAGAAGTCTCCCTTGCCAAAAAAGCCGGACTAAAAATCGATAGAGGGGTTGTAGTCAACGAATGGATGCAAACTTCCGACCCAGATGTTTACGCAATTGGTGAATGTGCCGAGTTTGATCAAAAGGTTTATCAGCTGGTTCGCCCCGGCTATGAACAGGCGGAAAGCTGTTGTTCACATATTCGCCGCGAACATGGAGGGGAGATTTTAGAGCGCTCCTACTCCGGCAGTTACACAGATATCCAACTCAAAATCGCCCATATTCCTTGCGCTATTATGGGAGATGTTGCCTCCGATAACCTTCACCAGCAGGAAAATTTACAGAGCCACGTTTTCCGTAATCGGTTCAAGGGTATTTATCGCCGGCTATTTGTTCAAAATGGGCGCATTCTCGGTGCTATTTATATTGGCAGCTGGGATGAGGCCAACAGCTTGCGCCAAGCGGTAGCTCAGGAGGAAAAAGTCAGCGCACAAGCGCTTAAGCAGTTTGCAGACGAGGGCCGTCTATTTGACCTACAGACCTCAAACAGTATCAAGAGTTTTCCCGACAGCTACCTGGTGTGCCAGTGTAATTCCGTCAGCAAAGGGGAATTATGCAAGGCTATTTCCGAAGGCAAGCGCACTTTAAACGAACTACAGCAGGCAACCACCGCCGGATCTGTCTGCGGCAGCTGCCGCCCCTTAATGGCCGAGCTACTCGATACCCCTGCGCCTAATCTGGTTATGCGCCACGCCAAGGGTATATTAATCACTTCGATCATATCGTTACTTTTAATTACTCTGTCATTCCTGATGCCGCCCCCGCCAATATCCGACTCGGTACAGGCCGGCCAATTCTGGGAAAAACTCTGGTATGACAACTTCTGGAAACAGGTAACCGGCTACACGATTCTCGCGCTGTGTTTTTTTACCGCTGCGCTCAGTGTGCGAAAGCGCTGGAAAAAACTATCTTTCGGCCATGTGGATCACTGGCGCTATGCCCACAGCCTTACTGGGGTAGTTGCCGTGGTCGCACTTGCTGTGCACACAGGCTTCCGTATGGGGCAAAACCTCAACCTCGCACTCATGCTGGTCTTCCTTGGGGTTACTGCTACAGGCTCCCTTGTTGGTGTTTTTATGGCCCGCAACCATCACTGGACCGATCTCAGACTACGCGAACATCGCAAGTGGTGGTCACGCGTTCACTACGCCTTACTTTGGGCACTGCCGGTACTCCTCGCCTATCACATTCTTGCGGTTTATTACTTCTAAATGAAATCTTATCAATTTAAATTTTGGCATTACGGACTGCTATTGACCCTGGTTGTAGGTGCCTACGCTTCCTATAACCTAACGGCAGATGACAAGTCTTTATTTATAACTGGCGAGCCCACACATGGCCATCATCAGATAGAACTCGCTTGCACTTCTTGTCATACCGATGGGTTTTCAGGGGAGGAATCTATTCAGCAATCTTGCCTAAGCTGTCACGCAGAAGAATTAGAGCTGGCCGATGACTCCCATCCGCGTAAAAAATTTCTCGACCCCCGTAACGCCCAATTACTGGAAACCCTGGATGCGCGTCAATGCATCAGCTGCCACACAGAACACAAACAGCAAATTACTCGAGAAATGGGTGTCAGCCTGGCCGGGGATTTCTGCTTTCATTGCCACAGCGAAATTGCCGAAGAGCGCAGTAGCCATGAAGGTATGGGCTTCGAGACCTGTGCCAGCGCCGGCTGCCACAACTACCACGATAACGGCACCCTTTATGAAGATTTCTTAATCGCTCATGTCGGACAACCCGATCTGCTCGAGGAGGCAAAGCTTCCGACCCGTACCGCCATGCAATCCTGGTTACAGGAACATCCCGATACCCACCCCCTACAGGTGCAGCAGGCGGATATACAGGAAGAAACTGCAGCTGCAGAAATCGCTGCGGCTTGGGCGCAAAGCCCCCATGCTCAAGTGGACGTGAACTGCAGCAGTTGCCACGCCAATGGACAAATGCAATTTACTAGTGCTGAGGTTGTGGAACAGTGTGCAAGCTGCCACAGCGAGCAACGGGAATCTTTTACCCAAGGTAAACACGGAATGCGCCTCTCATCCAAGTTGCCACAGGAATTTGTTCAACAGGTTGGTGCCATGACGCCACACCAGGCCTGGATTCCCATGCAGTCTGACGCTTCCGGGGAACTCAGTTGCACCAGTTGTCACGGCCCCCACGATGTCGACTTGCAGTTCGCTGCTGTGGAATCCTGCCTCAGCTGCCACAGCGATGAGCACAGCTTGGCCTACAAGGAATCGCCGCACTTCAATACCTGGCAAGCAGATCCAGAAAACGGCGTTAGCTGTGCCAGCTGTCACTTGCCGCGGGAAACCCACGGAGAACAGGTTGTGGTCAATCATAACCAGAACCACAATCTCCGCCCCAATGAAAAAATGTTGCCTGTCTGCCTGAACTGCCATGGAGCGGAGTTTTCCCTGGCAGCCATGGCGGACGAAAAACTGATCTCTCAGAATTTCAAGCATAAGCCTGCGGATAAGCATGAAACGTTTGACTTAATCCGCGACCGCATTGCAAGAATTTCCAAAAGCAAAAATAAGCAAACACAATCCCAATAGGAGGGGAACACTATGCGTATTGCCGCTTGTTTTATCGCCGGACTGGCCCTACTCACTGGCTGTGAAAAAAACCAGGGCGTGGCACCGGAGCGAATGGCGGATGCTATCTTTGCCGTGATTGAGGCAGACAGAGCCAATTACACCAACAAGGTAGTTAACCGTTTGCAAAATGAGGAAAAAGTTCTGGATGCCGACGAGCACTGGCAGGATAAAAAATTGCTGCCGTTGCCCGCACAAATGATGCGAATGGGCGCTGAGCGAGTCGCGGAAAAAGAATCCGGCTTCAGCTACGCCCTGCTGTCCCTATGGCCGGTAAACAAACAGAACAAGCCGCGTACCGAAATGGAAAAGCAAGGTTTGCAGTTTGTCATCGACAACCCAGGTAAAAATTTCTATGGTCGTGAGACACTCGGTGATACCGAATACTTTACCGCGGTTTATGCCGATGTGGGTGTATCCCCAGCTTGTGTCAGCTGTCACAATGACCACGCGGATAGTCCACGCGATAATTTTGAGCTTGGCGAAACTATGGGTGGTGTAGTTGTTCGTATACCACTTTAATTTATCGCCTGAGCTTCCTTAGCTGACCCAGCCCCGGCAAATCCACTGCCGGGGTTTTCCCCAATGCTCTCTACATTTAATAATCAACGATTGCCTTTTATCCCGCAGAGCTAATTGCAAAATCCCTCAAAAATTCAATATTTACCGATAAAAATCAGAAAAATATAAGAAAAAATTAAGAAAATATTTTGAGTAGATACAATTAATTAGCGGCCGAATTCATTTCGACCGCTCCCTCTTTAATATGACTGGCTCTACTCCCGCTTTAACCTCGCTGAAATCATTCAGACCAGTGGTCACCCGCTGTGGGCCTATTTCCGGGTTAGTCCAGTCTCCATTACGGACCGCTTGTTGTTAACGCTTCGCTCCGCAAAGCTCACCTAGGCACTTAAATACTAGACTCGCAACCTAGAAAATCAAAATCAAGGTACTGGTATAACATGCTCTAAACCGAGCTAGTAGGCATTTTTTCCACAAGAAATCATGAAAAACCAAATAAAGCAAAGAGCAGCCTAGAAGTTTATAGAGTGGCCTCTTGCTTAGATTTTTTTGATTTTTACCAAGAGAACAAAGATGAAAACCTT
The DNA here is from genome assembly GCF_023716485.1 of Microbulbifer variabilis. NCBI lineage: Bacteria > Pseudomonadati > Pseudomonadota > Gammaproteobacteria > Cellvibrionales > Microbulbiferaceae > Microbulbifer > Microbulbifer variabilis. The sequence goes on from NZ_CP092418.1 coordinate 3,566,527, forward strand.
CAGATTATTTTAACGGCGCAATCAGCCCTTCCAGCCCTTCAATTTTGATCTCCAACGTCAGAGCCATCAACTGCCCCAACTTCCCAGTAGGAAAACCCTCTTTGGCAAACCAAAGCAGGTACTCCTCAGGAAGATCGATAAGTACCCTACCCGCATACTTACCGAATGGCATTGGAGTTTGGGCAATATCAATCAACTGCTGCTTTTCAAACATCGCAAAATCCTTCAAATCTCTTATTTTGTGCTATACGCAGCCCACAGCTTAGATATTTGTTGCTGACTTATCTCCACCCTACACTGGCTGCGAAATTATTCGGTCTGTCTTACCGAATCTCTATCCCTCAAGCATCACTGAAAGGGGTGACTATGCGTATCAAAGCGATTAAATACCTCAGCTTAACCGCAGTATTGGCCCTAGGCCTCGGCGGGCAAGGCTGTGCCAATATGAGCGATACCGATCGTCGCATCGGAACCGGCATCGGCGTCGGTGCCGTAACCGGTGCCCTAATCAGTGGTGGTCGGCCCGGTGGCACCGCAGCAGGCGCCGTGATTGGCGCAGGGGCAGGCTATCTCTACGACAGAGAAAGAAAACGCAGAGACTACTATCGCTATCGCGGAGGCTACTATCGTTATTAGTGTTTAATGGAGAATCGTCAGGCTCAGAGTTAATGCATGGCGCACCCCCTGGTGCGCCTAACGCACCAGGGGTTATCTGGGATAAGAGCCACCCGGGACAATGAGTAAAATTCAGGAAGCTGTGTTTTCTCTAGCGAGCCACTTTAAAGCAACTTGGTCTTGGTTTTTCCACAGCGCTCACAGCAATACTCTGTGACGAGCTTGCCCTGCTTAACATCAAACTTGCGCTCGGTAACCACTTTCCACTTGTGAAAACCTTCCCGGCAAAGAGTGCTGCCTTTGTGTTTCTGCCAGGTGGTTTTTCTTTTAAAAGGAATCACATCTCCCATATTAGGCGACCTCCCCCGCCGCGTGCCCAGAAGCCCAGGCCCACTGAAAATTAAAGCCCCCCAGCCAGCCAGTCACATCGAGTACTTCACCCACAAAATAAAGCCCTGGCTGGGTTTTGCACTCCATAGTACGCGAAGAAATCTGATCTGTATCCACGCCGCCGAGGGTAACTTCTGCAGTGCGATAGCCTTCGGTGCCATCGGGAACCAGCGTCCAGACTTGCAACTTGGCTCCGAGTTCCCGCAACTCAATTTCAGTAAACTGCTTGAGGGGGCGGCTGTCGATATGCTGCCGTTGTAGGAAAAACTGTACAAGCTTCTTAGTCCAAAGCTCAGACAAAACACTGTGCAAGTGAATCTCCGGGCTCTCCCGGCGGCGCTGTTGCAGCCAATCGGCCAGATCGCGATCGGGGGCCAGATCGAAAGTCACCTTTTCACCTTCGCGCCAATGACTGGATATTTGTAATACCGCCGGTCCACTCAAACCTCGGTGAGTAAATAGCATCTGCTCGTGAAAGCTGCCCTCACCACAGGAAGCCGTCACACTAAGCGAGCTGCCCGGTAGGCTATCCTGCCGCTCCAACTGGCGCTTGTGCTGGGTAAAGGGTACCAAGGCCGCACGAGTGGGGATGATATTGAGCCCAAACTGCCGAGCGATATCATAGCCAAAGCCCGTAGCCCCCATGGTGGGTATCGACAATCCACCAGTAGCCACGACTAGGGACTCACAGTGAACTGTCCCCAGACTGCTTTCAACACGATAACCACCCTGCCCCGACTCTATTGAGGATATGGCACAACGGGTGCGAACCTGAGCTTTGGCTGCACGGCACTCCGCCAATAACAGGTCGAGAATATCCTTGGACTTGTTGTCGCAAAACAACTGGCCCAGTGTTTTCTCATGGTAGGAAACCCCATGCTTTTCCACCAATGCAATAAAGTCCCACTGGCTATAGCGCGCCAGGGCAGACTTACAAAAATGGGGATTGCGGCTGTAGAAATTTTCCGCACTGGTGTAGAGATTGGTGAAATTACAGCGGCCGCCGCCGGACATCAGGATCTTCTTACCAACTTTATTGGCATGATCCAATACCAGCACACTGCGGCCGCGCTGGCCGGCAGAGGCGGCGCACATTAAACCCGCTGCCCCAGCGCCGATAATCAGTACATCGACACTTTTGGGCAGCTGGCTATGGGATACATCACTCATGAATTAGGGCTGCGCAATCACCCAAGTATCAGGTACGAGGCAGGGTCACGCCGCGCTGCCCCTGGTACTTACCACCGCGATCCGCATAGGACACATCGCAGATCTCATCAGACTCGAAGAACAGCATCTGCGCGATACCTTCATTGGCGTAGATCTTCGCCGGCAGATTGGTGGTATTTGAAAACTCAAGGGTCACATGCCCTTCCCACTCCGGCTCCAGCGGCGTTACATTGACGATAATACCGCAACGCGCATAGGTGGATTTGCCCAGACAGATGGTCAGCACTGAGCGCGGAATGCGGAAATACTCCACTGTGCGCGCCAGGGCAAAGGAGTTCGGCGGGATGATACAGTACTCCCCTTCCACATCGACAAAGCTGTTCTCATCGAAGGTCTTGGGGTCCACGGTAGCCGAATGCACGTTGGTAAAGATCTTAAACTCACCGGCACAGCGCACATCGTAACCGTAACTAGACGTACCGTAGGAGATGAGTCGCTCGCCATCATTGCCATGGCGCACCTGGCCCGGCTCAAATGGCTCAATCATGCCGTGCTGCTCAGCCATGCGGCGAATCCACTTATCGGACTTGATACTCACTCCGTCCCCCTAAAAAGAATAATCAGTGCTCAACAAAAGAGGCGGAATCATAGCCGGTTTAGACTGTGCAAAAAAGTGCCAATCGACGCCTTTCGTCCTTGTCGCCAACCACTAACTACTGTATAAATCCACAATAAACTGTATATATATACAGTCACCTGGTTAGATCCGATTGAAGACCGAGACAAGAATGCAGGGTGGCAATGTGAACAAAGCCAAAAACTTCATACAAAACAATCACTTGGAAAACCAAGCCAACCCCTCAATCAGACTGCGACACTTTAGAGGCAAGAAGGCCTGCCAAGCAGCCAATGAACCCCAAAACGCAGGGGCCACTACCGGTTTCACCAGCCTGGATGTCCTTCTCAAAGACCACGGCTGGCCGCACGGTAGCACTACTGAGCTGCTTGTACCCCAGGCAAGCTCCAACACATTGAGCCTCCTACTCCCTATGCTCGCTGAACTGACCCAAAAAGGAGAGATGGTGATTCTCATCAAACCCCCATTTACTCCCTGTGCATCAGAACTTGCCCAGCATGGTATCCAACTGGAACAGCTATTATTAGTCTACCCCCGCGACAAACGAGACTGCCTCTGGGCCATAGAGCAGTCCCTACAATCCGGAGGCTGTTCCGCAGTTTTGAGCTGGCAGGGCGAGCAGGCGATAAGTTATCGAGAGCTGCAGCGCCTGCAGCAATCCGCCGAAGCAAGCGGCTGCCTGCACTTCCACTTCCGCCCCCAGTCAGAAGACCCCCGGCCCTCGCCTGCCACATTACGACTACAGCTGCATAGCAAGCCAGAGCAACTTACCCTCAGACTGCTAAAACAAGTGGGTGGCCTTAGTGGTCAACACCTTCAGCTAAACCTCCTGCAACACAGCACATCAAAACGGCATCATCTAGCCCTGCACTAAGCGGCATCTAAGGAACTCTCCATGCTCTGGCTTTGCATCCAATTTCCCAAACTTCCCCTGGAGGCGCTCACCCGCGCCCAGACGCCAGAGGAGAGAAGCCAACCATTGGCGATAGTGGAAAAGCAAATCATAGTGGAGGTAAATAAAACCGCCTTCGAGTATGGAGTCATCGCGGGCTTGAGTATTGCCCGTGCCCGTCAACTATGCCCAGGCTTGCAGATATTACGCCGCAATAGAGAAAGAGAGCTGCAGCTGGAGGAGCTTGCACATTGGGGATTGAGCTTGTCAGCGATGATTTGTATAAAAACTGCAAAACATGAAGAAAGCTATCGTCATCCACAGCTTTACCTTGAGTTGGGCAACCGCTTTAAAACAGATGGCGGATTTCGAGCATTACTGCATAAAATACAGCAAGAACTTACACAAATAGGTATTAGCCACCGTATGGGGCTTAGCCATAGCCCCAGTGCAGCGCTGCTGCTTAGCCAATTACCGGAGCATCGCCGTTGGTTACAGCAAACCCACACCCCACCGACAACACAGCAGTGGAAACAATGGATCAGTCACGCTCCCAGCAAACTACTAGAGTGCGATAATAAAACCTTAGAAAAACTAAATTCCCATGGGTTTAAGCGGATAAGCCAATTACTATCCGCCCCCTTATCGGAGATTGAAAGCCACTTTGGCCGCTCTTTTATCGATTACCTAGCTCGGCTCAATAGCAGCCAACAGAAAACCACCACCTGCAATCTATTTCAGGAGCACGGTAAGCAAATTCAGTGCCGCAAACTAAATGCTAAAAAATCATATTGGCAGACAGGGGGTGCGGAGAAAAAAACAGCATCTTTTAGCGTGGATATCTTTTTGTCACAACTGGAAGAGCAAGCGCAAAAAAAAATAGCTCTCAACCGAAAAAGAAATGACACAAAAAGCCAGAAACTTATAAATAAATTAAATACACGACTTGGTCAGCAAGCCCTCTCAGGCATTACCATGAAATAAATCACACAATAAAATCAAATTTTGTGGCACAGCTCTCTTCAGGACAACAAATCTATTCCAAAGCAGGAACCCTATATATGGCATCCACCCAATGAAAGCTGCGTGCGCAAATCTGTTAAAAAATGGCGTCCGTTAAAATTACGGATTGAGAGGAGAGCAGCAAAAGTGAAATTTTCCAGAATACTCTAAAAAAGGGAACAATCCCCAGATCAAATTATCACTACTACCATTTGAAGCCAACTAAAAACACTTTTGGAAGTGTGTAGACAAGAATCCAATCCTAATTAAAAGAATCTCTGCTAACGCAGAGATTCTTTTAGCAATCTTCAGACCGTAGCCTAACTTACAAAGCAGTTACATTTGGACCTGCTGCTGAGGCACATTTCGCATTAGTTACACTACTATTTGCGGTTGCTACCTTCTCCGCGGTATAAGTCAAGAGTCCGTTAGCGTCAATATTAGCATGCACTTTACAAGTGTCGCCCGCACCGGTGATCTTCAGCGCTGTGCCAATTGCCGGATCTGCAGGGTCCAAAACCAGCTTAGCGGATGTTGCTTCGGTTTTTAAGCGAGCACAAACATCACCTCCGGTTTGAACACACAAAACACCGTTGGTGATATGACCCTGAACAGATTTCATCGCAGCACTGCCGTGTGCACTGGTCAGATATTCACGATAAGCGGGAATTGCTACCGCAGCCAGAATGCCGATAATCGCAACTACGATCATCAGTTCGATAAGAGTAAAACCCTGTTGCTTTTTCATTGTAACCGTCTCCATACAGACTTTTAAAAAAGTGAATCCCGTGAGGAAGTCGCCAGACAAGATACAAGGTTCGTGCCAAGTTTGGCAAGACATGACTCCAACCTTTATACAAACAACCTTACCAACAAGTAATGCCACTCAATTTTAATAATGTGCCATCAAAACTTATTGACGCCCTACTCAAGTATCTGACAAAAAGTGTCACCTTTAGACGCTGACAATACTGTGCAAGTCTCTTCTTATACCTTTATTGGCTCCATTAACTTTATTCGCTATATTTGCTTCACTCTTAGCTCATTTGACTTAAATATCGTCAGCTCAAAAAACAAACAAGATCTCTCGTTCACGCGAGTACTCAGTAACAGCAGCGGTTTCACCCATGACTAGCCCCTCCCTTAACGGCCTGGCAAAACGCTTGGTAGCAGATGGAATTCTCGACGAAGCCACAGCAATTTCTGCACTTAAGGCTGCCCATCGTTCAGGCCAGAGTTTCGCCCAACATGCGGTAGAAGCCAAGCTAGTAAAAAGCCGGGAGCTCGCCAATATTGCTTCCCAAGCCTTCGGCACACCGTTATTTGATTTTGGCAGTTACAATTTCGAGATGATCCCCAAGGGTATCATCGACGAAAAATTAATCAGCAAACATTTTACGCTCCCCCTCTATAGGCGTGGTAATCGCTTATTTATCGCTGTCGCAGACCCCACCAACCTGGCAGGGTTGGACGAGATCAATTTTAATACTGGCCTCAGTACTGATGCGGTTTTAGTAGAAACCGATAAGCTGGGAAAGGCTATTGAAAGCTACCTCTCTGATAGCCAAGATATCGGGGGAGGCCTGAAGGGTATCGATGATGAAGAGCTAGACTCCCTCAATGTAGGCGAAAGCGAATCTGAATCCGACGATGAAAGCGAACCGGGTGGGGATGAAGCGCCCGTTGTAAGGTTTGTCAATAAGGTTCTTCTAGATGCAATTCGCACTGGTGCCTCCGATATTCACTTTGAACCCTACGAAAAATCTTATCGGGTTCGTTTTCGCACCGATGGCGTATTGCATGAAATTGCCAGGCCTCCGATTCAGTTAGCAACACGCCTATCTGCCCGCTTGAAAGTGATGTCGAAGATGGATATCTCGGAACGGCGAGTGCCCCAGGACGGCCGGATTAAAATGAAGCTGTCCAAGACCAAGGCTATCGACTTCCGGGTAAACAGTTTGCCAACCCTATGGGGAGAAAAGATTGTTTTACGGATTCTCGACCCCTCTTCAGCAAAAATGGGAATTGATGCCCTCGGCTATGAAGAGGAACAAAAAAAGATCTACATGGATGCCCTGGCACAACCCCAAGGGATGATCCTGGTTACCGGCCCCACTGGTTCAGGTAAAACAGTTTCTCTATACACCGGCCTCAATATTCTCAACACTCCTGAGCTCAACATTTCTACCGCTGAAGACCCGGTAGAAATCAACCTGGAAGGGATCAATCAGGTTAATGTCTCCAGCAAAGTTGGGCTAAATTTCGCTGAAGCCCTGCGCTCTTTCCTGCGACAAGACCCTGATATCGTCATGGTAGGAGAGATTAGGGATTTGGAAACCGCAGAAATTGCTATCAAAGCAGCGCAAACTGGGCACCTGGTACTCTCAACCCTGCATACCAACTCAGCTCCAGAAACCCTTACGCGCCTGATGAATATGGGGGTTCCCACTTTTAATATTGCGACTTCCGTCAGTGTTATTATCGCCCAGCGCTTGGCGAGGCGTTTGTGTAATGAATGCAAAAAGGCTACTACTCTTCCCAGTGAGGTCTTGGAAGCCGAGGGTTTCTCTGCAGTGAATATTCCAAGGAACGACTGGGCCATTTACCAGCCTGTTGGCTGCGAGCACTGCTCAAAAGGCTACAAGGGCCGCGTGGGTGTGTATGAAGTGGTTCGCATCACTGATGGCATCTCCAGAATTATAATGGAGGGCGGCAATTCCATTCAGATCGCCGATCAGGCGCGCAAAGAGGGTTTTAATAATCTAAGGACTTCTGCATTGCGCAAAGTGGTAATGGGCATTACCAGCCTGGAGGAAGCCAACCGAGTAACCAAAGATTAAACTCGTACAGCTAACCTCTTGAAGTTAAAGTCCCCGGTGATGTTATCAAACTACCGTGCTCAGATTACCTCTGAGCTTCTGGAGTTCCCAGAGTAAATAGATACTAGGCATGGCGTCAGACCAGCCAACGAATGAAAGAATCAGGATAAAAAGTATGGCCAATGCCGCAGCAGTCGCATATATCTATAAAGGTGTAGATAGCAAAGGGGCTAAGGTTCAAGGTGAGATAAGCGGTACCAGCCCCGCACTAGTTAAGGCGCAACTGCGTAAGCAGGGCATTATAGCCAACCGTGTACAGAAAAAGCCCAAACCATTATTTGGTGGTGGCAAGAAGAAGGTAAAACCTGCAGATATCGCCCTATTTACTCGGCAGCTAGCCACAATGATGAAAGCAGGGGTGCCTCTTGTACAAAGCTTTGAGATCGTTGCCGATGGCTTAGACAACGAAGGGGTTAGGGAACTAATTTTAAAGATCCGTGACGATGTGGCCTCTGGTACCGCATTCGCTGATGCCCTTCGTAAGCATCCTCTCTTTTTTGATGATTTATTTTGCAACTTAGTCGCCTCAGGAGAGCAATCGGGCGCCTTAGAAGTGATGCTCGACCGCATCGCCACGTATAAGGAAAAGACCGAAGCCCTAAAAGCAAAAATTAAAAAAGCGATGACTTATCCGCTAGCGGTTATCGTCGTAGCAGTTATTGTTACCTCTATACTTCTTATCAAGGTCGTACCACAATTTGCAGATACTTTTGAAAGTTTCGGAGCAGAGCTCCCTGCATTTACCCAGTTTGTAGTTGGTATTTCTGAGTGGATGCAGGCTTATTGGTTCATTGCCTTAATTGGCACTACCCTTACAGTTGGCGGCATCCTCGAAGCAAAAAAGAGAAATAAAACAGTTGATCGTTTTTTTGGAAAGCTAGCTTTAAAGCTACCAATTATTGGCAAAATAACTTACAACTCTATTGCTGCTCGTTTTGCTCGAACTCTTTCTACAACCTTTGCAGCCGGTGTCCCCCTCATCGACGCATTGCGATCAGTAGCTGGGGCAACAGGCAATTATATTTATGAAGAGGCAACACTCAAAATTCGTGACTCTGTTGCTACGGGCATCCCACTAAATGCCGCCATGCGCCAGTCCGGACTATATCCTGTAATGCTTGTCCAAATGACATCCATCGGCGAAGAATCAGGAGCGCTAGATGAAATGCTGAGTAAGGCCGCCACTTTCTATGAAGAAGCAGTAGACAATGATGTAGATAACTTAACCACACTTCTTGAACCAATGATTATGTCTATCCTCGGGGTACTGGTCGGGGGGCTATTGATAGCCATGTACCTACCTATATTCCAAATGGGCCAAGTAATAAAATAAATAATTAAAAAGATGTTTGAGTATTTATCTTTATATCCAGTGCTACTTATTAGTAGTACCTTTATTTTAGGCTTACTTATAGGCAGCTTCCTCAATGTCGTTATCCTGCGCCTGCCTGTAATGATGGAGCGGGAATACAAACGGGATTTTTATAGCTATTTTGACTCAAAGCCTAACAAGGCCGAGCAAGAGGAGCTGAATAAACCGTTCAACCTGGTGTTGCCACACTCCCACTGCCCTAAATGCAAAACTGAAATTAAGCCCTGGCAAAATATTCCTGTCATCAGCTATCTATTTTTGCGCGGTAAATGTAGCTCCTGTGGCACGCCGATTTCCAAACGCTACCCTTTGATTGAGTTGGCTACTGGAATTCTCACCGCCGTAGTGGTTTGGCAGCTGGGCTTTACTTGGCAGGCGCTGGCGGGCTGTGTCTTTACTTGGGCTTTAGTCGCACTTACTGGTATCGACTTCGATAAGCAGTTATTACCAGACAGCATTACCCTGCCGTTGCTCTGGGGCGGCTTACTGATAAACCTTTGGGGTATTTTTGTTCCACTGCAAGATGCCGTTATTGGAGCTATCGCGGGCTATCTTTCTTTGTGGCTGGTGTTTCATATCTTTAAGCTGGTTACCGGCAAGGAAGGTATGGGAGCTGGGGACTTCAAGATACTCGCAGCTATCGGGGCCTGGTTTGGCTGGCAGATGCTGCCTCTGGTAATTCTGCTCTCTGCCGGAGTTGGTGCTATAGCAGGTATTTCCTGGAGCCTGGCGGTTGGACGGGATCGCAGTCTACCGATTGCCTTTGGTCCTTATCTGGCCGGTGCAGGCTGGATTGCTATGCTATGGGGTGAGCAGATTGTTGATTGGTACCTGAGCTTTTCCGGCCTATAGGTAGCCAGCCATACCAGCTACTTCCAGGACCCGATTAGCCCATCTGAGGCAAGTGAATTACCATTAACCCGGCCACTCATTGGCCGGGTTTCTTGTTTTTAGCTCCAAACTTTTAATTGCAGGGAGACAAGCCATTGTTTCGAGTAGGCTTAACTGGAGGTATCGGCAGTGGCAAGTCCGCCGCCGCGGGGTACTTTCGCGAGCTGGGCATTCACGTGGTGGACGCTGACTGGGCCGCAAGGGTAGTGGTACAACCTGGCAGACCTGCGCTGGAGCAGATAGCCCGACACTTTGGCACAAATGTATTACTAGAAAATGGTGAGTTGGATCGAGCGCAACTGCGTGCCTTAGTGTTTGATCATGATGAAGAGCGGGCCTGGCTGGAAAAGCTATTGCACCCTTTGATACGCGAGGAAATCATTACCTCGCTGGAACAGAGTTTTAGCTCTTACGCGATACTGGAGTCACCACTATTGATCGAATCCGGCCAATATCAGCTGGTAGATAGAATCTGCGTGGTAGATTTGCCGGAAAGCTTACAGCTGGAGAGGGCCAGCAGTAGAGATGAAAATCACCCAGAACAAATACGCAAAATTATGGCGGCACAGCTTAACCGACAGGACCGCCTGGCCAAGGCTGATGATGTACTGGACAATTCTATAGGATTGACGGAGTTACGCAGCCAGGTACAAGCTTTGCATCAGAAATATTTGCAATTAGCGAAGTCTTAGCACGACTCTACTAATGTAAAATAATAGACCCCGAGACTACCCCAAACATCGAAGAAGCTGTACCAAACCTAATATGCCCAAGCCAAAAGAAGCCCCAAGCCTAAACTGCCCCACCTGTAAAAAGCCGATAGAGTGGAGCGATAAGTTTCCCTTTAAACCTTTTTGCAGCGAACGTTGCAAATTAATTGATCTTGGCGAGTGGGCCAGCGAGGGGCACAAGATACCAGGCGAGTCTATTTATGATGACGTTTTGAGTGATGACCTAGACCCGGGCAAGCAGCGCCATTAAGTCGAGATCTATGATTGCAGCCTATGCATAAGACTCTGCCAAGACTTTACATAGGCGTGCTCGATTTAAACTTCCACAGCCTTGATAGCCTCAATAATCGCCTGGTTGGCATCTGGGAACTGATAATTGTTTAGTTCCTGTACCGCCACCCAGGCGGTCTCCTGCCCCTCACGCCCCTGAGCCTCACCGGAAAATGCCGTTACCTGCCAGGTATCGAGAAGTACGGTCTTTTCCGCATACTCATGCTGGATTTCCACCAAGGGCTGTAGCTGATCAACCTCAATTGCCACTTCCTCAAGTAGCTCACGGGTCAGGGCCTGCTGTACGCTTTCCCCGGACTCCACCTTGCCACCAGGAAATTCCCAGCGCCCGCCCATATGCAAGTGATCGGGGCGGCGGGCAATTAAAATTTTGCCATCGCTGCGACGGACTACACCAACAGCAACATGAATAACACGGCTCACAACAACTCCTCAGGTGCGATATTCAGCGTTGATGGTGACATACTCGTGGGAGAAGTCACAGGTCCAGATATACTCACTGGCGTTGCCACGGCCCAGCTCTATACGAATGGTGAATTCAGGCTGAGAAAACACCTGCTCGCCTAACTCTTCCCGATAGTCCACCGCGCGACCTCCGGCCTGTACTACCTGCACAGTATCCAGGTAAATATTGACCTTTTCAGTATCCAGACTATGAGTTATTGCATTGCCAACAGCCATCACCAGACGCCCCCAGTTGGGGTCTGAAGCGTAAAGTGCAGTCTTTACCAGAGGGGAGTTACCCACTTCGAAAGCAACTTTAAGAGCTTCTTCACTACTCTCTGCACCTTCCACCTGAATCGTGACAAATTTGTTGGCCCCCTCACCATCCCGAACCACATCCTGGGCCAGCTCAATATGCACCTGGGTAATAGCTTCCATCAATGCGCTATAACCTTCATCAGCAGGGGAATGGATAGGCTTGCCTTTTACTCCACTGGCAATGAGTACACAGGCATCATTGGTAGAGGTATCGCCATCTACACTTACGCGATTAAAGGAGACATTTACGGCCTCCTTCACCATTTGATCCAGTAAAGGCTGGGCGATGCAGGCATCGGTGGCGACATAGGCCAGCATGGTCGCCATATTTGGCTGAATCATGCCGGATCCTTTGGCGATTCCCACCACTGTAACTTCTTCACTGCCAATTTTTAGGAGGCGCTGGGCTTTTTTCGGACGGGTATCCGTAGTCATGATGGCTTTTGCTGCCCGCTCCCACCCGCTTTCGATTAGCTCTGCAGCAGCGCTGGGGATAGCATCCAATAAACGCTGCAAAGGTAGGTGCTCACCAATCACCCCAGTGCTGAATGGCAATACCTGCTCTGCTCGAACATTCATCGCTGCAGCTACTGCTGAACAGCAGGCTCTGGCGTCGCTTAGACCACGTGCGCCTGTAGCCGCATTGGCATTACCCGCATTAACCAGCAAGGCGCGGATATTCCCCTGTGCGATATGCTCTTTGGCTACCATTACCGGCGCGGCGCAGAAGCTGTTCTGGGTGAAGGTGGCCGAGACCGATGCACCCTCGGCGACCTCTATTAACAACAGGTCATCACGGGACCAATCTTTGATCTTGGCTGGAACACTGGCAAGGCGAATCCCTTTTACGGGAGGAAGTAATGATTCAGGCATATCTGTTCGACTCTAGCACCGGCTTCGGCTCTAGTTAGTTAAAGCTAGCTGTAGGTAGAAAAGCGCCATTATTAGATCCTACCTCTTTCGAATCAACAATTATCCGCACTTAATGCGGGTAAAAATATAAATTCCGCAGAATATTTTCTTGTCAGGCAAAAAAATACCCCGCATATAGCGGGGTATTTTCTAACTTAAACACTACAGTCTGAAGGCCTTAGCTCTGGGTAGAGGATGCCAGCTTACCGTGGCACTGCTTGTATTTCTTGCCAGAACCGCAGGGGCATGGGTCATTACGGCCAACCTTGGGTCCACGGCGCTCTGGCACAGGTGCCGCCTGCTGCTGCGGCTGACTTTCAGGAAGCGCCGAGGCCTCGGCATGCTGAAGCTCCAGCTGCTGCTTACGCTGCTCTTCCAGGCGGCGCTGCTCCAACTCGTCCATTTGCTCGCGGGTCATAGGTTCCACATGGGCCAGGATACGTACCACCTCGTGCTTGAGGTTTTCCAGCATACTCTGGAAAAGGTGGAAAGACTCGCGTTTGAACTCCTGCTTAGGGTTCTTGTTGGCGTAGGCACGCAAACCAATACCCGCTCGCAGGTGGTCCATGCTGGAGAGGTGTTCCTTCCATAGCTGATCCAGCACTTGCAGCATGATCTGACGCTCCACTGTCGGCATCAGATTGGCATCGCCAGAAGATTCACTGATACGCTCCACCTTGGTAGCGTAAGCGGCTTGAGCTTCGGCAACAACCTTCTCGCGCAGCGTCTCCTCGTGCAGATTGCGGTCCTCATCCAACCATTTCTGAATAGGCAGCTCAATGCCCAGTTCACCGGCCAACTGCTGTTCCAGTGCCGGGATATCCCACTGCTCCTCAACACTCTGTGGCGGTACAGAAGCGGAGATAATTTCATTCACAACATCTTCGCGAATAGCGTTGATGGTATCGCTGATCTGACCGGCTTCTAGCAGCTCATTGCGCTGGCTGTAAATCACTTGGCGCTGATCATTAGCCACATCATCATATTCCAGCAGCTGCTTGCGAATATCGAAGTTACGCCCTTCAACGCGACGCTGGGCTTTTTCAATCGCATTGGAGACCATGCGGTGCTCAATAGCCTCCCCGCGCTCCATTCCCAGCATCTGCATAAAGTTCTTCACCCTATCGGAGGCGAAGATACGCATTAGATTATCTTCCAGAGACAAGTAGAAACGGGTTACACCCGGGTCACCCTGACGCCCGGCACGGCCGCGCAGCTGGTTGTCGATACGACGCGACTCGTGACGTTCGGTGCCGATAATATGTAAGCCGCCAGCCTCGATCACCTGTTCGTGGCGCTTCTTCCACTGCTCCTTCACCTTGGCCACTTCGGCCTCACTCAAGTCACTACCTTTCTCCTGAGTGAGCGCCTCGGCCTCAGCCTCCCAGTTACCACCCAGCACGATATCAGTACCGCGACCGGCCATATTGGTTGCAATGGTGACAGTACCGGGACGGCCAGCCTGAGCAATTATTTGTGCTTCACGTTCATGGTATTTGGCATTTAGTACCTGATGCTTGATGCCTGCCTTTTGCAACATGCGCGACATCTCTTCAGAAGTCTCGATAGAGGCGGTACCTACGAGGATCGGTGCCTGCTTATCACGGCAAAACTTAATATCCTCGATAATGGCATCCATTTTTTCTTCTTTACTCAGGTAGACCAGGTCGTTGAGGTCATCCCGCTGAATATTCTTATTAGTGGGGATTACTACCACATCCAGACCATAAATCTGCTGGAATTCAAACGCTTCAGTGTCTGCGGTACCTGTCATACCAGAGAGCTTTGGATAGAAACGGAATAAATTCTGGAAGGTAGTGGAGGCTAGCGTCTGACTTTCAGACTGGATCTGAACATTCTCCTTGGCTTCCAGCGCCTGATGCAACCCCTCGGAGAGACGACGGCCCGGCATAGTACGGCCGGTGTGCTCATCGATCAGGACAACCTGACCGTTTTGCACGATATAGTCCACGTCCCGGTTAAACAGTACCTGGGCACGCAATGCGGCATGCACATGGTGCAGCAGGCCCAGGTTACCAGGGGCGTAGAGAGATTGATCTTCTTTCATCAAGCCGCTGCGAGACAGCAGTTCTTCCACCAACTGATGCCCCTGCTCGGTCAGCTCTACCTGGCGGGTCTTCTCGTCTACGGTGTAGTGTCCATCACCACCTTCTTCGGCACGCTCCAGCTGTGGAATCAGCTTATTCATGGCCAAGTAAAGGTGAGAGGAATCTTCCGCCGCACCAGAAATAATCAGCGGGGTACGCGCCTCATCGATAAGGATTGAGTCCACCTCATCCACGATGGCGAAGTTTTGTGGGCGCTGGGTACGATCTTCCTTGCGTAACACCATATTGTCACGCAGATAATCAAAACCAAATTCGTTGTTGGTGCCGTAAGTAATATCGGCTTGATAGGCGGCCTTTTTATCGTCCGGGTGCTGCTGGGAGATAATCACCCCAACAGTCAGCCCGAGAAATTCATAGACTGGGCGCATCCAATTGGCGTCGCGGGATGCCAAGTAATCGTTGACCGTAACAATGTGCACGCCCTTGCCTTCGAGCGCGTTCAAATAAGCCGGTAAGGTCGCTACCAGAGTCTTACCTTCACCGGTACGCATTTCAGCGATACGACCTTCATGTAGAGTCATACCGCCGATTAGCTGTACATCGAAGTGACGCATGCCCATTGTGCGCCGACCCGCTTCACGCACTGCAGCGAAAGCTTCCGGCAGCAGCTGGTCTAGAGTTTCCCCATCTGCAATACGCTTTTTAAACTCTTCTGTTTTGGCACGAAGAGCTGCATCATCCAGCTTCTGGAAATCCTCTTCCAGCGCGTTGACTTTTTCCACGACGCGTCGCATGCGCTTCAGCTCGCGGTCATTTTTTGTACCAAAGACCGATTTAATCAGTTTGCCAATCATTATCTAGAAACCACTTATCTTATGTGCGCTATCGGCGCTAATGCTGGGCAGATATTGCACCGATACTCCTTTATGCGAGGGGTGCAAGTAAACAGGAAGGCGTAAGCGCTGGCAACTCTTATGCCAAGCTGCCAGCAATTACGCGTAAAGGAAGGATAGTTGTTATCTGCCTGTACGGCGGATATAGCTGGCCGGGTCGACCGTGCGATTGTTCTTAAAGATCTCAAAGTGTACATGAGGACCAGTGGAGCGCCCACTGGACCCCATTTGGGCAATCACCTGCCCTTTCTTAACTACATCACCGAGCCCAACATTGAGCTCACTGTTATGGCCGTAGCGGGTGGAATAACCATTACCATGATTGATTTCCACCATATGTCCGTAGCCGTGACGCTCGTCAGCCCAGGTAACAACACCGGCGGCTACAGATACTACGTCTGACCCCATCTTACCGGCAAAGTCCACACCTTTATGCCAAGTGCGGCGCCCTGTGAAAGGGTCGGTACGATAACCATAGCGCGAGGACATCCAGCCTTTGGTGATCGGGCGCCCGGCAATAAATTGCTCATCCTCGAGCTGCAGGTTTGCCATCAGGGACTCGAGCGTATTGAGCTGCATTTGGCGATCATCTACTTTGTGAGACAAGTCACCAATCACTTCGAGAAACTCGGGGGGTTGATAGGGTAAATCTGAAGCTCCGGCGATGCCGGGATCTTCCGGACCACCCACTGCAGGCACAGCGCTAAATTCAAACTCGCCCTGATCGAGATTGGCCGCTGCGGTTAGGCGCTCACCCACAGCATCCAATCGGGTAAGGCGCGCCTGCAATTCAGCCAGTTTTACCGTGAGCGCAGCAAGTTGCTCGTGAGCCTCGCGATCGGCCTCCTCAATTTCCTGCTGCTGCTTACGTAAAGCGCGCTCCCAAGCCTTGGCTGTACGCGCATCAAATAAATCAGTTTTGGTCACGGGAAGATTGGCACCCAGGAAGAAGGCACCAACCGGGAGGCCCAAGAGGCACAAGCTCAATAGCGCCTTGCTCAGCCCACCAAAGTTGAAGCTGCGGGTTGCACCGCGCTCATTGACCAGAATTACTTTCATAACAAGCAGGAGAAGTCCGATATCTTGTAATTTTGCTGTCTCTGTAAGTGAGACGAGGCTCCAGTGCAATACCTCACACTAAAAGACCGGTCATCCAAATACCCAAAGGGAAACAAGGTTACCAGAATTACCCCAACCCTCTCTGGCGAATCTGTCACGTAAAAAAGCCGGCAATATAATGCCGGCTTTTTTATTGAGAGTTTAAACTGCCAGTATTGGCTTAACGTAGGAGATCGGAGCTTCTTGCTCTCCCTCGAATGTCACCATCTCCCATGCGTCCTTTTGGGTCATCAAATGACGCAGAGACTTATTGTTCAAGGAGTGGCCGGATTTAAAGGCTTTAAACTCACCGATCAGGCTGGTACCCAGAAGATAAAGGTCACCAATGGCATCGAGAATTTTATGTTTCACAAATTCGTCTTCGTAACGCAATCCACCTTCATTCAGAATGCGGTACTGGTCAATCACGATGGCGTTATCCACAGAACCACCCTGAACCAAGCCCTTAGAGCGCAGATACTCAATTTCGTGCATAAATCCAAATGTACGCGCACGACTCACCTCTTTCACAAAAGAAGTACTGGAGAAGTCCACGGAAGAGGTTAGGTTACGCCCCTGGAATACCGGGTGGTCAAAGTCGATGGTAAAGGAGACCTTGAAACCATTAAAAGGCAGGAAGCTGGCTACTTTATCGCCCTCTTCCACGGTAATCGGCTTCTTAATACGCAGGAATTTCTTCGGCGCAGATTGCTCCTGAATACCAGCGGACTGGATCAGGAACACAAAAGGACCGGCACTGCCGTCCATAATCGGTACTTCCTGGGCGGACAGTTCGACAATCGCATTGTCGATACCCAGGCCCGCCATCGCCGAGAGCAAATGCTCCACGGTAGCGATGCGAACATCGCCCTTGACCAGGGTAGTGGAAAGTAGCGTATCACCCACATTCTCTGCGCGGGCTTCAATTTCGACCACCGGGTCCAAGTCCGTTCGACGGAACACGATGCCGGTGTCTACGGGAGCCGGCTTCAAGGTCAGGATGACCTTTTTGCCAGTGTGCAGACCTACGCCAGTGGCGCGAATAGCATTTTTAAGCGTGCGCTGTTTGATCATGAAACTATCTTTTCCCAGTCGGTGGTCTACGCAAAACGCGCAGCAAGCCGCCGATATTAGCACAATTGCGACGCCAATACCAATTGTGGGCGTGTGGTCAACTTAACACACCGCCACCGTCCTTCTAAGGATAGTTTAAATAAAGATTGGAGCGCCACATCTCAGTCGCTGAGACAGCATTTTAAGACCATGAGCGCCGGGATCACTGTAAAAAATTGTTAATTAAACTCTTACTTGCCTATTTCCTTGCCCCTCATAGCAGAGACTAACTCTGATGGCAGGTCTTATGGAACTGGGCAAACTTCTGATTTAGCAACACCAAAAGTGATATCAAATACAAAATTCTGCGATAAGCCGCCCCGCAGAGGCGACACCCAACAATAAGCTGGGTGGACATGAGCGGTGTACTGCCTCTGCGGCGGCTACTCTCAGTCTGCCTGGCGGCGCAGGAAGGCCGGAATATCCAAATATTCCATATCGGCATCAGCAGAGCTGAGCGACGGAGCGGGGCGCTTGGGACGCTCTACATCCACCCTAGGACGGGTGTCGGCCGCGCTCTCACGAGAGACTAGCCCTGCGGCACCGTGGCTTTCACGCATATCGCGCATATCCCGGCTCTCACGCATGTCTCGAGTCTCGCGAACATCGCGGGATTCACGCACTTCTGGGCGACGTGTGTTATCTACCACTTTAGCTGGGCGAGCCGCAGGAGTTCCCTCACCCAGGCCAGCGGCTACTACAGTCACCCGCATTTCATCACCCAGCTTATCATCCACTGCCGTACCAATAACCACTGTGGCCTCATCAGAGGCGATCTCTTGCACGATCTCACCCACTTCGGAGTATTCACCCAGGGTCAACTCCTGACAGCCAGCTTCTTCACTGCCGGTAATAATGTTGACCAAAATACCGCGTGCACCAGCAAGGTTAACGTTATCCAACAGCGGACTGCGTACAGCCTTCTCCGCCGCTTCACGAGCGCGATTCTCGCCAATGGCAGAGCCGGAGCCCATCATCGCCATACCCATTTCAGACATCACCGTGCGTACATCGGCGAAGTCCACATTCATAATGCCGGGGCGGATCATCAGATCGGCAATACCCTGCACCGCTCCGAGTAACACGTTGTCAGCCTCTTTATAGGCAGACTTCATGGTGATTTTGCTACCCAATACTTCCAGCAAGCGATCGTTAGGGATAGTAATCAGGGAGTCCACTTTGTCGCGCAGTTCGAGAATACCCTCTTCGGCTACGACAGTGCGCTTGCGGCCTTCAATTTTGAACGGGCGAGTAACAACAGCCACGGTGAGAATACCGAGCTCTTTGGCAATCTCGGCTACAATCGGCGCTCCACCGGTACCAGTGCCGCCCCCCATGCCAGCGGTAATAAACACCATATCAGCACCGCCCAAGACTTCAGCGATGCGATCGCGGTCTTCCAGAGCGGACTGACGACCGATATCGGGATTGGCCCCAGCACCTAGTCCACGGGTAATCGTATTACCAAGCTGTAGGATAGTTTGCGCTTCAATATCTTTCAGCGCCTGAGCGTCAGTGTTCGCGCAGATAAAGTCTACGCCCTCCACGTCGCTGGCAATCATATGCTTAACAGCATTGCCACCGCCGCCGCCGACTCCTATTACCTTGATGACAGGTTTATCCTGTACGCTATCAACTAGCTCGAACATCGCTGTTCCCCTTTCTTGCTCATGTCGAATTTTACAGCCACGCCTAAAAAAAATCCCTTATGGGACGGCTAATTCTGGTTGCATGCTATTACAAATTTCCACGAAACCAGTGCTTTACTTTGTCCCACCACTGATTATCGTTACGCACGGGCTGAGTTTTTCCCTCTGCAGCCTCTTCTTGCTGCATTGCGTACATCAATAATCCAACTCCGGTGGAGTAAATTGGATTGCTCACGATATCGCTCAATCCAGAAATTCCTTGAGGCACTGCGAGACGTACCGGCATATGGAAAATTTCCTCAGCCAGCTCTACCGCACCCTCCATTTTTGAAGAGCCTCCTGTTAAAACCACTCCTGCTGCGCACAGATCTTCAAATCCACTGCGGCGCAATTCCGCCTGCACCAGAGTAAACAGCTCGTCATAGCGCGGCTCGACTACTTCAGCCAGGGCCTGGCGGGACAAATCCCGGGGCTCCCGATCTCCGACACTCGGTACTTTTATGGTTTCACCTTCCCGCGCAAGTTTTGCCAGGGCACAGGCATATTTTATTTTTAAATCTTCGGCGTGCGGTGTCGGGGTACGCAATGCCATCGCAATATCGTTAGTCACCTGATCCCCAGCGATGGGAATCACTCCAGTATGGCGAATTGAGCCACCGGTAAATACAGCAATATCGGTGGTGCCTCCACCGATATCGACCATACATACTCCGAGTTCTTTCTCATCTTCAGTCAGTACCGCGTAACTGGAAGCCAGCTGTTCGAGAATGACATCCTCCACTTCAAGACCACAGCGGCGGATACACTTCTCAATATTTTGTGCCGCATTGACGGCACCACTGACTAAATGCACCTTTGCTTCGAGGCGCACACCGGACATCCCCAGAGGCTCTTTTACCCCCTCCTGGTTGTCGATCAGGTATTCTTGCGGCAGCGTATGTAAAATTTTCTGATCTGCGGGTATAGCAACTGCACGAGCTGCATCAATTACCCGATCCAAATCCTGTTGGGTTACTTCACGATCTTTAATAGCCACAATGCCGTGAGAATTGAGACTGCGAATATGGCTGCCCGCGATACCGGCATACACAGAGTGAATTTCACACCCCGCCATGAGTTCTGCTTCCTCCACGGCACGCTGAATAGATTGCACGGTGGATTCAATGTTTACCACCACACCTTTTTTCATCCCGGTGGAGCGATGGGAGCCAATACCAACAATATTAAGGTCCCCGTTAGCAGATACCTCACCAACGATGGCAACCACCTTGGAGGTGCCGATATCCAGCCCAACAATCATGCGCTGATCGGATACTTGTGTCATTTTTGTGCCAACCTCGCTAGGCCATACCCCGGCTTTCCTTTCATTATCAACCGGATCAGCGCCTTCGCTTTTAAACTTTATCTTTCCACAGCGGCTACTGCCGCGTCCCTGTTTACTCTTGCTCGTTCTTCCACTGAACCGCTACCGCGTTACCGTAACGAGTATCTACCTCGGCTACTTTTTGTAAATAAGGAGCAAGTAACCCGCGACTCAAAGTGAGAAAGCGGTTAACACGCTCCAGCAGTGCCTCATGACCGAGTTTTAATTCAATTCCCGACATCAACTCCAGATGCCAGCCACTAAGGTCATCAAATGACAAGCGCTTCACTTCCATATCCCGCGTAGTCAAAAGCCCCGCAAGCGCTTGGTATTGGGACATAATTTGCCCAACCAACTCTTCATCCCCGGCGAGCTCGGGTAGTGTACCCACCTGCATTTGTTTCGGCCGTGGCAGCAGTGCACCACTGGCAACCAACAAACGATCACGGCCCCAGATGGCAAGTGGCTGCGCCTCGCTGACTTCAACAACAACGCCTTTGGGCCAGCGGCGACTTATGGAAACCTTGGTAATCCACGGTTTCTCCAGCAATGCTGCGCGCATCGCGCGGATATCAACAGAAAAAAAACCCGCTTGCAAATACGGCAATAAAATTTCTTTAATCTGCTCTTCAGTTACAGCATTAAAGGTTCCGCGAACCTCAACTTGCTCCAGTGCATCAACTCGACTGAGCTGAATCGCCGGTAGGTGCTGCCACAACCAGTAGCCCCCACTAAGCAGCCCACCAAGCAAGAACATAAAGACACTGGTAAATAACCAGGGGCGCCAGTGGAATCCCCGCTTCTCTCTCTCTTTGAGAGGGCTGGCACCACGAATCGGGGCCCGGGGAGTCCCTGTATATTTTTTCTGTGCAGACCTCACTACCACTCAAGCCTCGAGGTCTTTCTCACCCAGACGCCATTCCGCCAACCTCTGTGAAAGAGCCCCAACATTACCCGCGCCCTGAGTCAGAACCACATCGCCGGGTTCCAGTAGATCAGCCAGGATCGGGGGAACCTGATCAACGGTTTCGACAAAAATGGGATCGACCTGGCCTCGATTGCGCAGGCTACGAGCCAAAGTCCGCCCATCCGCGCCGGCTATCGGTGCCTCCCCTGCACTGTAAACATCCAGCAAAATTAGTTTGTCGACCTCGGACAGCACCTGAACAAAATCCTCAAACAGATCTCGGGTTCGGGTATAGCGATGCGGTTGGTAAACCATCACTAAGCGCCGATCGGACCAGCCGTCGCGTACAGTCCTGATGGTTGCTGCCACTTCCCTTGGGTGGTGGCCATAATCGTCCACCAGCATCACTTTTTCTGCGTTACTGTCGTCACTAATAGAGAAATCTCCATAAATTTGGAAGCGACGGCCGACTCCTTGAAAACCTTGTAATCCCTTTTGAATAGCTTCATCACCGATACCCTCATCGGTAGCGACAGCAATTGCAGCAGTAGCATTCAATACATTGTGGATACCAGGAGTATTTACCGAGACCTCAAGCAGATCACCCGCCGGGCGCTGCACTTTAAAATGGCTTCGCAACGGCTCCTGTTTAACCTCGACAATGCGGAAATCATTGCCCTCAGCAAACCCATAAGTCAGCACCGGCCGGGAAAACTTGGGAATTACTTCCTGCACATTGGCATCATCGCCACAGACCACAGCAAGGCCATAAAAAGGCAGGTTATGGACAAAATCAATAAAGATCTGTTTGACCTTTTCAAAGTCCCCACCATAGGTTTCCATATGGTCCGCATCAATATTCGTGATCACCGTCACCATCGGTTGCAGGTGAATAAAAGATGCATCACTTTCATCTGCCTCAGCGATTAGATAACGACTTTCGCCCAATGCCGCATTGGCACCTGCCGAATTGACCAAACCGCCAATCACAAACGTCGGATCTTTTTTATCCGCAGCAAAAATCGAGGCTATCAGGCTGGTAGTTGTAGTCTTTCCGTGTGTACCCGCCACGGCAATACCATAGCGATAACGCATCAGTTCCCCGAGCATTTCCGCACGGCGCACCACCGGAATTCGGTTTTCGTGGGCGGCGACTAACTCTGGATTGTCGTCATGCACGGCCGAAGAGTTAACAACCACATCGACACCGCGGATATTTTCCGAACTGTGTCCAATTTCAACCCTAACACCAAGCTTTTGCAGGCGGTCTGTTACAGCTGATTCGCGCAAATCGGAACCAGAAACCTCGTAACCCTGATTCTGTAGCACTTCAGCAATGCCGCTCATGCCTGCACCACCCACACCGATAAAGTGGATGCGACGAATGCGGCGCATCGTCGGTACAGCATAACTTTTTTCCATATTGGCACGCTCAGAAGCCATACTTTCTAACCTTGATCCACTCATTTTTTATTTGCTATCTGACAAGAGCCAGCTGTTCAGCGCAGGCACCTACTACCTGCTCGGTTGCATCAATTTTTGCCACACTGCGCGCAGCTTTCGCCATCGCAAGCAACGCTTGAGGGTCTGAGAGAAGCTTCTGCAATAATTCTGACAGACTCTGTGCATCCATGGCGCTCTGCTGAATTACCACAGCGCCACCGGCATTCTGTAACCACTCGCCATTGCGTGTCTGATGATCATCAATCGCAAAGGGAAAAGGCACCATAATTGCGCCCACACCAGCGGCAGCGATTTCCGACACAGTCAGCGCCCCGGAGCGACAAATGATCAAATCTGCAACGCTATAGGCATCGGCCATATTCGCAATAAAAGGTACAACCTCTGCCTCTACTCCCGCAGCCTTATAAGCTTCTTGGGCCAACGCTGCATGACGTTCACCCGCCTGATGAACCACTTTCGGCCGTAGGGATAACGGCAGAAGAGCCACAGCTTTTGGCACCAGCTCATTAATTGCCACAGCGCCGAGACTGCCACCGAGCACCAGCAGGCGCAGTGGTGCCTCATTTCCGATACGCTGTTGCGGCTCAGGCAAACTCGCAATCTCAGTGCGCACCGGATTGCCAACCTGCTTAGCACCAGGCAAACCACTGGGGAAAGCCTCCAATACCCTACTCGCGATTCGAGCAAGCAGGCGGTTAGTGGTGCCGGCAACCGCATTCTGCTCGTGAATAATCAGCGGAATTCCACTGAGTCGTGCTGCTACACCACCGGGACCGGTGGCAAAGCCACCGAACCCGAGCACCGCATCTGGTGCTACCGCCCTTACCACGGCACGGGCCTGGACCACCGCGCGAAAAATCTGCAGAGGTGCCTTGAACAAGGCCAATTTGCCTTTGCCACGCACACCCTCCACACGAATACAGTGCAGTGGAATATTCGCCTCGGGAATTAAACGCGCTTCGATACCGCGCTGTGTACCCAGCCACTCAACACTGGCACCGCGCTCCTGCAAGGCTTTTGCCACTGCCAGTGCTGGAAATACATGGCCACCGGTACCTCCGGCCATCAGTAAAAACTTCTTATTGGCGAAAATTTTTTCTTCATGGGACATCAGACTACCTCCCCACTACCAACGCCAGCACTGGTGCGGCGCCGGACAAAAATTGGCAACTTCCCAAACAAACCAGGACTTTCCTCACTATCCCCGGCTTGCCCAAATTGCCCTCGCAATTCAGTGCGAATCCTCAAAGCCAACCCCAATAGGGCACAGCAAATAATCAAACTACTACCACCGGAACTGACAAACGGCAGGGTCAGCCCCTTAGTCGGTAACAACCCTGAAGCCACTCCCATATTCACAAAAGCCTGGCCAGCAATCTGTATTGCCATGCCAAATGCCAGTAAAGCCGCAAAAAATTTTTGTTGTGCCAGGGCTTCACGGACCAAACGCAATAGCGAACAGGTCAGGAGCACAAAAAGCCCAACAACAACCAAGCCGCCAAACATGCCCCACTCCTCGGCGAGGATGGCAAAAATAAAGTCGGTATGGGCCTCGGGCAGATAAAACAGTTTTTGCACGCTATTACCCAGCCCCACACCAAACCATTCACCACGACCAAAAGCGATGAGCGATTGGGTCAACTGATAGCCACTGGCAAACTGGTCTCCCCAGGGGTCTAGAAACGTTAGCAGGCGCTGCAAACGATAGGGGCTCATCAGCGCCATCAAGGCCAAACCGCAAGCCGCTGCCGCCACGAGTAAAAACGTGTGGGGTAAGCGTGCACCACCCAAAAACACCATCGCCAGCACTGTGCCGGAAAGTACTACCACAGAGCCGAAGTCCGGTTGCAATAACAGTAAAAAAGCAACCATCGTGAGAATAACCACCGGTACCATAAAGCTGCTCCAGTGGTGTAATTGCTTGCTGCGCCGGGTTAGAAAACTGGCAAAAAATACCAGCATGCAAAACTTCGCCACTTCTGCAGGTTGGATAGTAATTCCCGCAAACACCAACCAGCGTCGACTACCATTTACCTCTCGACCAATACCTGGCACCAATACCACGATTAAAAGCAGACAGGAAAACAGTAGCAGTGGCCAAGATAGGCGCGACCAAATAGCCAATGGGATCTGGCTTACCAATAACGCCGCAATTGCCCCAATTAACAAGAATACCAAGTGACGCTTCAGGAAATACCAAGGGTCTGCATAAATATCTGTAGCAAAAGCGATCGACGCTGAAGCCACCATCACAACGCCGATGCTCACCAGCGCCAAAACGCTAAAAGGTAAAAGAGCATCGAGAAAATCACGCCTGGTATTTAGGGAGGGCAATTCACTCATTGCCCCTCCCGTGAGCACTCACACAGCGTCGCTACAATATTGCGAAAGTCTTCACCACGCGCTTCAAAATTGCGATACATATCAAAGCTGGCACACGCCGGGGAGAGCAACACGTAGTCTCCGCTATGCGCCAAAGTTCGGGCCTTACTCACAGCATCCGCCATAGAATCAGCGCTGAGTGTCCTGCACTGACCGGCAAACACGCTGGCAATTTTGTCGCCATCAACACCGATTGAAACCACTGCACGCAAGGAGCCTCCGCTTTTCTTCAATGCGGAAAAGTCTGCACCTTTACCATCTCCACCTGCGATTAAAACTATTTTACGGGTTGAGGTCGCCAATCCATCCAACGCGGCCTGTGTTGCACCTACATTAGTGCCCTTAGAGTCGTTGACATAAGTTACGCCATGTAAATCCGCCACGCGCTCACAGCGATGTGCCAAGCCAGGGAAACTACGCAGCACCGACAGCATTGCCGCCATGGGCAGTCCCACTACAGTACCCATGGCCAATGCAGCCAAAGCGTTGGCAATATTATGCTTGCCCACCATCGCCAGCTCATCGACCGGCAATAACTGCTCACTTCCTTGAGCCAACCACTCACGCTCCCCAGATAAGCACACACCAAACTGTTTTAAGTCCGGCCGATCAAGGCCGAAAGTCCACTCACGCCGCTCGCGCGACAGAGGTCCCTGGCTCAGGGGGTCTTCGCGATTAACCACAAATACTTCTGCACCGCGATAAATCCGTTGCTTCGCCCGGTGATACTCCAACATACTGGGATAGCGGTCCATATGGTCCGCACTCATATTCAAAACAGTCGCTACTGTTGGAGTGAGGGAATAAGTTGTCTCCAATTGGAAACTGGAAAGCTCCAGTACAAACAACTCCGGTAAGGGGTCATCCAATAAATCGAGCACCGGTACGCCAATATTGCCACCCACCCGCACAGAAATATTGGCGGCTTTAGCCATTCTGCCAAGTAGTGTCGTGACCGTGCTTTTGCCGTTAGAACCAGTAATCGCGGCCAATTTCGCTTTGGACTGCTTTCGCACTAAAGCCTGGGCAAATAATTCAATATCACCAACAACCGGAATACCCTCGGCAACCGCCTTTTGCAAAACCGGCTCCGCTAAGGGCACACCAGGGCTGACAATAATTAAACTGGCCGCAAGTAAAGTGTCTGCACGTAGTGGGCCGGTTTCCACCGCGACCTGGGGAAATTCCCCTTGAAAAGCCGCAAGCCCTGGAGGGTTATCACGGCTATCCACCACCACCGGGGTATGACCATGACGCAGCAGATAGCGCACCACCGATTGCCCGGTAGCGCCCAGTCCAATTACCACTTTGTGCTGCGAAGAAGTCGCGATCAGGCTCATTGTTTTTTTATCGGAGTTTCAGTGTTGCCAGTCCAGCCAGAACCAGAATTACCGTGATAATCCAGAAACGCACGATTACCCTCGGCTCGGGCCAACCTTTCAATTCAAAATGGTGGTGCAGCGGGGCCATGCGGAAAATACGCTTACCCGTCAACTTGAAGGACGCAACCTGCAGGATGACTGAAACGGTTTCCATCACGAACACGCCCCCCATAATAAACAGCACAATCTCGTGGCGAGTGATCACCGCAATGATGCCCAGTGCCGCACCCAGGGCCAGGGCACCCACATCCCCCATAAACACCTGCGCCGGATAGGTGTTAAACCATAGGAACCCTAAGCCTGCACCGCACAGAGCCGCACAAAATACAGCGAGTTCCCCCGCACCAGCAATCGCAGGAATATGTAGATAATCGGCAAATTCCGCATGTCCAGATAAATAAGCAATAATTCCCAGTGCCCCGCCTACCATCACCGTAGGCATAATTGCCAGGCCATCAAGACCATCGGTCAGATTAACCGCATTACTGGAACCCACCACTACAAAATAGGTCAGCAAAATAAAGGTGACGGGCCCAAGATTAATAGCGACGTCTTTAAAGAAAGGCACAAAGAACTGGGTTTCGGCCGGGCTGGTCGCACTCATAAATAAATATATGGCCGCCCCTAAACCGGCAATGGACTGCCAAAAATATTTCCAGCGCGCGATGAGGCCGCGGGGGTTCTTGTGTACAACTTTTTTATAGTCATCGACAAAACCTACCGCGCCAAAGACAAAGGTCACCAGTAATGTGACCCACACATAGCGATTACCAAGATCCGACCATAGCAGCGCCGAAGCAAAGATCGAGGCGAGAATCAGGGTGCCGCCCATAGTGGGCGTACCGGATTTACTCAAATGTGTTTCAGGGCCATCGTCGCGAATCGCCTGCCCCACTTGTAAATGGTTCAGCCAGTTGATCATGCGCGGTCCAACAATCAGGGAAATCCCCAGTGCGGTAAGGGCCGCAAGAATTGCGCGGACAGTTAAATAATTGAACACCGAAAAGGTGCTCACATGTTGTTGTAATAATTCCGCCAGCCAAAGCAGCATTACGACTCCCCTCTGCTGTTGCCAAGCAGGGCCTGAGCGACCAGTTCCATACGGGCACTACGAGAACCCTTCACCAAAACAGTGGTGTTGTTATCTAATTCATGGGTCAGAGCCGCGATCAACGGCTCCCGCTCCCGGTAATTCTGCAGGGGCTCTTTACCCCCATGGCTAAATGCCAAGCTGGCTGCAGTGCCTAATGGTCCCAGGGTAAACAGCGCATCAAGCCCTCGCTCTCTCGCCAGATCACCCACGTCGCGATGCATGCCCTCAGCATCTGGCCCCAACTCCGCCATGTCCCCAAGCACCAGGATTCGTTTTCCTTGTCGTTGTGCCAATAGCTCAATAGCCGCACCTACAGAACCCGGATTCGCGTTATAACTATCGTCGATAACTGTGGCTCCACAAATACCGCGCTGCTCCTGCAAGCGGCCGCTGACACCTCTCAGGCTTGATAGCCCCTGAACAATTTCTTTTGCCGATATCCCCGCAGCAAAAGCACAGGCTGCCGCTACTAGAGCGTTGTGCACGTTGTGCTCTCCAAGTAGCTGAAGCTGCAACGGGTAGCTAAGCCCTTCAATCACTAGGTCAAATCCGGCACAACCACTATTATTCAGGACAATATTTTCCGCAAAGATTTCACACTGGCTGGCAAGCCCCACCTCTAAAGTACGCACACCTTCGGGCATTCGCCCGCGCCAATAGTCTGCGTAATTATCATCGGCATTGATAATTGCGGTTCCACCGACATCCAACCCTGTATAAATTTGACCTTTGGCTTTGGCGATGGCGTCAATAGAACCAAACCCTTCAACATGAGCGGGCATAACATTATTGACGGCACTCACTTGTGGCTTGCCGATACTACACAGATAAGCAATATCGTCAGGTCCATTCGCCCCCATCTCCAAAATCAGTACATCGTGCTCTTCGCTGAGGCCGAAAAGGGTTATCGGCAGACCGTACTGGTTGTTTAGGTTGCCTGCAGTCACACAAGGTGTGTGGCGTTGGGAAAAAATCGCCGATAGCATTTCCTTAACCGTGGTCTTGCCACAGGAACCAGTAATCGCAATTACTGGACCAGAGAATTTCTCACGACACAGCAGACCAATTTGTCCGAGTGCTACGGTAGTATCTTTCACCCGCCACTGAGGCAGGCTGCAACCCCGAACCTCCCGATCAACAACTAAGCCAAGTGCCTGACCATCAAGCTCTCCGACAAAATCATGAGCATCGAAATTGTCACCAACCAATGCAACAAACAATGCTTGGGGGTTTAATTTACGAGTATCTGTGCACACTTCAGAAAATTCGACCGAGCCATTGATCAACTCACCACCGAAGCGCTCTTGCAGTTGCTTAAGAGATAACGACCCAATCACTGGGCTTCCCCCTTCATCCCTTCAACCTTGAGGGGCTTACCCATACGCCGAAGCAACGCAGAAGCTGCCTGCTCACGATCGCAAAAATGAATTTTTTCGCTGCCGATAATCTGGTAATTCTCATGGCCCTTACCAGCGATCAGCACTATATCTCCCGGCTGTGCCGCAGCCACTGCCTGGCCAATAGCCTTGGCCCGATCAATTTCTACTTCAATATTACTGGCAGCACCTTCGAGGATATCGTCGATAATTTTTTGCGGCTCTTCACTGCGGGGATTGTCGCTGGTAACAATGGCCCGATCGGCCATTTCCGAAGCTATACGCCCCATTGAAGCGCGCTTGCCAGTATCACGATCACCGCCACAGCCAAATACACACCACAATTTCCCACGGCAATAAGGGCGTGCAGCGGCCAACGCCGCTCGCAATGCATCTGGAGTATGGGCGTAATCGACCAACACTCCCACTTCATAGACACCTTCGACTTGAACCCGCTCCATACGACCGGGCACCCCCTGAATAGAGGGAAAAACCGTGAGAATTTCCTCGAACGGCATGCCCGCCGAAGCAGCAGCAGCGATAACTGCAAGTGCGTTATAAATATTGAAATCGCCAATCAGCGATGCATTGAGTTCACCACTCCCCCAGGGAGAGCTGAGCTGGACAGAAAAGCCTTTTTCATGACGACGTAAATCTGTCACATGCAGGTCGCCCGCCTGCAGGCCATAGGTCATTACACGCAACCCGCGCAATCTGCAACGCTCCGCCAGTTGAGCGCCGAAAGGGTCATCCAGATTTATAATGCCGCGCTTTAATTTTGGCAGGCCAAATAATTTCTCTTTGGCAGCCCCGTAGGCTGCCATATTGCCGTGATAATCCAGGTGGTCGCGGGAAAGATTGGTAAAAATTGCGGTATCAAAAATAAGACCATGTACTCGGCCCTGTGACAGGGCATGGGAGGAAACCTCCATCGCCGCAGCACCTACTCCGCGTCGGCAAAAATCAGCAAAGTCCTCCTGTAGCCGCACAGGATCAGGAGTTGTGAGCCCCGTCTCATGCAGCTCAATCACCCCGTGATTCCATATGCCATTGCCAATGGTACCGATCAGGGCAGCGCTGCCAAAATGCCGAGCCAATAACTGGGAGGTGAGATAAGCACAGGTAGTTTTACCATTGGTGCCGGTCACTCCCACCAAATGCATTTTTCCGCTGGGATTATCGTGGAAGCGCGCGGCTATTTCCCCCACCCGCTTAGCAAGCCCGGGTACGGTAACCACAAGGATATCCTTGTGGGTTTTACATTCCAGTTTGTCCCCATCCGCCAACACTACGGCAGCGCCAGCTTCTATTGCAGCATCAATATATTCCCGCCCATCCACGACAGAGCCGCGCAACGCCATAAAAGCATCGCCAGCTTTCACCTTGCGGCTATCCAGAGCTACACCACTAACAGGTACATCGGGTATGCTCGCGTATCCGGGCACCAATTCCTGCAGGGAGATAAATGATTGTTCGCGCTGAGTCACGACTTTGAACCCCTTCCGGTTAACTGCGCGGCCAGCTGCCGTTCCGCCGGCTCTTTAAGCTCTGGCGGCACTTGCAGCAGGCGCATAGCCCCAGCCATCACAGCGCCAAATACCGGCGCTGCCACTTCACCGCCGTAGTACTTCGCCTGGCTGGGATCGTCTATTACTACAACCGCGGCAAGGCGCGGCTTGTCTGCGGGAATAAACCCCGCAAATACTGAGCGGTAGCGATTATCGGCATAACCACCACTACCAACCTTGTGAACAGTGCCAGTCTTGCCCGCCACTCGGTAACCCTCTACAGCGGCTTGACGGCCAGTGCCGCGGCCAACTACGGTCTCCAGCATGGCGCTCACATCCTTAACAAGCGGCCCTTCGACTACCCGCTGCGCCTCAGAACCGGGCTTATCCTCAGATAGAATCAGGGAAACCGGACGTTTAAGCCCACCGTTAGCCAACACGCTGTAGGCCTGGGCCAATTGCACCCCATTCACGGTTAAACCGTAGCCGAAGGCAAAATTAGCCCGCTCGATTGGGTGCCAGCGGTTGCGGCTAGGTAGGATTCCCGGCGTCTCACCAGGAAAACCACTGCCAACCGCCTCCCCCAAACCCAGGCGGTAAAAGAGTTCTCGAAGCGTATTTGGTTCCAAATCCAAGGCAATTTTTGTAATACCCACCTGACTCGACTTGGTGATAATGCTGGTTAGATCCAACTTGCCGTAGTTGACCGGATCCACCAAAGTTTTACCGGGCACGCGGATATAACCCGGGCTTGTATCTATTTGGGTATGGGGCTTGTAGCGACCTGTCTCCAGCGCCGCCAATACCGTCAAAGGCTTTACCGTAGAGCCCGGCTCAAACTGATCAATCAGGGCGCGATTGCGCATGGCCGCCGCCCTAACTCCCTTGCGGTTATTGGGGTTAAAAGAGGGCTGGTTAGCCATGGCGAGGACATCGCCACTGTGGATATCCAAAATCACCATAAAACCGGAAGCGGCACCATTTTCTGCCACAGCACTTTTTAATTCCCGATAGGCGAGGTATTGCAGACGCATATCAATCGAGAGGCGCAACTCCTGACCGGGTTGAGCCTCTCTCTGAATAGCCAGCTCTTGCACCGTACGACCTTTCAGGTCCTTAACCACCTGCTGCGCACCTGGCTCTCCGGACAACCAGTTATCGTAAGCAAGCTCAATGCCCTCCTGACCGCGATCGTCGATATTGGTAAAGCCCAATAACTGCGCAACCACCTCGCCGGCGGGGTAGAAGCGGCGGTATTCCTTTTTGCTGTAAACACCGGGTAAATCGAGGGACAAGACCCGCTCCGCCTGCTCTGGGGTCAGGTGGCGACGCAGATACATAAATTCTTTATTGCGGTATTTTTCCAGGCGCGCGGTCAACTTATCCGACTTTAACCTCAGCGTCTTAGCCAGTTGCTTTACCTGTTCGGGACTGCTCTCGCGCAATAATTTGGGATTGGCCCAGAGGCTGTGCACCGGGGTGCTAACCGCTAACAGCTCTCCGTTGCGATCGACAATAGAACCCCGGTAGGCGGCTATCTCCTCGGTACGGATGGTGCGCGCGCGCCCCTGATCCTGCAGGAAGCGATATCCCCGCTCTGCTGCAGGAACCACCTGCAAACGCGCTAAGTGAGAGACCAGTGCCAGGGCGAGCAGGCACAACAGAACCGCTACCAGCACAAAGCGCCAGCGAGCGATTCCCGGTTGAACTTGCTTTTTCTTTACTGCGCCCATAATTTTCCAATTTGGCGTTATATTGTCATCCTGAGGACAAACCTCTTAGCGGGGCGATTTAACCGGCACCCCGACAGCGCATCGATAAACAAATTTTCTTATGTTTATTAAGTCAATTTCCGGTGTACACTGCCTAAATGAGCCGCCTACACTCCGACCAAGCTAATCACTCCACTGGCACCAAGATCTGCTCTGAAGGGCTCGGCATGCGCATTTTTAATTCTTCCCGGGCCACTTTCTCCACACGGCTATAGGCAGACCAGGCCCCCCGCTCAAGCAGCAGGCGCTCCTGCTCATAACGCAATTCATCGCGGGTCTTTTGTGCGCGGCCTAGCTCTGCGGTCAATTCTCTGCTGCGCTGAGTCGAATACACCACTGCCAACGCCGAGGCAATTGCACCCACCCAGAGCACAGCAATGCCAAGAAACGACCGTATAGGCACAGAATCAGCACCCACCCTGCTTTTCGGCAACCCGCATCACCGCACTGCGCGAGCGCAGGTTTTTATCCACCTCAATGGTATTAGCCTTGACCGCTTTGCCCAGTGAACGCAGGGGTTTAGAGATCTCGCTATCCATCACCGGAAGCCCGCGGGGCAATCTTGGCCCGCGTTCCTTTTCCCGGATAAAGCGCTTAACCATACGATCTTCCAGAGAGTGGAAGCTGATAATCACCAACCGGCCTCCCGGCGCGAGCAACTGCAGAGACTTCTCCAACGTACTCTGCAGGTCGTTCAGCTCACCATTCACATGAATGCGAATAGCCTGGAAGACTCGAGTAGCCGGGTGCTTACCCTTTTCCCAAGCTGGATTGGCTGCCTTCACTACCTCAGCCAAATCCAAAGTTCGCTCGAAGGGCTTTTCAGTGCGACGGCGAACGATGGCTGCAGCCATTCGCCGCGCGAAACGCTCCTCGCCATATTCTTTAAACACCCGGACCATCTCATCCTCGGCCTCGGTATTCACCCACTGCGCTGCGCTGATACCCCGGCTAGTATCCATACGCATATCCAGCGGCCCGTCCTGCATAAAGCTAAAGCCGCGCTCAGCCTGATCCAACTGGGGCGATGAAACCCCTAAGTCCAACAGGATTCCGTTAACACTTCCCGCCCTCTCGCCAACAGCGAGATCCATATCGGCAAAGGAGCCGTGCCAAATTGAAAAGCGCGGCTCAGCAGCAAAACGCTGCTGTGCATAGTCAATCGCCTGGGGGTCTTTATCCACAGCCAACAATTGCCCCTTGGGGCCCAGCTGTTCGAGGATCGCAGCGCTGTGTCCACCGCGCCCAAAGGTCCCATCCACATAGAAACCTTCGGTGTCAGTCACCAGAGCGTCCACGGCCTCGCGCAACAACACACTGCGATGCAATTCTTGAGACACTCGGTGTACTCCTTATAAAGAAAGGGAAGCCATTTCCTCGGGCATTCCCTCCTCGTCGTCACTATTATCGAGCCAGGACATCCATCGCTCCTCGCTCCAAAGTTCTAATTTCTTGCCCTGCCCCACGAGCATCAGCTTTTTCTCCAGCCCCGCATATTCGCGCAGAGTAGGAGGGATCAAAACGCGGCCATTGCCATCCACCTGCAGCTCACAGGCATAACCAATCAGTAATCGCTGGGCCCGGCGCGCCACCTTATTAAAGCTAGGAAGAGCCTCGACTTTAGGCAAAATTTGCTGCCACTGCGGCGCCGGATAGACCAGCAGGCAACGCTCCTCTGTATGAGCTGTGATCACCAGGCTACCGGCGCACTCCTCCAGCAAGCGGTCGCGGACCTTCGCCGGTATCGCCAGACGCCCCTTGGCGTCCATATTGATTGCATGGCTGCCTAAATACACTTTGTGAGTTCACTCGCTCTGCTAGGCGATTGTCGCGGAAGGCCCCTTCATCCAGCGGGCCGATAGCGGGAAAAATTTAAACTTACGCCGCACTGTGTAAATGCCCACTTACAGACGACGAATAAACCACAAAGTTCCACGAATTTCCACTTTTACCCACTCTCGACACTATAAAACTGGTCGACGCAAAGTCAAGGAAATCGACCGCAAAGTCCGCATAAACCCCAGTAAAATCGGGGTCTACAGCAAAGATGGGAGTAATGACATATAAATCACTGTCACAAAGCAACAAAATGGAGTGGGCACCCACTTACAAAATAGTCAACCATATTAAACTAGCCGCCACAGCACCAGTAAGCGCGCCACGATCAAAAACAGAGGCACATCCGTTCCATTCTCCGCCAAAGGCTATGCCAAGCTAGAGGGAACAAAATAAAAAGCCCGGCGAATGCCGGGCTTTAGAAATGTGTGAGCTGGCCTGTAAGCCGGGTTCTGTCGAGGACAACCATTCATCTGGGATGCCTGTCACCAGACACCTCAAGCGACCTACCCGCCCTCAGTGCGGGTCACACCTATAGAGGGCCTATTTGGTCTTGCTCCGAACGGGGTTTACCGTGCCACGGACTGTTACCAGCCGCGCGGTGCGCTCTTACCGCACCCTTTCACCCTTACCTGTGCTTCCCCAGACCAAAATCGAGGGAAGCCATCGGCGGTCTACTCTCTGCTGCACTTTCCGTAGGCTCGCGCCCCCCAGGCGTTACCTGGCGTTCCACCCTATGGAGCCCGGACTTTCCTCCATCGCACAAGGCGACAGCGATTGCCCGGCCAGCTCGCGGCGAAGAGTAATGAGGCGACAGCCGGAATGCAACAGGCATTTTCCCTGAACCGCGAAAGACAGCGCCTTATTTCTGCTCCAGGCTCCAGTTATACAGAGCCTTCTTTTTAACACCGGTAATCTCCGCAGCAATAGCGGCGGCCTTTTTCGGTGGTAACTCGGCCAGCAACAGAGTCATCACTCGCTGCGCCTCTCCATCCAGCTCGCTGTCGTGGCGACGCTCAGCACCACGTACCAACAATACAATCTCTCCTCGCTGCTGATTACTGTCGGAACGCACCCAATTTACCAACTCACCCAAAGGCATCAACTGGAATGTCTCGAAGGCCTTGCTCACCTCCCGCGCTATGACCGCTTCGCGCTCAGCGCCAAAAATCTCTGCCATCGCTTGCAAGGTATCTGCGACCCGGTGGGGCGCCTCATAGAAAACCAGAGTGCGACTGTCTGATGCCAACTCCTGTAATGCTCGCTCACGGGGGCCGGATTTAGCGGGTAGAAAACCCTCAAAGCTAAATCGGTCACTGGGTAAGCCGGCAGCACTCAGTGCGGCGACAAAGGCACAGGCGCCGGGAATCGGCACTACACGAACGCCCCGCTCACGCGCCTCGCGCACCAGACGATAGCCGGGGTCAGAGATTAGTGGGGTACCGGCATCGGAGATCAGCGCCACCGTTTGCCCTTGCTCCAGGCGATGTAGTATCTGTCCCGTACGCTTGTCATCAGAATGATCGTGATAGGCCATTAGCGGCGTATCGATATTGAAATGGGAAAAGAGTCTCTGACTGTGACGTGTGTCCTCTGCCGCAACCAGATCGGCGCATTGTAGAACTTCAATCGCTCGCGGTACCATATCGGCCAAATTACCGATGGGCGTAGCAACAATATATAGCAGCGCCTGATCCGGCCCCATAGCTGTTCACTCCAAATATAAATATTGCGGGAGAAGAATATGTTCGCCTCTTCCCGGCGTACCTCTACTGTGATCACCAGCGTGGCAGCCGCCGCCCTGACACTGGCCTTAGCTGCCTGCCAGACTCCAGCCTCACGGCCTGGGGGCTACCAGCCCTCCTATCCGGCAAACCACCAAGTCAGCCGCAGTGATGCCCTGCGGCTGCTGCGCCGCGCAGATACCCTGACGGCACCCGCTAGGGACCAACAGCGTCTGCAAGCGGCGGCTATTCTATACGAGCTGGGCGACAAAGAGACGGCCAAAGACGCAGTAACCCAAATAATTCCCGAGCAGCTCAACGACACTCTGTTTGCCAGCTACGCCCAGGTTTACGGCCATCTACTGGTTGATAATGACGATTTCTTCGAGGCTTTAGACCTAGCAACCTCAACGCGCCTCGACAGCGTCTGGAGGCAACTACCCCGCGATACCGCCCTGCCACTGCGAAACCTGCGTGCCGACCTATGGGGGCTTTTGGGAGACTTGGATAGCGCTATATCTGAGCGCCGCGAGATTTCCTACCTGGCCCAATCTGATGAAAGCATCACCGAGAACAACAACGGTTTCTGGCAGCTGTTAACCCAGCTGCCCTCCAGCGAACTTCAGCAGCGCGCTAACAGTAGCAGCGATACCCAGATGCGCGGCTGGTATCAGCTCGCCCTGCTGGGGCGCGATACCCAGGCCGATATCAGCTCTCAACTCACCGCACTGAGCCGCTGGCGGGAGCGCTGGCCGGCACACAGTGCCAATTCCCACCCACCCGAGGCACTGCAACTACTGGAACGCCTAGCTGCGCAGCGGGCAGATAATATTGCCTTATTACTGCCTATCAGTGGCTCACTGGGCAGTGCCGGCCGCGCGATTCGCGATGGTTTTATGGCCGCCCACTACACCGCCTTAAAAGCTGGTGCAGCAACGCCTCGGGTATTGGTGTACGACACCGGTACCGAGCAACCTTTCGAGGAAATTTATCAAAATGCTGTAGACGCGGGAGCGCAGTTTATTGTCGGCCCACTCGATAAAAGTAAGGTCGCTAATTTACTGGCCACTGAAAAGTTACCCGTCCCCACACTCGCACTGAACTATGGTGACAGGGGCCGACTTACTGGCGACCTGGTCCAATTTGGACTGGCAGTTGAGGATGAAGCTCGCCAGATTGCTCGTCACGCCTATCGCCAGGGACATCGCCAAGCGATGGTTTTGAGCACCAATAGCAGCTGGGGACAGCGTGGTGCCGAAACGTTCGTGGAGGAATGGCAGCAACTCGGCGGCTCCGTAAGCATCAATGAAACCTTCACTAATAACAGCAAATTTTCTGACCTGGTCAGCGATGTCCTACTCATTCCCGACAGTAAGGCACGCAAGAAGGCACTCCAGGGACGCCTGTCGGCGCCACTGGAGTTCACCCCTCGCCGGCGCGGTGATGTCGACATGATCTTTGTTACCGCCCTGCCACAGCAGGCACGACAGCTCAACCCCATGTTGACCTACTTCTATGCTGGAGACCTGCCGGTTTATGCGACCTCACATGTTTTTGCCGGCCAGGCTAACCCAAATCGCGATCGAGATATCAATGGCGTACGCTTTACCGCACTGCCCTGGCTGTTTGAAGACAGTGAAACCAAACGGAATATCGAAGAGCAGGTAGCCCCGCAGGCAGCATTCGCCCGCCTTTACGCTCTGGGCGCAGATGCTTTCCGCCTCTACCCGCGTCTGCCAATGTTGCGCCAGTTCCCAGAGCAAAAAGTACACGGCCTCACCGGTGCACTGAGCCTAAGCACCGACGGGCGCATAGTGCGCGAGCAGATGTGGGCTCAAATTGAAAAAGGTGTACCGGTACCGATTACAACCATAGAACCCCCGATACCAGCGCGACAACCCAGCCTGCAAGCGGATAATAGTGAAACTTTTTAAAGGCTCCGCAGGCAGTATCGGCGCCCACATGGAGGGCGCCGCGGCACGCTATTTACAGCGTGCCGGACTCACCCTGATCGAACGAAATTACCGAAGTCGCCACGGAGAGATAGACCTTATCGCCCGTGAAAGCGATACTGTAGTGTTTGTGGAGGTGCGCTTCCGCCGCAACAACCGTTTCGGCGGGGCCGGAGCCAGTGTGGATATTCGCAAGCAACAGAAACTGCTCGCCACTGCTCACGGCTATTTGCAACAACACAAACTGGACTGTCCCTGCCGCTTCGATGTCCTTGCTATAGAGGGCGATGCGCAAAACATTCAGTGGATTAAAAACGCCTTCGAAGCTTGAGGCAAAACCGAGATTTACCTTGCCAAGTATGGCGAACCCCAGTTCGCCAGTATTAAGGACACAATGGAACAGCGAGTCGTAACCCTTTTTCACCACAGCCTGGAAGCCACCATGAACGCCGGTGAGATACTGGCGCCCCTGATTGCGGAAGCCAGTGAGATGGTGGTGCACACACTGCTGGCAGAGAGCAAGGTGCTGCTCTGCGGCAATGGGGTCAGCGGCGCCCTGGCACAGAGTTTTTGCTCTCAACTTACCGGGGGGTTCCAGCGCGAGCGCCCAGGCCTGCCCGCCATGGCCCTTAACAGTGACGGCGTCTCCATGGGCACCGTTGCGCAAAATCACGGCAGCGCCGATACCTTTGCGCACCCAGTGCGCGCACTGGGACAACCCGGCGACCTTTTGGTAATTATCAGCAGTGATGGTCGCGACTCAAATCTCGTTCAAGCCATGCGCGCTGCACGGGATCGCGATATGGGCATACTGGCGCTGACCGGTGGCGACGGTGGCGATTGTGCAGCCCTGCTAGACACACACGATATTGAACTGCGCGTGCCTTCTGATGTCGCAGCAGAGGTACACCAGGTGCACCTTCTGACTATTTTTTGCCTGTGTGATCTAATCGACAGCAGCCTTTTTGGTGGCTACGAGGACTGAACCATGAAAAAAAACCAGCTTTCCTTGGGAAAACGCCTTCTCTCTGCCCTTGCCGCAACCGCATTACTCGGTGGCTGCAGCACCGTTATGGAGGCCACCCACGATGGCCCCATTCAACAAGATCCCGGCAAGCGCTCACTGGGCACCTATATCGATGACGAGAGAATCGAAACGATAGTGACGGTCAATATCAATAAGGCACATCCGGATCTGAAGACCTCAAATATCGATGTGACCTCCTTTAACGGAGTCGTACTACTCACTGGACAGGTGCCCGATCAAGAACTGCGCCTACTCGCCGGGCGCACTGCCAGCCAAGTACAAAATGTTCGCCAGGTTTACAATGAAACTCAGGTTCGCGGTAAAGTTACTTTTCTAGCCTCTACCAGCGATACCTGGCTGACCACCAAAGTAAAAACCAACTTACTCGCTCACAAAGAAATTGATGGTGCGCGCATTAAAGTCGTGACGGAAAACGGAGTCGTTTACCTGATGGGACTGCTCACCCCAGCCGAGGCCGAGCGCGCTGCTGACCTCACCCGCTCGATTGGCGGGGTTCAGAAAGTGGTGAAAGCGGTGGAATATATCAACTAACAACACATCCACTGCGCGCTACTGCAGCTAGGCCTTAATAAGAGCCTGGTAATATCGGTCAAAAAGAACAAGCGCAAAAAAACGGAGGCAAAAGCCTCCGTTTTTTATTTCTAACTATCGCGCGGGACCTATACCCGCTCAATCGCTACTGCTGTGGCCTCACCGCCACCGATGCAGAGGCTCGCCACCCCTTTTTTCACATCGCGCTTTTCCATCGCCGCCAGCAGGGTGGTCAGGATGCGGGCACCGCTCGCGCCCAGGGGATGCCCCAATGCACAGGCGCCGCCATTCACATTGACCTTCTCCCAGGGCAGATCCAGCTCGCGCATGGCCGACATGGTCACCACAGCAAAGGCCTCATTGATTTCAAACAGGTCTACATCACTGACGGACCAACCGGAGTTTTCCATCAGCTTGTGCATCGCGCCCACCGGAGCGATGGTGAACCACTCGGGTTCGCGGGCAAACTGAGCCTGTGCCTTGATCACCGCCAACACTTTGAGACCGCGCTTCTCCGCCTCGCTCTTGCGCATCAGCACCAGGGCGGCGGCGCCGTCAGAAATAGAGCTGGAGTTGGCTGCGGTGACAGTACCATCTTTGCGGAAGGCGGGCTTCAGCTGGGGAATCTTATCTGGGCGGGCATTGCCGGGGGCCTCATCCGTATCAACCTTTACCTCGCCCTTACGAGAAGCGATGGTCACTGGGGCGATCTCACGAGCGAAACTGCCACTCTCTATGGCTGCCTGGGCCCGAGCCAGGGATTCCAGTGCGAAAGCGTCCTGCTCCTCACGGGTAAAGCCGTATTTTTCGGCCGTACTCTCGGCAAAGGTGCCCATCAACTTGCCATCTGCCGCGTTTTCCAGGCCGTCAAGAAACATTGAATCCTTGACCTCCCCGTGCCCCAAGCGCATGCCGGAGCGAGCTTTGGCCAGCAGGTATGGGGCATTACTCATGCTCTCCATACCGCCGGCAACGATGACTTTGCCTTCACCCAAGAGTAGTGCGTCGCGGGCCATCATCACGGTCTTCATACCGGAGCCGCAGACCTTATTAACTGTGGTAGTGGGCGTGCCTTCGGGAATACCCGCAGCCAGGGAAGCCTGGCGGGCAGGCGCCTGCCCGACACCGGCCGGAAGCACACAGCCCATCAGTACTTCATCGACATCGGCAGGAGACACGCCGGCGTCTTCCAGCGCCGCGCGAATGGCCGCGGCGCCCA
Organism: Microbulbifer variabilis; assembly: GCF_023716485.1. Lineage (NCBI taxonomy): Bacteria > Pseudomonadati > Pseudomonadota > Gammaproteobacteria > Cellvibrionales > Microbulbiferaceae > Microbulbifer > Microbulbifer variabilis. Next base: position 3,607,450 of record NZ_CP092418.1, read on the forward strand.
GCTGCGGCGCGCTCAACGCCGACAGGCTCCCCTGCATAGCACCCATTGGGGTGCGTGCCATTCCAACGATCACTACTGGATCTGAGGTTACATCGCTCATTCTGTCTGCTCCCAGTTCAGCGCCGCCATCCCTGTCGTGGCGGCAATTGTTTTTAATGTCGCGGCATTATAGCCGAAGCCATACCCCGTTCCGCCAGAACCCCGGGGCAATACGTCTCGATCGCCACGGGGGCATGTTACTATCGACGCCAATCACAAGAAAAAGTGGCGAGGGGATTATGGAGATTTCAAGCATCGTCGTTCTGGTTGTTTTGGCCGCACTGTTGTTCTACGGGATCGGCATCTTCAACCGGCTGATATCCCTAAAAAATCGCAACGAGAATGCCTTCGCTCAGATTGAGGTGCAGCTTAAGCGCCGCCACGATCTGATCCCCAGCCTGGTGGAAACCGCCAGGGGCTACTTACAGCATGAGAGGGATACCCTTGAAGCGGTGGTCAGTGCACGCAACACCGCCATTAGCGACCTGAAAGCCGCGGCAGCCAGCCCTTCCAACGCCAGCGTGATCGACAACCTCGGCCGTGCTGAAAGTGCCCTAAACAGCGCTCTGGGCCGCTTCAATGCTGTTATGGAGGCCTATCCAGATCTCAAGGCCAACCAGAATATACTGCAGCTCAACGAGGAGCTGAGCAGTACCGAAAATAAGGTTGCCTTTGCCCGCCAAGCCTTTAACGACGCAGTCACCAATTACAACATTTACAAACAGAGCTTTCCCCCCGTTCTACTGGCGGGATTCTTTGGTCACCGCGCCGACGGCCGCTTACTGGAGTTTTCCGACAGCGAAGCCATCCAGGTAGCACCACGAATCGAGTTTTAAGCGATGAACTTCTTCGAGTACCAGGATAAGGCCAGGCGCAACAGCGGCTTGTTAGTCGGACTCTTTACGTTGGCGTTAATTCTGCTGGTTGGATTGACCACCCTGGTGGCTGCCGCTGCGGTTTCGTATTCCCGCGGTCAGGCTTTTTCCCCGCTAGCGATCGAACAGCTGCTCGGCTGGCAGACGGTGGGCTACATAGCACTTACCATAGTGGCTATCGTGGCCCTGGGCAGCTTGTACAAACTGCAGCAGCTGGCCGCCGGCGGTAAAGTGGTAGCGGAGTCTCTGGGCGGGCGCAAACTCAATATCGCCCCTCAGGGCCCTGCCGAACAGCGCGCCCTGAATGTGGTGGAGGAGATGGCCATTGCCTCCGGCACCCCGGTGCCGGATGTTTACCTGATTGAAGATCCAGCCATCAATGCATTCGCCGCTGGCTACAAGCCCTGCGATGCGGTGATCGGTCTTACACGCGGCTGCATTGAAAATCTCAACCGAGACGAGCTGCAGGGCGTGGTGGCGCATGAGTTCAGCCATGTCCTCAATGGCGACACACGTCTGAATATCCGTATCGTCGGCCTACTGAACGGCATATTGATTATCGGTCTACTGGGTCACTGGCTGGTGCGCGGCGTCTACCCCAACAGCAGTAATAATCGCGGCCGTATACCCCTGTTTGCTTTGGGTCTAGCCCTGATGGTGTTGGGCTATGCAGGCACATTACTCGGCAACCTAATCAAATCCGCTGTGAGTCGGCAACGGGAATATCTTGCAGACGCCTCTGCGGTCCAGTTCACCCGCAACAACGCAGGTATTGCCAACGCCCTCAAGAAAATTAGCGGCTACAGCACTGGCTCAAACCTCAGCAGTGGCAGAGCGGCTGAGTTCAGTCATATGTTTTTTAGCAGTGGCCTAAAGCGCTCATTTTTCAACCTGTTCGCCAGCCACCCTCCCCTGAGCAAACGCATAGCGCGGCTAGAACCAAGCTGGAATGGCCTCTACCTCAATGAGCGAAGCTCCACTGCACAAACGCAAACTAAAGAAACAAATTCCGGATCAACTATCCATTTCGTCGACTCAGCCCCCTTCCAGGTCGCCCTGGAAGCGGTGGACAACAGTATTGCCTGCCCCAGTGCACAACAAGTGCAATACGGCCGTCAGCTACTGGAATCTATCCCCGCCGCTATCCTGCAGGCTGCTCACGACCCCTTCATCGCTCGTGCCCTGATTTATCATCTGCTACTGCACAGAGGGGAGAGCGAGCGTGAGACCCAGATGGTGCTATTGAAGAAAATTGCCCATCCCGCGGTAGTAAGAGAAATGTACAAGCTGGCTCCACAACTAAAAGCCCTGCCCGACAATGCACGCCTACCGCTTTTAGATCTCTGCGTACCCGCACTCAAAGCACTGGTTCCACAGCAATACCAGGTATTCAAGAGAAACCTGATTAAACTATTGCGCAGCGATGGAAAGATTGAGATCTGGGAGTGGGCCCTGTATCGAGTATTGATACACGCCCTGGAAGAGAGCCCCGATCGGCAGCGCCTTTCCAACAAGAAAGGCGCTGGTAACGATGCCTCTCGCTTCCTGATCGCAGCCATTGCCCATGCGGGTAATAGCGAGTACCTACCGGCAAAACGCGCCTACGAGCAGGGGCTAAAGTTTTTACAGCTAGAGGTCACCCCACTGCCAAGCCGCAAAGATATAGATCTTCAGCATCTGGACAAAGCGATCGCTATAGCCAGTCAAATGAAGCCTTTAGAAAAGCCCTTACTGCTAAAAGCGTTGGTTTACACTCTAAACCACAATGGCATTATTAAGGCGGAAGAGATTGAGTTGCTCAGAGCGGTAGCGGACAGCCTGGATTGCCCTATGCCGCCCCTAGTATTAAAAGAAAACTAGCCTGGCAAATTATTTACTCTTAAGGCGCGTGGTGCTGATAGATTGGGCCTATGCCCACACTCCATAAAATAACGGAGGTGATTAGCACTGTGACCATCAACACCAAGGCCACGGTCAACACTGCGCAAGCATAAAGGAAGGCCCGCTCTTTATTCATATTCATCAAAATGGGGATGCCTGCAAACACCAGATAGATGGAATACATACCCGCAATTCCGACCGCAGCCATGGTCAACCAGGGGTGAGGGAAAAGCACGACAATACTGGCAAGAAAAATCGGTGTGGTGATAAAAACGGCGAGTGCAGTACCTTCATAGTGCCTGGTGGGCTCATCCCCCTCGACCCCATAGGACCTGGCCATCCAGTTGATAAATTCCCCGAGGCAATAAACACCAACTAGAAGAGCAAAGTAGGTAACGATTGATAAAACCGCCGCACTCTCAGGAGTCAGCTTCGCCAAGTGCCCGCCTACTTCAAACCCTACCCTAGTTACACCAAAATAACCGGCAACTGTAGGTATCAAAGCTAGAAATGGCACATGGGTCATGAATACCTGGAAGAAAGAATGCCTGTCCGCTCGTATAGCCTTCCACTCTTTCTCTGGGTTGGTCAGAATACCAATAGTGTGACTGAGTAACCGCACGCTTATTCTCCCTTTAATACCCTGCTTTGCAGTATCGGGGGTCGGCGCGAAAATAACCAATGCAAATAAGAAATTAAGCGCCACTTTCAAATCAGGTTGATTTATATCAATGGTGGATACTCATGCGATTTCGACCACTGCGTTTAGCTTTATAAAGTGCCTGGTCCGCCGCTTTTAGAATCTCCTCAGCCCTTCTCAATCTCCTGCTTTTCTGGGCAAGGCCGATACTAACTGTTACCTTGACTTGCTGGCCCGTACGGTTCTCAGAACGCCAAAACTTATTCCCAGAGCTACGTTTTCCTGAGCGCAGATGCATAGGGTAAGAGGCAATTTTCTCACGCATAAATTCCAGCTGTTTCTCTGCCGCTTCCCGGTCTCGCCCCGGTATCAGCAACACAAATTCCTCACCACCGTAGCGAAATAATTGCCCCGGTGCATATCTGGCAATTTGGGTAGCCACCATCCGCAATACCTGATCTCCAAGCTGATGCCCAAAGCGGTCGTTCAGCTTTTTAAAATGATCGATATCAATCATCGCAATGCAATAGTGCCACCCCGGTGTCAGCATTTGATAGCGAAACGCCCTCCGAGACTTAACCCCGGTCAGTTCATCGCGAAAAGCCAGCTCATAACTACTCCCAAGCAACGAAGTTAGAAGAAGTAAGCCCGCTACAGACATCAGAGGAACCAAGGGCATACCACTCCAAACCCCATAAAGCATAAGCAGGTTGCAACTTAGCAACCCCATGGCTGTTGGTCCTGGGTAAAGGATCAATAGAGCGAATGCCCCCATTGAAGCCGCCATACAGGCCAAAAGTGGTAGTGGGGAAGTGAACGATTCAAAGGCTAACGACCAAGCCGGCAAGTGTGGCAACGAGAACTGCTGCAACAGTGGACCAAAGTTCTGCTGCACCCAAAAGAGTCCCATCCCCTGCCCAAGAAGCGCCATTAGCCAGACACCCCCCAAATAGCCCCAGATACTACGATCGCGGCTACAACTAAATAGCATCAGATTGAGAGCTATCAATCCCAGGTAAATAGGTAGGTCCTGCTCCCACCCCAATAACCAGTCCAGGCGAGTCGCCCCATAGAAAGCCATCAGCAGCAATGCAGCCAAACCAACCCGGCTGGAGTGGTAAAAAAAGCTGAGTAGAAGCGCCCCTACCAACAGGAGAAATGGCAGCTGGGCATTGTGCAGAAAGGCCAAATCAAGCCAGGGTAAGTATTGGACAAGCGGTAAACCCAGAAGTAGCCCAGGTATCCAGCTAAAACGCAGCCACTGCAAATACGACGGCATGGTGATGAATAGGAACTAAAAAATAACAGGCAATTTTACGCAACTAGCAAGCGCATATTCTCAGAAGTAACTCACAGAAATAGAGAGGAGCGAAAATAAGCTAGAGTAAAAACAACAAAGGGGGCAAAATCGCCCCCTTCGAAATCCTGATGCGATTACTTCACCACCCTTAAAGAGGGCTTTTTCACCGACTTTTTGCCTAAACTGGTAGGCGGTGTCGGCTCCGGCGGCTCCGGGGTCTCTTCAGGCTCGAACACCATGCCCTGCCCATTTTCACGGGCATAGATACCGATAACCGCCCCTACCGGGACTTGTATATCGGTAGGCACGCCACCAAAACGCGCATTAAATCTGATCGCATAGTTATCCATGGTCAGGCCAACCACAGCACTTTCCGAGACATTCAGCACAATCTGGCCGTCGTCGTTAACATGCTGTTGAGGCACCAAGACTCCAGACAAATGGGTATCCACCAGAATATAGGGAGTGCACCGGTTATCGGTTATCCACTCATAGAACGCCCGTAAAATGTAAGGGCGATTGGATGTCATAGCCGGCTTACTCACAAAAGTGTCCTCAACGCATTTCCCGTTCGTACTCAGTCAGGCTCTGCTGGAAGGCTTCGCGAGCAAATAGGCGATCCATATAATCCAGTAACGGCTTAACCTGCTTGGTTTTAGGCAAACTGACTTCAAACTGCTCAAGACGCCACAGCAGCGGGGCCATACAGCAATCCACCAGAGAGAACTCTTCATTAAAGAAATAGGGCAACTCGGTAAACATCGGCGCAATACCAACGAAGCTATCGCGCAGCTCTTTACGCGCAGAAGCTACATCTTTGCCACCGGCCAAGATTTTATCTACCAGCGGGCACCAGTCACGCTCGATGCGGTGCATAATCTGGCGGCTCTGTGCACGGGCAACCGGATACACAGGCAGCAACGGCGGATGCGGGAAACGTTCGTCCAGATATTCCATCATCACCTTGGTTTCGAACAATACTAAATCGCGATCTACCAGGGTGGGCAAAGAATTATAGGGATTGAGGTCAGCGAGCTCGGCTGGTTTATCATCGGGATCAACATCAATGATGTCGACGGAAACTCCCTTTTCTGCAAGCACAATGCGCACGCGGTGGCTGTAGTGGCTGCGACCATCGGAAAAGAAGGTCATCGAGGAGCGCTTGTTGGTAGGCACACCCATGTTCAATCTACCTCAAACTAGTTGGTCGGCGAGCGCCAACCTTTTCAAAATATAAAAGGGTGGCGGAGCAACTCCACCACCCATCAAAGAGAAACCGGCGAAACTTAGTGGTGTATGTCTTTCCAGTACTCGCGGTTCAACAGCCAGGCGAAGATAAAGAATACAAAAATAAACGCCAGCACGTAGAAACCAATGCGCTTGCGATCTTCAGCCATAGGCTCGGCAATGTACTCCATAAAGTTAACCAAGTCATACATAGCCTGGTCGAACTCTTCAGGATTCATGGAGCCCTTCACACTACCGACTTTCAGGCTGCCACAATCGGCATCCATAATGGGGTTGCCCAACTCATCTCGCACAATCTTGCCGTGGTCGCGCTTAGGACCCGGGGCACATTCCGGCAAACCCTGCAGCTCCATCAAAACATGGGGCATAGCGACACTGGGGAATACCAGGTTGTTCACACCGGTAGCCCGGCTGTCATCCTTGTAGAAACTGCGGAGATAAGTGTAGAGCCATTCCGGTGAGCGGGAGCGGGCTACCAGCGTCAGGTCCGGAGGTGTGGCACCGAACCACACCTTGGAGTCATCCGGACGCATGGAGATCTCCATCAGATTACCAATCTTATCGTTGCCCAGAACCAGGTTCTGCACCATCAGCTCGTTGGGGATATCCAGATCGGTGGCAACGCGCTCCCAGCGGGAGTAGTTGGCACTGTGACAACCCATGCAGTAGTTGACGAAGTACTTGGCACCGCGCTGCAGAGACGGCTTGTCCTGCAGGTCGATATTGATGTGGTCCAGCTCAACGCTGGACTCGGCACCTACCGCCTTAATGGGAATAAAGGTCAGCAGTCCGACAACCACGATACCAATAAACAGGATACCGAAAGTCTTGGCGCCAGACGGGCTGGTTACACGCTCGGGTTCAGGGTACACGTCATCGCGGTTAGTAATCCACGGCAGAGCGGCAAAGAAGCCCGCCAGTAGAAGGGTTACCACAGCCATGAAAGTATTCACAGAGAGATTGGCAACGGCCATCCACAGGAACAGCACACCGAAGCCGATGCTTACAACCCAGGAACCAATGCCTTTTTTGCTCTTAGGATTCGTCCAGACCGGCATGGTCAGGAAGAAGGCGAAGTAGAACAGAGTCGCCACCTGAGACAGGAAGTTGCGTTCAGGGGTCGGAGATTTAACACCAAGATAACCGAGGATAATAAATACCGCAGCGAACACCAGCAGTAATGCCTTGGGCAACCAGCCTTTGTAGCGGATGGAACGCACCGGGCTCTTATCCAGCCAGGGCAGCACAAACAGCACCGCAATAGCAGCACCCATAGCAACAGTACCGAGGAACTTAGCCGGCAGAGGGCCAATATCCATAGTTACTGCGCGCAAAACTGCATAGAAGGGTGTGAAGTACCAAACCGGGGCAATATGTGGCGGTGTCTTCAGCGGGTTTGCCTCTTCGAAGTTAGCGTACTCCAGGAAGAAGCCACCCATCTCCGGGAAGAAGAACACCACGGTTGCGAAGATAAACAGGAATACCGCAATACCAACCAGGTCGTGAACCGAGTAGTAGGGATGGAAAGGCACACCGTCTTTGGGAATACCGTTCTCGTCTTTGTTCTTCTTGATCTCGATACCGTCTGGGTTGTTAGAGCCCACTTCGTGCAGCGCAAGAATGTGCAATACCACCAACAACACCAGTACCAACGGCAACGCAATGACGTGTAGAGAGAAGAAACGGGTCAGAGTAATACCTGAAATCAGGTAGTCTCCACGAATCCACTCCACCAGGGTGTCACCGATGCCAGGGATAGCGCCAAACAGGGACACGATCACCTGGGCACCCCAGTAGGACATCTGCCCCCAGGGCAGTACGTAGCCCATAAAGGCTTCGGCCATTAGCACCAGATAGATACACATACCGAAGATCCACACCAGCTCGCGGGGCGGCTTATAAGAGCCGTACATCAGACCGCGGAACATATGCAGATACACCACCACGAAGAAGGCAGACGCACCTGTCGAGTGGAGATATCGTATCAACCAGCCCCACTCCACATCGCGCATGATGTATTCAACGGAGGCAAAAGCCTCCTCGGCAGAGGGGTTATAACTCATAACCAGCCAGATACCGGTCAACAGTTGGTTGACCAGTACAAGCAGGGAGAATACGCCGAAGAAATACCAGAGATTAAAGTTTTTGGGCGCATAGTACTTGCCCATATGCTTATCCCAGGCCTGGTAGATCGGCAGACGCTGATCAACCCAGTCACCGAAATTTGCTAGCCATTTCATGCAGCGCCCTCCTGGTCTACACCAATCACGATTACAGCATCGCTCTCATAGGAATAAGGCGGAACCTCCAGATTGGTAGGTGCCGGAACACCGGCGTATACGCGGCCAGCCATATCGTATTTAGAACCGTGACAGGGACAGAAGAAACCGCCCATCCAGTCATCGCCGCCCAGGTCGGCAGCACCGACTTCGGGACGGTACATAGGCGCACAGCCCAGGTGAGTACACAGACCAACCAGAACCAACAACTTCGGCTTGATAGAGCGGTTTTCCGGGTTTACATAAGCCGGCTGGATAGACTCTTCGGAATTGGGGTCTCGCAATAGCGGCTCCACCTTTTCCAGGTCCTGCAAAATCTCGTCAGTACGACGGACCACATATACCGGCTTGCCGCGCCACTCAACGGTGACCATCTGACCCGGCTCAAGTTTGCTAATGTTGTACTTAACCGGAGCGCCCGCAGCTTTCGCCTTGGCACTCGGCTTCCAGGAAGCGACGAAAGGCACGGCCACCCCAACCGCACCCGCACCACCAACTACAGAGGTAGCAGCGGTTAAAAAACGGCGCCGTCCTACATTTACACCGTCATCACTCATGACGTAGTTCTCCCATCACAGCGATCCCGGACAGACCGGAAATGCGCTGGCCCAAACCCAAAAAGTCTTGAAAGAAGTCCCGCTCCGGCAGATTGCCCGCGCGAATAAACCCCACAAATCAAGCGGATACAAATCCGCGCAATGTTAAAGAAAATGCCATTTTGATACAAGGCAAAGACCTGGGGAACGTCTGGAATTGCGCGGTGAAATTGCGAGAAATTGAACAATTCCCAAATGGGTATTCAAAGTCACAACTACCGGATAGAAAAAAGCCCGGCAATTGCCGGGCCCAAAAGAAAGCTTAACGCTTGGAGAATTGCGGCTTCTTACGCGCTTTGCGCAGACCCACTTTCTTACGCTCAACCTCACGGGCGTCGCGGGTAACAAAACCAGCGGCGCGCAGCGGTTGACGAAGCTCCTCATCGTACTGCATCAGGGCGCGGGTCAGGCCGTGACGGATTGCACCCGCCTGACCAAAGGAACCACCACCTTTTACAGTTGCGATGATGTCGAATTTCTCGACCATGTCTACTTTTTCCAGCGGCTGACGCACGATCATGCGAGCCACCTGGCGGCCAAAGTATTCGTCAAGGTCGCGACCATTTACGCTGATCTTTCCTTCACCGGGCACGATAAATACACGAGCGGTGGAGGTCTTGCGGCGGCCGGTACCGTAGTATTGAGTAGTTGCCATCAGATTTGTTCCCGTTTAGATCGCCAGTTCAATCGGCTGTTGTGCCGCGTGAGGATGTTCACTACCGCCGTATACTTTCAGCTTCTTGAACATGGCGCGACCCAGAGGACCCTTCGGCAGCATGCCTTTAACGGCGCTTTGAATGGTGCGCTCGGGCGCTTTCTCGATCAGCTTTTCAAAGCTGATGGACTTGAGACCACCGGGGTAGCCGGAGTGGCTGTGGTAGATCTTGTCTTTGGCCTTGTTGCCGGTCACGCGAACCTTCTCGGCATTGATCACAATAATGTAATCGCCAGTGTCCACGTGGGGCGTGTATTCAGGCTTGTGCTTGCCACGCAGGCGGTGTGCGATCTCGGCAGAAATACGGCCGAGGGTCTTGTCCGCAGCGTCAACAATGTACCAGTCGCGTTTTACCGCTTCTGGCTTGGCACTGTATGTCTTCATGTTATAAACACCTGTAATATGACCCCCTGGTTTTAGGGGCCGTCCCACAAAAGAGCGCGGATAGTACAAAAGGAGTGCTCGCTTTTCAAGCGATTTCTGGGGCGCCCACCCTTCTCGGCAAGCGAGGCTATTCCGGGCGATGCGCCCTCTCCAGGTACTCCCTGGACTGCATCTCCAATAACCGGCTGACCGTGCGCTCAAACTCAAAACGCAGGTGCTGCCCTCCATATAACTCTTCGGCCAGTACCTCTGCAGAGATCACCAACTTGACGCAGCGATCGTAGAATTCATCTACCAAATTGATAAAGCGGCGCGCCTGGGCATCCATGCGCTCATCAAACTTCGGTACCGCCGCCAACAGCACTGTATGAAATTCCCGCGCCAACTCTATATAGTCATTTTGTGAACGAGGACCATCGCACAGATCTGTAAAATTGAACCAGGCAACATCATCTGCCACCTTCAGTGCGCGGATAGGACGCCCCTCAACCTGCAAGTCGACATCACTGCGCACCTCACAACCATCCACGATCAGACGGGAGAAACTGCTGGACAGGTTTTCGCCTGCCGCTCTGTCGAGTGGAGCATGGTATAGCTCCAGTAACTCCAGGGTACGCAACCGGTAGTCGGTGCCACCATCGACATTCACCACCTTGGTGTGTTGCTGAAGGAGTTCTATAGCTGGCAGAAAACGGGCTCGCTGCAGACCATCTTTATAGAGCCCTTCCGGCACGATATTAGAGGTGGCCACTAGAGCCACCCCACGGCGGAACAAGGCATCCAAAAGGCCCGCCAGGATCATAGCGTCAGCGATATCGGAGACAAAGAACTCATCAAAACAGAGCACACGCGCCCTTCGCGCAATCTTGTCGGCTACCTTTTCCAGCGGGTTTTTCTCCCCGGCATACTCCTTCAGATCCTGGTGAACCTGGCGCATAAACCTGTGGAAATGGGTGCGCTGCTTCTGCTCAAAAGGCAGGGACTCATAGAAGGCATCCATCAGATAGGTTTTACCGCGTCCCACCCCACCCCAGAAGTAGAGCCCGCGCTCAGGCCCAACATCGGCGCCGCGCAGACGTGAGACTAGCCCGGCAAGAAACCCTCGCTCAGCCCTTGCCACCAGGCGCAGATGCAGATTTTGCAGCTCCTGAACCGCTGCCCTCTGGGACGAGTCCTCCAAAAATTCAGGGCGCTGCAGGTCATTCTCATAGCGCTCAAGAGGGGAAAGTAAGAGAGGTTTGGCGGGCAACATAGATGAAAATTTCTTCAACAGCTAAATCACAGGCGCGCACTCTACCAAATTCACCACAAAGCCGCCTAGGCGACAAAGGTACAACATCAGTGAACCCAGCCAGGTCCTACCCGTGTCCGATTCGCCAGCCTATACCGGCAATTCGGAACTGGCGGTAAATTGGCGTGTCGCAAATACCTAACAACCTTAATTGTCAGATTAATAATCGCGTATACTGGGCCCGCTAACATTGGGCGACAGTCACTTAACGTTGACCATCCAGGGCCTCAGACGGTATCGCGGTCCAAATAACCGCCATCCATAATCATGCACCAGGGATCGCCAGTGCCATATAAGAGCAAGTTCGGGAGGTAGGAAGTGCACTCTACATCGGTATTAATTTTAGTTGGCATTCTCGGAATGACGCTGGGTGCTTTTTTAGCCTACCTGGCGATTCGCGGGCGCTCCAGTATTGACCGCACCCAAGAGCTGGAACAGCGCCTGCGAGAGGCCAATAGCAAGCTCGAGGATTTCCAGCTACAGGTCAATGAACACTTTGACCAAACTTCTCAGCTGGTTCACAACCTGACCGAAAGTTACAAAGACGTTCACGAGTATCTATCCAATAGCGCTTTACGCCTCTCCAACCAGGATATAGGCCGACAAATGCTTGAAGCCGGTAGCGGCAAACTGAAAGAAGACGACAAGCAACTTCAAGAGATGGAACCACCGAAAGACTGGGCACCGAAAGAGCCCGGCGCCAAAGGCACCCTCGATGAAGATTATGGCCTGGAGAAAGAGGCCCACGCAGGCAGCTAACAAGTAACAAGAACCCAATAAGCTCTATTTTTCGCAACGGTGTAAAATCACAAAAGGCGGGATATCCCGCCTTTTTCATTAAGTTGTAAACTTACAGACTCTGATAATAATCCATCAGGATCTGCGCCACTTCCGGGCGGGAGAACTCCGGAGGCGGCGCAATGCCATCCCCCAGCATTTCACGCACCTTGGTTCCAGACAGCAAAATAAAGTCTTCCTTAGTGTGATCTGGTACATCACGCATCATCACAACTTTATTGAGCTTCTTTGAGTAGGCCGTGTGATCGGCTCGGAAGATTTCGATTTCCAAAGCACCATCAGGTACCTTCTCATCGAAAATAGTCTGCGCATCGAAGGCACCGTAGTAATCTCCAACACCAGCGTGATCTCGACCTACAATCAGGTGGCTGCAACCACAGTTCTGGCGGAACAACGCGTGCAGCACGGCTTCGCGAGGACCAGCATAGAGCATGTCAAAACCGTAACCGGTCACCATTACGGTATTAGCAGGGAAGTAGAGCTCGACCATCTTGCGAATCGAGGCATCGCGGACCGGCGCAGGGATATCACCGGGCTTTAACTGCCCCAGCAACATATGAATCAGGACACCATCTGCCTCTACCGCTTCAAGAGCCATCTTACACAACTCTTCATGGGCGCGATGCATAGGGTTGCGGGTTTGGAAGGCCACCACTTTGCTCCAACCACGCTCGGCAAATTCATTGCGAATTTCTACCGCTGTGCGGAAGGTATCCGGGAAGTCGTTGATAAAATAACTAAAGTTCAGTACTTCGATAGGGCCAGAAATTAACTGACGACCAGCGGATTTAAAGGTGGCAACACCGGGATGCTTATCATCCAGGGTGCCAAAGACCTGCTCGGCCATAGCATCCATCTGCTCATCGGATACGCTTTCAATCGATTCCACATCCATGATCGCCAGCACCGGGTTACCCTCAACATTCGGGTCCCGCAAGGCGATTCGAGATGCCCCCTCAATAGCACTGGTGTCTTCAACAACATTCAACACCGGCACAGGCCAAAAGAGGCCGTCGACTGTGCGTAAGGTGGCAGCAACACTCAGCGCATCGGCCAAGTTCATATAACCGTGTAAGGGGTTGAAATAGCCCGCTCCCAGCATGACTGCGTTGGCAGCAGCGGCAGAGCTAACCACAATAGAGGGCAACGACTCCGCCTCATGCATCAGCTGGTGATGCCGCTCGCTGTCATAAACAAAGCGAGGCTGCAGCTCAACACTGCCGTGGGGACGAACTAAGGACATTTTGGTCTCCAAATACAAAATTTGCCGGTTAGTCAATTATCGGCTGGCCATTATACGCATCTATAAAGGCTGACCAATGTCAAACCTATACAGAGTGGGGGAGTATAGCTCCCCCTATAGTCCACTAAACAACAATACTGCTCTAAGAAATTGATGCTCTACCAAAACACAGTTTTTACAGATCGTACATATATTCGAAGTAAAGGCTGGGGGTAATCTAGCCAGGAAATAAACACTGGGAAAATATCCCCGAATATCTGTTTGGGGCTGTCAACATCAATAGGGCATAGATATAAGAACTGGGACGAGAAAGGTCAGCTTACCCCCCCCGATCAAGCTCAATAAGCCTTCTGGGGACCACAAGGTAACTATAAACACTGGCAAGCATATGAATGGACTGCCTTGAAGGCTTCTAAACAGAAGTCATTGATGCTGATCTTTTAAATACCCCCACTAACGCACCCTCAATAGTCACTAGGGGGATAGAAACTCCTCGCAGAACCCCTAACTCACCTTGAACTAACCACTGAAAGAGCAGCAAGGCTGTCCTCGGCGAATCCCCAGCGAGAGGTGTGTATAATCAGCGCAAATGAGGAGTCTCGAGTGTCCCAAAATCGCTTTTTACAGGATTGGGCCCTGCCTGCCCTGATAGGTTTGGCTATGGCCGCACTACTATTGGTCATATTTCCGCAGTTGCGCGGCACAAACCCCGCACCTCCACAGGAGGATTGGCAGGGGCCGGTTTCCTATGCCCAGGCAGTCAATATGGCTGGTCCCGCTGTAGTTAACATTTATACCCGCATGGCACTACCACAGCGGCAACACCCACTGTTTAATGACCCTCTTTTTCGGCGTTTGTTCGACAATATGAATGTCCCGCAGAGGGAACGCATGCAGTCGAACCTCGGTTCTGGGGTTATTGTCAGTGACAACGGCTATATTCTCACCAACCACCATGTGGTCGACCAGGCAGACGCTATTGTCATCTTGCTCGCCGATGGCCGCGAAGCACAGGCTCGCATGGTCGGTAGCGATGCCGACTTTGACTTGGCCGTTTTGAAAATAGAACTCGACAACCTAACTTCTATCTCAGTTGGTGAGCCCGAATCCGCTCAAGTAGGCGATGTAGTTCTGGCTATTGGCAACCCTTTTGGGGTTGGTCAGACGGTCACCCAAGGCATCATTAGCGCCAAGGGACGCCACTTGGAAAACTCCGGCACCGGAAGCCACCTACAGAATTTCTTGCAAACTGACGCAGCCGTGAATCCGGGTAACTCCGGCGGCGCATTGGTGGACTCTCGCGGGCGCCTGCTCGGCATTAACACTTCTATTCTCAACCAGTCCGGCTACTCCGGCGGGATCAGCTTCGCCATTCCCGCCAATATCGCTTTTAAAGTAATGCAGGATATTATTGCTTACGGCCGCGTTGTACCCGGCTGGCTAGGCATCGAAGCCAGCGCAATCAGCCCGCAGATGGCTAAGGAATTTAATCTCCTCTCCACCGGTGGCGTCATGATTACTGCCATCTACAATGAGAGCCCAGCTCATAACGCCGGACTCAAACCTGGAGATGTGATCACCCATATTGATGGACTCCCCATTGGTGACGGAAAGCAAGGTGAGGCCACCATGGCAACCCTGCGTCCTGGAGACACCATCTCCATTACCTTTACTCGAGAGGGGCAGTCTCATACCGTGGAAGCTACCGTGTCAGTCAAACCAGATACAACAACCCCTGTGGAATAGCCTGCCGGGGAACAGGGAGACAACCTATGCGCACAATCATCCTTACCATCCTCGCGATTCTTGTTGCCGGGCAATGCTGGGCCGATGACAAAGAGGAACTCCAAAAACTACTACATTATTTTATCGATAATGCTGCCAGCAGTGCCGAGGCCCATCAGCGCTTTTGGGCTGATGACCTTGTCTATACCAGCTCCGCGGGAAAGCGATTTGGCAAAGCAAAAATCATGCAGGGCATGGAGACAGCTGGCGATGAGCCCATAACAGTGAACTACGCCGCAGAGGATATCGATATTCGCCTACTTGGAGATACGGCAGTAGTAGCTTTCAAATTAGTCGCCAACGATAGTGTCAAAGGAAAGAAAAACTATTATTTAAATACAGGCACTTTTGTGAAACGCCAGGGAGACTGGTTTGTAATCGCCTGGCAGGCAACCCAAATTCCCAGAGAAGGAAGCCAGTAGAAATAGGATATTGCGTGGGCCAGGCTAGTCCCCGGCCCGCCTTTCCCGCCAATTCTCGCGAACATTAGCCATAAATCGGGATTCACTGGGTACATTCGCCTGGGCAATTAGCCCCCTAGCAAAAGTCTCTACCTCCTCCCTGCTTCTCCCCTCCCCGGAAAAAGAAGCTCGCACCTTAATAAATTTATCCTTGCGTACAAATAAATAGGTATGGGTATCAAAGCGCTCCCCATCTGCGGCGAGGAAATAACCGGAAAGCCTGGTCACGGGCATGTCCTGCCCCTGTACGCGCCATATTTCTGAAGTCTCCTCGCTGAGATCCAACACCTGCCACTGAGCTTCCCTCTCGACCAGCTCAAGTTCCTGGCGAACCCTATCCAGCTCCTCAACCTGCGCCTGCTTCAGATCTCCCCACTCCCAATTGGGGATTGGGTAGACAAAAACATCTACAGAATCGAACTGAAACTGACGGTGCACGTAGCGCGTTTGAGCCCCAAATAACGGGTGGCTAGCAAGCACAAGGGGGTTGCTCACATACTCACCGACAGACTCCGGCAAATTCAGAGCCGAGTGGTAGTCACTCGCTCCAATGGATTGATAGAGATATTCTGGAGCCATAACCCTATCTTCCTGCAGTAAAGCTATCAGCTCCCCTGCTACCACTTTGGCTAAATCTCGCTTTGCGGCAAGCGGAGAAGTAAACAGGCTTATTGTTGTTGTGAACGGAAACTCTAATTGATAACGCTTCAAGGGTAGGCCGTGCCAAGTCAGGATTGCATCGATATGGATATCCTGCGTGGTACGCATAGGAGCCAACATCAAAGTGGCACCTGCTATAACCGCCTCACCGATATCCTCTATCCCCTCCTCAGAATAACCGGCAGAAGTTACCAGTAATTGGTAAGGAATATCGTCGTTACCAGAGTGCACAGAACTAAAGGCCGTGGAGGCTTCCAGCTGCCCCAATAGTTCCGTGTAGTCCACTACACCATACTGACAATATTTGAGCAGAGAACTTTCGGAATAATCGTTACAGCGCCGTTCAAAATCCTCACCAGGCATCTTGGCGAATAGGGATAGGGCGGGAAGGCTCTGCTCAAACCCTGAATATTTTTCAACGCTATATTCATCAGCCGTCACACAACCAACCAGGATAAGGGCGACTAAACACAGAAGTAATTTACGCATGATGTGCCTTACTGGTGCCAGTTACCGCGATAAGGTATTCGTTTATTTCTTGATCCGAAAGGTGGCAGAGCGAGCATGGGCTTCCAACCCTTCACCACAAGCGAGGGTGGCAGCTACACGACCAAGCTGATCGGCACCTTGTGGGGAACAATAAATAATCGAACTGCGTTTCTGAAAATCGTAAACACCCAGGGGTGAGGAGAATCTTGCGGTACCACTGGTAGGCAGCACATGGTTGGGCCCCGCGCAATAGTCCCCCAGAGCTTCTGCAGTATAGCGGCCCAGGAAAATCGCACCGGCATGGCGAATTTGCGGCAACAAAGATTCAGGATCAGCCACAGAAACTTCCAAATGTTCGGGAGCAATACGATTAGAGATTTTTATTGCCTGCTCAAGAGAGTCCACCAGAATCAGAGCACCGCGATCCATTAGTGACTTGGCTGCTATTGTTGCGCGAGGCAACTCTGCCAGCTGCCTTTCAAGGGATGACTCCACCGCATCGAGAAATTCTGCGTCAGGGCATAGCAGAATCGCCTGCGCCTGCTCATCGTGTTCGGCCTGGGACAGCAGATCCATCGCGATCCAATCTGGATCGGTGGCCCCATCACAAATAACAAGTATTTCCGAGGGCCCGGCGATCATGTCTATTGCCACATGGCCAAAGACCGCGCGCTTGGCACTAGCCACAAAGATATTACCGGGGCCAACGATCTTATCTACCGAGGCAATCGTTTCGGTGCCATAAGCCAGTGCGGCCACCGCCTGTGCACCACCAATAGTGAACATTTGATCCACTTCGGCAATCGCTGCCGCGGCCAGAACCAAATCACTGATCTCGCCCTCGGGAGCCGGAACCACCATAGCCACTGAATCCACGCCAGCAACCTTTGCCGGAATAGCATTCATTAATACCGATGAAGGGTAACTGGCTTTACCCCCAGGTACATAAATGCCAACACGCTCCATTGGAGTAATCTGCTGACCCAGTACTGTGCCGTCTGCCTCGGTATAGCGCCAGGAGCCCTGCTTTTGGTGTTCATGGTATTCACGTACGCGCCGGGCGGAGACTTCAAGGGCCTCACGCTCCTCAACTCCAATACGGGCAAGAGCCTCAGTCAGCGCTTGTGGAGTTAAACAAAAGTCTTCTGCTCCAGTAAGATTACGGCGATCAAAACGGTTGGTATATTCAATAACCGCAGCATCCCCTCGATTGCGCACCTGCTGCAGAATTTCTGCAACTATCTCCTCGACCTGTTTATTGGCCACCGCCTCCCAAGCGAGCAACTGCTTTAATTGCCCATCAAAATCCGTGTCAACGGCACTTAGCCGACCAATAAACTTGCGAGTCATAACGTCTAAAAATCTTCTAGTTCTGCGCGACAGCTGTCGACAATTTTTCAATCAGCTCACTGATTGGCTGATACTTCATCTTCATGGCGGCCTTATTGACAATCAAGCGGCTACTGATATACGCAATCATTTCACGAGCTTCAAGGCCATTGGCTTTTAAGGTATTGCCACTATCGACTATATCTACAATTTCATCGGCAAGATCCATCAATGGAGCTAACTCCATTGCGCCATACAGCTTAATAATGTCCGCCTGCCGCCCTTGAGCAGCGTAATGTCGCTTGGCGCTCTCAACAAATTTTGTTGCCACTTTTATCCGCCCCGTCGGCAGAACCGCCCCCTTCACCCCTGCGGTCATCAGACGACAGCGCGCAATACCGAGATCAAGAGGTTCATAAATACCGTCGGCATGATGTTCCAGCAGAGTATCTTTACCAGCAACCCCCATATCCGCAGCGCCATGCTGCACATACGTGGGAACATCGACACCACGCAAGAGAAGCAGACGCACCCCCTCGCAGTTGGTGGGGAAAATCAGCTTGCGGCTTTTCCCTAGGTCTTCAAGTGGTTCCAGACCCGCCGCTGCGAGCAAAGGTAAGGTTTCTTGCAGGATACGCCCCTTGGTCAAGGCGATGGTGATTTGCATAGTCATTATTAAGCCGGCTCTTCTTCGAGAGCCGCCCCGACCTAAGGGGCGGCCGTCTCAACTTGCTAACCAGGTACTCGGCGAATACTCGCCCCCAGTTGCTGTAATTTTTCCTCAATACATTCATAACCCCGGTCTATATGGTAGATACGGTCGACTGTGGTAGTGCCCTCAGCAACCATACCCGCAATCACCAGGCTTGCCGAAGCGCGTAAATCCGAGGCCATCACGGGTGCTCCTTTAAGCTTCTCAACACCTGTGACGAAAGCCGTATTACCCTCAAGGGTGATATCAGCACCCATACGGTTCAACTCATGAACCTGGATCAGTCGATTCTCAAAAATAGTCTCCACCACAGCGCCTTTACCCTCAGCTACGGCATTCATAGCGGTAAACTGCGACTGCATGTCGGTGGGGAAAGCTGGGTAAGGTGCGGTGCGGAAACTCACCGCCTTAGGGCGGTTGCCCTTCATATCCAACTCAATCCAGTCATCACCACAGCTCAGGTGTGCGCCAGCCTCCTCAAACTTCACTAATACCGCATCGAGGATGTCCGCACGAGTATGCAGAAGCCGAACCTTGCCACGAGCTGCTGCCGCAGCGGCAAGAAAAGTGCCAGTTTCGATGCGATCCGGCATAACGGTAAAGGTGCAAGGGGTCAACTTGGGGACGCCGTGGATGCGCATAGTGTCAGTGCCAACACCCTCTATCTGTGCTCCCATGGCAATTAGGAATTCTGCCAGGTCGACGATCTCAGGTTCGCGCGCGGCATTGTGCAACACCGTGGTGCCCTCTGCCAAAACTGCCGCCATCAGCAGGTTTTCTGTACCACCGACAGTAACCTTCTCCATAACGATATTGGCGCCTTTAAGGCGGCCATTGGAGCGGGCCCGGATAAAACCCCCGTCAATGGTTATTTCTGCACCCATCGCCTCCAGCCCTTTCAGGTGGATATCCACCGGACGACTGCCGATCGCACAGCCGCCAGGGAAAGAGACATTAGCTACGCCGTGGCGGGCCAATAGCGGGCCCAAAACCAAAATAGAGGCGCGCATGGTTTTCACCAGCTCGTAGGGCGCCGTCAGATCGTTGACCGAACGGGGGTCTATTTCAACACCCAGCTTCTCATCAATTGTGACATCACACCCCATACAGCGCAGCAGGGTGATCATCGTGGTGATGTCATTAAGGTGTGGCAGGTTATGAATATGTACCGGACCATCGGCCAAAAGTGCTGCGGCCAAAATTGGCAAAGCGGAATTCTTCGCACCAGAAATTCGCAGGGTGCCGGAAACTGGGCTACCACCCTCTATTATTAACTTATCCATTCGGTCTCGTATTTCGGGAGTCGCCTAAATACAGGCAACAGGTTATCGACTGGCTTCTTCTGGAGTAAGGGTCTGCATTTGCACGGCGTGCAAAGTGCCGTCGGCAATTTTGTCATTTAGCGCCGCATAAACTAGCTGTTGCTTTTTCAAGCGGCTTAGGCCTTCAAAGGCGCTGCTCACCACAGTCACCATTAGGTGGCTACCTTCAAAGGAGACCTCGACATTACTCTCGGGGATATGACCCTCAATGAGGGTTTTGATTTCATCTGGTTGCATAGGTGGGATTTGCGTTAGTTAAAAAAACATCACGCAAGTGTACTTGAATCATGAAGGGTGCGCAGCTGCGCACCCTGAAGTTCGCCGACTAGCTCACTTTATCGGCAACATCCTGTCCTGCGGACCAGTTGGAGATTACCTTGTCGATATCCCCATAAGACTGCATAGATTGAGAAAACTGACTGCGGAAAGTTTTACCCAAATTAACGCCATTTAAGATAACGTTAATCAGCTTCCACTCTCCCGCGCGGTTACGCACCAGAGTATAAGAAACTTTGGTAATACCCTCTTTGCTGCGCACTTCCTGTAAAACATTAACCCGGTTCCCACTGGGCAAAGTTCCCGGGTTGACCACTTTCACATCGAGGTCGCCAAAATTTGCTACACCCCGAGCAAATGTTGCCACCAGATCTCGACGAAAAGCACTGGAAAAACGGGAGCGCTGGGATGCAGTCGCCTGTTTGGCATAACGCCCCATAACACCGCGCGCGATAAAATCAAAATCCACAACCGGCGTCAGGACCCCCTCAATAGCGCTGTAATATCTCTGCGGATCAGAGTTGGCATATTGGGCATTTGAGCGAATCACACTCAACAGTTTTTGGGAAACCCCTTCAATCATTACATAGGGGTTTTGATCGGCATTTGCAGCGGGGACCACAGCAGATACCAATACTGCGCAAAGTACAAATCTTAGCCACCGGGAAAAACCGTACCGACCAATCCAAAATGATGTATTCACAAATACTCTCCAATTAGCAAATCATTCCTTGGACGCACACAGCGTAAATAAGTGCCATGACGAAGCTGCTGGCAATCAGTCCCAGTAAATGGGAATTTGTCGTTCATCCGCTGAGTGACATAGCTGACAGCAGCGGCGGCAGACTATACCATGACCGCGCCCGGTGGTGTGGCAGTGTACGAGCGTGTCATTTGACACTCCGGCAGGCGACCGGTTGCCATACGTGCCTGTTGGGTGTTCGTATTTAGATTAGCACGACAATCGCAGGGACAACTGCGTCAAACATAGTTGATAAAGTCTGCCCCCTAACGCTCAAAGGGCTCACCATAAAACCGGACGAAGATAAGTCATCACTTTTTTACCTTATAAAATTAGAAACTCTTAAATTAGAAGTCAGTAATTCAGAGGCACCCAATGACCCAGGATTTGATATTGCAGGCCGGGCAGCGCACCGTGCGAATGGAAACGGAAGCTGTTGCCGCACTGGAACACCGGATCAACGGCGACTTCCAGCGCGCCTGCGAGATGATCCTACAGTGCCCCGGACGTACCATCGTAACTGGCATGGGAAAATCAGGGCATATCGGACGCAAAATAGCGGCCACCCTTGCCAGTACTGGCACCCCAAGTTTTTTCGTTCATCCAGGGGAAGCGAGCCATGGCGACCTGGGAATGATCACTCGCGACGACTTAGTGATATCTATCTCTAATTCAGGCTCTTCCGCAGAGGTACTTACTCTACTGCCATTACTGAAACGCCTGGGTATCCCCATGATCAGCATGACAGGGAAGACGGATTCGCCATTAGCACAAGCTGCAGAGGTAAACCTGGATATTTCGGTGCAAACGGAAGCCTGCCCTCTTAATCTAGCACCAACCTCATCAACCACTGTCACACTGGTTATGGGTGATGCTCTAGCTGTAGCCCTACTGGAAGCGAGAGGCTTTACAGCTGAAGATTTCGCATTTTCCCATCCAGGAGGAGCCCTCGGTAGACGTCTGTTACTCAAGGTTGAAGATGTTATGCACGCAGGAGAGGAGTTACCCCAGGTCCAACCCGATACTTTGCTATCTAAGGCCCTACTAGAAATGACCAGTAAAGGGTTTGGTATGACCACTATTGTCGATTCCAAAGGTGAGCTGCTCGGTGTGTTCACCGACGGGGATCTACGACGAGTGATCGACCACAAAATCGAGCTGGGTAAGGCCACAATGGATCAAGTGATGAGCCGCCTTCCCAAAACGGTATCTGCCGAAACCCTGGCTGCTGAAGCACTGCGAATTATGGAAGACTACAAAATCACCGCACTCGTCGTGGAGGATAAAGCCCACCACCCCGTAGGTGTTTTACATATGCACGATATATTACGCGCCGGCGTAATCTGAGATAATCAAATAAATGACGGCGCAAATTAGCACCTCACAGACATTTCGGAAGGATTAACCTGGTGGTTTCAGAAGAAAAAATAAACTCTGCACTGCAGAAGGTACGCTGGTTGGTATTGGATGTAGATGGCGTCCTCACCGATGGCAAGCTCTATTTCGACAATAACGGCAATGAGCTGAAGACCTTCAATACACTCGATGGGCACGGCATTAAAATGCTGCAAAATTCCGGGGTTCGCGTAGCCATTATTACAGGGCGACGCAGCTCAGTAGTGGAACGCCGCGCTCACGATCTTGGCATCACTAAACTGATCCAAGGGCGCGAGGACAAATTTACTGCACTGCAGGAACTCTTGTCCGACGAGTCATGCCGCCTGGAAGATATCGCCTATATTGGCGACGACTATCCTGACCTACTGGTTATGACCCGTATCGGCTGCCCCATAGCTCCTCCCAATGCAGCTTCTCCAGTCATGGAACGTGCCCTGTGGGTAACTCGAGCCTGCGGTGGTGAAGGTGCAGTGCGCGAAGCTTGTGATCGAATTATGCTGGCCCAGGGAACATTTGATTCTGCCCTCGCCCCCTACATTGGAGAGAAATAATGCGCACCTGGCTACCGCTGCTATTAGTAATATCGCTAATCAGTGTTGGCCTGTGGCTTTCAGAGAGCCCACCTGATCAGCTGCTGGGGGTTCGACCTACCCCCCAGCAGCATGACAAAGCGGCAGAGCTAATCATCCGAAATGCCAAAACACGCCACTTTAATGAGGAAGGAAATCTAGCCTATCGCGTGGACGCGGACCAGATAACCTACTACCAGTTTAAACGCCGTGACCGGGCAGACCTGACCGAACCTCGCATGGTTTTTTACCAAGATGACCAGCCTAAATGGCGTACCGAGTCCCGAGAAGGGGTGGCACACAATCGCGGTGAACGAGTAGTCCTGAGTGGCGATGTAGAAATTGATGAACTACCCACCCCAGGTGGCATCAAATTGGAAACATCCAGTATTACGATTCTCCCCGCGAAGGAATTCGCCGAGACAGACAAAGTTGTTACTATAAGCTCTGGCCCAAACCGCACCACCGGCAAAGGCATGCGCGCTTACTTGAATGAAGACCGGATGGAAATCCTATCCGATGTAAAGAGCATCTATGACACTGACTAATTACCGCCACCTGTTAAAAGTCTCCACCATCGCAGCGCTCCTGCTCACAGCCTCATCAGCTTTTGCACTGCCTGAGGACCGCCAACAGCGGATCAATATCAGCTCTGATGCAATGAATGCAGGTCTAAATAATAACTTGGTGGTATATAGCAATAATGTTGTTATAACTCAGGGCTCTTTAAAAATACGGGCAGACCGCGTTGAGGTTTATTTCACTCCAGAAAAGGAGATTAGTCGTGTAGTGGCCGTGGGCAAACCCGCACATTTCCAGCAAAAGATCCTCCAGGGCGAGAACCCCGTAAAAGCCAGAGCCCAACGCATTGTATATCAAGTGGGCTCTGAGGAGTTGCAACTAACCGGTAAAGCCCATGTTGACCGGGAAGGCAACACACTGACAGCGGAAAAAATTGACTACGACCTCACTACCGAGCAAATGAGCGCCAAGGGCCAAACTGGGAAAGGGCGTGTAGAGATGACCTGGAAACCCGAGAAGAAAGAGAGCTCGCAAGACGCCAATGATAATCAAGGCCAGTAAACCCTCTACTTAATACCTCATCATAAGTAACAAATATTATTGCACCAGCGGGCATCACTCTGCCCGCGGCATGGATAGATTCGGTACACACTATGCCAACGCTCAAAGCGTTACATCTCGCGAAACAGTATAAAAAAAGAAAAGTTGTCCAGGATGTCACCGTCAGTGTTTCCAGTGGACAGGTTGTCGGCCTCCTCGGCCCCAACGGTGCCGGCAAAACAACCTGCTTTTATATGATTGCCGGGCTGGTGCAGGCCGACGCTGGCAGGGTGATGATCGACGATGAGGATATAACCCGGCTATCCATGCACGGACGCGCACGCAAAGGTATCGGTTATCTCCCCCAAGAAGCCTCTGTATTTCGCCGCTTGACGGTAAAAGACAATATCTTAGCAATCCTTGAAACCCGCAAGGACCTCTCAAGAGACGAGCGGCAACAACAGGCCCAAGCACTACTTGAGGAATTTAATATAACCCATATCGCGCAAAGCCTGGGTATGGCCCTCTCTGGTGGAGAACGACGCCGAGTTGAGATTGCCCGCGCTCTGGCCACCAACCCCGGCTTCGTCCTGTTGGACGAGCCCTTTGCTGGGGTAGACCCCATATCGGTGAACGATATCAAGGAGATCATCCGCCACCTGCGTGATCGCGATATTGGCGTACTAATCACAGACCATAATGTTCGCGAAACGCTGGATATCTGTGAGACCGCTTACATTGTCAGTGAAGGTCATATCATCGCTGCAGGCACGCCGGATGAGGTTCTCGCCAACCAACAGGTGCGCGAAGTTTATTTGGGACACGAATTCACTATTTGAGGCTAACCACCAATTTCTGTCCTTAAATTCTTCACTTATGACGGGAATAATCATAATTCTGGAAACATAGCACCAGCTATCACGCCAGGACCGGCACGCTTATTGCTTGTAATAGATTGAAGAGAGGGGTAGTCTGCGCCATCTTAGGACAATTTGATCGACACCCTGTCTTATCGGCCTGCGGCGCTCCACTATGAAGCAGTCTCTCCAGCTCAAGCTCGGCACACAGCTGACCATGACCCCCCAGTTGCAGCAAGCAATTCGCCTACTGCAACTCTCCACACTCGATCTGCAGCAGGAGGTCCAGGCAGCACTGGACAACAACCCAATGCTGGAAGCGGATAGCGAAGAGCAATCCGTCAAGGTGGATGAAAATCAGCCACAGTCTGAACAAACACCGGAAAACACAACACAGCCGGTAGAAGAGCGCGAACTGGCCGAGGGGGACTGGGACCAGGCAATTCCTGATGAGCTGCCCGTCGACTCGCGCTGGGATGATATCTACACCAATAACAGCGGCAGCCACGAGTTAGATTCCTCCAGCTATGAGCGTAACTCCACCTCCATCGGCCTTCAGGATCATCTACGCTGGCAGCTGAACTTGACCCCCTTATCTGAGCAGGATAAATGGATCGGTGAAAACTTAATTGATGGCATAGCCCCCAGCGGCCTCCTTGGTACTTCTGTGCAGGATGTCGCCACCTCTTTATCGATCGATGAAGATGAGGTGCTCGCGGTTCTGAAGGCTATTCAGCAGTTTGATCCCGCTGGCTGCGGGGCTCGGGATCTCAAAGAATGCCTGCAATTACAACTGCAGCAGTTGCCGCGAAATACCCCTTGGCTAAGCCAAGCGCAAAACATTATTGAGAAACACTTGGACTTACTTGGCAAAAGGGATTTTCGCCAGTTGAGTCGACGCACACGACTCACTGAAGCCCAGCTAGGCGAGGCCATTCGCCTAATCCAGACCTTAAACCCCAGTCCGGGAGAGAGCTATGGTGGGCAAGAGCCGGACTATGTAATTCCAGATATTGTCGTTTCCCGCAAAACCCTTCGCTGGCACGTAGAATTGAATGCAGAGATCACCCCAAAGATCCGTATCAATGACCACTACGCCTCCCTGGTCAAGCGTGCCGACAACTCCAGAGATAACAATTTTTTGCGGGATCACCTGCAAGAAGCACGCTGGTTTATGAAAAGCCTGCAGAGTCGCCACGAGACTTTACTGAAAGTAGCCAACTGTATTGTCGAAAAGCAGCAAGGTTTTTTTGAGGAAGGTCCGGAAGCCATGCGACCTATGGTGCTGGCAGATGTTGCTGAATCTATTGGCATGCATGAATCGACCATATCTAGGGTGACCACCCAGAAGTACATGCTCACGCCTCGCGGCGTGTTTGAGCTCAAGTATTTCTTTTCGAGCCACGTCAGCACAGACTCCGGTGAGGATGCCTCTTCAACTGCTATCCGTGCACTGATCCGCAAGCTGATTGACGCAGAGACCCCGCGCAAGCCGCTCTCAGATAACAAAATTACCCTAGAGCTCGATAAACAAGGTATTAAAGTAGCCCGCCGCACTGTGGCGAAATACCGCGAGTCAATGGGAATTCCCTCCTCCAGCGAGCGAAAACGCTTGGTCTGAAGGGGCCACTTGGGTTTCGACTCATGAGGTAGGCCAAGTCATAACCTGGCACAAATTACTACACCTTCGCAACCGAACTCCAAACTTTGAGTGTATCCTTCCATTCTGGGCCACTTCCTAGTAGGGTTGCGACCCGAAAGGAGGCTCGCCGTAATGTGATGCACCTGGTAAGGAGAAATCCATGCAGATCAATATTAGTGGTCACCACGTCGACGTTACCTCGCCAATGCGCAGCTACTGTGAGAACAAGCTGGAAAAGCTCTCAAGGCATTATGACAATATAACCAACGCGCAAGTCATCCTATCCATAGACAAGCTGATCCAGAAAGCCGAAGCCCGGGTACATATCAATGGTCACGACCTTTGCGCGGGTTCGGAAGACAAGGACATGTATGCGGCCATTGATTCGCTTACAGACAAGCTGGACCGCCAACTGAAAAAACACAAAGAGAAGTTGCAGAACCACCGCTGAACTATGACACTGGAAGCTTTACTCTCTCCCCGCCTCAGCCTTTGCCATCTGGCGGGGAGCAGCAAAAAGAAATTGCTGCTCAATATCGCCCAGGCTGTAGCCGAACAATATCCACAGCATGACTCTGACATCATATTCAACCAACTGATCGCGCGCGAGCGTCTAGGCTCCACAGGAATTGGCGAAGGTGTGGCTATCCCCCACTGCCGTCTTCCTGGATGTGAGCACCCCATTGGCGTACTTTGCACTACAGAACCCGCCATAGATTTCGACGCTATCGACCGACAGCCTGTCGATCTGCTCTTTGTCTTGCTGGTTCCTGAAGATTCGGAACAACAACATCTAGATACACTGGCAGAAATCGCTGCGCTCTTCTCTAACAGCCAGGTCCGGGACAAGTTGAGGCAGGCTGACACTAGCGACGCACTCTATGCCCTAGCTATAGACTCAGCCGCAGCAGCCTGATTCTAGCTTTGCGCTCATATCCTGGTAATCCGATTCCAGAGTCACGACTTATAAATTACCGCCAGGAATATAAACACCATTTAATCAACGATTAAATGGTATAAAGAGCTAAAAAGAGGGGGTCCCCATGCGCTTGATTATCATCAGCGGCCGCTCCGGCTCTGGTAAAAGCTCCGCACTTCAACTGCTCGAAGATGCGGGCTTTAACTGCATCGACAATCTGCCGATTAGCCTACTACCCGAACTCATCAAGCGGGCTGAGCAGCAAACGACTAAAGGGGACACCCCCCTTGCCCTGGGAATAGACGCTCGCAACCTCTGGCAGGATATCAAACAGGCCCCCCGTGTTATTGAAGCCCTGCGCAGTACCGGCGTAGAGTGTGATGTAATCTACCTGGACGCCCGCGAACCTGTACTGGTACAACGCTTCAGCGAGACCCGCCGCAAACACCCCCTGAGCAATGATTGCACCCACTTACTCGAAGCCTTGAAACAAGAAAGAGAGCTGCTAACACCCGTCTCAGCCATAGCGGATATGGTGATAGATACCAGTAGCCTCGGTTTGCACGAGTTACGGGAGCTGATTAGAAGCCGCGTGGTGGGCGGACATTCGGAAGGGATGGCAATACTTTTCCAGTCTTTCGGCTTTAAATATGGGGTGCCAGTGGATGCCGACCTGATGTTCGACTTACGCTGCTTACCAAATCCCTACTGGGAACCCAATCTTAGGAAAAAAACCGGGTTGGACCATGAAGTAGCCGAATTTTTACGCTCCCACCCCAAAACTAACAAGATGGAAGCAGATATCACCGGTTTCTTAGAGAACTGGCTACCCTCTTTCCAAGAGAGCAATCGCAGCTACACCTGTATCTCCATTGGCTGCACCGGAGGAAGACACCGCTCAGTTTATATGGTTGAACAACTGGCACGCACTTTTCTCCACAAATTTGGCAATATTCAAGTCCGTCACCGCGAGCAACAGAGATAGTCCATACAAATCCGCTACCTATGCAAAAACAGCGCCTCACCATCATTAACAAGCTCGGGCTGCACGCTCGCGCAGCCAGTAAGTTTGCCCAAACCTCTGCCCGCTTTTCCTCCAACATCAAAGTGCACTGTGGCGATAGATCGGTGGATGGCAAGAGTGTTATGGCACTTATGTTACTTGCCGCCGGGCAGGGCACAGAGTTGGAGCTGGAGGTTGAGGGCCGTGATGAGAGTGACGCACTCGGAGCTATCAGCACTCTCGTCTCAGAGCGCTTTGGAGAAGCCGAGTAATTTGCAAAGGCGAGCGGCTCTGGATAGAGTCCGCCATGGCGTAATAACGCCGCGACTTTCTTATGGTCTCTACTCCCTAAACACCGCTGAGCAGTAAGGATTTATCGTGTCCAGCCCACCCCAAGCCGAAATCAAGTTCCGCGCGCAAAACCAGCTCAGCGAGTTGTTCGCCGCCCTCGATAGTGGCACCGGGCAGGAAGTCCGGCGCATGCTCAAAACCCTGACCCCGCAGAGTATTGCGCAGCTATTGGAAAGCTCCCCCCCGCGTATTCGCCAGGTTCTGTGGAATCTGATCGATCGGGATGTCGAAGGTGAGGTACTGCAAGAGCTCACCGATGAAGTGCGCAGTCAAATCCTCGATACCATGGATACCGAGGAGATGGTGGAGATTATGGAGGGGCTGGATGCGGACGATATCGCGGATATCCTTCAGCAGCTCCCCGAACGCGTCGTCTCTGAAGTCCTCTCAGCAATGAGCGAAACCGACCGCCTGCGGGTGGAAAGCGTACTCGCTTACGATGAGAATACCGCTGGCGGCTTAATGGACACCGATACTATCTCGGTGCGCCCCAACTTAAGCTTGGATGTGGTGCTGCGCTACCTGCGCCGCCATGAGCAGCTGCCGGAATCCACAGATAGCTTATTTGTAGTCAACCGACGTGGCCAATATATCGGGCTGCTACCGCTTTCAAAGCTTCTCACTACAGACCCCTCTGTCACGGTACGCGAGGTCGTCAATACTGATGTGGAGCCAATTCCCGCCGATATGCGCGATACAGAGGTGGCCCGGTTGTTTGAAAAGTATGACTGGATCACCGCACCAGTAGTGGATGAACACAACCGCCTGCTGGGTCGAATTACAATCGACGATATCGTCGATGTTATTCGCGAAGACGCCGACCACTCCCTGATGAGTATGGCGGGCCTCGATGAAGAAGAGGACACCTTTGCTCCGGTAAGGCGCACTGCGCGCAGGCGCGCCCTCTGGCTCGGTATCAATCTGCTCACAGCCCTTCTCGCCTCATGGGTAATCAGTCTGTTCCAGAATACGCTGGAAAAGGTCGTTGCCCTGGCGGTATTGATGCCGATTGTCGCAAGTATGGGGGGGGTGGCCGGCAGCCAGACACTCACCGTGGTGATCAGGGGTATGGCTCTGGGCCAGATTGGCAAAAGTAACCTCAGTTGGCTACTCTCGCGGGAGCTCGGCTCTGCATGCCTTAATGCCCTGCTTTGGTCTCTGGTGATGGGGCTAATCGCTGCACTCTGGTTTGACGACATTACCATTGCGGTCATTATTGTTGCGGCCATGGTAATCAATTTGATTGTGGCAGCGATGGCAGGAGCAATCTTACCGGTTGTATTGCGGGCAATAAAAATCGATCCAGCATTAGCCGGTAGTGTCGCACTGACAACCGTCACCGATGTGGTGGGGTTCATGTCCTTCCTTGGCCTCGCCACCTGGTATTTTGGCTGAAAGGCAATACACTCCCCGCTCAAACAGAGCCGGTACAATCCGGAACTTTTATACGGAACTGAAGATGTACGAATACGACGATGAAGACCTGCCCAAGAGCAAAACGCAGGTAAAACAGGAGATGCACGAGCTGCAGGCCCTGGGGAAGCAATTAACCGAACTATCTAAAGCCCAGCTCGCCGAGGTGCCCATTGATGAGGATATGCGCGAGGCAATAGACACCTTGGGACGAATCAAGTCCAACGAGGCTCGCCGTCGCCAAATGCAATATATTGGCAAGCTGATGCGCAGTGCAGATCACGAAGCGATAGAAGCCGTGCTGAATAAATTTAAAGAGCGAGACCAGCAGCACCTGCGCTTCGACAAAATGGCCGAAGACTGGCGCAGACGCCTACTCGAAGAAGGTAATAGTGCCCAGGGTACCTTTTTTGACCAGTACCCTCAGATAGACCATCAGCATTTACGGCAATTGGTACGCGACTCCCTGCGCGAGATCAAAAACAGCAAACCACCCAGCAATCAGCGCAAGCTGTTCCGCTACCTGCGTGATTTCTTTATTCAGGCATCACAGTAGTTCTCATTCACCCAGCGCATATCACACGGGCGGCCCTGCTCCGCCCATAAACTCCATTGACTTATACCAAAGCCAAATTGCATCAATTAAAACTACAAAAGAGACTCGCTCAAACCAAAAATCAGACAAAGATAGTATGAGATCTAGCGATTATTGTTTGACATCCCCGGCCGGCTCAAAATCCAAGGCCAGCGAGTTCAAGCAATACCGTAGGTTTGTCGGTGGTGGACCATCCTTAAACACATGCCCCAGGTGCTCTCCACATTTGGACAATACCTCTGTGCGCCTGAGCCCCCAACTGAAATCATCCTTTAATACGATATTCTGCGGATAGGCCACATCCCAAAAGCTGGGCCAACCAGTACCCGATTTAAACTTGTGCTTTGAACTAAAAACCGGCAGACGGCAGCCTGCGGTGACATAAACACCTTCTTTTTCGTTGTATAACAATTTGCCACTAAAAGCCCGCTCCGTATCTCCCTGCCAGAGAACCTTGTAACGGTCCTCGGGGAGTAGCTGCTTCCATACCGACTTGGGGATCTGCTCTAGCCCTTTGCCTTCGGCTATACGTGATTTGGCTTCCGCCACTGTCATATTCTGGATTCTTTGGTCATCAGCCTCAGAGCAGGCCGATAGAACCAGGGCAAACACCAACAGGGGCCATAAGGCCGGGGACCTCACCATCTTGCAAACTCCTGTCCTCACTCAGTTATACCTACCTAATAGGATAGAGAACTAGATGCACATGCAATTGTGAGCTCTTTCTGGAAGTGTATCCTCCCAATAAGCAGGCTAAGAGCCCGCTTCATCCGCCAAAAGAGGCGTTGGTGCACGACTGATTCCCTGATCCGGTTTTGCCTGTTTCCCAGCAGCCTCAGAGGCGGCCCCCTGACGCTCTGCACCATCTCCATCAAAGAGTCTCTCAAAACGCATTTGAGGGGCAGCCCAGTCACCGCTGATGCGATAACTCACACTGGCCATCTTCTTCACCTGCTTTTTAAACGCTTTACTAATGAGATAAACGCCTGCCGCAGCCGGCAATCCCCCAGCAAGAGCGGCAACCAGGGCTAGGTTGTTACTTACTGGCAAAGTCGCCACCAGGGTCAAATCCAAATCTTCCCGCAATAAATTGACCCTTCCCGCCATCTGCAGCTCACTGGTTGGCCCCTCAACCTGAATAGGCACTGCAATCAACAATTGCCCATCCCCTTCAAACACGACCTCTCCTCGCACCCGGTCGAATGCCATACCACTCTTATAAAGGTCGGAGAAATCCAAGCGCAAGCGGCGCGCCCAGGTATCGAAATTAAACAGCGATAACAACCGCAAGACCGTTGAGCCAGCAGTACCGGTGGAACGAAGGAAGCGGCCATCACGAATATCTATTTTCAAATCTCCGGAGAGCAAACTACCCTTGGCCATGGCCGGAGACCCATCCCAGCGCAAGGCTGTATCAAAGGTCGCAGACTTACTTTCAATAAGCGGTTCATGCCCCATCTCACGCTGAATATCAGCGAGATCATCGGCTGCCAGGCGCCCAATAAATTGAGAGGAATTATTGCCCTCCGCATCGCGCATCCACATCAATTGCGCTCCCAAGGCTTTTTCACCACCACCACGTCCCTGCAGATGAAACCCGCGGACACTACCGCGAATATCGCTTAGAACCAGGCGGTCTTCGGATGGCCGAACTTCAAAAGACCAGCGCCCGAGCTCCTCACCCCCCACTCGCAGGCTTTCCGTGCTGAAATCCAGAGCTGGCAGCGTCTGAAAATTAAAATCTGCCCAGGGGTCCAACAACTCTTCCGCAAAGGGCTGCTCAGCCAATGTAGCGCCGGAAATAGTCTGCCTTTCTTCAGGAGCAGGAAGGCGTAAATGCGCCAACTTTAAACGCAGAGGTTTTTGCCCACCGAGCGTTCCCGAAAGTCTTCCCGCCGCCATTTCACTATCAAAATCTAACTGCCACTTTGAACCCACTCCTCCACCAGTGACATGAATATGCTCAATAGCCACTGTGCCCAATTGCAGGCTATCCGTGCTTAGGTCGAGACTAATCGGCAGTGGACTGGAAACATTGTCAGTTGTCTGTCCACTTTGGGGAAGTGCAGTCAGGCCATCCAGGTTGCTTGCTTGCACCTTATGAAGCAGTGATGGTGCTTGTTCGGGCCGAGCGGATGACTCTTCGACAACCGATGAGTCATCTTGGTAAACGCCCAATAGCTTTTCCCAGCGGGGTAAATCAACATTGGAAATGTCGCCAAGGATACTCACCCCTCTTTCTTCAGGTAATTTTGCCTCGGCATTGAGCGCAATAGCCGCTCGCTCAAGAGCTCCGTCCACCAGCCAAAACTGCCCTTGCAGGTGCTCACCGTAGTTCAGGTGAAATAAGCTGCCCTGATCACCAATGGGAGCTCGCAATACAAAATTCGTTTTACTTTCAGAGGGCTTAGCCAGGGGCTCCGGAAGGTTTACCGCCACACCAGCAAGATTTGAGGTCAGCTCGAAAACTGCAGCATAGGGAGCCTCTTTGGATTTTGCTGGGATGGTAATAAGTGCCTGGTAACCCATGGTACCTTCAAGCCATCTCAGCTCAGGACGCTGGCTCCAGCTGTAGATCGACTCAGTACTGGCACTGCCATCCACAACCACCTGCGTATCGCGCGCATCGGCATCACCTATATGACGTATGCTCGCATTTATTGGCCGCCCCCAGAGCTGACCTTTCAGCTCAGTACCTTCGAGGCCAGTATCGCTGTCAAAAATGACATCACCAGCCAGAGCCTCAGCATGCAAGCGCAGATTTTGCAGCTGTAAATCACCACGACTCAACTGCAATTCAATTCTTTG
Source organism: Microbulbifer variabilis (assembly GCF_023716485.1). NCBI lineage: Bacteria > Pseudomonadati > Pseudomonadota > Gammaproteobacteria > Cellvibrionales > Microbulbiferaceae > Microbulbifer > Microbulbifer variabilis. The sequence continues at coordinate 3,641,132 of NZ_CP092418.1, forward strand.
AGCTGGTGATACTGAAGCACCACCCAGGGGCTGAGTGAGGTTCAGCTGTCCGTGAATATCTCCCGACAACAACCACTCATCAAAAGCATTGCCAAGCTGTTTGCGCAAAGGAGATTCGCGCAACAAGCGCAAACCATCAGCAGCCGGGCCCTGAAGCTGGGCGGTCACATCCAGACGTGAGCCTTTATCTCTTTGTGGGGTTACTTCCACTAATACTTTATGCGCATCCACTCCCCAAACACGGGCCTTGTCTGCGCTGACAGAAACATTGCCATCATCCAGCCTGAGGAGGCCATCAACAGACTGAACCTTAGGCCACTCGTCTGCATACTTAAGATTGGCGCCAGAAAAGTCTGCAGCCAACTGTACTGTTTGACGCTTATTGTGAGCCCCCAGCGCGCGTAGAGACTCATCTTTGCCATTTTTGCGATAACTGCTGCCACGGTAAATAAATGCGGCAGTCTCAACCCGACCGGGATTTCCGTTGCCCAGCCCCTCATTCAACCAACTGCGTAAGTCTTCACTGACATTTTTCGGCACCAGTTTCTCTTGAACGCCAACGTCCGTATCACGCAGAGAAAGCGACAGGAGTAAATCCGTTGGACGGCTCTGAGGACGGAAAGGCAGGGACAACAAAAACTGCCCGCCAACTTCGCCCAGATTTCCATCTAATAGCAAAGGGCCAGAGAAGACATTGATTTCATTCGAATCTTTACTAAGGCTCCAGGCCAAAGTACCGCTGGCTTGCTCAAAAGAGAATGCCTCGGAGTAAAGATTTGGAAACCCTGCTTGCAAGTTCGAGCCATCCAATTCCACCCGGCCATCGTTACCGGCAAACTCCATGTAGCCACTCAAGCCGGCCACTGATGGCGCACCGCGGAATGCCTGCGTGCTGATATTGTGCAAATTGGCACTCAGGCTCACCGCATCTTGTGCTTCTTTGCGCAGCTGCAAGCGTCGCAACTGGCCCGAAGGCTTCAGGGACGTCAACCACTCGCCTGCAGGACCCTGCAAAACATCCAACCGAGTGAGAATATCGCTCCATCCCGCTAAATCGATCACATCTGCGGACAGTGCTACTCCCTGAAGGTCGTTACTAACCTGCAGGTTTAGCGGCGGCATCTGCAAGCCCTGCCAATCAATTTGGGTATCCTGTAAAGCCAAACGCCAATGTTCACCGGGCAGCCAGCGACCAGAAATATCTCCAGAAAGCGCCCGTAAAGGTGCCATTATGTGATCTCTGTTTTGTACCAGATCACTACTTTCATGCTGACTTTTACCCTGACTGCTTTTCTCCGGCGCCTCTTCTGGCTGATCCAAGTTTGATACCTGAGCAAGGTCTACTCGTCCGACCAACCGATAACCACTGCTCGCATCGCTGTGCAGCCACAGGCGTCCATCCGCCCACTTGCGCCCATTCCAATGAAATCGGTCGGGTAGCGGGGTCAGCTGATGGAGTAGTGACACAATATCCTGGTCCAACAGCAGCTCATTAAGCTGCATATAACCTCGCAGTGAAAATTGTTTTTTATTGCGCGGGTTACCACGCCCCTCCAGCACCAGGCGGAGAGTCTCAGTGTTGCTAGCCTGCTCTTCGCCTTCGCGGGAGATAAAAGCGCGGGCCGTAAGACGATGAAAATCACCTCGGTTTTCCAGAGAAATTTGTGGCAAGTTGAGCTCGGCAACCTGCTCATCAGGCAGCCTGACAGTGATTGCCGCATCGCTAATCCAGACCTTGGGGCTCAACTGGAAAAGTTGTGCCGGGTCCGCTGCCTTGGGATTGGACACAACCCTGCCGTCAGGCTTTAGGGAGATATCGGGGAAGCCGTCCAGACGCCACTCGCCCTGCTCATCTCGGCTGAGTCCAGCCGAAAAGGCATGCATTTGCAGATCTTTCCACACCAACTCACGATTCCATAGGCTGGCGAGCAAATCCAGTTGGAACAGGCCGTGTCCCATACGCAACTCGCCCTTCTGCCCAAGGCGTAGGCCATCGAGCTGTAATGAGACTTGCAGAGCTTCCCAGCGCAAGGAGATACGATCCATCTGTACCGGAACCCCCAGCTGACCGCTGAGCCAGCGGCTGATCTGCGGGCGATATTCCTCAACTTGAGGCGATAGCAGGCGCCCGGTTTGTACAAGGATTGCCAGGGCAATCACCAAGCTTACCGATAACAGCCAAAACTTTCGCGCAAGCCAGCGCAATAAGATCATCATCACCCCCACTCTTCCACGGTGCTGTCGTAGGCATCGCAACGACCAGCATCGAAAAACTGCGAGGAGGCTAATAATGATTTACACAAGAACAATGTCGTACTGCTCCTGATTGTAAATGGGCTCTACTTGGAACTGTATGGGCCTGCGAATAAATTCCTCCAGATCGGCGACATTCGCCGACTCTTCATCCAGCAGCAGATCGATTACCACCTGACTGGCCAAAACCATGATTTTTTCACTATCGTAGGCGCGCGCCTCACGGATAATTTCCCGGAAGATCTCAAAGCAAACTGTTTCCGCACTCTTTAAAGTGCCGCGCCCCTCGCACACAGGGCAGGGCTCGCACAGGATTTGCCCTAGAGATTCCCGCGTGCGCTTGCGGGTCATCTCTACCAAACCGAGTTCGGAAACCCCGGTAATACTCGACTTAGCGTGATCCCGCTCGAGAGCCTTCTCCAGGGTGCGCAATACCTGACGTTGATGCTCAGGGTCTTTCATGTCGATAAAATCGATAATGATGATTCCCCCGAGGTTGCGCAGGCGCAGCTGGCGGGCGATTGCCGTTGCCGCCTCCAAATTCGTCTTGAAGATAGTCTCTTCCAGGTTGCGATGACCTACAAATGCGCCGGTATTGACGTCAATAGTACTCATCGCCTCGGTTTGCTCGACAATTAAATACCCCCCGGACTTTAGCGTCACCTTATGCTGTAGGGCGCGGCGAATTTCCTCCTCAACCCCATACAGATCAAACAGGGGACGCTCACCGGGGTAGTGCTCGAGTCGTCCAGCTATTTCTGGTGCATACTTGCCTGCAAATTCTGCCGCGCGACCGTGCGCCTCGCGGGAGTCTATACGAATCTTCTCGGTATAAGGGCGCGCAAGATCACGTAGGGCACGCATAAATAGCGGCAAATCCTCGTAAATTACAGAGGGCACTACCCGCTCCTTGATGCGCTGCTCCAACTCCCCCCAAAGTTTGTAAAGAAAGGGGATATCCCGTAGCAACTCCTCCTCGCTAACACCCTCAGCCACGGTGCGCAAAATAAAGCCTCCATCAGCGGAAAGGCCATCTTCGGCGAGACGTGACGAGGCGGCCTCCACCAGCTGACGCAAACGCTCGCGCTCGCCCTCATCCTCGATGCGATTGGAGATCCCGATATGACGGGTTTGCGGCATATAGACGAGATAGCGGGCAGATACTGACAAGTGGGTGGTCAGTCTCGCGCCTTTACTGCTAATAGGATCTTTTACTACCTGAACGACCAGGGGCTGCCCCTCCCGCACAAGAGCGCGAATATCAGCAACTTCAGCATCCCTGGACTCCATCCCATCATCATCCAGGGGGGCGATATCAGAGGCATGGATAAACCCGGCGCGCTCCAGGCCAATATCCACAAAAGCCGCCTGCATCCCCGGCAATACCCGAATCACCTTGCCCTTATAGATATTGCCAACAATGCCCCGACGCGCACTGCGCTCCAGGTAGACCTCCTGTAGCACACCATTTTCTACCAGTGCCACTCGGGTCTCTGTTGGGGCAACATTGATCAGCAATTCTTCACTCAAGACTTGGCCTCCTGCCAGTAAGAAATCCCGGCCTGTTCCAGCATCGGAACTAACGCCTCCAAGGGCAGGCCAACCACATTGCTATAACTGCCGCTGATAGACTCCACTAACGCGGCTCCCATTCCCTGAATACCGTATCCTCCAGCTTTATCGGCGGGCTCACCGGTGTGCCAATAGTCTTGAATACTCTGGACTGATAACTGGCGAAAGCGCACCCGGGTTTCCACCAGACAGCTGAATTGCCTGTGCTGACTGCGAAGACAAATCGCAGTCAGCACAGAATGCTCTCTGCCCGATAGGGCCGACATCATGGACTCAAAGTCAGTAAAATCCCGCGGTTTCTCCAGGAGACGCTCACCACAAAGTACGACTGTATCGGCCCCCAGGGCCCAGAGCCCGGCCTGTTCTGGTGTCGCCAATAACCCAGCCACAGATTTTTCCTGCGCCAAGCGCTGAATATATTCTTGGGGAGTCTCTAAAGCTTCTTTCTGCTCAGGCACCGAGGGCGGGCATTGGGAAAACACAACGCCTATTTGCTCCAGCAATTCGGCTCGACGTGGCGACCCCGAAGCAAGAAGAAGACGGTTCGAAGAGGTGATATTTGTCACTGTACTACATATTCCCTGTGGGTCAGCGGCTGATTATAGCGATACTGATCGAAAAATGATCAGAATTTTACATTGATTTACAGACTGACGAGACGCTCAACGAACCTGCAGCCGACTGCAGAGGCGATGCAATAGCGGAGCAACCCAAGGCCATAGCAGGGCCGTGGTGAGTGCCGGCCATAAGAAAGTCAGGCCGGGAACAGTTTTTCCCTCCAAACCATGTACCCAGTTACCCACAACCTGGTGGATACCCACCAAAACAAACACCCATAGAAGCTGCTGAGCTGGATTAAAGGCCCTGGTACGCTGGTAGGTTAATAGGCTGAAATAGGCCAAAACTGCCAGAGCCAATGCATGGGTACCGAGACTGGCTCCGCTGATCAGATCTTCCAGGATACCCACCAGCCAGGCAAAACCAACGCCCAAGGCCTGAGGCATACGAGTAACCCAGAAAATAACCAATAGGGCCGGAAACGCTGGTCGGAACCACAGCCACTGCTGTGGTAAAGGCATAACCACAAGTAACATCGAGAGAAAGAGCGTGAGCGTGATAAACCAGCGATTATTCGCTTGCAAGGCCCTGCCCCCCACTCCCGATTACCGCCAAAACAAAGCGGCTGCGACTCATACGCCCGCGCGGGAGCACTTCCGCCTCGGCAAATGGTTGACCCGGGTCTCGGGAGATCGACATAACCTCGCCCACTGGGTAGCCTGCGGGAAAACGTCCACCGAGACCGGAACTGAGTAGCAGATCACCCTCGCGGATATCGCTGGTATTCGCAAGATGCCTGAGCTTGAGGCGATAGAGGTCACCGGTGCCCTCAACGACGGCACGCATACTGTTGCGTAACACTTGGACAGGAATTGCGTGGCTGGAATCAGTGATCAGGAGAATCCGGCTGAACGCATCCCCAGCCTCAATCACCTGCCCGAGCAAACCACTCGCATCCATCACCGGTGTGCCCACATCAATACCATGATCGCGCCCTTTATCGATCAACAGCACATGCTCAAGGGGGTCCGGTGAGACACCGATAACCTGGGCCACCAGCACTCGGTCATCAACCATTTCTGCCGAATTCATCAGCTCCTTCAAACGCGTATTTTCCGCCTTGACCGCAGCCAATAATTGGCTGCGCTGCTCCAACAGCAATACTTGACGCTTGAGACGGTCATTTTCTTCAAGCAGCTCCTCGCGGGAGCGAAACTGCTCCCCAGCCCAATCGCCAACACGCTCTGGAGCACCAGTGATCCAGTAAAGAGGCGCTGTAACACTAGAAAGACGCTCGCGAGTAGACTGGAACCAATTGGTGTAGTGGTCTGCAACAATCAAGGCGATTGCTAGCGGCACCAATAATAGAAGGCGGAACTCAGGGGAGGGGCCGCGGGTAAAAAGCGGTTTCAAGGGCAGCCACCTTTGTACAGGTCAATGATTATTGATCTCACAATATATCGGATGTCACTGAAACGTGAAACTAACCGCCGGCAGGGCTACCTCACTAATTGTTAGGAAAACCCGCCAGCTTCAATCCACTCAGTTGGACATCAGGTACAAACGGCTGCGATCCAACATATCCAGGGCCTTGCCACCACCGCGGGCAACACAGGTAAGGGGATCATCAGCAACGATCACTGGCAGACCTGACTCCTCCATCAGCAGGCGATCCAGGTCCCGCAGCAAGGCTCCACCGCCGGTTAATACCATGCCGCGCTCAGCGATATCCGAAGCCAGCTCGGGGGGAGATTGCTCAAGGGCACTTTTCACCGCTTGTACAATACCAGTTAGCGGCTCTTGTAAGGCCTCAAGAATTTCATCGGAATTCAAGGTAAAACTACGGGGCACCCCTTCCGCCAAGTTTCGGCCGCGTACATCGATCTCACGAACTTCACTGCCCGCGTAGGCACAGCCAATTTCTTCCTTAATACGCTCAGCAGTAGCATCACCGATTACGCTACCGTAGTTGCGGCGTACATAGTTGACGATGGCTTCATCAAAACGGTCGCCACCAATGCGCACAGAGTCGGAGTAGACCACGCCATTGAGGGAGATAATAGCAATCTCAGTCGTACCACCACCGATATCCACCACCATTGAACCGCTGGCCTCCTCCACGTTCAGGCCAGCACCAATCGCCGCCGCCATCGGCTCTTCGATCAGGGATACTTCGCGGGCACCGGCACCCAAAGCAGATTCGCGAATTGCACGACGCTCCACTTCGGTGGACTGACAGGGTACGCATACCAGCACACGGGGACTTGGGCGCATCCAGCTGTTTTCATGCACTTTCTTGATAAAGTGCTGCAACATTTTTTCAGTCACTTGGAAATCGGCAATCACCCCGTCCTTCAGTGGGCGAATCGCTGTGATATTACCGGGGGTGCGGCCGAGCATACGTTTGGCTTCCACTCCAACTGCCTCAACGATTTTCTGGCCATTGTAGTGACGGATTGCGACGACAGAGGGCTCGTCGAGTACTACGCCGCGATCGCGAACGTAAATCAGCGTATTGGCGGTTCCCAGGTCAATGGAGAGGTCACTGGAGAACATGCCCCGCAAGCGTTTAAACATGGAATTCGATTACCTTGTACTAATTGTCAGCCCCCAGATCGGGCACTGCGGGCGCGGCTTATTTTATGGATACAAATCCTAGTTAGTCCGCGCAAATAATTCTGAGTTCCGAGCCGCATTTCGAATCGGAATTTACGCAATACGCCGGAGTCTCTGAGCGCCCGGCAGGATTGAGCAAACTCTAACAACGGCACCGGTTCAGGGCAAGGCTGAAGCCCGGCTAATCGATTGCAGATTTCCCCCTACAGCTGAGCCGGTGAGAATAGCGGCCTATTGTGCTAAATTTGCCGGCCCTGCCCCGTCCTTATACGGAGCAACCCAGATTCGCAACTGAAGCCGGAGGAGCTCTATTGCCATGGCTGTGGATACGCAAACCGTAGAGAAGCTGGCGGAACTCGCTCGCATCGCCATATCCGAAGAAACCATTGAGGAAGTCAGCGGCCGCCTCGGCGATATTCTTCAACTGGTGGACCAGTTACAGGCCGTCAACACCGATGGGGTCGTACCCATGGCGCACCCACTTGATGAAGTGCAGACCCTGCGAGCCGACAAGGTAACAGAGACTGACCAGCACCAGAGTTTCCTGAACTTGGCCCCCCAATCTGAAGAAGGGCTTTATCTAGTCCCCAAAGTCATCGACTGAACAGGCCCCCAGGCAAGCACCCAATTATTCGATTTCGCCCTGAGCCCGCCCAAAGCCTTTAAGGGAATAACATGCACCAGCTTACTATCGCCGAGATGATCCGCGGCCTGCAGAGCAAGGCATTCTCCAGTATGGAGTTAACTCGCCATCTACTTGCACGAATCCAACAACTAGACAGCAGCTATAACAGCTTTATTACCGTAACCGAAGAACTCGCCCTATCGCAGGCCGAAGCCGCCGATCAACGTATTGCCAAAGGCGAAGCACCCACCCTGTGCGGAGTGCCAGTTGCTCATAAAGACATCATCTGCACCAATGGCATACGCACCAGTTGTGCTTCAAAGATGTTGGACAATTTTATTCCGCCTTACGATGCCACCATAGTGGAAAACCTCAACGGCGCCGGCACCGTAACTCTGGGCAAAACCAATATGGATGAGTTCGCCATGGGCTCCTCCAACGAAAGCAGCTATTACGGCCCAGTAAAAAACCCCTGGAATACCCGTTGTGTACCGGGCGGCTCATCCGGAGGTTCCGCTGCAGCAGTAGCGGCGCTGCTAGTACCTGGAGCCACGGCCACAGATACCGGCGGCTCCATTCGACAACCCGCCGCATTGACCAATACCACCGGCCTTAAACCTACATACGGCCGTGTATCCCGCTGGGGTATTGTCGCCTATGCTTCCAGCTTGGATCAGGCAGGCCCTATTGCACGCAATGCTGAGGATGCCGCTTATCTGTTGTCTGCTATGGTCAGCCACGACCCAAAAGATTCCACCAGCCTGAACCGTCCGCATGAAGACTTCACCGCGGGACTGAGCGACTCTATCGCCGGCCTCAAAATCGGAGTCCCTAAAGAATACTTTGGGGAAGGCTTGAATGCTGAAACAGCCGCCCGCGTACAAGATGCCCTTAAGGAGTTTGAAAAACTCGGGGCCGAGCTGGTGGATATCAGTCTGCCACATACTGAGTTGGCTATTCCGGCTTACTACGTCATAGCCCCAGCCGAGGCCTCCGCCAACCTATCCCGCTTCGACGGGGTGCGCTATGGCCATCGCTGTGAAAACCCCAAAGATTTACGAGATTTATATATGCGCTCCCGCGGTGAGGGCTTTGGCGAAGAAGTCCAGCGCCGCATTCTGGTTGGCTCCTACGCGCTATCCGCTGGCTATTACGATGCTTATTACAACAAGGCCCAGCAGGTGCGCCGACTGATCAAGCAGGATTTTGTACAGGCCTTTGAAAAAGTCGATGTCATTATGGGGCCTACCACACCCTCCCCTGCGTTTGAGCTGGGAGCCAAGGGGGCTGATCCGGTAGCCATGTACCTGGAAGATATCTATACCATCGCCACCAATTTGGCGGGCCTACCAGGCATGTCTATCCCCTGTGGATTGGTAAACAATTTGCCTGTAGGACTTCAGATTACCGGTAACTATCTGGACGAATCCCGCATGCTCAATGTTGCGCATCAATACCAACAGGTTACCGACTGGCACCAAGCCAGCGCCGTATAAGGAGATCTATCGTGAAATGGGAAATCGTTATCGGGCTGGAAATTCACGTGCAGTTATCCACCCAATCCAAACTTTTTTCTGGCGCTAGTACCCGTTTCGGTGCGGCACCGAATAGCCAGGCCTGCGCCGTTGACTTGGCCATGCCCGGTACCCTGCCTGTCCCTAATGAGGAAGCCTTTCGTTATGCGGTTATGTTTGGCCTGGCGATGAATGCGGATATTGGTAAACGCTCTGTTTTTGAGCGTAAAAACTATTTTTACCCAGATCTCCCCAAAGGCTACCAGACAACCCAGTTGGAGCAACCTATCGTTGGGGCTGGCGAAGTTGAAATTCATCTAGAGGATGGCAGTAGTAAAAAAGTACGCTTGCACCACGCCCACCTAGAAGAAGATGCGGGCAAATCCTTGCATGAAGACTTCCACGGCATGTCTGGAATCGATTTAAACCGCGCGGGCACACCTCTGATAGAAATTGTCTCAGAGCCCGATATGCGCAGCGCCGCCGAAGCGGTTGCCTACCTGAAAAAAATCCACAGTATCGTCACCTATCTGGGCATCTCCGATGGAGATATGTCTCAAGGCTCTCTCCGCTGTGATGCCAACGTCTCTGTGCGATTAAAGGGAGAGGAAAAGCTGGGCACTCGCACCGAGCTTAAAAACATCAACTCCTTCCGCTTTGTTGAGCGAGCTATCAAAGTTGAAGCCGAGCGTCAGATCGATATTCTCGAAGATGGTGGCAGCATAGTGCAGGAAACCCGACTGTACGACGCGGATAAAAATGAAACCCGCTCCATGCGCAGTAAAGAAGTTGCCAATGACTATCGCTATTTCCCCTGCCCAGACCTACTACCCGTAGTACTCACCGATAACTATGTCGTGCAACTGCGTGAACTACTTCCTGAGCTGCCCGATGCCAAAGCCGAGCGCTTCCAGTCAGAGTACGGCTTATCTGCCTACGACGCTGACCAACTCACTCAGGAGCGCGCCAGCGCCGACTACTTTGAAACAGTATGCAAATCCTGCGGAGAACCAAAACTCACCGCTAACTGGATTACCGGTGAGTTAGCCGCACTGCTGAATCGTCAGGAAATCTCTATACAGGATTCCCCGGTTAGCGCCCAGCAACTCGCCGGCTTAATCATGCGTATCAAAGACAACACCATCTCCAGCAAGATTGCCAAACAGGTTTTTGAAGCTATGGCACAGGGAGAGGGTAGTGCGGATGAGGTTATCGAAAAGCGTGGTCTCAAGCAGGTATCTGATACCGGCGCCATAGAAGAGATGGTAGAGGCAGTTATTGCTGCAAGCAGCGTACAAGTAGATAACTACTGCAAAGCCGACGAATCCAAGCGGCCCAAGATGATGGGCTATTTTGTCGGCCAAATCATGAAAGCCTCGAAGGGTCAGGCGAATCCACAGATGATCAACAAGATCCTCAAGGATAAGCTCGACGCTCTCCTTTAAACCTTTTTAACCTGCGGCCAGGTTCAATCTACCTGGCTTCTTTCACTTAACTAAGGAAAAGATTTTGAGCCTAAAAAAAGACAAACAAAAAGTCCTCGGTGAAGTATTTGACGAGGAGCGAATTGCCGGTTTTCTGGTGGGGGAAGCACCAAAAAATACCAACCGGGATTTCCATTTACTTGAACGCGCCTACCGCAGTATGAAAGCGGAGAGTTTTGCCACTTTTGTACAACTATTTCTCGCCGAAGGTCATGACCTCAACAGTATGGATCCGGATGGAAAAACCTTATTAACCCGCATTAGTGAACACCGCCAGAGCAGCGAGTACATAGAAATACTAAAAGCCGCCGGTGCTAAACACTGATTGGCCGCCGCGCACCTGCGAGAGGTAACTTTATGACTTCAAATCCAGTCCATGGTATTGACGCGCTAATGCGCGGCGCCCGCCTATTAACCAAGCGTGAACTACGCCCCTTTATCCTGGTCCCCCTGCTGATCAACCTAGTGTTATTTATCGTGATCAGCGGCATCATGATTACCCAACTCGGCGGTCTCAGTGAGTTTATCAGCAGTCTGCTGTCACACACCCCAGTGGACACTACCAATATGTCCTGGTGGGAAGCCGTGATGGCCAAAGGTGCCGCCTGGACCGCCAGCGTTTTTCGTTGGCTCGCCTGGATCATTGCAATTCTGGTGTTGTTTTTATTTTTCCTCGCCTATGGCTATTTGTTTGGGATAATCACCAATATTATTGCGGCCCCTTTTAATGGCCTCCTGGCCGAGAAAGTTGAAGAACTTCTCACCGGTAAAGCACCTCCTGCTGAACCAATGATACAGATGGTATGGCGCACACTGGGACGGGAACTGCGCAAGTTAGGTTATTTTATTTTCTGGGGAGTGATCATTTTTCTGATATCCACAGTAACCAGCTGGACCATAATTATCCCTGCCGTATTAGCTGCAGTTTGGGGTGCCTGGTGTATGGCAATACAATACGTTGACTACCCTCTCGATAACCACCAGCGTCCTTTTGACGAACTAAAGAGCGTACTACGCAGGCGCAAACTAACCAGCCTCGCCTTTGGTGGAAGCGTAATGCTGGCCAAGATGGTGCCCATTTTGAATATCTTCGTAATGCCTGCGGCAGTGGCAGGGGGTACCGCACTCTGGGTAGAGCGACTGCGCAGGGAGGGAGATCCTGGCACAAACTCTCACCAATACCCAGCCTAGATAGAAACAAGGTAATTGTCTGTCTCTTGATCTCTAGATGAATGCTTCTTTGACTCCAGTGAGTGGCAGAATGAGTCTGCTTCTCACTAAAAATGCATCACACTGGCTAGGCAGTTACTCACCCACCTAATTATTAGTACAAGCGTTAATGAATATCCTAATGATTACCAATGAATTCCCACCCTCCATCGGTGGGGTTCAGACTCATGTGCTCGAACTCTCTAGAGCGCTTGCCAAGCTTAATCACTCAGTACACGTACTGACCAGAAAGCCTTATGAGAACACTCCCGAAACTGACTGCTTTGACGATGTAACTGTTGAGCGCCTGAAGTTGCCAGACAGTCACCTACTCTACGACTGGCTATTACGCAGAAAAATTCACCAACAAGTACGTGAACGTAAAGTTGACATTGTGCATGTGCACGGCATGCGTCCTTTAAATGCCTGCAAGGGGCTAGATGTTCCCGTTATTTTCACCAATCACACCTCCTCATTTGTCAAAAGAGCACAAAAAGGGAAGAAAGCGCTCAAGAAGATGCGCAAACAATTGGATATTACTTCTAGCATACTTGCTGTCAGTGAAACCCTTATTGCCAACACTAGAGAAACGGGTTACCAAAAACCGATAAGCTTTACCTGTAATGGTGTAGATACTTCTGTATTTCATCCGGGAGAATCCTCCCTCAGAGAACAATTATCGATTCCAGAAAGTGCTTATGTTATTGCTATCGGCTGCCGACTCGAACGGGTAAAAGGTGTGCGTTTTTTGGCTGCGGCAGTTGCAGCGATTGATGACCCCCAACTATATCTGGTTGTTGCTGGCGAGGGTAAAGAGTCAGCAGAAATTAAAGAGTTACTAAAAGATAAAATAAGCTCAGGACACGCACACTTTCTCGGTAATGTCAGCAACAAGGAGATGTCAAACATTTACCGCGCCGCAAACGCCTCTTCGCTGCCTTCTTTTATGGAGGGAATGAGTATCGCCGGCCTGGAGGCAATGGCCTCGGGACTCCCCCTGATAGCCTCAAATGTTGGCGGCACGCCTTATATTGTCAACGATGGCATTACAGGCATTTTGACAAGGCCTGGCTCTGTGGAAGATCTACAAGGAGCCATTAAGCAACTAATGAATGACCGAAATTTGAATAATCGCATGGGGAATGCCGCGCTTGCCGTGGTACAAGAGAAATTCAGCTGGGAGAAAGTTGCCAACCAAGTACTCACTCACTATAAACAGTTGACTCGCAAATAGAAAACCAGCTGGTATAAGAAAGCACTTTTAGTAGAAATCAGCTGCGAAGAGACCACAACCGGGGCACATCAACTGGCTTATCCTTAATTACGGGGGACAAGCATCTCATAATTCCTTCAAGCTCACGTAATAACAATGGGTTTTCGAGGTACTCTCCCATCAGGCTTTGCAGAGATTCTCTTAACAGAGCATCGCGCAACTGTTGGGGATGCCTCACACCGGCAGATAGAATCTGCGGTAACCAAGAGGATAAATCCTGCAGGGTTAAATAGTCATTTCCCTCTTCGGGATATCCAGAAAAATCATCACTAAATGCCAAACCCGAAGAATGTTTGAGGAAATGACTATTAAGCGATTTATTACAGCACTCAAATCGTCTAAAGAAGCGCTCTGCCTCAACTTTTGCAGGGAAAGGCTCTGAAACTTCCAACCTCATCATCGGCTTGATTTTTTTAATCTCCGACTTAGAAACGCCAAGCTCTATTAGCTTATTAGTTAACAGAAATTCCTTTCGACCGACTCCCTCATTCACACGAACAGATGGGATGCAAAAATTCACTCCAAGCAATGAGCAAAAATCACTAACCACATCGCCTTCACGCAAGAACTCAGCAGAGAAATCCCGCACATTCAGGGCAGTTCCCCCAAAAACTGCAGCCCATATTTTTAACTTTGAAAAATAGTCAAAATACACCATTAAGTCAGTATTGAGATGTGGGAAAGCACCTTCGCAATGCCCAAATAACAAGCTGGAGGGGCTGACATCAGGTGCTGCCGCCCGTGCAGCCTGCCTTTTAAATGAGAATGCCTGTAAATCCTGCCGTCGCAAATAAACAACGACTTGGCAGCGGTCAAAAAATCTTCGACACTCCTTGTAGAGACTGTCAATATCTTCAAACGTATGCAGAAAACAAAGGTGCTCCGCAGACACAACGACATTATCACCGCGACTTGATGCCAGTAAGTCACTAAGCCGCCGGTTCAGACGATAGGACATTCGACCATTTTTTTTCTGGAAATCGACAGTACGAGAGGAACTCCCCTTTTTCCCCAAGGAAAGAAACTCTATACCTTTTGAACTTAATAGTTTGGTGGATTGTTTTAGAGCAAGCTGCAGTGCACTAGAGCCAGTTTTATGAAAACCGATATGAAGGAAGAGAGTTCGCATTCGAATACTTTTTGATTTTACATAGGTAAAAAAACATCCGAATGCAAGGCTGCGTCAAACATCTGAACAAATGAGGCAGCCCACGGAGTGAAAATCCCAACAACAGGAAAAATCTATACCAGTGTAGTTCAAGGATAGAAAAGGGAGGTCAGAAGAGGGAAAAAGGCAAAAACTGATGCACTCATTACTTATTGAGTAGATAAGGTATGTTTCCAATTACTAGAAACGCCAATAGGCCTTTAGCGGCCTATTAGCTTAAATGGAGTCAATGGCGAGAACGCCCCCGGCCACCACCGCGACGGTTACCGTGCCCTCCACGATGGTCCCTATCACCACCACTGCGACGCACTTCGACTCTCGGGGGCTCCTGTAGTAGCTCTTCGGGTGGGACTTCACATTTGAGCTTCTGTCCCAGTAACTGCTCGATCGGCTCCAGACGCATAGCATCATCTTCACAGGCAAAGCTGATCGATGTTCCAGTCTTGCCAGCACGACCGGTGCGGCCGATGCGATGAACGTAATCCTCAGGCTCTTCAGGAAGCGTGAAGTTCACCACATGACTAATGCCATCGATATGGATACCGCGCCCGGCGACATCCGTGGCTACCAACACCTTGGTTTTACCCGACTTGAAGTCGTCGAGAGTGCGTACACGCTTGTTCTGTGCCACTTCGCCGGAGAGTAGACCGGCGGAAATGCCGTGGGCGAGCAGGTGTTCATGCAAGCGGCGACACTGGTCGCGGCGGTTGGCAAAGACAATCAGGCTGTCCACCTCATCTCGCTGCAAAATATTGTAGAGGAGTGCGTACTTCTCCTCACTAGCGGCCAGATAGACATGCTGCTCGACGGAATCGGTAGCAACCCGTTCAGGTTCAATTTCTACCACTACCGGCTCTTCGGTCCATTGCTCCACTAAGTCATCGACTTCGGGGGTGAAGGTGGCAGAGAAAAACATGGTTTGGCGATGAGTCTTGCGAGGTGTCTGGCGTACAATCCTACGAACCTGGGGAATAAAGCCCATATCCAGCATGCGGTCGGCCTCGTCGATCACCAGCACTTCCACTTGATCCAGGAAGCAATCGCGGTTGCCGACAAAATCCAACAGGCGCCCCGGTGTCGCCACTAGAATATCCACTAATCGTTCATTCAGATTGCGCTGTTGCTTATCGTAATCCATCCCCCCCACCAGGGTATGGATTTCCAAGTCGGTGTATTTGCACAACGCCTTGGCATCATCGGCGATCTGCATTACCAACTCGCGAGTGGGAGCGATGATCAGGGCGCGGGCTTCACCGGCGTAGCGCTCACCATCAAAGGGATGACGCAACAGATCATCAATGACCGTAATTAGGAAAGCTGCGGTCTTGCCAGTGCCTGTCTGGGCCTTGCCCACCAGGTCGTGGCCATTCAGGGTGTGAGGTAGAGAATGGCCCTGGATTGGCGAGCAGTACTGGAAACCCAGGTCGTGAATACCGCGCATTAGCTCCGGCGGCAGGCCCAAGTCATGGAAGCGGACCTTGCCCTCTTGCTCTGGAACCTTGAAATCACCCAAGGACCAGGGCGTTGCCGAGGCCTCCGCCTTAGGAGAGCGAGAACGCTGACGTCCCCTCTGGGAACTTTTGCCGCCGCTCCGGCGCGAACCTCCCTCGCTCTGGCCAGACTTCCCCTCGGCTTTTTGGCCCCCACGAGGCTTTTTAGAGGGATTCTGGCCACTTTTACGCTGCTGGGAGTGCTCGTCTCCCTGGCGGGGAGTCTTCTCCTCAGAGGAGGAGGAACGGCGGAACAACTTTCCTATCAAGTGAAATACTCGCTCAAATGTTCAAATAATCGGCGAGTATACCACCACTCTAGGTGGATTCTCGCCCACTACAGTGGCGGCACAGCCAATAATCAATACTAAAGAAGCGCCCCGCCCCACTACATAACAGTGCCAACAACATAATGAAGTAGGTCGCAGAAAACTCTATGCCGTTCTTCAGAACAGTAAAACTACCCTTCTCGGATAACCACTCATAGTTGCCGTGCTCTTTTAGGAGTTCTATAGCCTTCTCTTTGCGAGTGATGGCTTCATCAATCAGGTCCTCGCGCCACTCCCAAGGAGCAACCAGAGTTTTATCAGGCAGGGCTGACCACCCATTCTCCCAGTGTGCGGTAAACGCCGCCACCGCCATCACAAACATTAAGGGGATCGCCACCAACCTAGTGGCAAACCCCAGTAGGATGGCAATACCACCAAAAAACTCCGTCAATGCCGCTGCCCAAGCCATAAACAGTGGTGCCGGCAGGCCAAGACCCCAGTCGGGGTTACCAAACCAAGCGGCCACACTATTGATATCCCCCATTTTATTGAGGCCCGCCAAAATAAAAATCGGCGCCAAATAAATCCGTAGTGCCAGAGGCCCGAGCCAGTCGATTTTCTGCACCCAATGCACAAAGCAGCCATACCAACGACCCAGGGTATTCATAACAGAACCATCCTTTTCACTCTCTTTTCAGTATATGTGTTCACTTTAGTCGAGCGGCCCAGGCATCTCTTACACTGCCTCCAACTAAGCTTGTTCTTCCGAATCGCGGAATGGAGTAAATGCATAGTGAATACCTACGTACTGGTTCATGGCCTATTTCTCGGGGGATGGTGCTGGGGCCCCGTAGCCAGGCTGCTGACTGCCAACGGACACCGGGTATTCACCCCCACCCAGACAGGCCTGGGAGAGAGACATCATTTACTTTCACCCACAATAGGTATGGATACCTTTATCCAAGACCTGGTGAACGTAATCGAATTTGAGGAATTAAACCGGGTGATTTTAGTGGGGCACAGCTTTGGGGGCATGGCGGCCGCCGGCACCGCTGACGCACTTCCCGAGCGCATTCGCCATCTCGTTTACCTGGATGGTGCCATTCCCAATCCCGATCACGCTTTTGCCGAACAACTACCGCAAGATATCCTCACACAACGCCTGGCAGAGGCAAAAGAAATTCACGGCACCCGCTGTTTTTTACCGATAGATCCGGCGCAAATGGGGATTAAGAAGCAGGATGTTCAAAATTGGCTGCGCCGGCGTATGACCCCTCACCCCGTGAAAACTTATTTGGATCCCATCCAAATGAGACTCCCACCCGAGCAAGGACCGAGCTGTACTTTTATTCGCTGCACCAAGCCCTACTACCCCCCAGCCAATGTAAGCGGTGAGCGCGCGCAAAAGATTCCCGGCTGGCACTACCGAGAAGTTGCCGTCAGCCACGGTTGTATCTTTCTCACACCGCACAAAGTCGCCAGATTATTGCAGGAAATTCCTCTGTAGCCGCTGGGAGAAAACATGATTTAGCCGTAGAATATTCCGCCTTTATGGCGACGGGAAATTCTTGCTGTCAGCTCCCATCCAGCTCCCCCGCTCTGCTTTAAAGATCATTTGGCACAACCGACTGCCTCAATAACATTTTCTGCCCAGCCCCGGCTGAACTTGGCTGATATACCAAAATCATCGACAGGCTCTGCCTTAATAAACTTGGTTTTTCCCTTGCTCAAGATTTATCGACGCGCCATCTCCACCGAACTCTCCCACCTCACCACTCTGGGGGGGCCCTTAGTAGTCAGTAACTTGGCAGTGGTGAGCATGGGCGTTGTGGATACCATTGTCGCCGGTAACGCTGGGGAGGTAGACCTGGCCGGCTTGGCGCTGGGCTCAAGTATTTGGGCTGTATGCGCAGTTACCCTGATCGGCCTGCTCGCTGCAGTATCCCCGGTTGTTGCCCACTTGCGCGGAAGTCGCGATGAGGAAGGTTGTGCTGCCCAGTTACACCAAGCTCTCTGGATTGGCTTGATCGGCGGCATATTAGTGCTACTCGCCCTGCTCGCCGTGCCTGTGTGGAGCCAGTGGATCAAAACCGAGGAGCCTGTTCGACAGGTTTTACAGGGTTATATCCTGGCACTCACGGTAGGCACCCTACCCTTTGCCCTCGGAACCGCACTGCGCGGCTATTGTGAGGGTATGGGACAGGTGCGCCCAGTCATGCGTATTTATCTGGCCGCCGCCCTGCTCAATATCCCCCTGGACATTCTCTTTGTATTTGGCGCCGGCCCTATACCAGCTATGGGCGGTGCCGGCTGTGGCTGGGCAACCGCAGCGGTAAGCACCCTGATTGCTATCGCCCTGTTTTGGCATGCCGCCACAGATCCGGTATACCACCAACTCAAGCTAAAACTGATACCGCCCAGGCCCAACTGGCCCATTTTGAAACATCTTTTGGCTGTAGGGCTGCCAGTATGTGTCGGCGCTGCCAGTGAGGTCACATTTTTTGCCAGCTTGACGATTCTGCTCGCTCCCTATGGCGCAGCCATAGTGGCAGCGCATCAAATCGGCATGAGTATCGGCTCGATTTTTTACCTGGTAGCCCTGGCTCTAGCCCAGGCCCTGAGCATCCGTACGGCTCACTTACTCGGCCAGAAGCGCCCCAAGCGGGCACTGTTTGCCGGCAAGGTGGGGATTGGTAGTGGCGTCGTGTATGCCCTCGGAACAGGTGTACTACTGATCACCTTTCGCCACCTGTTTGTGCAGGCTTATACCAACAATGCGGAAATTATCGCAGTGGCAACCAACCTACTACTGCTCTGTGCCGCCTACCAATTGGTAGACGCCGCTCAAGCCATGGCCTGGGGAGCACTGCGAGGTTATAAAGACACCCGCGTTCCCATGTATATACAGCTGTTCTCTTACTGGCTGGTAGGGCTCTCCAGCGCCTATTGGCTGGGCGAAAACTTCTGGGGCGTTTATGGCTATTGGACTGGTGTCTGTATCGGCCTGGGCACCGCCTCGATCCTATTGGCGCTTCGACTGCGCCGAACCAGCCGCAAAGCCATTGCCAAAACCTGGGGAATACAGGTTGGTTCACATTCCCAGGGAACGCTTTGACTATACTGGCGCTCCAAGTCTCCAAGCGTGCCGGGCAACAATAATAACCGGCACCGCCCGCACAAGCAGTTAATCGGAGTTACCCAATGATCCCGCGCCTTTTCCCCAGCAGGCCCCGGCGCCTGTTGAGCCTTGCCCTGATTTTGGCCTCAGCCCAGGCCTGGGCAGTGAGTGCCACCATCGGCGAGCAAGAAAAACCCAACGTGAAGGCACAGGAAAAAGAGCAGGAAGGCGTCATCTCAAAGGCGGAAAACTTGCAATTGGACCAGCCGGTGATTACCGAGCTGGGCCCACCCACTGGCGCCGCGGAACCAATTATTGATACGCAGGCCAATGGGGAAGCCCCCCCTCAGAAATCACTGCCCCAGGCGGAAAATCTGCAGTTAGACCAGCCCATCAATGAACTGGAAGCACCGCCTTCAAATAAAGAGCCGCAAACCAGGCCTACAGTAGATACATCCACTCAGCCAGAATCATCCCCTACCGGCAATATTTCTATAGAAGTGGAAAAGGCCAAACCCCTGCGCTTGCTCGGTGCCGAGGTAACCCCGGCAACCTCCACCCGCCTGGCCTGGTCTCCCAGTCAACACTTTGAGGGTGTCTACAGCCCCACCGCCGTCCTGGTTGTCAACGGTGCCAAACCGGGACCGGTACTTTGCCTGACCGCAGCGGTCCATGGAGATGAATTAAACGGCGTAGAAACGGTGCGCAGGGTCATGTACGACCTCGATGCTGAACAGTTAAGTGGCGCGGTAATCGGCGTGCCTATCGTTAATCTGCAGGGCTTCCACCGCAGCTCACGCTACCTCACCGACCGCCGCGACCTGAACAGGCACTTCCCCGGAGACCCTAATGGCTCCTCTGCCTCACGGATTGCCAACTCCTTTTTCCACGAAGTCATCAGCCACTGCAATGCAGTGGTAGACCTGCACACAGGCTCTTTTTACCGCACCAACCTGCCGCAGTTACGCGGCGACCTCACCAACCCCAGAATCGTGAAAATGACCAAGGGTTTTGGCTCCACTGTGGTACTCCACAGCGCCGGGGCCAAAGGTACCCTGCGTCGCGCCGCGGTGGATGCGGGTATCCCCACCGTAACCCTGGAAGCCGGCGCGCCGATGGTGCTGGACGAGCGCTCCGTTAGCCACAGTGTGAAAGGGATTCGCACCCTGCTTAACCAACTGGGTATGGTGAGCAAGTTCCGCCTATGGGGTGATCCCGAGCCCGTATACTACAACTCCACCTGGCAGCGGGCCTCCACTGGCGGCATTATTTTTAGTGAGGTTCAGTTGGGAGAGTTTGTGCGCAAGGGAGATCTACTGGGCACAGTGACCAATCCCATCACCAATGTGCGCACAGAAATTCGCTCGCAGCACAACGGCCGTATTCTCGGCATGGCGCTGGATCAGGTGGTGCAACCTGGCTTCGCCGCCTACCACATCGGTATCCAGGCTCCGCAGGAACAAATCAGCCCGCCCGAAGAGGTCATCCCAGAAGAGACGGCTGCACAAAAACCCCAATCTCCAGATGCCCAAAAAACAAGAGTATCCGACAATAGCGCCGCGGACCTCCAAGGGGACGAGGACTAGCCCGCTACTGCGGGCCACTCACTTTATCGATAACCCTTGGGCTGGGCTGCTCCAGGGGCTCCGGTTGTAAAGTGATATGCTCGATATCAAAGCGCTTGGTCAGGGTCCTCCTCAAGCGCTCCAACACCGCGGGCCAAGCACTTAAATCATCCACCACAATGTGTGCCGACAGAGAGATGGTGCTGGAATCCAGACGCCAGATATGCAGATCGTGTACTGAGCGCACACCTACCTCCGCGGCCAGGGCTTCCCCCACAACTGGCAGGCTCAATTCCCGAGGAACACGCTCCATTAGCACATCCACCGCATCACGCAGCAGACGCACACAAGAAATCAAAATCAGAAAACAGATCAACAGCGATAACAGCGGATCAATCGGCACCCAGCCAGTAAAGTAAATCACCGCACCCGAAGCCAGGGCGGCTACTGAGCCGAGCATATCCCCCATCACATGAAGCAATGCGCCGCGAATATTGAGCGTGCGCTCGCCACGCAGTAGCACCCAAGCCGCCAGAATATTGATCAACAGGCCCGCCGCAGCTATCAACATCACCGTACTGCCGTGCACCGGTTGGGGGTTGCGCAGGCGGTTGATCGCCATAAAGGAGATTCCCACAACAATCAGCAACATAATCAGGCCATTCGTCACTGCTGCCAATACTTCCGCACGCCCCCAGCCAAACGACAATTCACGGTCTGCGGGCTTTTTTGCCAGCACCGCAGCAATAGCACCCAGTGCCAGGGCAAAAGTATCCGTGAGCATGTGGGCGGCATCCCCGAGTAGCGCCAGGGAGCCCGACAGCCATCCACCGATGGCCTCAACAATTGAAAAACTAAGCGTCAGAATCAGAGCAATAATTAGCGGGCGGAGGGCGCCATTTCCATTGCGATGGTGAACGTGATCGTGCATGAGCTCCCTCCCTTTTAAATCCTAGTAATACCCGCCCGGCTAGTTTTTTCGCCCCAGGGTTATGCGCTCCCAGCCGGAATAGTCTTTGCGACTCTCCACCGCTCTGTAACCGGCAGCAATAAAAATTTCCCGTACGGATTCTGCCTGCTGCCAACCGTGCTCTACCATCAGCCAGCCGCCGTCTTGCAGAAAACTTCCCGCGCAATTGGCGATTTCTTCAATATCCGCCAGCCCATGGCGCTCAGCCACTAGCGCAGAGTGTGGCTCGAAACGCACATCGCCCTGGGCCAGATGAGGATCCGCTGCATCGATATAGGGGGGGTTACTGACGATCAGGCCAAATTGCTGGGGCGGCAACTGGGTAAACCAGTCACTTTCCAGGATCTGTACATTGGTGAAACCGAGGCGCCTGCGGTTATCCTCCGCTAACGCCAGGGCAGCGGGGGACTTCTCCGCCGCAATAATCTGCCATCCCGGTTTTTCTGAGGCCAATGCCAGGGCAATTGCCCCACTACCAGTACCCAGGTCGAGTGCGCGCAATTTCTCTTCAGGGCAGAGTTCCAGCGCGGCTTCCACCAGCAGTTCAGTATCCGGGCGGGGAATTAATGTAGAGGCATCGACCCTCAAGGTGAGAGACCAAAACTCCCGCTCACCGGTCAGGTGAGCCACAGGTTCACCCTCTTTACGACGCGTCAGCAGTCCATCGAACTCACTCTGCTCACTCGTGCTCAGCTCGTACTCGGGCCAGGTATACAGCCAGCTGCGCTCGCGGCCGAGAATATGTGCCAACAGGACCTCTACGTCGAGTCGCGCTGACTCGCTGTCGATGAGTTCAATACTGCGGGCGAGATTATCCTTCACACTACTCATAGGAAAACGCTACCCAATATCGCCACACAACACGGCAACTACTGTCCCATCGCCGCCAGCTGATCCGCCTGGTGTTCGGTACGCAGCGGCTCAATCACCTCTTCCAGGGCACCTTGCATCACTTCATCGAGCTTGTACAAGGTCAGACCGATACGGTGATCGGTTACACGCCCCTGGGGGTAGTTGTAGGTGCGAATGCGCTCGGAACGATCGCCGCTACCCACCAGGCTACGACGGGCATCAGAGATCTCCTGTGCAGCAGCCGCCTCTTGCTCGCTGGAAAGCTTGGCCTGTAATAGTGCCATCGCCTTGGCCTTGTTTTTATGCTGGGACCGCTCGTCCTGACACTCCACCACGATGCCGGTGGGTAGGTGCGTCAGGCGCACAGCGGAGTCGGTTTTGTTGACGTGCTGACCACCAGCTCCCGAAGCGCGGTAGGTATCCACACGCAGATCAGCCTTATTGATCTCGATCGCGTCGCGCTCGTCTGGCTCCGGCATTACCGCCACGGTACAGGCGGAAGTGTGAATACGCCCCTGGGATTCGGTTTCCGGCACCCGCTGCACACGGTGTGCACCAGATTCAAACTTCAGCCTGGCGTAAACATCTTCACCGGCCACACGGGTGATAATCTCTTTGTAGCCGCCATGCTCACCAGCATTCTCACTGACAATTTCGATACGCCAGCCCTGTTTTTCGGCGTAACGCGAGTACATGCGGAAAAGATCGCCGGAAAAGATCGCCGCTTCGTCACCGCCGGTGCCGGCGCGAATTTCCAGGAAGACATTCTTGCGGTCATTGGGGTCCCGGGGCAGCAGCAGGGTTTGCAGCTCGCGCTCCATGGGCTCCACCTGGACCTCTGCCTCACGCAGCTCCTCCTGGGCCATTTCACGCATCTCTGGGTCGCTCTCGCCGAGCATTTCCCGCGCCGCAGCCATATCCTCTTTCAGCTGTTTGTAACGGCCGTAACACTTGACCACTTCTTCCAGCTCGGAGTACTCCCGCGATAGCTCACGGAACTGATCCTGATCGGAAATTATGCTGGCGTCACCAAGCAGCGCGGAAACTTCTTCGTGGCGCTCCTGCAGATTCTCCAGCTTGTTCAATAGGGATTCTTTCATTTCTGTTTTTTCTCTAATTCGGTATCGGCGAGGTCATCGAGCCCCACCACTTCGCGGGCGATACGCAGCCGCTCCAGATCGCCATCCGCAGTCGCTTTTTTCAGGCTGATCGTGGGAGCATGGATCAATTTGTTGGTCAGTGAACGGGCCAGCTGCTCCAGCAGACGCCTGGGGTCATCGCCCTTATCGAGCTGCAGCAGTACCCGCTCAAGTTCGGTGCCACTTATCTGCTGTGCGCGCTGGCGGTAGCTGCGAATCGTGTCCACCGCTCCGAGAGCAAGGCCCTCTTTGGTAAATTCCGCTGCAGCGCTATCTACAATCTCCCCGGCGGCCTCGGCGGCGCGTTCGCGGGAGCGCATCCCCTCATCGATCACGCCGCGCAGATCGTCAACACTGTACAGGTAGACATCGTCCAGCTCGCCGACCTCGGTTTCAATATCCCGTGGCACCGCGATATCCACCATAAACATGGGGCTGTGACGGCGCCTGCGCAGCGCGGATTCCACCGCCCCCTTCCCTAAAATCGGCAGCTGACTGGCGGTGGAGCTGATCACGATATCGGCGCGGGACAAGTGCTCGGGAATATCTGCCAACAGTATCGCTTCAGCACCGAAATTTTCCGCCAAAGACTGCGCGCGACTCAGAGTCCGATTAGCCACAATCAGCTGCTTAATGCCCTGATCTAACAGGTGGCGCGCCACCAGTTCCACCGTCTCACCGGCACCGATCAGCAATGCAGTCTGTTGCTTCAGGTCGGTAAAAATACGCGAAGCCAGGGATACTGCCGCATAGGCAACAGAGACGGGGTTTTCACCAATCGCCGTCTCTGTGCGCACCTTTTTCGCCACGGTAAATACCCGTTGGAAAACCCGGTGCAATTCGCTGCCGACACTGCCAGACTCCCGCGCCACCGCATAGGCGGACTTGATCTGGCCAAGAATTTGCGGCTCCCCAAGGACCATTGAATCGAGCCCACAGGCGACGCGCATCATATGGCGCACCGCCGCCTCACCACTGTGGATATAGCTGCAACCTCGCAGCTGCTCCAGCGGTACCTGATGGTACTCGGCCAGCCACTGCAGCAGCGGCTCCGCCTCCACATTGCCGTAGATTTCAGTGCGATTACAGGTGGAAAGAATGGCGAGTTCCCGGCAGTCGAGCGCCTTGCGCGCATCCCCCAGGGCACCGGACATCACCTCGGGTGCAAAAGCGACCCGTTCGCGCACCTCGATTGGCGCACTGTCGTGGTTGATCCCCAGGGTAACAATTGGCATAGAATTCCGTCGGCTAAATCTAGAGGCGCGTCATCCGCATTCGGGGCGCATTTTCACGGGCCACCGCTTTGCTTGCAAGCTGATGAGGCGGTTTAATTATGCGCTGATTTGAATAACCGGCCCAGGGCCCGCGCTCCAGAAGCGGATTCACGGCTAGAATTATATGGCGATAAACGTTTAAAACACGCCACTCTGACACTGCATCCCAGTAGCAGCCATGTATGGATACGATCTATGCTTCCACCCCGTCGTCCGCTCCCCCTCCTCAAAAACCAAACTCTATCACTCGGTGCGCTCTGCCTATCCCTCGTCTACCTACTGAGTGCCTGCGCCCAAATGCCGCCTGAAACGACAACCAATGAGGAAACCGAGCCTTCAGCTCGGGAACAGCACCGCGATGAAGGGGCGGCCGCTGCCGGGGAGGATGCAGCGCGCAGCTTCCCCATAGATACGTTTTACACACTGCTGGTAGCCGAAGTCGCCGGTATACGCGAACAGTACGATGTGGCCCTGGCCAACTACTACCACCAGGCTGAAGTTACTAAAGATGCAGGCGTGGCAGCGCGTGCAACCCGCATCGCACGCTTTCTCAATGCGCGTCAGGCCGCACTGCGTTCGGCACAGTTGTGGGCTGAGCTGGAGCCGGACAATGCGGATGCCCAACTGGCACTGACCGCAGAGCTCACCTTGTCTGGAGAGTTTTTAGAGGCCATGAAACACGCTGAGAGAGCGCTCGCTCTCGGCGGCAAAGCACCGATGCAATCTCTCGCCGCCACCGCCATCGGCCATCAACAACTCGATGAACAACTTCGTGCTGAATTTGCCCGGCTGGCTGAGGTTTACCCCAATAACGATGAAGTCGTTATGGCCTATGCCATGGTATTGCGTGATGCGAAGCAGTACAGGCGCGCCCTCGCACTGGTACGCCACATTCAGGAACAACACCCCGAACAAATCGATGCACCGCTGCTACAAAGCCATCTTTTGGTGGACTTGGATAGACGCAACGAAGCCATTCAATTATTGGAAAATTTAGTCAAAATTTATCCTGAGGAAACCCGCCTGCGCCTACAATACGCGCGCCTGCTTATTCGCGAAGACCTCAATCTTGCTCGCCAACAATTCGCCGAATTAGTTAAACAGCGTCCAGAGGACGGCAACCTGATTTTATCCCTGGCGTTGATTCACTATGAAACCAACCAGCTCGGTGAAGCCAAACCCCTGCTCGACCGTCTACTGGAACTAAAACAACACGAATCGGCGGCACACTTTTACCTGGGCGGCCTCGCGCAGAAGCGGGGGGACAACGACACTGCCGCCGTTCACTTCCAACAAGTGCAGCCCGGCAACGATTACGTGGAGGCCATCACCAAGGGCACCAAGCTACTCGCAGCCAGCGGTAAACACCGTGAGAACAGCCTGTGGTTTGCCAAGTTGCGAGAGCGACACCCCGGACAGGTAGAACATTTTTTCCTGATGGAGGTCGAACTGCTGCGCAGGAATGGTGAGCCACAGATGGCCCTACAAGTGGCAAACCAGGCCATTTCTAAACTGAATAACAGCGGCCGCCTGATGTATAGCCGCGCCCTGCTCAACGACCAGCTGGGCAATGCCGCAGCGTTTGAGAAGGACCTGCGTACACTACTGGAACGCGACCCGGATAACGCCACGGTATTAAATGCACTGGGCTACAAACTGATCGACGATGAGACCCGCCGCCAGGAAGCCCTGCAACTTATCAGCCGGGCTCTGGAGCTGGAACCGGAGGATCCAGCCATTATCGACAGTATGGGCTGGGTGCAGTACCGTCTGGGGAATTATCGCGACGCGGAAAAATATTTGCGCAAAGCCCTGGAAAAACTGCCGGATCACGAAATCTCTGCCCACTTGGGTGAGGTACTCTGGGTCCAGGGGGATCGCGAAGCGGCTCTCAAAGTCTGGAACGATGGGCTGGCCGCCAATCCAGAGAGCAAAATTATTCCGGCTGCGATGAAACGATTGCAAATCAAAGAAACACTGGAACAACATGTATCCGACAACTGACGCCGCTACCCGTAAGTTTTATTTACTCCTGGCAACAGCATTGACTCTGCTGATCTCCGCCTGTGCTGGCCAAAAGACCAAAGAGCCCGTTGCTCAGGAGCCCCCCGGCGAAACTGCAGCTCCCACCTCGGTAGCCCAACTCAAGCAGTGGACTATCAAAGGAAAACTCGGCGTGCGCTCTCCGGCAGATAACGGCAGTGCCAAT
Organism: Microbulbifer variabilis; assembly: GCF_023716485.1. NCBI lineage: Bacteria > Pseudomonadati > Pseudomonadota > Gammaproteobacteria > Cellvibrionales > Microbulbiferaceae > Microbulbifer > Microbulbifer variabilis. Next base: position 3,668,290 of record NZ_CP092418.1, read on the forward strand.
TTGACCTGGCAACAGAGTGGCCCGCAAAATTTTCGCATTCACTTAAGCGGCCCCTTGGGTGCTGGTACTACGATAATTTCCGGTTCCGCTGGCGGTGTCAGCCTGGTGCGCGGTAATGAAGCGCCGGTAGTCGCCCGCGATGCCGCCCAACTCACCCAGCAAACTCTGGGCTGGCCGCTGCCCGCTAGGGAAATGTTCTACTGGGTACGCGGTCTTCCCGCGCCCGGGCCAAGAGGCGCTGAAAAACACAACGGCCAGGGCGAGCTACAGAGCCTGCAACAATCCGGCTGGTCGTTGCGGTTCAGCGATTATCGCCAAAACGGCCCTTACTTACTTCCCACACGTATTAAAGCCCAGACCAACGGTGCCGCCGGGCCGGTACAAGTCACTCTGGTAATTAAGGACTGGGCTTTTTAAATGCCGAAGCCCCGGCATCCGGGTATGATGCGCCCAACAGAATTAACCGGCCCAACATTCCCGCATGCTGACCTTACCCGCCCCCGCAAAACTCAACCTGATTCTGCGTATACTCGGCCGTCGCCCCGACGGTTACCATGAACTACAAACTCTCTTTCAAATACTCGATTACGGCGACAGTCTTGAGTTCTCCCTGCTGGACGACGGCAGTATCCGTGTGGATGCAGGCACTTTGGATGTTCCCGAGCAGGACAACCTGGTCTATCGCGCAGCTCTGCTGCTGCGTCAAAATATGCAGTGGCAGAATAAATCGCTTCCCGGTGCAGATATCCGCCTGAGTAAAAAGTTGCCACACGGTGGCGGTATCGGCGGCGGCAGTAGCGACGCAGCCACTACTCTGCTCGGTCTCAACTATCTGTGGCAGTGCCATCTATCCATCGATACCCTCGCCGAGCTTGGCCGGCAACTCGGCGCAGATATTCCAGTATTTGTGCGAGGGCACACCGCCTGGGCCGAAGGTGTTGGAGAAAAACTCACACCACTTTGCACAGAAAAACGCCACTATTTAGTCCTTGCTCCCGGTTGCCAGGTGAGTACCGCAAAAATTTTTTCCGATTCCCGTTTGACAAGAGATTCCGACGCAATTACATTAGCGGCCCTTCGCGAGGGGCAGCTCAATGAAACGCCACTCAGCAGTAAAAAACTGGAAGCTTTTTCCGGTAACGACTGCCAGGAACTTGTTGAGAGTCTCTACCCTGAAGTTCGCGATGCCCGAGAGTGGCTGCAGCAATTTGCGCCAGCACAACTCACCGGCACCGGAGGTTGCGTTTTTGCCGCCTTCGAAACTGAGCAAGCAGCCCGATCGGCACTTGTCAGGCTACCGCGAAAATGGCAGGGTTTTGTTGCGGCCGGTGTACAGACTTCACCGACACATCAGCAGCTCGCGAAATTAACCTCAAGCAATTGAGGAAAGATACTGGGGCGTAGCCAAGCGGTAAGGCAGCGGGTTTTGATCCCGTCATGCGAAGGTTCGAATCCTTCCGCCCCAGCCATTTTCCTTTTATACAGTGGCACCAGCAAAAACCGGTTCCGACATGTTTCAGTCGACACTGACCCAACCGGCCGAGGCCACTCGTAGCGGGCTACAAGAAGCCTACCCCCGAATTCTAAAGAATAATGTCGAAGGCAGTTTTGCATGCAACTCCCTGCCGTCGACCCGGAGGCTTTCCGAATATAAAAGCAACCACCTGGGTGACCAGGAGCCACGGCCAGCACCTTTAACAGCTTCGCTATCCGCTCTATCGCCCCCTATAAAAAGTGGTGCTATCGCATCCTAACTGCTAGCAAATTATGCCGGCATCTACACTTCAACTCACTTCAAGACAGAATTAAAGGAACTCGCAGTGGCTGACTTAATGGTCTTCACCGGCAACGCAAACCCGGAACTGGCGCAGAAAATTGTCGACCATATGGCGATCCCCCTGGGCGAAGCCACGGTCAAGCGCTTCTCCGACGGCGAGATTGCAGTTGAAATTACCGACAACGTGCGCGGTCGCGACGTTTTCGTAGTGCAATCCACCTGCCAGCCCACCAATCGAAACCTGATGGAGCTAATCCTACTGGTTGACGCCCTGCGCCGCGCCTCAGCCGGCCGCGTTACCGCAGTGGTTCCCTACTTCGGCTACGCCCGCCAGGACCGTCGCGTGCGCTCCCAGCGTGTACCAATTTCCGCAAAAGTGGTTGCCGATATGATGGTGAGCGTGGGTATCGACCGTGTGCTGACTGTCGACCTGCACGCCGAGCAGATTCAGGGCTTTTTCGATGTGCCTGTGGATAACGTTTACGGCTCTTCCGTGTTGCTCGACGATATCGAGCGCCAAAAGTACCAGAACCTGGTTGTGGTATCCCCCGATATTGGCGGTGTTGTTCGTGCCCGCGCCGTGGCCAAGAGCCTCGACTGCGACCTAGCCATCATCGACAAACGCCGCCCCGCCGCCAACGTTGCCGAAGTGATGAACATCATCGGTGAAGTTAGTGGCCGCACCTGCCTGCTGGTAGACGATATGGTCGACACCGCTGGCACTTTGTGCAACGCCGCCAACGCCCTGAAAGAGCACGGCGCCGAGAAAGTTGTCGCCTACTGTACCCACCCAGTACTTTCCGGCAATGCCATCAGCAACCTGAACAACTCCGTTCTGGATGAGCTGGTGGTTACCGACTCCATCCCGCTGGGTGACAAAATGGAGAAAGCACCAAAAATTCGCCAGCTGACCTTGTCTGCCATGCTGGCCGAGTCCATGCGCCGTATCAGCAATGAGGAATCCCTCTCTGCGATGTTCCGCTAAGGACTCCTTATCGGCAAATAGAAAAGTGCCCCGCAGCAGCGGGGCACTTTTCGTTTGGGACTGATTCCCGTAGAATACGCGCCCGCCCGGCACTGCCGGGCTATTACTTCTGGGCAAGCGCCCAATTTACACTAACGCCAGAGCGGTCCGGTCGCAGGTCTCTCTGGACAGACAACCCGAGGTTTTACCCATGTCTGATATCAAACTGAACGCCATTGCTCGCAGCGATGAAGGGAAAGGTGCGAGCCGCCGCCTGCGTCGCCTGGAAGGCCGTGTACCCGGCATCGTTTACGGTGGCGAAGTTGAGCCGCAGTCCGTATCCCTGCTGCAAAAGGACCTGTTCAAGGCCCTGGAAAACGAAGCTTTCTTCTCCTCCATGCTGACCATCGACGTCGACGGCAAAGAAGAGAAAGTTATTCTGCGCGATCTGCAACGTCACCCCGCAAAGCAGCTGCTTCTGCACATTGACTTCCAGCGCGTTTCCGCCAGCACCAAAGTACACGTGAAAGTGCCCCTGCACTTCCTCAACGAAGAAACCTGTAAAGGCGTTAAGGCCGGCGGCATCGTTTCTCACACCCTGACCGAGCTGGAAGTAAATGCTCCTGCCGGTAAACTGCCCGAGTTCATCGAGGTAGACCTGGCGGACCTGGAACTGGATGGCATCCTGCACATCTCCGACCTGAAACTGCCGGAAGGTGTTGAGTCTGCAGATCTGAGCCACGGCGAAGACCACAACCTGGTTGTAGCTTCTATTCACAAGCCTCGCGGCGCTGTTGAAGCTGAAGCCGAAGAAGCCGGCGAAGGCGAAGAGTAATCACCTTGGCTGCGGCACCGGATACTCCCATCCAGTTGATTGTCGGCCTGGGCAACCCCGGGCCGGAATATGACCGGACAAGACATAACGCCGGTGCCGACTTTGTTGTCGAACTGGCACGCCGCCACGGCACTCAGCTCAGCTCCGACAGCAAATACCACGGCCTCACCGGCCGTGTGCGGATCGGCAACCGGGAAGTCCGGCTGCTGATTCCCACCACCTATATGAATCGCAGTGGCCAGGCTGTAGGCCCACTGGCGAACTTCTTCAAAATTCCCCCGGAAGCCATATTGGTCGCTCACGATGAGCTGGACCTGGCCCCCGGTATCGCGCGCCTGAAAGCTGGCGGTGGTCACGGCGGACACAATGGCTTGCGGGATATTATTGCCGCTCTGGGCAACAACCGGGACTTTATGCGCCTGCGACTCGGCATCGGCCACCCCGGTAGCGCTAGCGAGGTGGCGCGCTTTGTCCTTCAGCGCGCCCCCAGGGCGGAACAGGAAACTCTGGCTGACGCCATCGATCACTCGATCGACGTGCTGCCCACCGCCGCCAACGGCGACTGGGGCGCAGCCATGAAAACGCTGCACACCGCCAAATAGATCCCACCGGGCGGCTTGCCTTTTGCCCCGGAAATCTCGATAGTGTGCTGCGCCAAATTGCCGGTATTTTCCCGGCTGGCCCGGATCATTCGGAGGCCGCGCTACCCAGCCCGCCCAGACTCCCGCCAGCGCAATCACTACCGGACTTCAAACGCAATTAGCAGAGCGCGCGGTACGCGCCTCAGGCAAACGGAAAAATATCACCATGGGTTTTACTTGCGGTATTGTCGGCCTGCCTAACGTGGGCAAATCCACCCTCTTCAATGCACTGACCAAAGCGGGAATCGACGCAGAGAACTTCCCCTTCTGCACCATCGAGCCCAACGCCGGCGTAGTGCCAGTGCCGGATCCCCGCCTCGACAAGTTAGCGGAGATCGTCAAGCCCCAGAAAGTGATTCCAACCACCATGGAGTTCACCGATATCGCCGGACTGGTTGCAGGTGCCTCCAAAGGCGAAGGTCTGGGCAACAAATTCCTCGCCAATATCCGCGAGACCGATGCCATCGCTCACGTTGTACGCTGTTTCGAAGACGACAATGTCATCCACGTGGCCAATCAGGTGCACCCGGTATCCGATATCGAAGTGATCAACACCGAGCTGGCACTCGCCGACCTGGACACTGTGGAGAAAGCTCTGCAACGCTTTACCCGCGCCGCCAAGGGGCAGGACAAGCACGCCATCAAGATGAAAGCGCTGCTGGAAAAAATCCTGCCACACCTGAACGAAGCCAAGCCGCTACGCTCCTTTGGCCTGTCCGAAGATGAACTGACGGACCTGCGTGAACTGAGCCTGCTCACGGTGAAGCCCACCATGTACATTGCCAACGTGCACGAAGACGGTTTCGAAAATAATCCGCACCTGGACGCCGTTGCCGCCATCGCCGCTGAAGAGAACGCTGTACTGGTACCCATCTGCAACAAGCTTGAAGCGGAAATTGCCGAACTGGACGACGATGAGAAGCAAGAATTCCTGGAAGAACTGGGTATGGAAGAGCCGGGCTTGAACCGTGTAATCCGCGCCGGTTACCAACTGCTTGGCCTGCACACCTACTTTACCGCCGGCGTGAAGGAAGTGCGCGCCTGGACCATCCCGCTAGGTGCCACCGCACCCAATGCCGCCGGCAAGATCCATACGGACTTTGAGAAAGGCTTTATCCGCGCCGAAGTGATTAGCTACAGTGACTTTGTCGATCACAATGGCGAGGCTGGAGCCAAAGACGCAGGCAAGTGGCGCCTGGAGGGTAAAGATTATGTTGTCGCTGATGGTGACGTAATTCACTTCCGCTTCAACGTCTAATCCCCCTGCTATCTATCCTTCGCCTCCCCACCCCGGGGAGGCTGTCTCTGCGGCGTAAGATCCATGGCGCAATCAAACTGGAAAGTCGGCCTGCCTTTGGCATTGACCACCGTCTTTATGTGGGCAGCCCTACCCATCGCCCTCAAAGGCCTTTTGGAACACATCAGCCCTGAGACCGCCACCTGGTATCGTTTTGCTGGCGCGGCGTTGTTGGCGGGACTCTACTACGGGCGTGCACGGCAATTGAAATTAAAGGCACTGTTCAGCCGCAGCCTGCTGCTGTTCACCCTACTCGCCGTGGCCGGGCTGCTGTTGAATTACCTCACCTATGCCAGCGGCCTAAATCACATCACCCCTGGTGCGGCACAGATCGTGATCCAGCTAGCCCCGCTACTACTGCTGATCTCCAGTGTTCTGTGGCTTAATGAACGCTTTTCTCCGAGACAGTGGGCCGGTGTGGCCCTAGTGGTGATGGGGCTACTGTTATTTTTCAACCAGCGCCTCGCCGAGCTGGGGAGCGGCGCCGATAGTGATTACCTGCTGGGGCTCGGATTGATCCTGATCGCCGCGGTATCCTGGGCGGTATATGGCTTTTTCCAGAAGAAAATCCTCAGCCGCGCCACACCCCAGGACTTGCTGGTATTGATTTATATTGCTGGCACCCTGTGCTTCCTACCCATGGCAGATCCACTGGATGTCACCCATCTGGGCTGGCTGGACTGGCTGCTACTTGCATTTCTTACCGCCAACACACTGATCGCCTATGGCGCCTTTAGCAAGGCCCTGGCGCACTGGGAAGCCTCCAGTGTCAGCGCCACTCTGTCACTGGTACCAGTAATCACGCTGCTGTTCAGCACCCTGGTGAGCAGTATCTGGCCCGATTACATCGCGGTGGAGCCGCTTAACTGGATCAGCTGGAGTGGTGCCGCTGCGGTGGTGTTGGGTTCCGCCCTCGCCGCTATCCGTTCCGGGCATCGCGCCAAGGGCTCTGCGGCTCCAGATGAAAAAAATCGCTAACTAACTGAAAAGAATACAAAAAAGTGTTGACACACCCAGCCCATCGATTAATAATTCGCGCCCTCGGGACAGCCGAGACAACAAAAGAAATGGCAAGGTAGCTCAGCCGGTTAGAGCGCAGCACTCATAATGCTGAGGTCGGGAGTTCGAGTCTCCCCCTTGCTACCATTTCAAATCACAGAGACTATTCTTTGTGAACCTTGAAACTGGGGCGTAGCCAAGCGGTAAGGCAGCGGGTTTTGATCCCGTCATGCGAAGGTTCGAATCCTTCCGCCCCAGCCATCTTCCAGAATTTATCCCGCAGGCCCGAATCAGGGCAGCACTCGAAGCCAGATTACTTAGCAGCTGATATTTTTTATCGCAAAACATCTAGTCTTTGCCGCCGGCACGCAGTCGCGCGCCAGCACTCGCCAAGCTCCCTTATTTAACCCCCGGTATCAAACTCTCCTCTATCGCAACTGCCTTAATCTCTGCACCAGACCCATTTGCTGCCGCGCCACGGCTGAGCTCTCGGCGCAACCCCAATACCCGCAGCCACTCGAACCCCAGTAAGCACAGCAATAACGCCAATAGCACTAGAGGTCCTCCCAGGCCGCTTAGGGCTTGCCGTTCCGACGCACAGATCCACACAAGCTGTACAACACACAGTAGAGCCACAATTAGCAGGGTGGGTTTGCGCCCCAGCAAGCTCACAACAAAAACACCAAGGGGCGCCCCCAAGGCCACCACCGGCGCCGCTGCCAGCCAGTTACCAAAAACCCCTGGCTGCCAGTCGCCGGCCAGCGACTTCACCAGCACACCGAGAACAGAGCAGAAGGCCATGATCACTACCGAGGTGGGAATCGCTACCTTCAGGTCCACACGGCTCAGCAGCACCAAAGCCGCGTACACCAGCATATCCACACCAACCCCGGTTACCGAGACCACACAGAAGCCCGCAAAAGCTCCAAGCAGAAGACCTACACGAAAATCCGTTGGGCACTGCGGATCACCCTTGTGCTCACAGTCGGTGATCTCGGCGAGCCGATACAAATGAAATATCCCAAAGCTACCCCAAAGCACCGCGAAAGAGAGCTTCACCCACAGTTCGGAAATCATCGGCGCAAACAGCAATATGCCCACGGGGGTAGCCAATAAAGAACCGAGCAAGGCGCCACGTAGCATCGACCAGGCTAACGGCTGCCGCCGACAGAGAATAAACAGGCTGGCACTAACCATACCGATCGACTGCACCGCAAAACTGAAGTCGCGGCCGAGACTGGCAGGCATATCAAATAAGAGCACCAACACGGGGAAGCCCACCGTGCCTCCGCCCATGGGCGTGGAACCGGCGGCATAGCTGCCGAGCGCCATGGCAAGCGCCATGGACCAATGCTCCAGTGCTAGGGCCAAGTTATCGCCCTGCACAACGAGAAACAGCCAAGCTCCGTAAAATAACGCCAACCAGGCAAACCAGTAGCGGAAAGAGAGCCGCGCTAAGTATTTCATTTTATTATTCGCGAACTTAAACGTCAGAGGGGCTAATAGTGGTACGAGTGTAAGGCGGGATCAAGGAGGGATAATGACTGCTGATAACTACATCTCGTAATACTGATACGCGCAGACAGCCCGGCAACTGCAATTGCCGGGCCATACAGGATTAGTTCAGACGCTTCTTGCGAATCAGATTCTGGACCTGCATGGAGGACATCATGGAAGCATAGATCGCCGGCAGGGCGCCACGCTTGCGCAGTTCCAGGAAGTCTTCATCGGATAGCTTGTTCAGCTTCTCTTCGTCAATCACGTAGAAACCAGTCAGATCGTAGGGCTTATCCTCTTCGGTAATACGCAGAGTCAGCTTCTTCTGGGTCAGCAGGTCTTTGGATACCAGGAATTCGATAAACGACTCGGTAACAGATACGCGCTGGGCAGTTTCCACCACCACCTGAGCGCGGTTTTTCAGGTAGTCAGTCTGCTCGCCCTCACCGTCAAACAGAGCCTCACCTGCGGACTCACTCAACATGCTGGAGTCTTCATCGATACACAGTACCGCCTGATCGGTATTCTCCGGGTTCTTCACCAGCACGAATGGGTAGGTGCGAACCTGCAGAGGAATGTAGCTGCCATTCCAACCCTCAGCGCCAGAGAACAGGTTTTCACCGGGACGCAGGCCTGTAAGGGCAACCACTTTAAACTGCTCAGTATTCTGGTCTTTTACGAACAGGATCGGATAGCTCTGGGCCGCCTGAACAATTTCCTGAACCACCAGCGGCAAAATATGATTGCTGCTCACATGGTCAAAAGTGATGTCCTGGGTGAGTTTCAGGTTGGCGTGTGCCTTTTTATCCAAAGCTTTGATCTGTGCCATAAGTACAACTCCTAGCTACTTTTATAGTTACTTAATTTTCAGAGATACCCTAACGTACCACTTAATTGGCTTATAAACGATGACAAGCGCTTTCCTGTAGTCGCCGGAAACCAAAGTCAGCATTAAACAGGTAAGCGGGCCAACAGGCAATCTCGACCACCAGTAAATTATCTAAAGACAAAATCCCGCGAGCATGCCTCTCCCAGCAAAGACTTGGGTTCCAGCCATATAATAGAAATGTGAGGCATAACAGTCCAAGCTTGTACAGGGAACCATCAGAGTAGAATTATTTAAGGGACCCGTAACAGCAGGGAAAGTTAGTCAACATTGTTCAATAAATCCGCAATCAGAGCGCTGAGCTAGTGATTGTGCTCTTCAAGTCAATGAAAGCCCTATCCAGCACCCTGTCCTCACCTGATCTCACAATATCCAGGGTGCGCTCCACCAGAATATCTGGCTGGATACCATAGCCAACAAACTCCCGCCCATCAGGGTAAGTGTCCCGCTTGGTACACACCCTGAAAGTACCACCTCCAGGAAGATCTACAATCATTGGCTGACCTGTACTGCCATAAGTAGGCTCACCGACGGTAGTAAAATGCTCGAGAGAATCTGCATACACCAAGAAATCTTCGGCTGCAGAGGCGGTATTTCGGCCGATTAGTACATAAGTTGGCACTATGTGGTTACTATCCAATTTCGGCTCAACTATATCCCCGGAGTCCTCACTAAATTCCCACGAAGCACCCTCTGCATAGGGCCGATACTCTTCTAAATCTTCAAACTGATCGGCAAAAGAGCCCCAGGCCTTATAAGCCGCAACATGTTTGGGAGTTTTCCATACAGAGCCTGGTAAATCCCGATCAGTCAAATAAGAGATTATCTCTCCGGCATAAGCAGAATTACCTCCACCATTAAAACGCAGATCAATAATCAGCCCTTTAGACTTAGTAATCTCATCGTAATGAGATTTAAACTGCGCAACAATCGCCTCATCATGAAAACCATTTAGCGCTACATAACCAATATCATTCTCCAGCCATTTGAACTCAAACAGCTCACCGTTGGAGGCGGGCTGTTTAATTGAGGCATATTCGATCTTCCTACCCCGCGCATCCCGCTTAACCTCAATACTCTTGGTCGCCCCATCAGGGGTTTCAATAGTGAGCTGGGCCATGCTGCCGGGCTTTCCATCAAGAGCATCCCGAACCGCGGTATTCCAGAGAATATGCTGGGTAGAGCTGGCAATATATGGCATAACCTGCTCTTTTAAATGAGCTTCTATGGGCTGCCCATTGATTGCGACAATAATTGAACCCGGAGGAATATGTGACTCCAAGCCCTTCTCAACACCTGTGATTACTGCTTTACGTCCGGCCTCAGCTAAGCGAATAGCTGGCCAGTCTACATAGCTGGAGGACATACCCTTTGGGTAATAAATATTAGTATGTCCATCCTGTAGAAAGGCATTGAGACGCTTTAACTCGCGGTAATATTCATAGGTGTTTTGTGTTGCTAAAACCCGTGGAATAAACTCCTGGTATTTAGTATCAAAGTCCAACTCGGGAACCTGATCGAAGAAAGCAAAGTTATAGCTAACTTCCTTCCAATAAAGGGAGAGTCCATTAAGTTTTTCTGCATCAGATAAATTCTCTGGAACTTTATTGATGCCCTTCGCAAATACAATGCCAGCAGAGAAAGTTGCTAGAGAAAAAGCCAATATAAATTTTTTTAGCACAATAAAAGCCCTATAGATGCAAGGACTTCTATTTTAGGGCTAGGGGATGGATGGTCAATACAGACCACCTTTATAAGACTGCAATTTGTCAAATATGAAATGCAATATGGCTACATTTGCTTTTTATTTGACTTCACCATCTATTTATAGGTCCTGGAAATAAGTGCCAGAACCTCATTTACTACCATATCCGGCTCATCATTTTGAGGATAGTGATAGCTCTTCTCAGTCAAAACAACCCGCCCCTGTGGAAATGCATGGGCCCAATTTAAATGTAACTCCCCCCACCTATCCCGGGCCTCATCAGTAAAGAAAAGAAGAGGAGGATTGTCATACTTTTTAATTGAGGCAATTACTGTGACTGGTATATCTGGGATTTGTGGATAGTCAGGCAAAGGGCGTTTAGACCAAAAATCCAGGTACTGATTTGACATGCCGCTCTTCATATCATCCAGTTTTACCTGAGCAATTTGCTCTTCGGCCAATTCCAAATTCAGAGATCGCATAATATCCACATCATGCTCAGAAGAAGGCTCTATCAGCATCAACGCTGCCATTCTTTCTGGGTACTGTGCGGCAAAAGTTCGGGCTACATGAGCACCATAGGAGTGGGCAATATAAGTAACTTTCTCTTTAACCCCCAAAGCCTCCAATAACGCCTCGGCCCCTTGAGCATAATCCTCAGAGCTAAAATGTTTCTTGATGGCTGTAGAATTACCATTGCCAACACGCGAGTAACGTATAACTCGTGCATGCTCTGCTAGCCTGTCATAGATTGGATTCCAGTCAGACATGCCAGCCGAGCCCCCCGCTTCTAAAAACAGGATAGCCTTACCAGATCCTTTGATCTCATATTCAATACGGTACTCACCCACAGGAATCTGTTCCGGCGACGCGAAAGCATATAGCGGAAGTGCAAGCACTATGAGTAGGAGGATTAGATGCATATACAACCCATAATAACGATCAAAGAATCCAAACTTAAAAAATAATAGAGCCACTATGTGGCAGCAACACCCTGCCCTAAGCGCGCTTCATTGCCTGGTCCGGGGTGTTCCGGTACCAGCTGAGCCAATCCCAAAGAAACCAAAGCCATCAAAGATCCAGCAAAGAAAACCATCGCTGGAGAGGTGAGCCATAGCAAACCAAACAAAACGGGGATAATAACCGCCGCGATATGATTAATGGTAAAGCTGACACCTGCAGAGGCTGCGATGTCACGTTCATCCACGATCTTTTGGAAATAGGTCTTGATGGCAATGGCCATAGAGAAAAACAGATGATCGATAATATAAAGCGCAGCTGCCATCATCGCGCTCTCCACCAATGCATAACCAGCAAAGACTAGCGCTAAACCAATATATTCCAGAGTGAGGATTCGGCGCTCACCAAAGCGAACAATAAACTGGCCAATTTTCGGGGCAATATATAAATTCAACAGGTGGTTTACGGTATAAAGTGCAGCAACTTCCCCTACGCTATAACCAAACTTCTCAACCATCAAAAAACCAGCAAAAACAATAAAGATCTGCCGACGTGCACCGCTCATCATTGTCAGAGCGTAGTAAAGCCAATAACGTTTGCGTACAACCAACTGCTTTCTCTGGCTATGGGGCTGGGGAAATTGAGGAAAAAGTATCCAGGCCACCAGGGCAATAATAACTGTGCTCCCTCCTCCAATCAGGTAAACCCAGGAATAGTCCAACTCGCCAAAATCCATCAAGCCCCAAACTAGCCCATAGGCCAATAATGCGGCAAAAGAGCCAGCTGCAGCCATTCGCCCCATCCAGATTGCCGAAGTCTTCTTTGGAAACCACTGCAAAGCCAGAGAGGTTTGCAGGGTTTCATAGAAGTGAAAACCGATCGACATCAATAATGTCGTGAGTAATAAACCTGTGAGAGATGGAAAAAAACCGGTCAGCATCACACCAATCCCGGTTGCTACAAGTGAGAGAAGCGCCAACCGCTGCTCACGAATAAGCAGCAAAACAAAGATCACTGTAAAGGCAAGGAAACCTGGGATTTCCCGCACACTTTGCAGCAAGCCAATATCAGCCCCAGTAAATGAAGCCTTGGCTATCACAAAGTTATTAAGGAGGGTATTCCAGACAGAAAAAGAAAGTGGCATTGAGCCTGCAAGGATCAACAGCAAAATTTCCGGTCGACGGAGGCGTTGTAACATAGCGGGACTCCTATACTGAGGATAGCAATATACGCTATACAACGCTGGCGTGTAAATTGAGCTTAAGATGACTGCCAATCACCACCAAACCGGCTATTAATTTTGCCTTGTAGTAAAGACAAGGCTCTTCTCATTTAAACCCCACTGGGTCAATTAGAACTTACACAAATAGAGTTCTGAGACCTCAGTATCTCTTTCGTAAATATGATCAAGTGCCCCAATAAGATTCTTAATCGCTAAATAGCAGTTTGAAATCACTCTTCGGCGAAACATTGATCCTGTAAACCATTTTCAATATGCATCAATTATCACCTATGCTTTGACCAGGACTCAGATCACCCATTTCCCCATACTACGGCATATACGTATAAATTCTCCTTGACGGCTTAATCACTGGAATTGGCAAATGAACATCTCCCCAAAACTTCCTGCGCTGTCACTAAAACTCACTATCTGCGTCATTTATTTCTTGTCGACATCATTAATTACTGCAGCACAAGAAAATAAACTGCCAGACGGACTCAAATTAAACGAGTGGAAGGTCCCCTGGCAGGGACTGCCCAGAGACCCCCATGTGGATAACAGGCAGCAAGTTTGGTTCTGTGGGCAGGCCGGCAATTACATCGGTCGATTTTCTACGTCTGATCAGACGTTTAAAAAATTTGAGGTCCCTGAAGGAACCCACCCTCACAACTTGATAGTAGATAAGCAGGGCATGGTTTGGTATGCGGGCAACCGCAATGCTCATATTGGGCGTATGGATGTAGAGACCGGTGAAATCACTCAATACCCAATGCCTAAAGGTGTAAATGATCCACATACACTGGTATTCAACCGTGAGGGCAATATTTGGTTTACAGCCCAACAGAGCAATCACATAGGTATTTTGGATGTAAATAATGGAGAGGTGAAAGTAGCTACACCACAAACTGCCAACGCACGTCCTTATGGAATCAAGGTAGACTCACAAGATCGCCCCTGGGTTGCTCTATTTGGCACGAATAAACTAGCTTGGGTAGACCCTAAAACCATGGTGGTAAACGAGATCTCAATTCCCCGACCAAACGCTCGGCCTCGCAGGCTGGAAATCGATACATCTAACAATATCTGGTATGTGGACTATCCAGAGGGCTATCTTGGCAGATATACGCCCAATACAAAAGAATTCAAAGAATGGAAGCTCCCCACTGAAAATTCACGCCCTTACGGAACCGCAATGGATAACAAAGGCCGGCTATGGGTAGCAGACACCGGTGATATTCCTAACATCATCTTTGCTTTTGATACAGAAGCACAAAAGTTTGTCAGTCAAACGACTGTACCCAGCGGAGGCAACATTCGATATATGTATTTTGACAATAAAGATGGAAGCTTTTGGTTCGGTGTCGATTCTGGATTTCTAGATCAGGGAATACCAAAAAAATGAGTCTTTTACAAAATTACAGATAAATTTATAGAAGGAACTCCCAACAGGAGACGCCGAGGGCAGCCTGCTAAAACTGGAGTCTATCTAACGCCTTCAACACGGTGTTTTAGCCCAAGCGATGCTCACACCCTTCTTTTTTTCTCAGAAGGAGGTATACAGATAGTAATAGGCACATGTTCATTTTATATTCAAGCAAGGAGTTGAACTTAAGGACTATTCAGTTAGCTCCAGCAACCCATATCGAGAATACGTTCGCAGGGTAGATGTAGATCATAGCGCAAAAAGAAATGCAGAAAATTCTGTACGACGGGAGAAATCGATTAATTGATGAGAACTCCAGCAATTGAATTCTCTTAAAAATCCCCCCCTACAAACAACTCTCAATATAGGAGTAAGTTCCCAAAGCTTATTGAGGGGTTACTTTTCAACAACTTGCAATCTTTGGTTTAAAAATAACCAACCATCAGAGAAGATATCTTTGACCTAATTAGGGCGGTACTAAAAATTTAATTAAATCTTGATTACATATAAAGTAAGAATGCAGGCACCTACTCTGGCCGAGGCTGCCAATTGATCACAGTGGGATAGGCCTTATTCTCGCACAACCAAATTACTGCTCGAACCCCAGGCCTAAGTCCTGCTTGTGGATCAGTAACCTTTCCCCAGTCACTCTCCAGAAACTCTTTCCCTTGTAAACGGAACTGACCGAGAAGTGCTTTCCAGCTAGGCATCGTCAATTCTAATGATTCTTTGGTGTCGTAATCGGTGGAAATCCATACTTTAACGCTGTTTCCTGTCCGCACTAATTTTGTCACCTCTCCCTGCCAGGAAGTCAGCTGGTTCCTATTACAAGCAACATAGCCTGGCACAGCGAGCCTCTGGGCAGTTACGTTAGCCGTATTCATAGATATCAAAGCAAATAGGATAAAAAATCGGATACTTTTCATAATTATCAGTGTATTGGGGGGAGTAATCCCCCCAAAAAATTATTATAGACCGCGGTAGGTACTGCTTTGCTCATCTGCGCGAGTAGCCTGCCCCTCTGTGAATTCGTACATACAGCTATCGTCTGTGTAATCCATAAAATTTGTAATCGGATCAAGACCGGCTGCGTTCCGCCCCCTAGTACAGGAATCCCTACCTACTGGACACCCGTAAGCCGGTGACCTCTCGGCAGGAGTATCGGAAACATAATCCCCATTTCCACCACAGCCGCCCTGGAAGGTATGATACAAACCTAACCAGTGGCCAACCTCATGAGTAAGAGTATCGCCCTCGTTGTAAGGTGCTGCATCGCCACCAGGCACAGAACCGGTTAAAATAACTACCCCGTCATCCAGCGGATCTGAAGAATAGCTGCTTGGGAAAGTTGCCCACCCAAGTAGACCACCGCCGATATCAGCCACATAGATATTCAGGTCTCCCGCATCACCAACACGCAATGAACTTTTCATAGCGCGCTCTGCGGAGGAACCATATCCAACGTTATACCAAGAATTATTAGCCGTTACTGAAGTTGAAACCAGATTAAAAGTAAATGGTGTACTCGCATAAGCATCATTAAGCACTGCCATTTGCGCATTAATTACATTGCTGGGTAGCGACCCATTATTGGCGTTATCAGTAATAACATGGAAATATACATCAATAGTTACAGAACCCGCTGGACGTAGCGTATGAGTTCCACTGCTTATACTACGAGACTGTCCGCGCAGCGCAGTAAAATGCTGCTCTTTCAAAGCAGCCTCCTGAATAGAGGGGTGATTAGTGCCACAACGTTTAAATTTAGCGTTGTCATTAGCACGCTCAAGTGAAGAATCACTTTCAGCAAAACTGATAGCAGGTGATATTAGCAAACATAAAGATAATGCAGTTTTTATTGAAGTTGAAAGATTAGCTTTTCTCATAACTTGAACCTTAATTTTTTTATTAAATTGACAACCCCAGACAGCCCGCTCACCTTCCATGCTGAAGACAACTACTGTCAATAGTACCAACTCTCAAAATAGGAATAATGACATTGGTTTCTTTAATGAGGCGGCAAGCTCAACCAAATGGCATAAAAATAATTAAATTCAAGGACCACTTCAAATGAAGTTTCCACACCAGAAACACAATAAAGACAGGAAAAATAGTTTCACAAGTAATTATCCCTAGAGGCTGTTTCATAACTTGAAATCGGTTATTCTCACGCAATTACATAGAAAAAAAGTTCAGCAATAGTGAGCCGATTCAAGTCAGAGTTAACCAATGATCAATGGAAATTGATCGAACCATGTCTTCCTGAATTAAAACGAGGAAAGGGAGGCCCAAAACCCATTGATAATCGGGCTTGTTTTGAAGGCATCCTGTGGGTTTTGCGTTCTGGAGCGCGATGGAAAGATCTTCCTTCACACTATCCATCACCGAGTACATGTTGGAGAAGGCTTCAGTTTTGGGAAGAGCAAGGAGCTTGGCTACATGCATGGAGAAGATTCCTGGAGCTATTGGATCAACAGTCTTTGCTTAACTGGGAGGAAGTCTTTTCTGATGGTAGCTTTGCACCAGCAAAAAAGGGGGCTTCGAAGTCGGGAAAACCAAGCGGGGCAAGGGTTCAAAGTGGATGGTGGTGGTCGATGGCGAAGGTATTCCACTGGGAGGCACCATTACTTCGGCCTCACCAGCAGAAGTAAAGTTATTACATCCATTGCTTGATGTTACGTATAAAAATACAAAGATTCATCGCTTAGTTTATGATAAAGCGGCGGACTCTGATCCTCTTAGAGATAGTCTGTTGAGTCGTGGAATCGACCTTATCTGTCCACACAGGATAAATAGGAAAAAAGCCTCAAGGCAGGATGGTAGAAAGCTCAGAAGGTATACTCGCCGTTGGAAAGTTGAGCGGACTTTTGCGTGGTTGGGAAATTACCGCCGTTTGGTTGTTAGATGGGAGCGATATTTGTCCACTTATCGTGCTTTTTTCTATATTGCATGCATGTTAATTACGTTAAATAAGTTATGAAACAGCTTCTAGGCAAAGTAAAAAATAAATTCATAAATTTTTATCCAGTTAGCACACAAGAACCACCACTCTTTATTTTCTCCAGCCAGCCCCATATGCACAGTATCTAATTCAGGAGGTTTGCACAATTAGTCCCTACCACGAGCATTCAAACAAGCGTAAGATATTACTATTAAGGTAATGGTTAGAAGCTGTTTCATAACTTGAAATCAGTTATTCTTGCGACCTCATGGAATGATAAGACCAGTAAGTGTGAGTAGATTTAAGTCAGAATTAACCGACGCTCAGTGGAAATTGATTGAGCCTTGCCTTCCCCAGCTAAAACGTGGAAAAGGAGGTCCCAAACCCATTGATAACCGTGCATGTTTTGAAGGTATCTTGTGGATTTTGCGCTCAGGAGCACGATGGAAGGATCTCCCCCCATCTTACCCTTCGCCGAGTACTTGCTGGAGAAGGCTCCAGTTTTGGGAAGAGCAAGGCGCTTGGTTGGAGGCTTGGAGAAAATTTTTCGGACAGCTCGATCAAAGATCCCTGCTTAATTGGAAAGAAGTCTTTTCGGATGGTAGCTTTGCTTCAGCAAAAAAAGGGGAGCAGAAGTCGGAAAAACTAAGCGAGGCAAGGGTACAAAGTGGATGGTGGTGGTCGATGGCGAAGGTATTCCATTGGGAGGCACCGTTACTTCGGCCTCACCAGCAGAAGTAAATTTATTACACCCACTACTCGATGTTACCTATGAAAATACAAAAATTCGACGACTAGTGTACGACAAGGCTGCAGATTCTGATCCACTACGCCATAGTTTGGCCCGCCGTGAAATTGACCTGATTTGCCCTCACCGTAGGAATAGAAGAAAACCTTCGAAACAAGATGGCAGAAAGCTTAGGAGATATATGCGACGTTGGAAAGTTGAGCGAACTTTTGCATGGCTAGGGAACTACCGTCGTTTAGTTGTCAGGTGGGATCGCTACTTATCTTCATACAGAGCTTTTTTCTATATTGCCTGCATGTTAATTACGCTAAAGAAGTTATGAAACAGCTTCTAAGCAAAACACGATTAAAAAATTAATCGCAATTTAAAGCCCCAGCTGCTACAGGTACCAATCGACACGATTTCGCTTTTAAAAAGACAATTATCACCTACCGCTGCACCCAACTATATTTACTACCATTTCACAAGTGATATAAATCCATGGAATACATCCTATAAGCCATTTCATAACTTCCTTTTTTATATTGCCTGCATGTTAATTACATTAAGGAAGTTATAAAACAGCTTCTAGCGTTACTCACCATCTAGGCAATCGGTAACACTCTTACCATCGTTACCCAATTCAGAGTAAACCGATATTTAAATTAACCACTTAATAAAGTACTGGCAATACTTATATTGCCCATACCTAAATCTCAGCTCTTCGATTTATGACCATTCTAAGCTGCCTCTTTAGCACGCCATAGATCACAAGTAATAGGAACTATAAGATACGGACACATACAGAGAGCCCTCCAGACACCATAAAAACTTCTGGCTAATAGACAATCAATCAAAAGCCCCCCAATTTCTCAACTCACATATTTTCTCACCAAACTCTTTTATAGTCATGATGTCTGGAAAGCTAACATAGTAACGCTCCTCTAAAGCCTCTATTTTTTGCTGCATTACTTTTGGATTTTCCATATCCTCTTTATCATGTTCATAAACTGGAAAACACTTAAAAACCAAATCAATATCAAAAGGTTCTTTACCATCTAATTTTGCTTTTTGCTTAGCCTTTTCCAGCCTTTCCTGTCTTTCTTTTTTGTGTCGTCGCCTTAATTCAGCAACAAATTGCTTTGCAGCTTCACCTTTAAGCCTCATATCAATCTCCAAACCCACCATGCTCTTCAATAGCTTTACCCCAAGTTCTCCCCTTATACTTGGATAAGGTTGAAACCACATCCTCTTTCCAAGCTCCGTCAGGTAAAGGGTCGGTTATTCTTGCTATCTCAGCATCATCAATTTCAGTATGTTTCAACTCATTCATTTCAAAAGTTGGATCACTTGTAAGTTTAACGTATTCAGATTGATCAAGAATATCCAACTCACCTTGCTCAACTCTAGCGACCAGCTTTTTATCTCCTGAAGGGGATGTACCATAAAGCTTGTAAACCCCAAGCTCCGGATTATCCTCAAAAAATTTTATTGTCTTCTCTCTGTTTTCTCTTGCTGGTTTGAAACCAGTCTCTCCCACAACATGAAAAGGGACTATAGGGTCCTCACCACCAGGCTTTCGCATTAGAACATCGATTAAAGAGATTTCGAGCGGAGCATCCATATCAGAGACATTAAGTTTTCTTCCTGTGTTTTGCGCCGCATCATCTAACTTTTGAATATCTTCAACATCACCTAAACGCTTATCTACCATAAAGCTTTAATACATCCTTTTGTTTTAACAATTCGGCTTGTACTCGTTTAGCAAGCATTGAACTCTCAGCATGTACCTGATCATGTGTGACAGGAAATTTTGTGTTATCAATCAGTAATTTCTTGAACTCATCAGGGTTAATTACTGCAATGTCATTCATACTTTCGACGCCTTGCACTCCGCCAGAGTTAACAAAACGCGACTTACCACTACCAGAATTGCCTCGCATAGCGAATATTGTTGGTTCATCAACTGATTGGCCTAGACCTGTAATACGATTTAATTTTTCTTGAACCAAGTCATGATGTAAAACTTGACGCTCCTCATCCCATACCCCGTTTACTTCATAAACTTCTTGTGTTTTCTTACCTTCCGAAAGTTCTCTTGCTGCTTTTTTAGGACAAATTGAAACTACTTCGCTAGAAGTAAGCCCAAGAGGATCAACCCAATGTATCGGATTAGAGCAATAGCGGTATAAATTGATTCCCCCCACTAAACCAATCGGGTCCTGCTGAGTAAACTCTCCCACCCGCGAATCATAGTATCTAAACCGGTTGTAGTGCAGCCCGGTCTCTTCATCGAAGTACTGCCCTTGGAAGCGAATCGGCTGTTCAATTTGGTTTTCGTGAGCCACGGCGATATTGCCATAGCTCTTGTAGGCAACGCCTCCACACCACTTCACCATCTTGGTTGGTGAGGGTATCCGGGGTTTCGAGGTGGTCTAGGTGGTAGTAATAGACCTACTTATCTTCATTAAGTGCAACAGGTTTGAAAGTCTTCGGTTCGAAGTAGTATGTACGGCTATTAAGATCCTGCTGAGCTTGGAGATCTCTTTTGATTTCTTGCAGGAGGACATCACCATCCCAAAGAAAGCCAGTTTGATCATCGCTAGAAGCCTTACTAATAAGGCGCCTTAGAGGGGCATATTGGTAGTGAATCTCTAGTTGAAGCCGCTCTGCCCCATCTTCTACCTTAAGCTTTTCTACCCGCACCAGCTGCTGGCGACTGTTGTAATGGTAGCGGGCTTGCAGTTTTTGGCCTTTACCGCGTAGCTCGGCAATACGGTTGCCGTGGATATCGTAGCGGTAGTGAGTATCACCACGAAAAGCGAGGCAGTTGCCTTTGACTTGAGTGGCGCTGGCCTGTTGATTTGCTTCGCCTTTCGAGTTGGGGGCGACAAGAATATTGTGTAGGAACGTGGACAAAGCATTCGGGGTTGGGTCAGGCGGACCAGGGCATCGTAATAATAACTGCACTCAGGGATTGAGCCCTGAGTCGGATCTTATTCCAGGCAGTTGACCTTGCCCAGACATTGTTTTTCTTGGTAATGCTAATCAGCCGATCAGTATCGCTGCCTAAGTAGGTTTTGGAATTTACTGGCAGGATTGAAGGCGAAGTTAAGCACTTCATACTCATCCAATATAGTAGCTAAAGCCCCCTAGCCGGTATTCCTCTCAAGCCAATCACAGGCTGGCTAGCCAGAGATCAAGAGAACATTGGCAACACATGTTTCACTCCTTAATTACCATTTCGATCAGACCTAAATCGACCCATTTTCTTTCTATGTAATTTTCAACAAGAAATGGAAAAAACTATATGTAAGTTCGCACTCAAAACAGCCTCTTCATTTATTGAAGAATTAATATTACACCTAGCTCACGAAGTGATCCCCACTAAAATTTAACGCTACAAAATTATATACAACCAACTTATCAAAGACTTAATGGAGCAATCAACAACCACTCGCATAGCGGGTGGTATGGTGAAAGCCCCCAGAGGGGGCTAGTTACAACCCCGCTAGTTGAATCTGTTCTTGCCGGCGTTCTTCGACCTCTTGATTCTTGATGCACTCTCGAATCATCTGCTCATCAACCCCCACTGTACTCACGCAGTAACCCCGAGCCCAAAAGTGTCTTCCTGTGAAATTTCTCTGTACATGTTTGTACTTCCGAAATATCTGGATCGCAGATTTCCCTTTCAGAAACCCAACCGTATTGGAAACACTAAACTTCGGAGGAATCATTAACAGCATAAGAATGTGATCCCTCATTCCGTACCCCTCGACTAACTCAATGCCTTTTTGACGACATAAGTCTCGGAATATTGCTCCAATCTCCCGCCTCAATGTCCCAAATAACGCTTTCTTTCGATACTTGGGCACAAATACCACGTGGTACCTGCAATAATGTTTCACGTGAGTTTGGCACTGCCAATCTCGCATATGGCCTCCTTCTAGAACTTGCCCGTTCATGGAGGCCATATTTTTACTCTGCACGCCGGAACGGCTGAGCCTTGTCAAGTCTCACCGCCAGAGGCGGTGGTTTACCTGTGTGTTAATTAAAACTAACCTATTATTAGAGTAATAATTTCAAATAGGTGCATATGTCGAAATATTATTCCGACAACCAAGAGGCTTCATACACATTCAAAACATAGCAAAACTAGACTTTTTGTAAATTAACAATATTACACTCTTCAAAAACTGGACTCCCTGCATAATATGCAACCAACTCATCTGCAAAATAATAAAATAGATGAGGCTTATGTATCTTTTTTATAAAGTGAAATGGGATCTTCGATTCTCCATAGAAGGCTCCAGCCAATTGACCATATATAGCACCAATAGTATCACTATCACCTCCAAGGTTTACGGCTTTCACAAGGCCATCTTCAAAATTTGAAGTGTTATAAAAAGCCCATAAAGCCGCCTCTAAAGAATCAATGACATAACCGGATGAGAGTATTTCATCTCTTGTTTTTTTCTTATATGATCCCAGTGCTATTTTGTTTACCTTCTCGCAAAGAGGATGAAATCCCCAATAGCCGTTAACTGGAGCATATCCTTCGCTCAAAAGTACATCTTTTGTCTCGCCATACAAAGCACCAAGAATCAGAGCTGAAAAATACCTACATGAATCCACACATTCAATTGCGGGATGAGTTGTTTTTGAACTTTCTCCAGCCATTCGGATACCATCCTGTGGCAGGCTAGCAAAAAAAAGGGGGACCGGAGCCAGCCTCATTAGGGAACCATTACCTGCGGATCTTTCATGGTCAGAACCAGAAAACTCTTGCCCTGTTTCAGAGAACTTACTGAGGGCTCTCGCAGTAGCATTCCCTATATCAAAACAACTACCAGTGGAACTAAAAAGACCATCCTTCCACCACGCTAGATAAAGCTCCATTTGATTTCTTGCATCGAAAGATTTCTTATCAAGCAAGCTATAGGCTAGACAAAGAGCCATACTGGTATCATCAGTCCATTGACCAGGCTTCAACTTAAATGGTCCTCCCCCTACAATTTCTGTTAGATCCTCTTTATCTGGTCTCGCACCAAATTCCAGGGTTGTACCTAGGGCATCTCCAATAGCCAGACCTAACAAGCAACCTCTATATCTATCAGCTAGAATACTAGAGTTCTTCCCAATTGATCTTGTAAAATTGAATAAGTCTGCCTGTGATCGAGAAGATTCTCGATAGATAAAGTAGTTTAGTAGCCATTGATTTTTAGTTTGACTTTCCTCATCAAACTTATTAGACAATGGAGGAACACTAACTTTAACAACCATTATTCCTCCTCCAAATCAATACGCCAAATACCATCTTCATCTTTTTCTTTCTTAGTTATTTTAAATTCTGTTCCCGGACGGAACAAAACCTCATCTTCGGAGGGAACTGCAGATATATCTTGTATTTTTACACCTGTTTTAGATTTTATAGTCATTTGCACATTTCCAGAAAAAGCTTCATCTGGGTCTGAAGTTGAACTACTAAAGCCCTTATCTGAATATATTTCCCCCACACCAGGAAAACGCTCATGAACTTTTTCTTCTGTCATTGGGGCACCGCGATAAGTTGTTCCTGCAAAATTTCTTAAAGGGTCAGCTGAAAGTTTTTCAAGCGCCCTACTTGCAGCACTATTAACAGGGTCCCACGTCTCACTTATTTCAGGGTATTTTCCTCTCAACACCCCATTCATCTGCCTATAGTATGGGCCGGTATAGGTCCGAAGTGCTAAAAACTCATGCTGATATAAATTTTCTGGCAACCCCTCAAGAGAACTTTGCAACTGATTACTATTTTCAACAAAAGATAAACCAGCATGTTGCTCAACGACGTTATTGACATTTAAATCTTCAAGAAAGTCAAAATCATCCGGTATTTTATTTACATCACCTTTAGAGCAATCGTCACTTTTTGCAGTAAGCCCAAACGGATCAATCCATCTAACTGGGTTGGGAACATACCGATAATTATTCGATCCCCCCAATAACCCAACCGGATCTTGTTGAGTAAACTCACCAACTTGTGGATCATAGTACCTAAACCGGTTGTAATGCAGCCCAGTTTCTTCATCGAAATACTGCCCTTGGAAGCGAATCGGCTGTTCAATTTGGTTTTCGTGAGCCACGGCGATATTGCCATAGCTCTTGTAGGCAACACACCATACCACTTCACCATCTTGGTTGGTAAGGGTATCTGGAGTTCCCAGGTGATCCAGATGGTAGTGATAAACCTGATTATCTTCTTTTAAACCAACAGGTTTGAAAGTACCCGGCTCGAAGTAGTAAGTACGGGTATTGAGATCCTGCTTGGTCTGGGTATCGACTTTATTTTCCTGCAGGAGCACGTCGCCATCCCAGAGAAAACCGGTTTGCACGCTTTCACTCACTTTACCAATACGACGCCCCAGAGGGTCGTATTGGTAGTGAATCTTTTGTTGAAGCTGCTCTGCCCCCTCTTCTACCTTGAGCTTTTCTACCCGCACCAGCTGCTGGCGGCTGTTGTAGTGGTAGCGGGTTTGCAGTTTTTGTCCTTTACCGCGCAGTTCGGCGATGCGATTGCCGTGGATATCGTAGCGGTAGTGGGTATCACCACGGAAGGCTAAGCGGTTGCCTTTGACCTGGGTGGCGCTGGCCTGCTGCTTGGCTTCTTCTTTCGAGTTAGCGGCGGCAAGAATATTGTGCGCGGGATCGTGCACAAAATATTCGGGGTTGGGGCCGTCTACCTGAGTGAGCCGGTCGAGGGCGTCGTAGTGGTAGCTGCGGGTGCCGCGCAGGCTGTCCTCAATTTGGGCAATCTGGTCGGCTTTATTGTATTGGTAGCTACGCTCCAGGATGGAGTTTGACTGAGTTGGATCTGATACCGGGCCATTTGCTTTGCCCAGGCGCAGTTTTTGCAGGCGGCCCTGAGGATCGTAATCTCTCTGGCTTTCCAGCCCATTGCCGTGTTGGCGCTGGCTTTCCCTGCCCTGTTCATCGTGGCTGATGCTGGTGATCAGCTGATCGGTGTCGCCACCTACTGGGCAGCGGTGTAGGCTTTGGAATTGGCCGGCGGGATTGAAAGCGAAGTTCAGTACTTCACCATCGGGTAATGTTGTGGCAATACGATTACCGACGGCATCGTATTGGTGGCTCAGTTTGTCTTTGCCCTGCCAATCGGCAACAACACGCCCATTGGCATCGTACTCCCAGCGCAGTTTGCGATGGGTATTTTCCGCTTCGATAAGCTGTCCGCTTCGGTTGTAGCGGAAGTTAGTAATCCCATCCGGGGTCACTTCTTCTAACAGGCGGCCGAAGGGGTCTCGCTCGAAGATGGTGTCGATACCCTTACCTGAATCCGAATCCGTCACTGCTCTGGAGCTAATCAGGTGGCCGGCGCGGTTGTAGGCGTAGCGGGTCACGCGGCCATCGAAACCGATTTCTTCGATTAATCGTTCGTTGAGATCGTATTTAAGCTGGTAGCGCTCTCCGTTTTCATTGGTGAGGCCGACTAAGTTGCGCTCGCCGTCATAGTGATATTGCAGGCGGCTGCCGTCCGGGTTGGTGCGGGTCTTAACCTGGCTGAGGCCGTCGTAGGCATAACTGGTACTACGACCTTCGGAGTCGGTAACTTCGGCCAGTAACCCCTGAGGGTTGTAGCTGTATTGGGTGCGAGCACCATCTGGGGTGATTACCGCATGGATGCGATCCTGAGCATCATACTCGTAGCGGGTGACCTGGCCGGGGGCGTGCTGTACTTCTTCCAGGCGACGAGCGTTGTCATAGCGGTAGTGTTGGGCGCGGCCCATAGGGTCTTTGACCGCCGCAAGTTTACCCTCGGGGTTCCACAAGTAGCGGGTGGTATTTCCCAATGGGTCGGTAACGCTGCCGATCAGACCAACGGGGTTATAACCGTATTGGGTACTGTTGCCGAGAGGATCTTTAGTGGCAACGATCTGACCTTTTTTGTTGTACTCGCGTTGCCACTTATTCCCAGCAGGGTCCGTAACTTTTGCGGGCAGACCTTCGCTATTGTATTCAATGCAGCGCTTATTGCCGGCGGCATCGGTTTTTTGTACCAGGCGGCCTTGATTATCGTATTGATAAATCTCTTCGCGCAGACTGCCATCGTCACTTGGCAGCTGTACCTTAGTGATCTGGCCCAGATCGTTATATGTATAAAGGGTCTCGGCACCTTCCGGATCGCGGTGATAAATGGGCAGGGCGCGCTCATTGAAACGGTAACGCTCTTTACCGCCGCGGGTATCCGTGACGCTAACCCCCTTACCATCATCATCCCAGGCAAACTGATAATTGTAAGTGTCCTGCCCATCGATAGGGTCACCCCACTGACGAACACAGCGGGCGGAGGGACCTTCGGCATCCCATTCGAAGTGGAAGCGGTAGCCGGTTTTTAGGGTACGCTGCTTAATAACATGCTGGTGATACTGATACTGCTCACTGTGGCCATCAGCATCGGTGGCCTTGATCAGGTCGCCTTCATTGTTGTACTCATATTTTGCGAGAACTTTAATACGACCATCGCGGGTTTCTTTTTTCAGTTCACCAATATGTAAACTTTTTGCCTGCCCTTCCGGAGGACTGATATGCAGGGCTTCACCGAGACTGCTCTCGATACAGATTAAACGCTCATCGATATAGTGGAACAGGTAGAAGTTGCCGTAACCATCGCGAATTTCTGCAAGCTTAAGAGTCCCCTTATCCCCGATAGCTTTAAAGTGCCTCTGCACTCCATTGGGGGCACCATAGGGGGTAACTATCCAATGTTCATCATTAACGCGAGTAAGCGATAACTGCTCCACCACATTGTGGCTGCGGCCGCTATCTCCTGGTGCCGGCAGGTTAATCACTCGGCCCTCGGCATCGTGGAATTGCACCGCTTTACCGGGCCGCCATAGCAGTTTTTCCCCCAGGGTATGAGTCCAGCCATGTCCCAGACCAAAATCTTTGGGGTTACTGCTGCGGTAAGTACGCGCTACAGTGAGTGGCAGGGGCCCATCTAATACCGTATCCACCAGAGTGAGACGCTCCTCACCGGTTTTTAGGTTGATGGGCTCTCCGCCCTCACAGGCATTCGCATTGCACTGGGAGGTACTACCATTTTGGTTAGTGCCGGTCTCACTATTGGCGCTATCCGGTTCATTGGAAGTAGAACTGCCGTTGGCCTGGCTCCCACCATCGGTATTGGAGCCTGAGCCACTCCCCTGGTTGCTTTGATTACCGTTACTGGAATTACTGGTAGAGCTATTGCTAGAAGCAGAGCTACTGGAAGCGCTACTTGAGGAAGAACTACTCGACGAGGGGCCGCCGGACGGTGTTGGTACCGCGGCTTCAGAGGAACTCAGGTCGGAGAAGCTGGCACCATTGCCCTTGGCATTGCCGCCGCGTTTTTTGGAGAGCAGATTGCGCTGCTTTTTCAGCTTGGCAAAATCCATCATCAGGTCGCCGATGCCACGGAAGGCTGTTAGCAGGCGCGTATTTTTCGCCATAGCCGCTACCGCACCAATACCCCCTGTAGCCGCAGCCAACACGATGGTAAGAATAATCTCAAAAGCTCCACCACCGGCCATTTCGGTGATTTCTAAACTGTGCTGGGCACTGGCGTAATCCTTGGCAAAACGGATGATGATATCGCGTAGCGCCGGATCGTCATAAATCAGTTCAGCCACCTCAAGGGCCAGATCAAATTGCTGCTTGGTGATTTTAGAGGGGTCGAAGCCGAGTACATCTACCGCTTCTCGCTGAACAACCGATAAATATTCCCGTTGAGACTCTACAAGACTTTTATCATGGAGCAGGTAATTGACAACCGCTTTATTTTGCTCAAAGGACTGACGTACAGGATGGATTAGTGCAGCCACTTCAAGCACGTCTTTAGCCCAAACGGCCAGCCCCCAGGCAGCGTTGCCCAGGCCCGTAGCGCCTCGATTAATATAAGCACCTACCTTCTCTAGACCCGAGCGCTGTTCATGGCGCTGCTGAATCAACGCAGCCTCAGCCCGCTCTTGAGCAATAATCTGCTGAAACCCTATACGGATTTTGCTGAGCAGTTGCGCCTGCTTGTCGACCAACTCGGTAGCGGCAAATGGGGCTTCCTCAATAATCAGGCGGTTTTGTACCAGGGCCAGGTAGATTTCTTTTTCCCGGCTGGTTAAATGTCCCGGAGCTTCACTTAAGGGGCCAAGAAATATCGTACCCGACTGACTGGACTGGATACTGACACTCAGCGTATTGCAGGAAATCCCATTCAAGCCGAAAAAGTATTCATAGATCTCCTGAATGGCGGCGTTATCGAACATAGATAAGAGCTGGGTGGCATCCACCTGCAGGGGAATACCCATCTGGTACGCCCAGCCAACTCTCACCATATAACGAATGCCTTGCCTATTCTCGACACTTAGCTGCATGGATAATCCTTCAAACGCCGTAAGCCCGCTCTACGCCAGCTTCTTTTATTTTTGCCAGATCCAATAAATCATCCCGATTTATCTTCACATCTATTTACAACCCGGCACACATGGCCGGCCTCTATTCCAATAAAAATTGTTCACTCTGCAAGTAATAACACGATTAGTACTTGTCACAGCCCAAAATCTTTTGGATTAGGATGTTCGCAATTTGTGAAATCTTAAATAGTAAACCTCATGATCCCGAAAGCTTATGGAAAACTACTTGCCAATAGCTCCAATTTACCGGCACCTGGATGGGATGAGGCCAAAGCTACCGGTAAGGGATACCTGAAATTGCGACCTATCTGGGCAGATTACCGCAAATAGGTCGAGGGGGATAGATAAACGGCATTACACGAGTACGACAACGAGTGTAGCGCTGCAGACAAATAAATTACTGAAAATATTTTGAATTAAGCGCAACAAATATAAGGCAATCATCCTAGCAACAGATAATTTAATGCAAAGATCTAAAAGAAAAATCAAATTCGAATTTAACCGGAAATAACTCATTAAAAAAGTTATTTGTACTGCCATCCCTCTTCACGACTTTAACTAGTAGCTACTAGTTGGATCTATAGAACCACTCCAGGATCAGGCACAATTTGAACACCATCACAAACCAGGAGAGGAGAAGAGATTAGAAAGAATTTAGAGCTGGGTGAAAAAATGAGCAGCTGAGAATGGAGAAATGAAAAGCTTATCAACAATCTTTCTTTTCAGGTGAAAGCCATTACTAATTTCAACTCCTAAATCGTTAGTAATGACTTACACCATAAAGATTTATTCGATCTCTTTAATACGCATCGAGTTGGTATGACCACCGACATTGAGGCGCTCACCCTGGGTGATCAATACCCGTTGACCTTTTTGCAGGTCAATGCGCGCGCCCAGTACTTCGATAATAGATTCGGTAAGGTGCCCCAGAGGCACCGTGGCTGGATCGTAACTGATGGGCTCTACTCCGCGCAAGAGTACCAGCTGACGCGCAACATTGGGATGCCTTGTCATAGCGTAAATCGGCAGGCGGGTATTAGCGCGGGACATCATACGCGGGGTACGGCCAGATTCTGTCAGCGCAGCCACCGCACAGAGATTCTCCACTCGGGCAGCCACATCGATAGCGGCTTGGGCGATTACGGTGTCAATACGATCCGAAGCGCCGTGCTCCTCAGGCGAGTAAGGCACGCTGCCGAGATACTGCTCAGCCCCCACTATCACCTCACTCATGGATTCCACTGCAGATACCGGGTAATCCCCGGCGGCGGTCTCGGCAGAAAGCATCACCGCATCAGTACCATCCAGCACGGCATTAGCCACGTCCATCACTTCCGCACGGGTAGGCGTTGGGCTAGTAATCATGGACTCCATCATTTGCGTCGCGGTGATTACGCCACGATTGAGTGCATTGGCTCGATTGATCAGTTTCTTTTGCACACCCACCAGAGCGGGATCGCCAATCTCCACCCCTAGGTCGCCACGGGCCACCATAATGGCATCAGAAGCAAGAATCAGGGCATCCATCTGTGCATCGTCGGCAACGGCTTCGGCGCGCTCAATCTTG
Organism: Microbulbifer variabilis; assembly: GCF_023716485.1. Classification (NCBI taxonomy): domain Bacteria; kingdom Pseudomonadati; phylum Pseudomonadota; class Gammaproteobacteria; order Cellvibrionales; family Microbulbiferaceae; genus Microbulbifer; species Microbulbifer variabilis. The sequence goes on from NZ_CP092418.1 coordinate 3,698,173, forward strand.
GCCACAATGGCGGCCTGGCTACCGGCAGCCTGCATGGCCTTGCGCGCGGTCTCCAGGTCCTCGGCACAGCGGGGGAAACTCACTGCGAGGAAATCCACTTCCAATTCGGCAGCCAGTTCAATATCGCGGTAATCTTTTTCAGTTAAAGCTGGCGCGGACAAACCACCACCGAGCAGGTTAATGCCCTTATTATTGGAGAGTTTCCCGCCCTGCAGCACACGGCAATACAGCTTGCTGGCAGTGGTGCCGGTCACCTCCAGGCGAATCTTGCCATCATCGAGCAGGAGAATATTACCGGAATGGCAATCGCTGATCAGACTGGGGTAGTCGACCCCCACACGATGCTCATCGCCCCCTTCCGGAGGGCAGTCGAGATCCAGTGTGAACTCATCATTGTTCTCAAGCGCCACGCTGCCGGCTGTAAAACGGGCAATTCGAATTTTGGGGCCCTGTAAGTCGCCCAGCACTGCGACAGTTTTCCCCTGGGCCTCAGCAGCATCTCGCACTTCCCGCACCCGACGGCGATGGTCATCGGCACTACCGTGGGAGAAATTTAAACGCACAACATTCACGCCGGCACGAATCATTTCATCGATCACACGCGGCTTATCGGTACCGGGTCCCAGAGTGGCGACGATTTTTGTATGGCGAATCATATGGTCCCGTTAGATATTTGTTTGAAAGAAAATGTCTACGACCGGCTAGCACTGCAAAAGTAAATTTAGCCGGCCCACTAGAGTACAAGACGAATTCACAGGCTTTCCCACAAGGGTTTTCTAATTTAGGGGCAACCTATCATAAGAGTATACTCAGGCAGATTCCGCCACCGGCAGATCCAACTGTAAAGCTGCTGCCATGGCCAAGCTGGTATCCAACATACGGTGGGAGAAGCCCCATTCATTGTCATACCAGGCCATCACCTTCACCAGATTTCCATTCACCCGCGTGTGATTGGCATCGAAGTGGCTGGAAGCGGTGGTGTGATTAAAATCCACAGAAACCAAAGGTTGGTCGCAATAGCTCAAGACACCACCACTGGCTTCTGCGGCGCTCTGCATAATGCGGTTTACCTCTTCAACCGTAGTATCGCGGCCCGCAATAAACTGACAGTCCACCAGAGAGACGTTACTTACCGGCACCCGAACCGCCATTCCATCCAAACGCCCCTTTAATTCCGGTAATACCAGACCCACGGCCGCCGCCGCCCCAGTCTTGGTGGGAATCATATTGTCGGCCGCGGCACGTGCCCGATAAATATCCGCATGTACCGCATCCTGAGTGTTTTGGTCGTTGGTATAGGCATGCACCGTGGTCATAAAGCCCCGCTCAATTCCCAGCGCACGGTGCAGCGCCTGTGCCACCGGTGCTAGGCAATTGGTGGTGCAGGAAGCATTGGAAACTACGCGATGCTCCGAGGTCAGGTTACTATTATTCACGCCGTAAACCACGGTGAGATCTGCATCTTTTGAAGGAGCGGAAATCAGCACCGCTGCAGCACCAGCTTCGATATGGGCAGAGGCAGAAGCCTTGTCAGTAAAGCGGCCAGTACATTCCAATACCAGATCCACCCCCAGCTTTGCCCAAGGCAGTTTAGCCGGATCGCGCTCCTGATAGACCTGAACTCTATCGGAGCCGATAATCAACGCATTGCCATCCACTTTTACTTCGGTGGCAAAGCGGCCGTGAATAGTATCGAAACGCGTCAAGTGCGCATTGGAGGCAACCGGAGCCAAGTCATTAATCGCAACCAGCTGGATACGATCGCTGTAACCAGACTCGTAGATGGCACGGGTGACGTTGCGACCGATACGGCCGTAACCATTGATGGCGACTTTAATTTTCATCTGGCTTTACCTTTTTATTAGCTTCTGGTTATCCCCTATTGCATCCATTTATGAATGCACTCTAGCGAACTTTTATGACGATTTGCCTGATGGTGTAGCGCACTTGCATCAGTCACTAAAGTACTACCCGAACAATTCGGGAACGGCACAGGCAATTAACAGATTAGAATTTCAGTGCTGCAGCCTGTTGCGAAAGACGGGTAATCTCGGCCCAATTTTTCTCCTGTACCAAGGCACTGGAGGCCATCCAGGAACCTCCCACACAAACCACGTTGTTAAGTGCCAGGTAATCCGCCGCGTTGTTGGGGCTCACACCACCGGTTGGGCAAAATTTTACTTCCGCTAATGGACCGGCAAGGGACTTCAGCATGGCCACACCGCCGGCGGCCTCAGCAGGGAAAAATTTCTGATAACGGTAACCCCGCTCATACAGGCCCATCACTTCGGAGGCGCTTGCGGCACCGGGTAATAGAGGCACATCACTTTTATCCGCAGATTCCAATAGTTTTTCTGTTGCACCAGGGCTTACCATAAAGCGCGCTCCTGCATCGACAGAGCGGCGCAGATCATCGCCATTTAGCACTGTGCCGGTACCCACATCAGCCTCGGGTAGGTGTTTGGCAATTTGCTCTACTGCAGCCAAGGCTGCTTCTGTACGCAGGGTCACCTCAAGAACATTCAAGCCACCTTTGAGCAAGGCCTCAGCCAGGGGCAACGCATCTTCAGCCCGCTCGATAACCAACACTGGGACAACGCCAGCAGACTGCAAAATGTCGGCGATATTTTTCTGCATCAATCAATTCCAAATCGTTCGTTAAGGCGCCCAATACACAGTGACCGGCTTCAGTCCCTGCTTGAGAATACTGCGCACCGGCATTTCCATTTCATCACTACCGAGCAGGGCTTCACGATAAACCTTGAGTTTTTCCTCACCGGTAATCAGTAGCTTGATATTTTTTGCCTGTAAAATGGCATTTAGGGTCAGCGTCATACGTTCGGTATTGGTACCGGTTACGGCACTCTGTTGCGCGGTAATGGCGCTACACAATTTGTCCGAATCTGGATTTAGTGCTTCGGCAAGCCCTTGTGCATGGGGAAATAAAGAAGCGGTGTGGCCGTCGTTACCCATTCCCAGAATGCACACATCAAAGGGGCGCGGTAGCTCGTCATAGGCGCGCTCACAATCAGCTTCACCCTCTACAGCACTACTATGGGTGTTTTTCATGCCCAGCAAAGTGGCCTCGGCGGCATTATTTTGCATCAGGCTGTTTTCAATAAATGCCTGATTGCTGCCACTGTGGGATTTTTCTACCCAGCGTTCATCCACCAACGCCGCCGTAATCTGCGCCCAGGGCAGTGGACGCTTGGAAAGTTCGCGATAAACCGGTTCCGGAGTACTGCCTCCCGAGACAAGAAAAGTGGCTTGACCAGACTCTTTAATGCCTTGCTGCAGTTCGCAGGCACAGTCGTAGGCCAGTGCCTGTACCAGGCGTTCACGATCGGTAAAGAATTTCTCTTCTGCCATGAATACTTCCATCCATCGTTATGGATTACCTTAAAAATAGGTAATCCACAAAATCATTAGTAGGCGTTAAACCATTGGCGACCATCACGCGCTAGCAATTCGTTAGCTTCTTCTGGTCCCCAGCTACCCGCAGGATAGGGCTTGGGCTGATTTTCGGTTTCACGCCAGTGTTCAATAATAGGGTCCACCCAGGCCCAGGCTGCCGCCACTTCATCGCGGTGAATAAACAGGGCCGAGTTATTGGCAGCGGCATCGAGCATCAACCGCTTATAGGCATCACTGCGGAAGCTGTCATAAGTGTCTGAAAGCGTTAAATTCAATTCCGCCGGCTGTAGCTCAGTGGTCAGGCTATCCATTTTCTTGGCCATCAAAATCAGCCGGATGCTCTCTTCCGGCTGCAAGCGGATAACCAAACGATTGGGGACAACATTGCCGGCACTCTCGTCATAGACTAGGTGGGAAACTTTTTTGTACTGCACCACAATTTCCGCACAGCGTTTTTCCATACGCTTGCCTGTACGCAGGTAAAAAGGTACTCCCGCCCAACGCCAGCTATCGATATATGCACGCAAAGCGACAAAGGTTTCCGTGGCACTAGAGCCACCTTCCAGATCATCCAGATACCCCGGCACCTTTTGACCATTAATTTCTCCAGCAACATACTGGCCACGCACAACGTTTTTATCTACCAGACCGCCCTTTAGTGGGCGCAACGCCTCCAATACCTTGATTTTTTCCGCTCGAACATTTTTCGCGGTCATGGAATTCGGAGAATCCATAGCGATCAGGCACAAAAGTTGTAAAAGATGATTTTGCACCATATCCCGCAGCGCACCGGTTTCATCATAAAAACCCGCGCGGCCTTCAAGGCCGACAGTTTCAGAAATACTAATCTGTATATGGTCAATAGTTTTTGCATCCCAAAGGTGCTCGAACAATACGTTACTAAAACGCAAGGCCAGCAAGTTTTGAACGGTTTCCTTACCCAGGTAATGATCGATGCGGAAAATACTATTTTCCGGAAAGTAGCTCGCAATTTTGCTATTGATTTCGTTGGAAGTCTGCGCGTTATAACCGAGAGGTTTTTCTACCACCACCCGGGAATTTTTACTAATTAAGCCTTTGGATGAAAGGTTTTCACAGCAGGGGCCAAAAACACCAGGGGGAATCGCCAAATAAAAAATTCGTACTCGCTCGGGATCTGATTCGAGGATGTCCGATAAGTGCGTCCACTGTTGATCCGGTACAGAAATATCCAAGGCCACAGGGCGTAATAACTGGCTAAAACCAGTCCAGATGGAATTGCAATATTCACCATCGCGCAAATGCTGCTGTAGGGCCTGAAGTGCCACATTTAGATATTGATCGGCGTCTTGCTGGTGGCGACAAACAGGAAGAATTCGGCAGCCCTCTGCTAAGCTGCCCTCTCGGTAAGCGCGATACAGTGCTGGAATCAACTTGCGCAGGGCAAGATCACCACCACCACCAAATAACACCATATCAAATGGGTTAGACATAAATTTTGCTCTGAAATCGTTTTCTACTGCGCCGTTTCTTTTGAGCGACACATATTAATAAAGGATACTGGCACCACTCTCGGCACCACTGGCGATAGCGCGCATATTGGCAAAGAGTTCCCGGCCCATACCGCGGGCGCTATCAGATAAATCGCACTGAGCGAGTTCGCGCGCATGTAATTCCGTTTCATCCACCAAGACCCGCAACACGCCAGCTTCGGCATCTAGCTCCACTATGTCACCATCGCGCACCTTGGCAATGGGGCCGCCTTCGACGGCCTCAGGAGACATATGAATAGCCGCCGGCACCTTGCCGGAAGCACCGGACATACGCCCATCGGTGACCAGGGCCACTTTGAAGCCTCGATCTTGCAGTACACCCAGGGTTGGAGTCAGCTTATGCAGTTCAGGCATACCGTTTGCTTGTGGTCCCTGAAAACGCACTACCGCAACAAAATCCCGTTCCAGCTCGCCAACTTTGAAACGCTCTAGTAATTCATCCTGGTTATGCAGCACAATCGCCGGCGCTTTCACCTTGAGATGCTCTGGTTTAATCGCGGAAACTTTGATCACACTACGGCCGAGGTTGCCCTCCAGTAGCTGCAAGCCACCGTGATGGGAGAAAGGATCGCTAACAGGGCGAATCACTGTAGTGTCGCCGCTCTCTTTCGCCGTTGGCCGCCAAACTACACCATCACCAGACTCGTTGAGGAAGGGGTCTTGGCAATAGGACTCAAGACCACTATCACCCAACACCGTGCATACATCACCATGTAACAGACCAGCCTCAAGCAACTCACTCATCAGGAATTGCATACCGCCAGCTGCCGCAAAGTGATTGATATCTGCTGTACCGTTCGGGTAGACATGGCACAACAGAGGCACCACTTCAGAGAGGTCGGCCATATCCTGCCACGTGATCTGGATACCGGCAGCTCGCGCCATCGCTATTAAATGCAGCGTATGGTTGGTGGAACCACCTGTGGCGAGCAGTCCCACAATACCGTTAACAAATGTTTTTTCTGTGAGGATTTTCGCGATGGGTGTGTGCTGGCTGGGCTCAGTAATTTTTGCTAACTGTGCCACCGCCGCTTCATTAAGTGCATCGCGCAGGCCAGTGCCAGGATTGACAAATGAACTGCCTGGCAACTGCAGGCCCATAATTTCCACCAACATCTGGTTGCTGTTAGCGGTGCCGTAAAAAGTACAGGTGCCAGCACTGTGGTAAGAAGCGCTCTCCGCCTCCAACAATTCGGCACGACCAACCTTACCCTCAGCATAGAGCTGGCGAACTCGTACTTTTTCCGCATTAGAAAGCCCAGTGGGCATTGGGCCCGCCGGTACAAAAATTGAGGGTAGATGTCCAAAAGCGAGGGCACCGATTACCAGTCCCGGCACTATCTTGTCGCAGATACCGAGGAACATAGCGCCTTCAAAAACATCGTGGGAAAGGGCTATGGCTGTGGACATAGCAATTACATCGCGGGAAAAGAGACTCAGCTCCATACCTGGCCGCCCCTGCGTCACCCCATCGCACATCGCCGGTACTCCACCGGCTACTTGCGCAGTGGCACCTTGGCGCGCCGCCGCCTCCTTCAAACGTGGCGGATAAAGCCCATAGGGCTGGTGCGCTGAAAGCATATCGTTATAAGCGGTAACAATCCCCAGATTGGGACCACGCCCGGAAACAATAAGCTGCTTGTCCTTTTCTGGAGAGGCTGCAATAGCATGGGCCAGATTGCCACAGGACAGGTGCGCAGTGGCACGCCCTTCAATGTGCGCCTTCTCCACCTGAGCCAAATACTGAGCGCGGGTTTCCTCACTACGCTGGATAATTCGCTCGGTAACTGCCTGAACCTTGCTGTGAACCATGACTCTTCCGTATTAATTCTGCTCGATGCACGCTTGAACTGACATCGATGCCTTATTGCAGTGGCGGCACAGCCACCATTGAGTTTTCATCCCTGAAAGGGCCTTCCGGCAAGTAAAATCCCGCCGCCTGACTGGGTTGTAGTGCGGGCGAAGCCCTATCACCCGGCAGGCGATGGACAAGCTGGAGAATTCCATCACCCACCTAGTAAAAAAAGTGCACTTTTTTTTCAAGAAAAACTAATAGGCTTGATCAACATCCCTACCAAACCTCAAGAAATGCACTTTCTTACCAGGCTTAATTTTTACCGGAGCCCACTAACCCCATCGGATACTAGTGGGCCAGTGAGATCAAATCCTCCCCCCTCCAGATGGAGTAGAAAGCTCACAAACCTCAAATGGCACCAACAAATAAGGTCCTGCAAGCTTAATGAAGCGCATTATGTAGTAAAATTACAAAAAAGATCAAGAGCCAGTCTATAGTCAACATAAGAACCAAGCCATTAGCCTGGGAAGGCCAAGTGAAACGATCCGAAATCCTCCAATAAGGAGAATTAAACGCCATAATAGCAAGATATACGGGAAATAAATTTTTGGTACCAAAAGGTAATAATGTAAGAAAATTACAAAAAGATGTCAGATCAGTATATTTTGCTCATGCCCACTACCGCCATTAACCGGGATTACTAGCTGCTGCCAAACTGTCAGTACCGAGTGATCCTTTTTACTTCGGATGGTCCGAATGAGCTTGAGGCTAGAGGCCTCCCCAGGGCAGGTTTTGCAAGAGGAATCGGTGCCGATGAAAGTCACCATTAACGACGTTGCCGCACGCGCAGGCGTATCAATAAAGACAGTTTCCCGGGTCATAAACAATGAACCCTCTGTGCGCCCCAGCACCCGCGAGCGGGTCATGCAGGCGGTACAAGCCCTAAACTACCGTCCCAACCTGGCCGCGCGCAATCTGGCAGGTACCCATTCCTATTCCATTGCCTTTATTTACGACAACCCCAATGCCTACTATGTGATCGACATGCAAAACGGCATCCTCGAAGCCTGCCGCGAACGGGGCTACGAACTGCTTATCCATCCTGGCAGTGGCCGAAGAGAAACCATCCATGAAGAGTTGCGCAAACTAATAGAGCAAAGCCGGGTTGCCGGACTGGTACTCACTCCCCCTTTCTCCGAGACCCGGGAAGTTATTGATACTTTGAAGTCACTGGATGTGGAGTTTGTACGGATAATTTCCTCTGAAGGTTGCGGCCAGGGAGAGGAAAACTGCATTGCAATTGATGACGAAACCGCCGCTTTCACAATTACCCAACATTTATTGCAGCTTGGGCACAGACAAATTGCCTACCTTGGCGGCGGCGCCGAACACTTATCCACCCTCAGCCGCCTAGCGGGTTACAAAAAGGCCCTGCAAAAAGCTGGCTTACCTTTTACTGAGGAGCAGGTCATAGAGGGCGAATATTCCTTTGACTCCGGCGTAGCCGGGGCGACCGCCTTATTACACTCAGTCACCCCTCCCACGGCCATCTTTGCCGGTAATGATGAAATGGCTGCAGGAGCACTTTTTGCCGCGCGCATGTTAAACATTGAGGTGCCACAACAACTTTCTATCGCTGGCTTCGAAGACAGCCCCTTTTCACGCCAGACCTGGCCGAAGCTCACCACCGCCCACCAACCGAACGAAGATATTGCCCGTCGTGCTGCAGAACTATTATTGGAGCGTATTCAATGTCGTGGAGGACAGGAAGAAGAACAACTAAACAGCGTAAAGTCAGATAGCAATTACCGCAGCTTTACTCCGAGTCTAATCGTGCGAGAATCCAGCGGTCCGGCAGTTGAGAAAGCCTACAACCCTCAAACTTGATTGAGAGGCAGGCACACTACTCACCATAAACCTGACGCCCACCGATCCAGGTTTTTTGCACATTAAAACTACGGTCGAGCAAAATAAAATTCGCTTTGGTTCCAGGAACAATACTTCCGCCCTGCGAACCAAGAAACTGGCAAGGATAGAGGCTTGCCATTCGCAAGGATTCACAGATATCCAAGCCACACCAGTCGCTGATATTACGCACTGCCCCCATCATATCCAGATGCGAACCGGCCAACTCTCCGGTACTTGAAGTGAGCTTATCCCCCTCTCTAGTTACCACCCGATCAAATAACGGAAAGCTCAGTGCATCACTCCCCACCAGGGACATAGCATCAGTCACAAGAAGCAGCTTTCCACGCGGCTTAACCTTGAGCGCCAGGGTAATAGCCTCGGCACTGACATGATGACCATCAGCAATAATTCCGCACCAGGCTTCGTCGCTAACTAGGGCTGATCCCACCATACCCGGCTCGCGAGAGTGCAACGGCGACATGGCATTGTACAAATGTGTAAAACCCACTGCGCCAGCCTGCAATGCCGAACGCACGGTTTTCCCATCGGCATTAGAATGCCCCAAACACACCCGCACCCCCATAGAAGACAATCGACTGATATCCTCCATGGGCACTGTTTCCGGCGCCAGGGTAACAACCTTGATACCCAGATCCTCTCGCGCATAAATTTCCCACTCCTCATCGCTAAGAGGACGAATAAATGACTGCTCATGAGTCCCCTTTTTCGGCACGCTAAGATGTGGTCCTTCAAAGTGGATACCGATCACACCGGGTACTTGCTGATGCAGCGCAGCACTAACCGCATCCGCAGCATCCTGCATAATATTGAGACGGTCGGTAATCAGCGTGGGGAGAAAAGCTGTAGTGCCGAACCGGGCATGAGCCTCGCCCATTGTACGCAACCCTGCAACATTGGGCTCTTGGTTAAACAGTACACCACCACCACCATTCACCTGCACATCCACCAACCCCGGCGCCAATAGGCCCTGTAAATATGTCGCTGAGGACTGCGGGGATTTTCCAACGGAGGCAATGCGACCATCATCGTCGATAATCAGTGACACGTCCTCCAAGATCCGTTCACCATCAAAAAGCTTCTCTGCGACCAGGGCGAAAGCCACAACCTCTCCTTAACACTGAATATTATTTACACCGAAATTTCTGGCAGATTATTACACGGTCTGAGTGACCTTTTTTAGGCCTGCCGGCTCATCAGGATTAATACCGCGGTTTACTGCCACATGGGCAACATCGATATAAAAGCGCTGTAGCAAAGCAAGGGGGGCGATGCGGGGATGTACCCCTTTACTCGGCACATGCAGATTGATCAGGCTTGCCCCTCTTTGCACTATGTCATCAATTTGCTCACTGTGCGCCTTGAATGACTCATCTTCAATAGGAACATTTACCACGGTCAGCTTGTCTTCAACGAGAGTAACCGGCCCATGCAAAAATTCTGCACTGGAAAAAGACTCCGCATGGATATTGCACACTTCTTTTAATTTCAGCGCCAACTCGCGGGTTATGGCATAACCGGGACCGCGTCCGAGCACCACCAGATTCTGCACCGAAGCCAGATCCTCAGGTCTCAATTGTATCTCTGCGCGAACAGCAGCTTCTAAAGTTTCAGGTAGTTTTTCCAAGGCCAGGCGCAGCCTCTTGTCACCACTCCAGCAAGCCACCAGCTGCAAAATTGCCGAAAGCGTGGCCAGGTAACTCTTGGTAGCTGCCACCGCTTTTTCCGGCCCCGCCTTCAAGGGGATCAGTAAATCGACAATATCCTTGATTGGCGCCTGCTCATCATTCACCAAGGCTACCGTATAGGCGCCGCACTCCCTGGCCATCTTCGCCTGAGCCAGAATATCCGGACTGCGCCCCGACTGAGAGATCACCAGCACCAATGCCCCTTCCAATTTCAATCGGCGTCCATACACACTGGAAACTGAAGGCGCCGCAGCAAAGGTGGGCGTCCCTGTTTCTATTTCGATCAGATACTTGGCAAAAACACCAGCATGGTCAGAAGAACCCCGCCCAACAATCATGACAAAGCGCGGAGCATGAGCTCGCAAACGCTCCCCCAGGCGCTCCATCACTTTCGCATTCGTTTGTAGCTGTTCAGCAATTCTTGCCGGAGCCTCACGGGCTTCGGCCTCCATGATCGTCGTAGTCATTCCATCATTCACTCAGGCTACCTCTCCCTCCCCAAAACCGGACTCCCGGCAAACTTTTTGGGGGGAATCCAACTATCAGTTTATGTGCAGGTAACACATAAAGAGCGGCTGTTTTAATGGCTGGGGAGGTCATTGTCACTTCTTTTATCAAGCCATTTTCGACTCATACCCGATAAGCGTGAAAAGCTTCCCAAAGTAGGCCTACACGAGAGAAACAGGAGGTTTCACGCTACAAGACGCTTATATCCTAATCATCTATGCTTTCTAATAATTCCCCGACATGAATCGGGCAATGCCTACAGGAAAAAATCGATGACAAAAGCGGGCGGCACGCCAATACACCATTTCTGGCGAGTTATAACGCTCCTAATCCTATTACAATTTATTAACAGTTGTTCCAGCATCCAATTTGCCTACAACAATGTGGATTACTGGATTCGCTGGAAAGCCCAAAAATATGTAGAACTGGATCGCACCCAAAAAGGTGAGCTGCAGGGCGCCCTCAACAGCTTTTTTCGCTGGCACCGACAGACCCAACTCCCTCGCTACGCCGACTTTTTGAATAACCTAGCAAAAAGGGTCGATGAAGGAGCACTGGAAAAGCCCAACTTGCAACCTATCGATAAGCAGGTCCATCAGTTTTTAGCAGCCGCCAGTGAAAATGCTTACAATCTGATACTGCCTTTGGCAGCGCAGTTAAGTGAACAACAAATTAATGAACTACAAGGCAATATGTGGAGAAAAGAACAAAAGAGATTGGAAAAATGGCAACGCTCTCCGGAAAAAGTACAACATAAGCGCGACAAAATTATCCGGAGAGAAAGCATTCGCTGGCTCGGCGCCCTTACCGAAGAGCAAAAAAAAATGATTACCGCCTGGGTATCCAAAATGGAGTACAACCCTCTACAGCGCATCGAGCAACGAAGACTCTGGCAATCCAAAACCTTCGAACTATTGCGTAACAAACCGGAGGGATACCTGGAAAAAATCCGCAGCCTGCTGCTCAACCCAGAACAACTCTGGTCTCAAGAATATCGCCAGAATCAGGAACAGCGCCAACAGCAGGCGCAAGAACTGGCCAAAAAAATATTAACCAGTACCAGCCTTGAACAACGCCGACATCTCAGTAAAACACTAAGTGAATACGCGCAGGACTTTCACTCCCTCGCCAACCAATAAAAATACCGAAGAAAAAAGATAAAGCGCACTTATAAGCCAGTGCCCCCTAAAAAGTAACCTTCAAAAATCGTAACATGGGGCTGACTAAGCCCAGCTCATACTGCTAAGCTCGCCAACTCTAATGACCAGCCAGGGGACTTCACGTGCAAATCGAATCCGCCAGTTTTGACCAGTTAGCCGAGTGGGAAAAAGAGCTGAGTTCCCACTATGAGCGCATCCGTCAACACGAGCTAAATCTGGATATCACCCGTGGCAAACCCTCCACAGAACAGTTGAATTTATCCGACAAGCTCGACGGTATCCTGTGTAACGATTACCGCGCCGCAGGAGGCACTGACACCCGCAATTACGGCGGTTTAATCGGGCTCACTAGTGCCCGTGAACTTGGTGCGGATATGCTTCAAGTACCCACAGAAGAGGTTATCGCCGCAGGCAACAGCTCCCTAACCCTGATGTATCACGCAGTGCTAACCGGCTACCTGTTCGGCTTTGCCGGCAATACCCCCTGGCGAGAATTGAAAGCCCCCAAATTCCTCTGCCCTGTGCCCGGATATGATCGGCACTTCAGTATTTGTGCACAACTGGGGATCGGTATGGTCAGCATCCCCATGAATGATCAAGGACCTAATATGGACCTTGTAGAAAAGTATATTCGTGAGGACAATGAAATTATCGGTATCTGGTGCGTGCCCAAGTACTCCAATCCCAGTGGTATCACTTACAGTGATGAAACCGTAGAGCGCCTGGCTCAGCTCGGCCAAATCGCCAATCCAGGCTTTCGAATATTCTGGGATAACGCCTATGCTGTACACGACCTTGGACACTATGTCAGTCTCGCCAGCATTCGTGCTGCCACTCTGGAAAATGACACTGTGGACTCAGTGCTTCAATTTGCCTCCACCTCTAAAGTCTCCCATGCCGGAGCCGGTGTCGCATTTGTCAGTGCCAGTAGTGCCAACCTGCAATCCTTGCAGCAACAGATGCAGACCATGACTATTGGCCCAGATAAAGTGAATCAGCTGCGCCACTCACGCTTCTTTACCGAATTCACCACCCTGAAGGAACACATGCGCAAGCATGCCAATATCCTTAAGCCCAAATTTGACTGTGTGCTGGAACACCTGCACAACGGTCTGGCTGAAATGGATCTGGGCCAATGGGAAAAACCTCAAGGAGGGTATTTTGTCTCCTTCAATACCCGTAAAGGCTGTGCCAAGGCCGTAGTCAAGTTGGCAGCAGAGGCCGGTGTAAAACTCACCCCTGCAGGTGCCACCTTCCCCTATGGCAAAGATCCTGAGGACAGCAATATCCGCATAGCACCGAGCTTCCCCCCCCTGGAAGAACTCGACACCGCCATGTCGGTGTTTGTACTGTGCGTGAAACTAGCCAGTGTGCGCCAGAAGCTGGAGCAACAGCGAAAGGCAGGATAACCTTCTGAAATGGTTTGGCAGAGAATCAAAAGGGCGGCAGTAAAAACTGCCTTTTTGATTCAAGCAGCGTTTTCGCTTGAGAGATAGCGTCGTGCGAACTTCTCATCGGCTAAATCTAAATCGACCACCACGAGCCCATCAACGGAATCACAAAAGTCTGGATCAACATTGAAGGCGTGAAAACTAGTGCCACCCGGCTTGGTTAATGCAGCATACTTTTTGAAAAGTGGCGGTAAAACCACCCCCTCTTCACGCAACACCAGTTTTAACTGGCGCATATCCGCAATTGAATCCCCAGAGAGATCTGGCAGAGGTGCACCGGCTTGCAGGAAAGGCAGACGCGCATCGCCCAGTGGGTTTTGCGGAGCAAAATAATGGGAAAAATATCTTACAATTGCCGACTTTGCCCGCACCGAAAATGTTCCCGGCATAGAAACAGGGCCAAATAAATAGCGTACTTTATTGCGCAAGACCCACTGGCCGATAGCACTCCATAGCAAATCCAGCCCTTTGCCCCTCCAGTATTCAGGCAGTAAGAAACTGCGACCAAGTTCTGCCGAACCCGGCAGGCAATATCGCGGTGGGGATGGATAATTGAACAGGGTACTGCTGTAGATTTCATTCTCTGCCAAGCTCTCGGTGCCCGCTATACGGTAGGCGCCCACTATCTGCTGGCAATGATGGTCCCACAGTAGCAAGTGGTCATAGTGCGCATCAAATGCATCCCAATCCCGACTCTGCCCTGTTCCCTCACCCACTGCCCGGAAAGCCACCTCACGCGTACGCGCCAGCTCACGCATAACTGGGCAATCCGGCCGCTGTCGATAGAGTCGCACGGAGAAATTCCCCTGGGAGGTCAAAGCTTCACAGTTCTCGATTATTTTTTTCACCTCCCCCCTAGACTCAGCAGCGGCAATAAGTTCCGGCCCCAGAGGCGCGGGAGAACGATGCAATTTATAAACATGTTTGCGCCAGAGAGCCGCCTGGGCACGAGGAGTTAGCGGCCAACTGCGGAAGTGCTCCGCTTCCAGGGGGCGGCCAATACGGATATCAATACCACGGCTGGCCTGCTTAAACATTTCTCGAATAAGCCAAAGGGTTGAAAGTGGTTTATTCAGCATCGACAGACCGTAGAACCACCAGGAATTTCTGCCGAGTACTTGCACAGGTAAGATCGGTGCATTGGCCTTCTCAGCAAAGCGGACAAACCCAGGGTTCCAGCGCCCATCGCGCACCCCCTGGGGGCTTAGGCGTGAAACCTCACCGGCGGGAAAAATAATTACAGCCCCACCCTGGCCGAGATAATCATAAATCCCTTGCACATCGGCACGGCGGGTACGTCCGTTAAAGTTATCTACCGGCAAAAAATATGGACGCAATGGGTGAATATTCCATAAAAGATGACTGGCAATTGCACGCACATCCTTGCGCACTCTGGCAACCATATCGATTAATGCCAGGCCATCCAGGCTGCCCAGGGGGTGATTAGCCACAATAATCAAGGGCCCAGTCACTGGCACCCGCTCCAATTCCGAGGGATTTAACTCATAGCGGAAATTGAGGTCACTAAATAACTGGCGAATAAAATCCAACCCTCCCAAGTGAGGGTAACGCCGCCCAAATTCTACAATCTGTTCCTCACAACAAATTTTTTTAAGGGTAGCGGAGACCAATTTTCGTGTGGGCTTTTGCGGCGCTGCGCTGTACCAGGCATTTTTTTGTAACAGTGTTTCAAGCTGAATCATGCGGCCACCACCTCTGTCATTATGCTGGCTATTTTTGGGGCCCGGTACCAATGGAGCAGTTCCAGGCTGCCATCTTGCTGTTCTACCACGGCACTCATCGAGTCGACCCAATCACCGCAGTTTGCGTAAGTAACCGTACGTCCACCTCTGTTCTTATTGCGCAGCGCCGGGCGATGAATATGCCCACAGATAATCCCATCCATCCCCTTGGCCTGAGCCTCACCCACGGCGACATTTTCGAAATCGGTCATCATTTGCCTGGCTGCACTCACACGGTTCTTTACTTGGCTGGCCAGAGACCACCAGGGCTTGTTGAAACGACTACGCCAATAATTAATCCAGCGGTTAAATCGAAGCATAAGGTAGTAACTGCGATCCCCAATGTGGTAACTGAGCGGATTAATTTTGATATTATGTTCAAATTGATCGCCGTGGGTTACCCAGTAGCGTTTACCGCTGGCAGCTGTGTGAATCCAATCACGCTCGATACGAATATTACCCAGACGTTTACCCGCCCAGCTGCGCATGGGGGCGTCGTGATTTCCGGGAATATAAATAACCTCCGGAGTAAGACTGCTTAACTCCGAAAGCATCCCTAACAACATGGAGGATGCCTGACACCAGGTGCCCTTCCCTTTAGAGAGGGCATACATATCGAAAATATCCCCTACCAGGTACACCTTATCGGCACGATTCTGTGCCAAGAAATCCGCCAACCGATGAGGCTCACTGTCTCTACTGCCCAAATGGACATCAGATATCCACAGCGCATGGTAGCGATTGCCCATAGCAAGGCTCCAACCTTTGACCAGTAATCAACTCGCGTAAAGACTGATAACCTGCCTGCCGAGCGCCAACCTATGCCATGCAGTGGAATTTATCGGTCAATAGTTTGCAAGCCGCGAACAGGCGAACGCTTATTGGATATCGATCAAATACCATTAAGGCCAATGATCGCCTGCGCAGTCACTTTGCAGCGATTTGATGACAGTCCAGAGGACCTTTATTGAAGCTTATATTGCAGTGAAACCCGCTAGACTGCGAGGGCTTTAGGCGCCCGAATCAGCCTGGCCCAAGGCCAGCTGATTCGGTAAAGAGGAGAGGGTTATTCGGTGTCTTGGGGATGACGAATGGGCGGCGCAAAGGGAAACTTTGCAACTTTATCGCCTTTAACTTCGACAATTTTGCCTGTCCCCTCTTTTTCCACCTCATCGATACGCACAATACTGTGCATCGGGATATAGGAACGGGTTACCGAGGCAAACTCGGTTTTTAGCTTTTCTTCACTGGGGTCCACTACCAGCTGGGCCTTCTCCCCGAAAACAAACTCCTCGACTTCAATAAAGCCGTACATATCGCTCTGATAAATCGCCCGGGCATAGAGTTCATACACCTGGCTCTGGTTGTGGAAAATCACTTTATATATCGGGTTGGCCATAAGTCTCTCAGGATGGGGAATACCCCGAAGCTCGAAGTTGTTCAGAAAGCGGGCAAAGCCCGAAAAAGCGCGCAAGAATAGCACAGGTTCTCAACCGCTAATATAGCCATCTATGCAGTGCCGGGTCCTGTCGCTATAATGCCCCACCCGTTTAATTGACCAGTTTTTAATCAGGCACGATATGTCCGATACACCGGCGAAAAAGCTATACATCAAAACCCACGGCTGCCAAATGAATGAGTACGATTCCGCCAGGATGCGCGATCTACTCGGCGAGTCTCACGCTATGGTACCCACCGACGATCCCGAAGAGGCGGACGTTCTCCTGGTCAATACCTGTTCCATTCGCGAGAAAGCTCAGGAAAAACTGTTCCACCAGCTGGGTCGCTGGAGACGCCTCAAGGAAAAAAATCCCGAGCTGGTTATCGGCGTCGGAGGCTGTGTAGCCAGCCAGGAGGGCGAGGCTATCGCCAAGCGCGCGCCCTATGTAGATCTGATCTTCGGCCCGCAAACTCTGCACCGCCTTCCAGAAATGATGGAAACCAAAGAGCAGAAGAATGGCGTGGTCGTTGTAGATATCAGCTTCCCGGAGATCGAGAAGTTCGACCGATTGCCACAACCTGAAGCCGACGGAGCCACGGCTTTTGTCTCCATTATGGAAGGTTGCTCCAAGTACTGCACATTCTGTGTAGTGCCCTACACTCGCGGCGAGGAAGTAAGCCGTCCAGTCGCCGATGTGCTGGAAGAAGTTGCACACTTAGCAGAGCAGGGTGTAAGGGAAGTGAACCTACTTGGCCAGAACGTCAATGCTTACCGCGCCGCCGGGGTAGACGGACAGGAAGTGGACTTCGCCGAGCTGATCACCTATGTAGCGGCAATTGATGGCATCGACCGCATCCGCTACACCACATCACATCCGGTAGAGTTCTCCGATGCTTTGATCGACGTCTATGCACAGGTGCCTGAACTGGTCAGCCACCTGCATCTGCCAGTGCAAAGTGGCTCCGACCGTATTTTAATGGCCATGAAACGTGGACACACCACGCTGGAATACAAGTCCAAGATTCGCCGCCTGAAGAAAATACGCCCGGACATCTGCCTGTCTTCGGACTTTATCGTGGGCTTCCCCGGTGAAACCGACAGAGATTTCGAAGCTACCATGAACCTGATTCAGGAAGTGGGCTTTGATATATCTTTCAGCTTTATTTATTCCCCGCGCCCAGGTACTCCGGCAGCGGATCTCCCCGACGACACCCCGGAAGACGTCAAAAAAGAGCGCCTGCAGCTTTTACAAAACCGTATCAACCAGCAGGCCCAGGCAATTGCCCGACACATGGTAGGTAACACTGAAAGGGTTCTGGTGACCGGAGTATCCAAGAAGGATCCAGGACAGCTGCAAGGACGCACTGAAAACAATCGGGTGGTAAATTTCCGCGCCGATGACCTGGCCCTGATCGGCAAATTTGCCGATGTGCTGATTGAGGAAGCCCTGCCAAACTCCCTACGCGGCACTTTACTCACCTCGGAACTGGAAGAGGACTTATTCTGATCTGAGGCATTGTGACCGCCCTCCCCCCCTGGCAAGGCGTGCTTTAAAACCACGCCTTGCCACCCAAATTTCCTAATAACACCTCTGAAATTACAAGCTGTAATTAAAATCGGGTAAAGTTAGAACCTATTGGTAGCACCCAAAGCTTTCCTATCTGGGGAAAATGGGTATACCCTAGCTATGAACCCTCTAGATTAAGGTGCCGGAAACCAGTTTGGAAACGCAAACCCTCGCTCAAAGTATTACCCTCGAGCCCAACGATGCTCGCCGTCTCGCCAACCTCTGCGGTCAGTTCGACCAACATCTGCGCCAAATAGAACAGCGACTGGATATTGAGATCCGCAACCGCGGCAATCAGTTCGCCGTTTACGGTGAAGCTAAAAAAGCCAAGGCTGCCTGTGAATTACTTAGCTTCCTGTACAAGGAGACTGACTCCCGGGATCAACTGACCCCCGATGAGATTCACTTAGCCCTGCAACAAGCCGGTGTAGAGGAGCTTCTCCACAAGGGAGAGAAGGGCGAATCCACTGAAGCAGACCAGGTGGTATTGATTCGTACTAAGAAATGCTCTGTGCGTCCCCGAGGTTTGAATCAGCGCAAGTATGTGCATGCGGTTCAGAGTAACGATATCAATTTCGGTATTGGCCCAGCGGGTACCGGCAAGACCTACCTCGCAGTAGCCTGTGCGGTCGAGGCCCTGCTCAAAGACCAAGTGGAGCGTATCTTACTAGTGCGCCCGGCGGTAGAAGCAGGCGAAAAGCTCGGCTTTCTCCCCGGTGACCTGAGTCAGAAGGTAGACCCCTACCTACGACCGCTGTACGACGCACTCTATGAAATGCTCGGCTTTGAAACAGTGGGCAAACTCATTGAGCGCAATGTGATCGAGGTAGCCCCCCTGGCCTATATGCGTGGGCGCACCCTCAACAACGCCTTTGTCATTCTCGATGAAAGCCAAAACACCACCCGCGAGCAGATGAAAATGTTCCTGACCCGGATCGGTTTCGGCTCCACTGCAGTGATTACCGGAGACCCGAGCCAGGTGGACCTGCCACGAGGACAGGCCTCGGGGCTGCGTCACGCGGTGGAAGTCCTGGGCAAGGTCAACGGCATCAGCTTTACCCATTTCGGCGCCAAGGATGTTGTCCGCCACCCTCTCGTACAGCGCATTGTCGAAGCCTACGATATCCACGAGGCTGAGCGGGATGCCAGTGTCAGCAACAAAGCCGACGAGAATGCCGCCTGAGGTTCCTCCACAGAGTTATGATTGATTTAACCCTTGATGTGCAGCGGGCTAGCCACTGCACAAACCTACCCTCCGATGAAAAGATCCGCACCTGGGTCATTAACGCTCTGTCCGGCCGAAAAGATGAGGCCGAACTGGCAGTTCGAATCGTCGACGAAGAGGAGAGCCAAGCGCTCAATGCGCAATATCGCGGCAAAGATAAGCCGACCAATGTCCTGTCCTTCCAAGCAGACTTTCCCGCAGAGCTGAACCTCCCACTATTAGGAGACTTGGTAATTTGTGCTCCCGTTGTGGAGAAGGAAGCGGAGCAACAGAACAAAACGACTGAGGCGCACTGGGCACATATGCTAGTCCATGGCACACTGCACCTTCTGGGTTATGACCATATCAAAGACAACGATGCGGAAATCATGGAAAGGCTAGAGACTGGCCTAATGACCCATCTCGGCTTTGCGGACCCCTACACCCCTCTCGATGAGGCGGGATAACGAGGGTTGAAATGAATCTACCCACTAACGATTACTGATTGAAATAGACGAGAGATATTCGGAGCATGGCCACTTCCATGACCACTGACGAGCCCCCAAGTAGTCACTCTTCCAGCAAAGCCAGGTCGAGTGAAAAGAACTGGCTGGAAAGATTGTTTGGTGCATTTTCTGCCGAACCCAAGTCCCGCGATGAACTATTAGACATCATCAAAGACGCCGCTGAAAATCAGCTGGTTGACGCCGAGGCCCTGTCCATCATCGAGGGCGCCCTGGACGTATCCAACCAGCAGGTTCGGGAGATAATGATCCCTCGCTCGCAGATGGTGGTTGTAGGGCTACAGGACAAGCCGGAAACGTTTCTCCCCAAGATTATCGAGTCAGGCCATTCACGCTTTCCTGTCGTCGGCGAGAGTATCGACGATATCCGCGGAATACTGCTAGCCAAAGACCTGCTCCCCCTGCTCCTCAAGGGCGTCGGCGAATTTCAACTCGAAGATATTATTCGCCCAGCCAATATCATCCCTGAAAGTAAGCGCCTCAACATTCTCCTGCGAGAGTTCCGTGAAAACCGCTACCACATGGCCATCGTTATCGACGAATATGGCGGCGTTTCCGGCGTAGTGACCATTGAGGACATCCTCGAAGAAATTGTCGGTGAGATCGAAGACGAGACCGATGAGGAAGAGGCAGATAGCTTTATCCGCCGGGTGGGGGAAAATGACTATATAGTCAAAGCTCTCACGCCGATTGAAGAGTTCAATGAATTTTTTAAATCTGAATTCAGCGATGAAGAATTCGACACGGTTGGTGGTCTGATTATGCAGTCTTTCGGCCACTTGCCCGGTCGCGATGAAGTCACCCGCCTGGGAGACTTCCTCTTCCGGGTGCTCTACGCGGACAGCCGGCAAATCCACCTGCTGCGCGTGGCCCATATGCGTAAACCACCCGATGAAGATTGAGTTGAGCCCCCTCTGGGGTTCTAGCCAAGATTTTCTCGGGTAGGATGCAGCCGCAACGGCGGCTACCGATTAAGCGAGTCTATGCGAAGATTACTTTTACCTGCCGCTGGTGCAGCTGCCGGCGGGCTAATGACGCTCTCCCTGGCCCCTTTCAACTATTGGTTGTGCGGCCTACTCTCTCTGGCGCTTTTTGCCGGGCTATTCCTGTTTGCCTCTCGCGGCAAGCCGATGCGTGGGCGCACCAGCTTCTGGCTAGCCTTCTGTTATGGGCTAGGCCTTTACGCCACTGGTGGCTCTTGGGTCTATGTCTCAATTACCAATTTTGGCAATTCTTCGCCGCCGCTGGGATTCGCACTCACCGCCAGCTTCGTCGCGCTGATGGCGGCGCTGCTTGCAGCACCGTTCTATTTCCTCGGTCGCTTTACCGCCAACAAATTTAGCTTCGCCCTCGCCTTTGCCGCACTCTGGTTTATCAGTGAGTGGTTCCGCAGCTGGATGTTCACTGGCTTTCCCTGGCTGTTCGCCGGCTATGCCCACTTGGAGACCTGGCTATCTGGTTGGGCTCCAGTAGTGAGTGTCTACGGAATCGGGCTTTTTCTGGCCCTCTCCGGTGCGGTCATCGCACTGGCTGCCAGTGGCCGCTTGTCCCCTCTCAAGCGACCAGCCCATATTGTACTGATTGGCGCAGCAATCGTACCCTGGCCCCTCGGTGCTGCCCTAGCCAATATTCAGTGGACTCAGGCAGAGGGAGGCATCATCACCGTTGGACTGGTACAGGCTAATATTCCCCAGGAAAAAAAGTGGCTGCCGGAGTTTCGCGGCGAGACTATTAGCCGCTATCAGGAGGGTACCCGCACCCTGAGCGAGCGTGATGTCGACGTTATAATCTGGCCTGAAGCAGCGCTACCCATGCTTTACGGCCAGGCCCCGAACCTAATGCAGGCTCTGCAACGCAATGCAGAGAAAACCGGCATTGATCTTATCAGCGGAATTCTCTACGACACCCACAGCCCTGTGGATAACTCTCGCAAAGTACACAACTCCGCAGCGGTCTTTGGCCGCAGCCCCAGTGTTTACCATAAGCGTCACCTGGTACCTTTTGGTGAGTATGTCCCACTGGAGGAGCTGATTCGAGGCACTATTGAATTCTTCAATTTACCCACCTCCTTTATTCGCTCCGGACCCGACCAACAGGGGCCACTGAATGCTGCAGGAGCACGTTGGGCTCCACTAATCTGCTACGAAATTGTCTACCCTCGCCTAGTGGCGGATAGCGCTCTCACCTCCCAGGTACTCCTGACCATCAGTAATGATGCCTGGTTCGGTGAATCCATAGGGCCGTTGCAACATATGCAAATGGCGCAAATGCGCGCACTGGAAACCGGTCGCTATTTAGTCCGCGGCACCAATACCGGTGTAACCGCGATTGTCGATCCCCGCGGACTTATCATTGAGCAGCTGCCACAATTTGAGCAAGCCAATATGAGCGGTGACATACGTGCGATGCGCGGCTCAACACCATTTATGCTTGCCGGAATTTTCTCAGTATTTGCCCTGGCACTACCAATGTTGGCGCTAGCTGTAATTCTCAATCGCAAGCGAAAGAACAGCGCTGCCAAGCCAATGACCGGGGGAGTGACCGAATAGTAATGACCTGCCACTGATCACTCTAAAGTGCGCCGCCGAGACACCCCGCATGTGCAGATGACTGCTATGCTGCATGCAATTTACCTGTGAAATTATGGCGGGGATGGGCAGTCTATGCATTGCTTAATCAGTGGTGGCACCGGTTTGATCGGTAGACTCTTTTGCCAACGCTGGCTCGCTCGTGGCGACACACTGACAGTACTTAGTCGCCATCCGGATAAGATACACCAACTCTGCGGAGAGTCTGTCAATGCCGCCAGCGCTCCTGAAGAGGTGCAAGAGCGGGTAGATGTTGTTGTCAATCTGGCAGGGGAACCCATTTCCTCTCGCTGGACCGAGAAACGCCGTGCCGAAATTCGCAACTCACGCCTGAATACCACCGAACGGCTAGTACGCTGGACACTCGCCCAAAGAGAACGCCCCAATTACTTTCTCTCAGGATCTGCTATTGGATACTACGGAGACCGTGGCGGCGAACTGCTCAAGGAGGACAGCCCTGCAGGCGGAGGGTTTTCCGCACAACTGTGCCGTGACTGGGAAGCGGCCACACTGCCACTACAAAGGGCCGGAATGTGCGTCGGAATCATACGCACCGCTATTGTGCTCTCCAACCGAGGGGGAGCACTTCCCAAAATGCTACCGGCATTTCGCCTGGGACTTGGTGGACCAATGGGTTCTGGCGAACACTGGATGAGCTGGATTCACGAAGACGACGAAGTCGGATTGATACTTCACGCTATAGACCAACGCCTATGCACCCCTTTTAACGCCAGTGCTCCAGAAGCAGTTACCAATAACAGCTTCAGCCGCTTATTGGCAAAACAGCTACACCGCCCCTGCTTTTTCCGCTCTCCAGCCTGGCTGCTGAAAACCCTGTTCGGGGAGATGGCAGAAGAGCTACTCCTTGCCAGCGAAAGAGTGGAGCCCCGAGCCGCCTTAAACAGCGGCTACAGTTTCCAGTTTCCTACCCTGGAACAAGCACTAGCCGACCTACTAGCTAAAGACAATGCTAGTAATAAGGTAAGTGTCTGATTCCTGGGCACTTTTATTGGCTGGATCAGGCTATGCTGCTTAAGCAGCGACCACGCTACTCTCCAGGGCCTGCATTAAATAACGCCGACTGGATTCACTGGTGACTAAATCCCCGTGACTACCCATAGGGGCTGAGCCAACCCAGTGCGCGTGCCAGCGATACCACTGGGACTCCTCTGCATTTACCCGCAGCTCGATGAATTCCACTTCTGCAGGATCTAAACCGAACTCACGGACAATTTGCCCCGCAAATGTCTCGAAATTTTTATTCAAATGGGCCCCGCTCTCAGCACCGCCACACAGGAAAAATAGAATTCGGCCATCCTGGTCCACACGCTTGAAGCCGATCCAAACAGCTCGGTTGAGTCGGTTGTGCAATTGGATGGGAGTGAAGGAAACCGGGATGCCCTTCATCATAAGGTTATCTCGTTTATTGTTATGGTTGTTATCCACAGTCGCTACTCCAATGTAAGTAGTAATTAGCGGGTGAGATCTGTGGCGCCAGTCGTCCATTTACCTAGTACAACCAGCTTTCAAAAAACAGATGCAATCCCTCGCCGACGCCTATTCCCTCATGCCTGATAAGTATCTGAGAGCACCGCATCACAAAAGTTCCTCAGCACTTTTTGGCCTGTGGCAGTGGTCGATATTGATACCAGGCTTGTGCCAATAGTTCCCGCCAATAGGCCTGAGTCCGCAGCAGCGCCTCAGCACTGGGAACCCAATTTAATACCCCACCCTTTTCCCTTGACTCTAACTCAGAAGCACTGCCCACTGATAAAGGCTGTACCTTTAGGCCTGCGCGGGTAAAAACTGCCGCAGCCCTGGGCATGTGCCACCAGTGAGTGGCGAGCACAATAGTTCCCACATCTGAATTGCGCAATATCTCCGCGCTATTTACCGCGTTCTCTGCGGTAGTTCGACTGCAAGCTTCGCGCCAACTCACTGGGCGGGACATCTCATCCAACATTTTCGCCATTAACTCTGCCTCAGAGACATGCTCATCCGGTGAAACACGACCGCCGGACACCAAAATTGGCATATTCCTTGGGACATGCTTTGCTACCCAGATCACCCTCTCCAAACTGGACGCAGATAGGTACTCATAGCCTTGCTGATTATCCCGGTAAACACCGCCTCCGAGGATCACCACAGCCCTTGGAGCTGCCTCTGTATCAGGTAAATCTGCTACAACGCCCAATCGCTTACCGATCCAGCTTGAAAAAGCCGGAGTAGCACTAAGCCAGAGCAGACAAAATGAGAGGATCGCCAATGGCAGGGACAATTTCTCCAGCAAAGAGCCTTCAGGAAAAAAGCGTATCAAGAATGCCGCCAGCAGCCCCAGCATTGGCGCCAGTGGTGGCATCAACAAATTGACCGCTATTTTATACAGCTCAATCAATACTCAAGGCCGCCTTCTATTTGCCTGAAGCAACCATAGCCACAGCGGTGACAGGGTGTAATTTGACTATTCTCCGGCGGCTGAGCGAGATAACCACACCCCAGACATTGCAGTTCCTCGTCGGCCCCCACTATCTCACCCGCAAGGGCCCAGGGCTTGCCCTCACGGATACAGCGCATAAGATTGGGCCAAGCCGTTTCTGTCGGGTCCGCCGCGTTCAGCAACCAGTCCCCCCCGCGCTCTTCCAGAGTAATCAGCTCCCCTCCCAGACCGCGCATATAATCCCCGGCTCGATGCAGATCATCTTTTAACCAGGCGCGAAGAAAAGCGACCTTATTTGCGGTCAGGTCCTCAACTGCCAGCTCTCCCTCAATCAAATCCTCCAGGTCTTCACGAAACTCATCGGCCAGATCGTCCTTCGGCGGTAACTTCGGTTCCTTCGTCACGGTATCCCTCCTATAATCTCGCGTTTACGCATCCTAAAAGATGCTCTGGGGGCCGTCCTTGATCGCAATCAATCCTTTTGCTTGTCGATCCAGAGCTGCTTCCACTAAAACACTGAAAAGTTTCCCCGCAAAATTTGATCACAGAGTATAGGTCCCCAATCGATGGAAGAGCAGTACAACCCCTCCGCAGTCGAAGCTTCCGCCCAGGAATTCTGGGAGGCAGAGAAAAGCTTTGAGGTAAAGGAAGATACCGGCAGGGAAAAGTTCTACTGCCTATCCATGTTCCCCTACCCCAGCGGCAAGCTGCACATGGGCCATGTGCGCAATTACACCATTACCGATGTTATTTCCCGCTATCAGCGTATGCAGGGTAAGAATGTCCTGCACCCCATGGGCTGGGATGCCTTCGGCTTACCGGCTGAAAATGCTGCGATCCAGAATAAAACCGCGCCAGCAAAATGGACCTACGCCAATATTGATTATATGAAGGGGCAACTGAAAGCTCTCGGATTTGGCTTCGACTGGTCCCGCGAGCTAGCCACCTGCCAGCCATCCTATTATCGCTGGGAGCAATGGTTCTTCACCCGTCTCTATGAAAAGGGCCTGGTCTACAAGAAAAACTCCGCGGTGAACTGGTGCCCCAATGACCAGACCGTGCTCGCCAACGAACAGGTTGAAGATGGTGCCTGTTGGCGCTGCGGCACTACCGTGGAGAGGCGCGAGCTGGCCCAGTGGTTTATCAAGATCACTGACTACGCAGAAGAGCTGCTCAAGGACCTGGATAAGCTGCCGGAGTGGCCCGAGCAGGTGCGCACCATGCAGCGCAACTGGATCGGCAAGAGCCGAGGTGTGGAGCTGAGCTTTAGCCTGCCCACCACTGTGGCTGGTATGGATCACTTCGATGTTTACACCACCCGCCCAGACACCCTGATGGGCGTCACCTATGTATCCCTCGCCGCTGAACACCCAATCGCTCTGGAGTTAGCAGAGACTAACCCCGAACTGAAAACATTTATCTCTGAGTGCAAAAAGCAATCTCTGTCTGAAGCCGATATGGCCACAATGGACAAGAGAGGCATGGACACCGGTCTCAAGGCCATTCATCCCATCAGCGGGGAGGAAGTCTCTGTCTGGGTAGCCAACTATGTTCTGATGGATTATGGCTCTGGCGCGGTGATGGCAGTACCCGCCCACGATCAACGCGACTGGGAGTTCGCACACAAGTATCAGTTGCCTTTGACTCAAGTCATAGCGCCCGCCGATGGCCAGGAAATCGATCTCAACAAAGAAGCCTTCACCGAAAAAGGCAAACTGGTGAACTCCGGCAATTTTGATGGTCTGGATTTTGATGGTGCCTTTACCGCGATTTCCGAAGTTTTAATAGCAGCAGACAAAGGCCGTGTGACCACCAATTATCGCCTGCGCGATTGGGGTGTATCCCGCCAGCGCTACTGGGGTGCCCCTATCCCCATGTTCAACCTCGCAGATGGTGGAGAAATCCCGGTGCCCGCCGAGAAACTCCCTATTTTACTGCCGGAAGATGTGGAGCTGGACGGTGTTCAGTCCCCCATTAAAGCCGATCCCGAGTGGCGCAAAGACGAACTCAATGGTACGCCGGTCGAGCGTGAGACCGACACTTTTGACACTTTTATGGAGTCCAGCTGGTACTACGCTCGCTATACCTGCCCAGACTTCGAAGAGGGCATGCTCGACCCCGATCGCGCCAACTACTGGCTACCTGTCGACCAATATGTAGGTGGTATTGAGCACGCCATCCTGCACCTTCTCTACGCGCGCTTTTTCCACAAATTGATGCGGGATGAGGGCTTGGTCAACAGCGATGAACCCTTCAAGCAGCTTTTGTGCCAGGGCATGGTGTTGGCTGAATCCTTCTACAAGGAAGAAAACGGCCATAAAACCTGGATCAACCCCGCCGATGTTGATGTCGAGCGGGATGAGAAAGGAAAACCCATCAAGGCAGTTGAGCGCGCAACAGGTGAAGAAGTAATTGCCGGTGGCGTTGTGAAGATGTCCAAGTCAAAAAACAATGGCATCGATCCCCATGCTGCTGTTAAAGAATACGGTGCCGATACTGTACGCCTGTTCACAATGTTTGCAGCTCCGCCCGAGCAAACTTTGGAGTGGCACGATGCCGGCGTGGAGGGAGCCAGCCGCTTCCTGCGAAAGCTCTGGAAAACTGTACACGCACATGTTGCTGTAAGCACTAGCAGCGCTCAGATTGACCAACAGTCTTTGAGCGATCAGCAACAACAATTACGCCGTAAAACCCACGAGACAATTCAGAAGGTTGGCGACGACTACGGACGCCGTCAAACTTTCAACACGGCTATTGCCGCAGTGATGGAGCTTCTCAATGAGGTTGGTAAACTGGCGGATCGCAGTAATGAGCAGGGGCTGGCAGTGGAGAGAGAGGCTCTACAGGCAGCTGTCTTACTACTGGCTCCGGTAACTCCGCATATTTGCCACCAACTGTGGCAAATCCTGGGCAATAACAACACCTTAATTGATGCTCCCTGGCCAGTAGTAGATGAAAAGGCTCTGGTGCGTACCTCAATTACTTTGGTCGTTCAAGTCAATGGCAAAGTACGTGCAAAGCTGGATGCGCCTGCTGATGCGGACAAAGAGGGCTTGGAAAAACTCGCCCTAGCCGACGAAAACGTCCAGAAATTTATTGGCGATGCCACCGTACGCAAAGTCATCGTTGTGCCAGGCAAACTGGTAAATATTGTCGCGAAGTAAAAATTACTGCGCAGTTATATCCAACCAATAGCCGGGAGCATTATGCTCCCGGCCCATATCTGCAAACCCTTTATTTGCTGGCACTAAAGCCAGGTAGTTTATGAAAACATTTGCACGTCGTATCGTCCTGCTAGTTACCCTTGTGGCCATCGCCAGTTGCGGTTGGCACCTGCGGGGAGCGCCAAAAAACTTTCCTCCAGGCAGTACTATTTACATATCGAGTGAGAACCCTCGCAGTGATATTGCTGATGAAATTAGCCGTCTTCTGGAAAACGGCGGAGTCCCTGTTGCTCCATCCCCTATTGAAGCGGACTACCTACTCACCATTCATAAAGAAATAGAACGAAAATTAACTGTTGCCGTGGATTCTGAAGGGCGGGCTTCCGAGTACGAGCTGATTACCAGCGCGATTTATAGTGTGCGTACACACAGTGGCGAAGTACTGCTAAATAAAGCTCAGGCCGATGTCTATAGATCATTGGAGTGGAACGTTTCAGAAATAGTCAGTAAGGGAGAAGAGGAACGCCTCTTACGCGCGGAAATGCGCCGCGAGTTGATTAGCCGAATGATCAATCGTTTGCGCCGTATTGATGTCAATGCCCCCTTGCAAGATAAGAGCTACTAGGTAGTTCTGTCATGCGTATTAATCCCCAACAGCTTCCCCAGCAACTACGGAAAGGGCTTGCGCCGGTTTATATTATCTCAGGCGATGAACCACTCCTGGTTCAGGAATCTTGCGACCAAATACGTGCGGCAGCGAGGCAGAATGGTTTCGCTGAGCGGGAACTTCTACATGCAGAGCATAATTTCGACTGGGGTTTATTACTTGCCTCAGCCGGAAATATGTCTCTTTTTGCAGAGAGGAAGCTTATCGAGGTACGCGCTCCCAGTGGAAAACCAGGGGATAAAGGCAGTAAAGCCTTACAGGAATTTGCCGCACTCGCCAGTCAGGATTTGATACTACTGCTGGTTTTGCCCAAGCTGGACAAATCACAACTCAATAGCAAATGGGTTAAAACACTTGAGCAGCATGGTGCTCTCGTACAAATTTGGCCTGTTAGCGCCCAGGAAATGCCACACTGGATCAACCAAAGGATCAATGCCGCAGGGCTATCTGCTGAGAAAGAAGCTATACGTATTCTCGCCGAAAGAGTAGAGGGTAATCTGCTCGCAGCAAGCCAAGAAATCGAAAAGCTCAAACTTTTAAATAGTGACGGGACAATAACGGTCGAACTGTTAGAGCAAAGTGTAACCAGCTCTGCGCGATACAGTGTTTTCGATTTAATTGACAGAGCTTTGGCAGGAGAAGCCGAGAAAGCGATCAAAACGCTACAAGGCTTACGCTCGGAAGGTATTGAGCCACCTGTGGTGCTCTGGGCCCTAACAAGAGAGATGCGCTCATTACTGGAACTAATGGAGAAACTCAATCAGGGCCAGCAACTAGCACGTTTAGTTCGCATCCCAAAACGCCAACCACTTGTACAAAATGCCTTAAACCGTCTAACTCCAAATATGCTGGAGGCTCTTCTTTTAAAAGCCAGAGCCGTGGATTCGGCGATCAAAGGTGGCAACACTCACCAGTCCCCATGGAATGGCCTTATGGAACTCACGCTTAATTTGAGTGGACAGAAAAGCGTTTAGAAAGTTAGCCCAAGCAATCGGATTCTTTTAAACGCCGCTAATAAAAAACCCTCCCCGAAATGAGGAGGGTTTAGACAATAGTCATTATAGGCGTATTAGTTTTGAGAAACTGTAGCCATATTGCTGTTGCCGACCTGGTGCACACTGGCCATATTGAAATTGCCAGCCTGAGTTACATAGGTAGTGTTCTCGCTACCAGACTGTCCCAGGTGAGCACCGTGCTCAAAGCCATCCTGAGATACAACCATCAGGTTAAACTCACCCATGTCCTGATGGATCTCAGCCAAGTTCAGCTCACCGTTCTGGTCAACATCAACTGTGTTGGCCATACCTTCGCTATGGCCATAAGTGAAGTTGGCACTTCCCAGCTGATCAATATTAGCTGTATTGAGATCCCCAAACTGAGAGAATTCAGCTTCGTTATGATCACCCGTTTGTTGCAGAATTGCAGCATTATCATTGCCGTATTGGTACATATCGCCAATATTGTTGAGGTCATTCTGCGTAACGGTCATGGTGTTGGCATCACCATACTGACCAGTAACACTAGAGTTACCAGTGCCATTCTGAGCAATAGTATTGAAGTTATTGGCCCCATCCTGGGACATATTCAGATAGTTGAAGTCACCTGACTGCACCAAGTTAGAAGTATTTTCAACACCGCCTTGATAAACAAAACCGACGTTACCTTCACCAACTTGGCCTCCTACGAAGCCTTCATCAGAGCTCATCCAGGTGCTGCTCCAAACGCTGTTTCCATCACCAGACTGAGTGCTGACAAACAGGTTACTATCTCCGTCCTGCTGCAGGGCAGCCATATTGTCATTACCCTCCTGAACCGCATCAAGGGTATTGTAATTAGCCTCACCACCATCTGAGCGGTACTGATCTAGATGCATAGTATTTTCACTACCCATTTGAGTAGCATAAGCTGCATTGCCATTACCGCCCCACTGATGAACAACTCCCCAGTTACCCTCTCCCTGCTGATAAGAATAGGCTTGGGAGCTGTTTTGATCGAATTGCGTGGTTTCAGAGTAGTTACGGTTACCTACCTGAGTCTGGTCGATATAGTTCGCATCGGCGGTGGATTGACTTGCGTAAGCACGGTTGTCATTACCTTCCTGCCACTGATAAGCCGCATTATTGGTGGACTCGCCCATTTGATAGATATCAGCAGCGTTGTCATTTCCAACCTGCAGTTGATCACCATAATTAGCATCGGCCATTGCGTGACCAGCACCAACAAGCATTGCAATCGCAGCAGCAAGTGAAAGCTTTTTCATTTATGTTTCTCCATCAGACTAAGTAAACAAATACAAACAAAAAGAAAGCAGTGCTTTAATCGTGCTGAACGACCTGCACCGCATGGTTGTCACCGAACTGCGCGACAAATCCAAAGAGCCCATCTCCGTTTTGGATGATGTTGGCTGAGTTTCCATTGCCCACTTGATTTATTAGAGCAATATTATCTAAACCATTTTGTATAGCGGTAGCTTGGTTATAAGCTCCAGACTGAGAAATTGCCGCATAGTTATATTCCCCAGCCTGCTGAATTGCTGCTTCATTCGAATAGCCATCCTGAACCAAAAAAACTTGGTTGAACTGCCCAAACTGAGAAACTTCTGCAAAATTGTATTCCCCTGTCTGAACGACCTCAGCTAACTGACCAGTAATAGACTCATCCCGTTGCAACATGAGATCCAGCTTTCCCTGACCAGAAAACAGCTCATCATGATCATCTAAGTCACCAGCCCAGACAGAGTTAATACAGGTAAGGAGTAAAAATAAACCACATAGGCTCACTTTGATAACGCCCACCAAAATTCTCCTAAAGGTTAATTAAAGCGAGAGCAATTCCGCTCATCGAGGACCACTATAGGAATTTAAGCGAAAACAATAAATCAGAAAAAAGAATATTTTTTGGGGCGGGAAAACAATAAATATTTAAGACTTTTGTATGAAAGCCTTTCTAGAAAGTTGATTTAATACGAAGATGTAAGATATCGACAAGTAGATTTACTAAATTACACAAACTTACACAAAGATTCAACAAGAAAAACCGCCCACACAGGAATGTGAGCAGCCAGCAACCATTGCAAGACAAAGAAATTAGTCAGAATATTTAATAAAAAAATTATTCTAAAGAATTTTCACAGTTGCATCCGCATATTCACTCAGTACAGATGCAGGGAATTCATTGACATCCTGCATTGCCCAAATATTATTCGTCACACCATTGGCAATAAGATGAATAACTGCAGATTCAATCGCAGAAAGCACACAAAGTTGAGCCGGATCATTGGTCGTCATTCCAGCCTCAATCTCTAACAAACGTTTATACTCAACAAATGTATAAACGTCTCCCTGAACCTGCCTTGATAGAATTTTCTTACTGGTTAAAACGCTATTTAAAACTCTTCCAGTTCTAACATCGACCGCACGCAAATTCACGGTCACTTCGTCTACTCGATATTGCTCAGAAAGTCCAATACCAAAATAACGCGCACCGGCTCCGCCGGTTTTGATATTGGTATCATAAGCGACTATACCGCCCTCCAACATTATATTTGCTGACATCAGGGAGGGGAGCTCAAAGGGTTGGGGAGTTTCTTGCTCTTTGATTGCTGCTCGTATGATTTTTCTTTCAGTAAGCAGGTTTTGTAGCCCTTCACGCTCAAGAGTAACAAACCAACCTGACTCGTTGAGTACTTGTACGAGCATAGAGGCAGCGCCTTGTGTTACTGCAGTAGAAAAAGAGCTAGACGGTGCTGGCCTGTACTGGCCAGTTTGATCACTAAATCCATAAACCGCTACTACTATCTTCCCCCTCGGTAAGGGCAAATTCAAAAGATCTGCATAAGTACTCATTCGATCCGTCAAAGTGGCTTTTTGATGCCCTGGGCCAAACAACGCCTCTCCTGCATTTTGAAAGAAACTACAACCACTTAAAATAAAAACCAAAAATATAACTATTATTCTAACCACCATCACCACCACCCTAAAGAACAAACAATCAATTGACCAATTAAATCAGTTACCAGGATTTAGGCCAACGACTACGATCTCAGAAAGCTCTCCTGTGACAGCATCTGTAATAGTTATAGTTAGGGTACCATCTACATCAAGTATGTTAACGATAAAGTCATCGGTTACGAGAGTACCATCATTTCCATCTCCAACATCTGTGAGCAACTGAGACAACAATCTGGATTCTAGTGTATCCGTAAACCTGTCAAGTGAAGATGAATCAGAGTATGGTGACTTACCAGCTTTAGGATCTTTTTTACTATTTTGAGCGCTGGCATTATTTAACAAATAATTACCATTTAATGGATTACCTCCGAAGGATGGATTTACTGGAGTGTAAATAAGCTCTGTCGAATAAGCAGAGACAGAAAAGAAAGATAAAACCAATAAAACATAGAACCTCACTATAATTCCTCCCCGGCCAAGTCCAAGTTTTGTGAAAATAACTGCTGCAGCCTTTGCTGTCGTACATTATTATTGATTTGAGCAACAGCTTGCTCAACTATCTGCCCAAAACGTCTTCTACCTGGGTAAATAACAGTCCTGAACACCTGCTTATTTTCATAATTTACCCACACAACACTACCCCACCGCGCAGAAGGCCTTTCATACACAGTCAGGTTATAATCAAAGTCAGTCAAGTTGGATGTAATGTACAGCGATAAAGAGCGTGCGAACTCATGCCCTATGCCGCTTACTGTGTTATCAATCACCAAACCGGTAAGGATTGACTCTTCGCTCTGAGCAAACTCTGACTCCTGGGAAATAACTGTACTAGAAATAAACCAAATAGAAAAAAATAGAATTTTTAATTTCACAGATTTTGACTCGCCCAACTACTTGCCTCCAATCTGTTTTTGCAACCAATCTTTTTATAAACCTTGTATAGGTGACTTTTAACGGTGTGCTCACTGACACATAGTACCTCCGCAATATCTGCATTGGTTCTACACTCACAAATAAGCTCCAATATCTGTCTTTCTCTTTGTGTAAGGTTTGCGCTAGAATCCATCCATCTTTTAGGACGTCTATGCTGCCTTAAAAAGTTATGCAGAACATCTCTAGGGAACCAATATTCCCCCAGGAATATCTTACCTAATCGCTCCATAATAACCCCGGGCTCACATTTTGCCGGCATCAATCCTAGGACCTTCTCCCAGTGTAAGACAAAGTCAAACTCATTAGGGTCGTCAACATTTAAGAGAATAATGCCAGGCGAGTTAGTAGAAGCATGAATATCACGTAATAACTGATCAAGATCCGCTTTAAAAAGCCCAACACAGTCGAGCAATAGATAATCAGCCTTAACCCCATCAAGTGAAAAAGATGGGACTCGCTGAACAATGGAGCATCTGGTTTTAAACTCCTCTTCAATATGCCCTGCAAAAATTGAACTCTGCAAGTTGACTGATGAGGTTAAGAAGGTAACAGCGGGACCCTTACAAACATGATCCTGCGAAACAACTTTGAGGCGTGCATATTCCTTATGCAAATTCATCTGGGTTCCCCCAATATGCAATCTCTTTAAGATTTTATCTAATGACTTCTTACTTTTTTATTATTTTCTATCCACATTCTCGATATTGAGAGCTAAATCTATTCGATCAACCAACACACTGCAACAGTAAGTGATACAGATAACAAAAATTCAATCTTAAGTGTGCCAGCGATAATTACAAATGTCATTTTTTCATACAAAGGTATTAAAGACGATTATTAAGTAACCAACTAGAAACATCCTTTTGTCTAAACTTAAAAAAATAAAGCGTTTAAAAAACAGTAATAAATTTGCACTAACCCACAAAATTAATGGATTTATTTCTGATATCAGCATGAAAAAAAGCATACCTAGAAAAGTTAAAAACCTATAAACGGCACAAAAAGCCAAGTAGCAACAAAAATTAAAATTTAGCTAATCAATCACACTAAAATAATAAATACACTCTCTTTCATGAAAGTAATATTATTTTGGATAACCTATCCAAAGAAACCCTATAAATTATACTTATTAAATATTTTTATAGTGCGTAATAGATTTAATGAGTGCGCAAATAGTAATCAGGGTGGGACTACTTTATGATTTTGTATTGGTACGCTATCACCATGTCTCTTGGTACCTGTTTGGTGTTTTGGTACAAGTAGATGAATCAAAGAACATATAACTATGTTAACCATTGAGGCCTTGATCATGAGCGATCACCTTCACCCCTCTGCCCATGCAACCACTCATACGGTAAAGAATCAGACTTCCCCTCTCTCAGGGCACAACCTGTATGCCGGCGATCAGGCTCTACTCGATTCGGTACACCTTAATGGCGGACATTGGGCCGAAAATGATCTACAACGCTATGGCGAGGTTTGTGGAAGACCAGAAATGATTGAACGGGGTTATGCTGCCAATGAGTTTAAACCCATATTTGAAAGTCATGACCGAATCGGAAACCGTATAGACTTAGTTCGCTATCATCCTTCTTACCATCAACTTATGCAGCTTGCCTTATCAGAAGGACTACACAGCTCCCCCTGGAGTCATCCTTGTAGCGGTGCCAATGTTGCTCGAGCGGCAAAGAACTATCTGCATTGTCAACTTGAGGCGGGTCATGGGTGCCCAATCACGATGACTTTTGCCTCTCTTCCTTCGATAAAATTAAACCCATCAATCGCCAAGGAGTGGATCCCTAAAATTCTTAGCCGGGGCTACGATGGCAGTAATCGCCCCTACTATGAAAAACACTCTCTGACTATCGGTATGGGTATGACAGAGAAACAAGGTGGGTCAGATGTACGTGCCAACACAACCTGTGCAATCCCCATGGATGACGGAACTTATGAGCTACTTGGGCATAAATGGTTTATGTCTGCTCCTATGTGTGACGGTTTTCTAATTCTGGCTCAGGCACCGGGCGGTCTTTCTTGTTTTTTGGTTCCCCGATGGCGTCCGGATGGAAGTAAAAACCCATTAGAAATCCAAAGGCTCAAAGTGAAATCTGGTAATGTATCCAATGCCTCTTCCGAAGTGGAGATGCGAGGTGCCTTAGGATGGCTCTTGGGTGAAGAAGGTCGGGGAGTCAATGCAATTATCAAGATGGTCGCGATAACTCGTTTTGATTGTATGGTCGGTTCCTCTGGGGGCCAACGCCAAGCCGTATTGCAAGCGATATACCATGCATCCCATAGAGAAGCCTTTGGAAAAAAGCTAATTGATCAAGCCCTAATGCAAAATGTCCTGGCAGACCTGCAATTAGAAGTTGAAGGGTCAGTGGCCTTGACCATGCGCATGGCCCGAGCTATGGATCATGAAGATCAAGAACACGAACAAATGCTTCTAAGACTGGGAGCAGCTGTGGGTAAGTATTGGATTTGTAAGCGCAGCCCGCATCATGCCTATGAGGCGATGGAATGCCTCGGTGGAAATGGTGTTATTGAAAGTTTTATCACTGCACGACTCTACCGCGATGCTCCAATTAATGCCATATGGGAGGGTTCCGGTAATATCCAGGCTCTTGATGTGCTGCGTGCCATCACAAAAACACCCAATGTCGTAAATCACTGGCTGGATGAGATGGCAACAAGCATTGGTATGGATATCCGCTTCGATAAAGCTATAGATTCACTAAAAAAAGAGCTTGCTGATTTGGATCAATTTGAATACAGAGCACGCAGTATTATTGATCAAATGGCGATTGCAATGCAGGTTCATCTACTTTTACAGTCAGGCAACGAATCGATTAGTGATGCATTTATTCAATCAAGACTGGAAACTAGAGGAGCTCATAGCACTGGCAGTCTACCAAAGGGTGTTGACATTGAAACATTACTCAGACGCGGCGACCCGCTTACAATTGGTGTTTAACTGCTTTTGGGAGAAGCAACTCGACGACAACCGAGATGTTTCTCCTGTGCAAGATAAAAGATCAGCTAAAAAAAACTATAACGAAAGCCCAGTTGACCACGAACCCCATAATACTCAACTTGCTTTGGCCTATCTTTATTACCAATATAATAAGTTAAAGGTTCATTCGTAAGGTTTAAGGCCTCAGCAAAAATAACTAAATTGTCCCCAATCGTATAATTTGCACTCATATCCAGGCTTGTGTAAGCACCGTAGTACTGGTCTTCATTTTTATTGCTACCATGCTCTTCAATATACTCCCCCTTATGGTTTTGAGCTAGGCGAATGGAGAAGGTACCATCATCATAATAGATAGAGAGATTATGTAATAAATCAGCTTGACGGGAAATCGGCACTACACCATCACGGCCCGGAATACGCATTTCTGAATCCATCATAGTTAAATTTGTCGATAACCCAATATTTGAAAGAAATCCGGGAAGGAAATCCATTTTTCGCACCAGATTAAATTCCAATCCCCTCAGCCACGCATCTTCACCATTTTCCGGACTATAAATATCGATTCCTAACACCCCATTGTATTCACCTTCTTTTACATCTTTAAAAATTGGATCTGTAATATCTTTATAAAATAAACCAGCAGATAAAATCCCCGAGTCATCAAAGTAGTACTCATACATCAAATCCAGATTCCAAGAGTAAGTAGGATCAAGATCTGGATTACCTCCTATAAACTCATTATCGTGCTCGGCATAGTACCCTCCCGGATTCAGGTCACCAAAGTCCGGCCTGGCAAAGGTTCTGGTCAGCGCGAGCCTGATATTGCTATCCTCTGTGAGCGCATATTTTAGATGTGCCGATGGTAGAATGGATAAATACTCTTTATCACCATTAAACGGCACCAAATAGCCGTTATTAGCTTCATCGTTAACAAATACCTGGCTTTCCACCTTCGTTTGGGTCTGAGTGAGTCGTAAACCCATTACAAGAATGGCTCTATCTGAAAGCTCATAATTACCCATACCATAAGCCGATAGGTGCCTCTCTGTTAGCTCAAAATTTCGCCCAAGAGCCCCTCCATTTTCAACTAGAGCTGATTCTTCGGGAATCAAAATGAATTTATCCCGGTTTTGGTTCCAAAAATTCTCCAATTGAGACATTGAAGCAACCTGAGAGAATTGGGAGTCATAGTTGATATCCAACTCTGATAGGAAATCATTTCTGCCAGGCTGATCAGACAAGGTAAAGTCAGAGAGAGCTGGGGCAGGCCCATAGTTTTCCTCATCCCAACTGTAAAATGCATCGGAGAATTCAGACACCCGTTCCTTGTCCCGATATTTCATACCGAACTTTAACTCCAGCTCACTGGAAAACTGGGAAGAAAAGTCAAAAGTGGCTATCACTTTATCCTTTTCGTTGACATACACTTTATATAGTTCAACCCAAGATAGGCTGGACTGGCTTGGGTCCATTACAAAACCATCCGGGAGGTGAGTGGGTATATTTTCTGCTGGGTCAGTACCACCATCGATTTGGTTGTAAGCCAGCCCATCATCATCCAGACCAACATAACCTACTTCCGTTTGATCAAAACGCATTACAAAATAAGAGCGATCATCTTTATTGGGTGTATTCCCATAGCGGAATTCATTATCATAGCTGGCTAAATTCCAATTCAGCTGCTTATCATCACCAAAAAAGTGCTCTCCACCAACTTCAACACCTTGCATACGTGTTATCAAAGTATTGTGGATATGCTGAAGTTCCATTCTATCTTTATCGAACCGCAACCTGTGCTTGTAATGTGTCTCCTCATCTTCTAATGTCCCATACAAACCACGAGCAAAAATCTTACCTCCTTCTTCCAATCGGTATTCAGTAGCAAGGTTTAACCCCAGGGTATCTCTGGTTCCGGTATAATCCCGCAGTTCCAATCGATATATTCCCTCCCCTTTACGGCGGGGCTCGTAGTTATCTGTTGCCCAATCCCTGCTCCAACCAGTTACATTGGCCAAAAATCCCCATTTACCACCTTCACTTCTATCCCCATAAAGAATGCTCATGGATTTAATATCACCGTCGGCTTTATCCGCATAGCCACCAGATAGGGATATATCCAAAGTGCGTTCTTCAGGGGCTGTACGAGTCACAAAATTAACATTGCCGCCAATAGAGTCACCTTCCTGATCCGCGGTAACAGACTTAGAGACCTCAATACGTTCAATCAGCTCCGATGGAAAGAAATCAAACGCCGTAGCCCTGCTGGTAGTTTCCTCTTCTGCAGATGGCAAACGATGACCATTAAGGCTAGAAGAACTCCATTGGGACGGGAGGCCACGCACAGCCACAAACCGTCCTTCCCCCTGGTCACGCTCGATAGATACGCCTGCGACTCTTTGAACTGCCTCTGCGGCGTTACGATCCGGTAACTTTCCTATACCATCTGCCGATACCACATTAACAATCCGGTTGGATTCCCTCTGTAACTCCAGGGAACGTAACTCTGTCTCAAACATTCGTCCAAGCACAACAATCTCTTCTATTTCGCTATCATCCTGGACACTCTGCTTACTACTTTCTTGTGCATGAGCGTAATTTACTTGTCCCACCAGCAGAGCAATCGTTGCAGGCAATAATTTGACATAAATCATTTTACTTCCCCTGTATCAATCAAAAAATGATTGGCAAATTTTTATCGACACAAATTAACTTGCTCGATCATCAACATAAATCTGGACTAGACCAGAATCCTAAATTGCCGCTATGACGTTTGTATAACAGGTGTGTGAATATTCCCTGCGAATATATAAATGAAAAATTTTTACCATCTGGAATGGTTATTGAACTTAAAAAAAGACTGTCACAAAAACGCAATCATAAGCACCTAAAATCTGGTCTAGACCAAATGGCAGCTATCGATAAAATGGAAAAAACCGGTAAAAAACAGGAATCTGATTCCAGTGAAGATTTCAACAGTGAGCTTTTCTTGCTACTCTTTTCCGGAGTTGCTGCATTCTTCACTTATTTTTGTATGTATGCTTTCCGCAAGCCCTTTGCAGCAGCATCTTACGCCAACATTTCCGGCTGGGAATTCACTCTAGACTTTAAAACCGCACTTATAATTTCCCAAGTACTGGGTTATGCGTTTTCAAAAATTATCGGGATTAAGGTTGTCTCAGAGTTACGGCCATTGCAGCGGGGAAGAATGCTGGTAATTCTAATTCTTTTCAGTCATCTGGCCTTGATAGCATTCGCATTGATCCCCGCTCCTTATAATGTTGTCATGCTTTTTTTTAATGGTCTCCCACTTGGAATGGTGTGGGGACTAGTATTCAGCTATTTAGAGGGGCGTCGTCTTACTGAAGCACTAGGCACCATTTTATGTGTTAGCTTAATCGTCTCTTCAGGAGCCGTAAAAGCAGTAGCCGCATATCTAATGCTGGAATGGAAAGTGCCGGAAATCTGGATGCCTGCAACCGTGGGCTTATTATTTCTACCTGCACTGATTCTATCGACATTTACACTCAGTAGAATTCCCCAACCCAACCAAGCAGACATCCGTGCACGAAAACAAAGAGTACCAATGACGAATGAAATGCGTTGGACTTTCGTCAACGAAACGAATCTGGGATTGTTGGCTTTAATCATCGCTTATGTATTCCTAACGGCATTTCGTGACTTCTCTGATAATTTCGCTGCAGAGCTTTGGCAAGCTTTGGGTCATGGTCAAGCACCCCAGATCTTCCTTACCAGCACTCTACCCGTGGCATTGATAGTTTTAGCATCCCTGGCGCTACTTATTTTTGTACGTAACAACTATCGCGCATTGCAGCTAAACCAGCTATTAGTCGCGGCTGGGGGAGCAATCTGCATAACTTCAACTCTCGCATTTGAGTTAGATATTGTATCCGGGGCTGCCTGGATGATTGGGATCAATATCGGGCTCTATATAGGCTATGTTCCATTTAACTGTTTATTATTTGAACGTCTGGTCGCCTGCACCAAGAGCCTAGGTAACGCAGGATTTGTGATTTATCTGGCAGATAGTGCGGGTTATATCGGCAGCATTAGTGTCATGCTCTATAAGACTTTCGCGCAACCAAACCTAAACTGGTTACAGTTTACTCAGCAACTTTCCTATGCTACTGGTTTTGCATGTATTTTGTTAATGCTGCTCTCACTTCTTTTCTTTCGCCGCTTGCACCGTAATTCTTCTTCACGGTTGAGGCTTATTACTTCTCCAGTGTAAAAAAGGCTATAGAGCAGTTATGAAATTTGATATTGCCATTGTCGGTGCCGGGATATTAGGCAGTTTTGCTGCTTACCATGCACTCAAATCCGGAAAAAAAGTACTGTTAATTGAAGCCAGCACTAAGCCTCACGGAGCCACGGT
Organism: Microbulbifer variabilis; assembly: GCF_023716485.1. Lineage (NCBI taxonomy): Bacteria > Pseudomonadati > Pseudomonadota > Gammaproteobacteria > Cellvibrionales > Microbulbiferaceae > Microbulbifer > Microbulbifer variabilis. The sequence goes on from NZ_CP092418.1 coordinate 3,739,230, forward strand.
ACGCAATTTTGGCCAAGTAGTACCATCTGGTATGAATCTAAAACTATGGCGAAATCTGGGGCGACGATCGCTGGAACTTTATGGCGAGTTGGCGACAATAATGCCGGACGCACTCTGGCAGAATGGCTCTCTCTACGTGGCTTCTTCTTTAGAAGAGGCCAATCTACTAGAGGAAATGCATGAGATTAATCGTGAGACTAACTACGTTTCCAAGCTTCTTACCTCGACGCAGTGTCACAAGAAAATTAATTTACTAAAGCAGAGTTACTGCCATGGTGGCCTCTACTATCCACAGGAAATGAGTGCCGAAAGCTCCCTGCTAATGAAGTATTTTTGGAAACTACTTGAAGACACGAAAAATTTACATTTTAAGAAGGCATCTCCGGTAATAGCCGTAGTGGAAGTCAAAAATGGGGTCCAGCTTCGCTGCTCAACAGGTGAGTCTTTTATTTCAGAACAGGTAATGATTTGTTGTGGCCACCAACTTAGTCATTTATTTCCGCACTTATTACAAACAGAACAACTACAGCTTAGTAAATTGCAGATGTTGCGCACCCAAAAAATCAAGGGAGTCAAAATACCAGGGAACCTGCTTACAGGTCTGACAATACGCCGCTATGAAGCATTTAAAAGTTGTCCTAATTATAAAAATCTACCGAAGCCTCATATTGATCCAAGCTATGGAAAATTTGGTATCCACCTTCTGTTTCGACAATCTGCCGATGGCAGCATCATCATTGGCGATTCTCATGAGTACTTCACTGCCCAGGACTCAGGCAGTTTGGACTATGAAATATGTCAGGAAATCAACTCACTGATGTTAGCCGAAGCCAAGCGTATCCTTAATCTACCCTATTTAAATGTTGCCAGGATTTGGAATGGCTATTACAGCCAGGAAAGTAGCCAAGGCGTACTCCTAAAATCCACAACAGAAAATATTCATTTAATAACCGGTATTGGAGGAAAAGGTATGACAACCGGACCAGCATTAATGGAACGGGTGGTGAAGGGTATTTTGGACAAGATCCCTCTAGATGAGTGCTTAATCGATGAGAGCTAATGTTGTAGATAAAATTAAACAGTTATTTTTGCAGTACGGGAATTTAACACTTGGAGAAAAATGCACGCAGCTACAGCATGCTACCCAGTGTGCCACCCTGGCGGAACACTCTGGTATCTCCGGTGAAATGACTGTTGCAGCGTTTCTTCATGATATCGGCCATCTCCACGCTATAAAGGAAAAAATACCCGGGACGGATACTGAAGGCTACAGTGCACATGACCTAATAGGTGCAGATTTACTCGAAAGGTGGGGTTTTCCCAATACAGTCACAAAGCCTATCGCCCTCCATGTTCAAGCTAAAAGATTTTTAATGAGTACAGATAACATTTATGAGACACGGCTATCCGCAGCAAGCCACAAAACCCTAAAAAAACAAGGAAAAAGAATGACAGATAAAGAAAAAGATAATTTTCTTAATACCCCATTCGCCGAGGATGCTCTACGTCTGCGCGAGTGGGATGATTCAGGAAAAGTGCCTGGTTTAGCCGTAGCTCCTTTGGATCACTGGCTAAAGATCTGCTCAAAGGTACTTAGTCGATAGATATTTTACCGCTCAACTCCCTTATCAATTACCAAAAAGGAGATAATCCATGGAACCACTGCAACTTAAAGCTGCTATCCTCGACTGGGCCGGAACCTTAGTAGATTTTGGCTCCCGCGCCCCTTTACAAGCGTTTATGCAAATTTTTGCTGAGGCTGGAGTTACGGTCAGTGAAGAGCAAACCCGTATTCCAATGGGTACTGAGAAGAAAGAACATATTCGCCAGATGCTACAACAAAATTCCATTCAAACTGCCTGGCAAGTGGTTCATGGGCGCCCATCCCAGGAATCTGATATAGACGGACTATATCGCCGTCTGGCCCCGATACAGATTCAGGAAATCGATAGGCACAGCCAAATAATACCCGGAGCCGACAAACTATTTGTCCGCTTGCGTGAGCGTAATATACGTATTGGTAGCACCACAGGTTACAGTCGCATAATGATTGAAGGCATGCTTGTAAAAGCTCAACAACAAGGCCTAGAGCCCGACTGTGTTATTGCAGCAGATGAAGCTGTGGGCGCAAGACCAGGACCCGCAGCTGCATTAAAGAACGTCATTGAAATGGAAATCCCGTCTGTCAACCAATGTGTCAAGATTGATGATACCGCCGCAGGCATTTATGAGGGGCGCAATGCCGGCATGTGGACAGTTGCAGTGGTACTTTCAGGAAATGCTTCGGGATTATCCCTGGGAAGTTGGCAAGCACTCTCGGAGGAAGAAAAAAGAAATCACAGTATTGGCGCTTATCAAAAACTTGAGAATTGCGGCGCTCATTATTTGATAGACGATATCAATAAGCTTGAACCCGTACTGGTCGATATCAATCGCCGACTGGCTCTTGGACAACGCCCCTGATAGGCTATCAAACTTCAGGAATACCAGTTTGGTAGCCCAGGCTTAAGACCGAGTTTCAGTCAAACCCAAGAGAAATACTGTGTCCTCCAGTTACGTAGAAATTAAATCACATATCCAATTGTTGATCGGTAATGGTCGCCTGGCCGCCAATCACAAGCTGCCCGCTGAGCGCGAGCTGGCGGAGCAGCTGCAAGTCACACGTATTACTTTACGAGATGGTTTAAACCGTCTTGAAGGTGAGGGACTGGTGTACCGACAAAATCGCAGAGGCTGGTTTGTTGCACCAAATCGATTTGTGATGAACCCGACACAAAAGGTAAATTTCAACTCCATGGCCCGACAACAGGGTTTTAGAGCAACCACCAAAGTACTTGGGGTCCGTAAGCTGACCGTAAGACACAATATTTATTCCGCCTTTAACGCCACTAAAAGTACCAGGTACTTTGAAATCCGAAGAGTCCGCTACCTGGACCAAAGGCCAGTTATGGTAGAAGAGAGTTATCTCTCATCAGAGTGTTTTCCTGAATTATCTGACTTCGATTTATCCGGATCTATTACCGAAATATTACAAGATAATTATAGGGTAAATATCACTCACGAGCGCTGTAATATTCAGGTTGCGAACCTGGAGTTGCAATATGCAGAGCCATTGGGTATACACGCTGGTGCTCCAGGCCTGAGAATCTTAAGACTTCGCTATGATTCTGCTGAATATCTGATTGATTACAATATTGAATACTGGCTACCCCACGCCATAGAAATGGAAGTAGCCACTAGATAGTACTTATTTTTTAACGCACCTAAAAAATTCCTTGCTCTTTAATTTTAATGAGGGAGATTGGTTAGTTGTTAGCTTTTAAATAGCTGTCTTTTCTTTGCAGTATCGCTGTAAAAATCCCTTCATTGGGATTTAATAGCTATCGTCTATTCTATCATTACTGGTCTAGACCAGAAAATCATTGAAAATACGGGATATTCGATATGAAGACACTTATCTCCTGCCTGTTGTTAATTTCGTTTGTTTCCAGTAACCAATTCGTTTTTGCCCAGAATAATAAAAAGGTACTTCTAATTGGCGTTGATGGGCTCCAGTACGAAAAGCTCAAGGATATAGACACCCCCAATTATGATCGATTAATTCTACACAAGGCTTATACCGGTGGTATCAGTGGCTCTCAAAGTCAACAGGACACTAAAAGTGGCCCCGGCTGGTCCACTATCCTTACAGGAGTTTGGGTTGACAAGCACCAAGTCACGTCCAATGACTCAGGCCTGGCAAATGCAGAATTCCCCAGTTTGTTCAAACGGATAAAGGAGGCTGATAATAGCCTTTGGGTGGGCAGCATATCCCATTGGAGCCCTATAAATACCAACTTTTTTACTACCGACCTGGCACAGGCTAACCTAGTTTTAAGTGGCCTTTCCGATGCGGATGTCACCACACGCGGCGTGCAGGAAATAGCCTCAGGTCATGTGGATTTCCTTTTCCTACACCTGGATGATCCCGATGGTGTCGGTCACAGCTCCTGTTTTGGCAATCACTATAACGAAAGCATTCGCACAAGCGACACTCAGCTGGGCGCTCTGTTAGATGCCGTAGATACACGTATTGCAAAAGGTGAAGAATGGTTAGTGCTTGTAACTACAGACCACGGCCGTGATTCTCGCGGCTGCGGGCATGGGGCACAAACTGCCAGCGAGAAAACAATTTTTATTGGCAGTAATTTGCCGTTAAATGCTGAGCACAGCGAGTTTATTGGAGATATCCACAATGGAGATTTCAATGGAATTTATGGCCATGCTGCCCAAACCTCCATTGCACCAACGGTGTTGCGTTTTATGGATATTGAGCTGCAAACGAATTGGAAGCTGGATGGTAACCCACTGATTGGCAGCCCTGGAATACGTAAAATGATGGCTGCTGACAATAAGACAATTAAATGGTATTCCACAGATAGCGGACCCGTGGAGATTCACCAGAACGACCAGTTCATTGATGTCGTCGACGCTAGCTCACAAAGCTGGACCGACTATACAGAAGCACAGGGAGTCCTGGACTATGTATTCGTACATAACGATACCCCTGTTGCTTTGCGTAAATCGGCCCTGGAAATTACTGCTGGCCTGGACTGGGGCAGTGCACGTGCTTACTATTTTCGCGGTGACGATCAATATGTACGCTACAATAAAACCCTGGACAAAGCCTCTAGCGGTTATCCACGCATAACCAATAACAGTACATGGCCTGGCTTGGGCGACTATGCCCACCTGATTGTTGCTGCATTTAAAGCCAACAGTGACAAAGGCTATTTCTTCTTAAATGACGGGCGTTACCTGCGCTATGACCTCAATGAAGATCGGGTCGATTCCGGCTATCCCAAATTGGTGGACAACAATACTTGGCCTGGTTTGGCTACCTACGCGACAAAAATTCGCGCTGTCCTGAAATGGCCTAATAGCAAAGTTTATTTCTTTCTCAAAGACGGGAATTATTTACGCTATGACCTGGAAGAAGACCAACTTGACAGCGGCTACCCCCAACCTATCAATGACAGCAATTGGCCAGGACTCGGTCCTTATGCTACGGAGATTACCGCAGCCCACCAATGGAACGCATTTCGTGCATATTTTTTCCTCAAAAACCAGCGCTATATACGCTACTCCATCACATCTGATCAAGCATACAGTGGGTATCCGAGAACAACAGATAATGAAACCTGGCCAGGCTTGATGACCCCCTGATTCACTACCAGGGCAAACGGCTACCATCCCAAAAAAACAGATTACCACTATCGGCGGGCGCCAGTTGTTGTAGTACATCCACAATACGCCCGGCACTCAGTGCCGGGCTGTATAATTTTCCCGGCGCCAGATTACCCTGGAAGGGTTTGGAAAGTGCTGTATCCGTAGTGCCCGGATGAATTGCTACCACACAACTGTTTTCCAATCGGCGCCCCCATTCAATAGACAGGTTTTTTACCAACATATTGAGTGACGCCTTGCTGATACGATAGCTATACCAGCCCCCCAACTCATTATCGCCAATACTACCCACCTTGGCAGACAGGGATACCCATAGCAGCGGCTGCTTGCGTTGTAATTTTCTATCCAGCGCCTGGGCCAGATGCATATGAGTAAGGAGGTTGATACGCATAGACTGTATCAACCAATCATCCTCACATTGCGCTAGAGATTTTTCCGGGCCATGGAATTCATCGTGCAACAATCCACAACAGTTAATTACCCAGTCAGGCGGAGAGGAAAATTCAGAAAGGAAAGTCTCGACAGCCCTGATAGAGTGCTCGTCCGCGAGAGAGACTGTCAGGTGACGACGCTCGCCGGCGTGTCCAGGTACCCGATCTACTGTACCACGGCTCAAAGTCACCAAAGTAATATCGGGATAGCGCCGAACGATTTCGGCGCCGATCGCGCGAGCCAAACCGCCCGAGGCACCAGCCAGTAATACCATCCTTGGTTGATCAAACATACCGGCCTCCATGCCGGATAGCTCGTGTGGCTTTATTTTGCCTTTTTGCCGCCGGACTTTTTGTCTTTGTTTTCTGATTTCTCAGCGACTTCCTTGACTACACGCAGCATAGGTTCATCTGAGCGGAAAATCAGGCCGTGAATCTCCGTAGTATTCTGCCCCTGCAACAACTGCTGCAAGTACTGCACTATCTGCTCAGAAATCTCCTGGCCAGGTACCAGAACAGGGATGCCCGGCGGATAAGGCACTATCTCATCGGCGCTGGTGCGACTGATAAGATTCTGTGTAGCGTCCACCCCATTGTCCATCAACGGCAACTCTTCCGTATCGGCAAAGTAGGCATCCGCCGGCAGACAGGTGAAGCGGGTAAACTCAGGCAGGCGGCGCGGAGTACCGACATGAATACGCTTGTGAGTATTCCCCGCCAGCTGCTTCAGCGCATGAATCAAGCGCAACAATTTACTCTCAGTACTGCCCAGGGTTACCAGTACTGTGATGGTATTGTAGGTGGTCTTTTCCACTTGAATACCGTACTGATCAAACAGCTTGATCTGCATCTCGTTGCCCGAGAAACCGCTGCGGGAAATATCGATGGTTACCTTGGTGGGGTCCAGGCCGATATTGTCACCTGCTAGAGGCTCAGCAATCAGGTCGTCGCGGGTCAGGGCTCGGAATACTCCGGTTTCATTGACTGCACGGCGAAGGGTTTCCACCATCTGCAGACACTGCTTGAGACGTCCATAACCCTCCATCGCCATTTGCTTACGCGCCACATCGAGACTGGCGATCATGGCGTATTGCGGGCTGGTAGACGCATGCATGTTCAGGTTTTCGCGGAAACGGAATTCGTCGAAGTCCGGGTCCTGCACATGAATCATGCTGGCCTGGGAGAAAGCCGACAACATCTTATGGGTACTCTGGGTCACATAGTCGGCGCCACACTCGAGCGCGGTCGGGCGCAATTCTGGGTGGAAGAAACCGTGGGCAAACCAGGCCTCATCGACCAGCACCTTGACACCGCGCTCATGGGCGTAATCGATAATAGGTTTCAAATCGTAGCGCAGACCATCGTAGGTACAGGAAGTGATAACCAATAAGCGCGCATCGCTATGTTCATCAAGCGCCGCCTCGATATCCGAGCGCTTCACCGGGCCATAAATGCCGAATTCAGGGTGCAGTACCGACTTCAGATAAACCGGCTCACAGCGATTCATCACTATCGCATGGTGAACCGATTTGTGGCAGGCCTGGTCGACGATAATCTTGCCGCCGCCACCGAGTATCTGCTGAATCACGACCTTGTTGGCAGTAGAAGTGCCATTGGTCAGGAAAAAGGTATGGCGCGAACCAAACGCCTGGGCGGCAAGATCCTGTGCTTCCTGAATTACCGAGTGCGGTTCCAGCAGGCTGTCGAGTATCTGTACGGAAACAGACAAATCCGTATTGAATACATGCTCGCCCATAAAGCGGTAAAAGTCCCCTACCCAGGGGCTGTTGCGCAGGCTGTCGCCACCGGAGTGACCAGGAGTATGCCAAGCGTCACGTGCGGAGAATACATATTCCTTCAGGGTATCGGCAAAAGGCGTGGAGGCGCGGCGGGCAATAAACGCCTGTACCAGGCGGAACATATGGTTGAAATTGCCCTCTCGGCGATCAAACAGCTCGTCAAAGCGGCGGCGCAGGTTGGTCAGTGACTTAACCCCACTCTTACCGGCAAGAGGAGTACCACCGGCGACATCACTTTGTGCCACCAAAAAAATATTGAGTTGAGAACGAAGTGCATGTATCTGGTCAGCAAGCAGATCGGCAGCTTCCAACCCCTGTGTATCGGTGCCACCATCTACGATAATCGCCTGAAGACGAGACTCCTCCAGTGCCAGTTGTTCCACATCTGCCGGTAACACAGCCTCAAACACCAGGCCAAAGGGGTTTTCATGCAGAGTCGCGGTGTTATTGAGGGCGCTAACCCAGTCTCCCGCTAATTTGCTGTCTGCGCTCACTAGCGCGACATGGCATTCCAGCTTCTGTACGCTGTGCTTCAGGTTGCCCAGTTCAGGCATCTTCATTTCCAAACCCATATTCTTATCCACCAGCATAGCCCGCAACTTGCTGAGGGCCGCTGCCTTAATTATTCAACTGTTTGATTTTATTAACTTTTATTTAGTCCCCCGGCAAAAGCGGAGAATCTGGAGTTCTTGGGTAAAAAACCAGGACGCAAATACTAATGGAGCGGACCGGGGAATTCCGCGATGTCAGTGCTTTTGGCGAAAATCGCCAAAAGCGTGCTGACCGACCAGATCTATTGCCAAAGAAGGGGGTAAAGTTAGAACTTTGCGCTGCGAACAACGCCGTCGAATTCGAGGCAGTCCCTGACCCTCTGCCGTTGCACTTCGGAGAGGCGCTCAAGGGGAAAATAAGCTACCTCTGAGTGCTCACTAGAGAGGGTGATATGTCTTCTGTCGGTAAAATGGGCGCGGAAAATGAATGCATGAGAGTTGTAGATCTTATGGTAATAGACGCCGCTCAAGTATTCGATACGCACTTCACGCCCTAACTCTTCATGACACTCCCGCCGCAGAGCCTCGTGAATGGTCTCTCCGGGATCGAGTGCACCACCGGGCAACCCCCAACTACGGTTGGCATAGGTCGCCAGCAGCTGCAGGACCTCACCAGAATCATTGGTAATCACCGCATGCGCACTGAGCCGGTAGCTATCTTCAAATCCCATCGATTCCATCCCTGAATCTTTGCCCAATAGGAGTTAGAACCCCTGTGCCAGGGTGAAGCCGAAGCCAAGAGTCTGCACTGACTCATCGTAGTCGATCAGGCTTTCTCCGTAACCATTAAAGTAGCGAATGTAGCCATCCACCCGGTCACCCAGGGGAAAACCCCAGGTCAGTTCAAACGCACCGTGATTTTCCGAGCGCAGGTTATTGCGCACCATAACGGCTATGGTGTGATCGCCATCGCGGTAGCGGCCACCCAGCTCAAAATGTCCTAAATAATGCTCTATATCCGGATTGTCATCATCCTCACGATCCTCCTTGAGGCGATACCAGGGCTTTATACCAATCGAGAAATTATCCCGCTCAAAAATAAAGTTGGCGTATACCCGATTCCAACTGCGGGAGAAGGGTTCGCTGCGTCCATTGGACTGGTGGTTGAAAGCGATCTGGTTAGCGACATTCTGCCAGCCAAACAGGCTCCAGTTATTGAGCCAGGTGAGAATAAGCTCTGGCTCGTGGTTGGTCTCACGAAATGGTGCCGAGTTATCAGAGTTATAGGCTTGCCAAAAACTCCGGTTGGTGTAAGCCACGCTCATAAATGAAGCGCTGCCAAGAAAACCCCGCCATACCGGTACTTGTACTGATAATTGGAATTGCACCTCGATATTATCAAGGTCTTTCCCTTCGCCTTCGTAATCCGATAGTCCACCCTTCTCAGGAGTTGGGTTATAGGTAAATGGCAATATGTAGTTGGTCTTGTGGGAGGCAAGTGTAAAGGGGTTGCTGGCGGCATCGCGAATGGCCTGAGCCCGGCCACCAAGTAAGACCTCATCCGTAGGCAACTCCTCAGAGTACTCCTCCACCACAGGGTCGACTTCGAAGAAATCCTCCTCCAGACCAAGTTGGGCTCTCACCCGATCGGCACAGAGCAAGCGAATATCCCTCAGTGTGGTATCGGCGGAGGAAATCAGCAGCTGCTCGTGCAAGCACTGCTCTTGTTGTTGCTCCGGGGTTGTGTCTAACTCCTTAAGCTCTATTTCGGTCTCACCATCAATACTTGCCAAGGCGACATTAAGCGGTAACTGTGAAGTCACAAATAAGATGACCGCCAGCGGCATACCCCAGCGCGAATTGGTTTTGGATAAAGGCAAAATGGCTCCCCCATTAGCACATAAGTGACGAAATCTTACACTGCGGTACTCAAAAAATCCCGCGGTATAAATTCCCCCGGCACTCTCTCAAAGTCCTGTTACCGGCGGTTGACTACGATGTGCATCAGACACAAAAAGTTCAAAATGTGGGAGAAAAGATATTTTGAGGAAATTCTTACCAGGCTGGAAAGGCTATAAGCCTCTGGCAGAGTGAATGATGCGTCAAATAATCATCATTATTCACTAGACTGATAGACCCAATTGTGTTCACAGGGTATAAGTCCGGTGAACACAATATCGAGATAAAAATTAAAAAAGGAGACTGGTGAGACTAGGAGACCACTCCAGGTCTCTGAGGCGAACCTGCCACAAACGCCCGGTACTGGAAGGCCAATCATAACCGACTAATAGGCTGCGGTTATCCACATAACAGTGCGCATCCCGCTCAGCCTCGTCCCCCTGATAAATATAACCACTGATATCTGGGCCCAGATCCTGAGAGCGCTGACTAGCCTGATCACCCGCCATAATTCGCGCCGTGCGATGGCTTACTCTCGGGGCCAATAGTTTTCCTCGTTGAGAGGGGTCGACAATATCTGGAGAAACCACTTCCAAACCCGCTTGATGTTTTACCAGTGTTTTCAATAGCGGCCCCATAAAAACGCGCATTAGAGGGAATAGCAGACGGTTTTCTCCCCCCAAACGCAACTCTTGAGGGCCGTTAGGGCCACTCCAGTTTGCCTCTATTTCATCTCCTAATCGGGGAGGCTGACCTTCAGGGAAACACAAATGATAATGCGCACTGACCTCATCAACCTCATCGCGCCAATTCACTTGGCATTCACTCACCAAGCCATTATTTAGCAGCGCAAAGACCTCTATGCCGAAGCCTCGATCACCCACCAGTCTCTGGCTGACCAGAGAGCGGCGTCCAAGGGCATCAAAGCCCAACTGCCAGCTATCTTGAACAGGCATCTCACGCCCGTCACAGCTGTAATGATAACGCCCTTGTGCAAGGGTTGAGTTCAAACGCATTACAGATTTCCTCCCTGCTCACTGCATGCACCAGACCGATGGTTCAGTACCCAAAAAGTATTGCACAAGGTGGGTTGAGCACCCGGGCTTTGGCGCGAAAATTAACTATATATTTATGCGCTTGTACGGGGATTTCTGAGCAGAAATAAGAGGAGAAAAATGGATATATCTCATCGCTATCAAAACAAGTAACGCAAGCATTTACTCGCACTATTCCATGCTGTCATAGACTAGTTATTAAGAAAAATAAAGAAACAGCGACTGACAAATCCGACTCGTTAATCTTTGATAATACCTATCGATCAGACACAATGCTTAATAAAAGTGAAATCCTGATTGATCCAATCCGCAATTCATTTATTTATAAGGCAATTTATTCATTGCTCCAGCACTGAAATTTAAAACTAATTCACCTGGCATCAACTGAAAATTCATTCGAGCAAATAAAAACTTTTAATCACCCTACAAAACTACAGCCAGGAAAATAAAATTGACGCCAAAATGCAGTAACAAGCACCTACGTTAAAAGACCACAGTCGCAAAAAAGATCTGGCTTTTATTATTAACAAAAGGTATTAAACCTCGTGATTCATTGGAAGATTCAATAAAAATGAGTAACCGACATGCCAACCTTTGCCTATCAATCCATAAATTCGAACGCCAGTACCAATCATGATGTTGGTGCTTCCAACAGCCAGCATTTCACTCGTGTTACCCATAACCACCAAGCCGCCAATCAGAGTCCCTGGCTTTTGGTAATGCCAACCGCCAAAGGACTGGACCCCCACACTCCGCTTTACGGCCCCGCCCAGCTGGTCTCCCAGGCACCTGTGGGTTATATGGCCAAGGGCCAACACAGCAACAGCCAATTTCTCACTATGGTTGAGGGCAAGGCGCGACAGACTCACCAACATCTCTATCGCTCGCTAAGAAAAACTTGCGATCTATTGGTATATGGTGAAATGGATGGGGCTAATAGCGAATGGAGCTCCATGCAGCAACATGCCGGAGCGCTGGTAGGATCAAGCTCCACAGGCAAGGCCTGCAACAGTTTTAGTGTCCATGCCGCAAAAACTACCCAACACCAAGTCCTGGGGTCAGGTATGGGCTGGATCGCGGTGAAAACAGGCAATGTCAATGCTGTATTTGTGCATGTCCCCAATAGCATTGCCAAGAGTGAAGGGCAAGCAACATTGTTTTATCAGAATATTAATAAATACCTGTTGCAGCAGGGCCACGGTGCAATTGACCTCGTGATGGGAGATACCAACCAAGGCAGCAACAGTTTTACCCCTTCAGTAATAAGCCGGGCAACAAACATGATCTTTCACGACGCACACCCTGCAAGCGAGGTAACACCCTCAGATTCCCATCAACGCAGTTTTTCTGGCACCAATAGTACTGCCAGTAAAAAATATGATGTAGCGGTTTACAATACTGCGACTATCAATATCGTAAATGTGGACTACTTATCACAGAGTACTGCAGTCAATATTGACGGTGTCAATATGGCTGCAGCTGTCACTGACCACATGGGTATTTTTGTTGACGTAACCAAGTAAGGCTGGCAGCCACTTCGGCTATAGATAGGATTGCAAAAACTTGTATATCCATGATCGACCTTATTGGTGGACACCTGGAGGTCGATCATGATTTTTCCCTCTATTTAAGCAACAGCTGCCTGCTGAGCTTGCGGGGTAATCCATTTCATAAAATTGCCGGTTTGCTGATTGTCATAGAGCGCATTACCGTGTAAATCATTCACTACTTGTGCCGCACGCCAGGCCGATAAGCTCAGCTGTGGCTCCGCAATGCCGTGACTTGTCCGGCCAGTACCAAGGAAATACAAACGTCGACCACTCTCATCGCCGCTAAGTCTTGCCGCAAAAGCATCATCCAACAGCAAGCGACTCTCTGCATCGCGTGCAATGCGCTCTTGTAAAGGCGCCAGACAAGGAGGTAGAGCCTCACACAGGCCAGTGCATAGAATAACGATATCCGCATTAACCCACTCGGTACCATCTGCCTCACCCAGCAAGTGATTTTCCAGCTGCAGTTGATAGTCTCCGCGGTGAGACATCTCCACCAGTTCGCGATTGGGCAATAATGCTACTCGTTCAGCATCCTTTTCCAGGTGCACAAGACGGTAGAACAACTGGTAAAGTTCCTTGAGGGTGTCAGGAGATATACCATCAGAAGCCAGCTTCTGCTCTGCAACCACTTCCTCACGACGCTGAGGGCTCAACTGACGGAACACGTCGACATACTCTGGGGTAAACCAATCATTGGTGAAGGGGGTCTCATCCAATGGCAAATAATTGCTGCGGCGGGATACCCAGGTTACCTGCTGTGGGCGGCCCCAGTGTTTACTCAAAAGATTAATAACCACTTCCGCACCAGTCTGGCCTCCACCTACCACGGCGACGCGCTTACCACTTACATCCGGATTACGCAGGGCAATTTCCAGCGCATGGAAGCAATTATCAGACAGGAATGGGCGACTGCACTCTGGAATATTTGGTTTTTTACCCGCTGCAACACATAAGTTTTTGGTAAGTACCTGTTCGCGACCATTGGGGCCGTGCACGTCCAGCTCAAAAAACTCCCCATTATCCACCACGCTCTGTACACGGCTGCTCATTTGGATAGAATCCAAGCGACGGGCAGCCCACGCCAGGTAATCGGCAAACTCGCGACGGGTTACGGTACGCTGTTCTGCGTGCAGAAAGTCATAGAAACGTTTATTTTCTACCAGGTACGCCATAAAGCTACAGGGATTGGTTGGATCAACCGGCGTTACCAGGTCTTTCAGGTAAGAGGTCTGCATCATAGCCCCCGGCAACATTAAACCAGGATGCCAAGAGAATTCCGCTTTAGCATCAAAAAAGCGATGTCTCAAAGATGTGTCCCGCATTAGAGCGGCCACAGCCAAATTAAAAGGACCGGCTCCGATACCGGCGAGATCTAGGAAATTGCTCATGATTATGCCTCTAAAGCGGAAGCGGTTGCTGGTTGGTGTTTCTGTGACTCTTGCTCTGCGAGCCAAAGGGGATTAGTCAGGTCTCCACCGACAATGGGGACCGGGCGTTCAGCGCTGTCATCGTAACCTTGACGCAGGCGCACGCGATTAATACAAACGCGCTCGATATGGGGACGGAACAAATTAAACTGCTGGAAACGCTCCGCCATACCGCCATTATCTCGCTGTGCGGATTCTTGATATCGGCGTAGGACCTTGGCTAAGACTCCGTAGAATTTCCTTTCCTCTAGGCCAATCTCTGTCATTAATTGGGCGGACAGATAGCGCAGCACTGTGACAAAGTGACCGGTAAACAGGTCGTGAATAATGTAATTAGCAGGCAATTGATCGAGAACTTGTGCCGCCGATTCCGGTAGGTCCGCACGATCAGGGAAATCACCCTGAGCGAGACGCAGATCTCCCTGGAAATCCTTCAGAAGAACACGAACAACTTTGTTGTCGCGTAATACCAGCGTTAGGTTTTGCGAGTGAGCTACCAAACCTATGCCATAACGGCTAAGCAGGTGATAAAGAGGCACCACCGTAGCGTCGAATAGCTGCTCAAGCCAGGCTTCTACTGAAAGGCCGGAGGCTTCAATCAGAGCAGAAATTACAGACTTACCGCTGCTATCTTTCTGTAATAACGCGGCCATTAAAAGATGGCGCTCGCCCTCAGCACACAAGCTTGCCGGGCTCTGCCTCCAGGTAGCTCCCAGTAATTCACGGTAACGATAGGGCGCGCCCTTTATCGACTCTTGGTGTAAGTGCGGTACATGCAGGCCAGCTACTTCTTGAAGAACACCGGTGCCCCGCGATTGTAATTGCTCATCACGCTCACAGAGTAACTGCATCCATTCAGATAACGCCGGTCCGCAGCGCATAAACTTGCCTGGAATTCCACGGTAGCAGGAAGTATTCAATACCGTTAATGGCAACTTCACATGGAGAGCCTGCGGGCGTTTCAAGTTGGACAAGGTACGTAGTGAAACCTGCGGCAAATATTCATCGCCAAACTCACCGAGTAAAACCAAGTCATCACTAAAAATCTGTTGTGCATAATGCTGACTAATATGATGCTGCCATTGCCATGGATGCACCGGCAAGGGCAAAAACTCTTGCCAGTTAACCCCTTTCTCACGACATTTATCGTCCAGCTGCTGTAACTGTGATTCACTCAAGCTTTCTGCCAATAGCTGAGGCCAATCCCACAGGTCGCTATTGCCACTCACAGCGAGATCCCGGCGAACAGCAAGCCATAACAGCCTGACCCCCTGAGCGGCCTCTGTACCATAGGCGTTAAACTCTTGTGCGCCCCAACCGATACGGCCTTTATTCACCATAGCCTTAGGATGCCCATCCAGTAGGCACTGCAATTTTTCATCAGTTAGTGTGCCTAGGGTATGCGCTGTGAGCGATTCACGCTTTTGCAGCAAAGTAACATCCGCAACCAGGGTATTGGCCAGTTCGTGTAATAAATTGCCCAAAGTACTGGGGGAGGCTTCAAGGTCCAGAGCAGCATCAATAAAAAACTGTGCTGCGTCATCCGCAGGTATTACTTGCCCATCACCTTCCCGCTCAATACTTTGCGCATCAATTAATAACCAATCCCACACAGTTAACTGAGCTTGGAAACGATAGATAACACCAGAAGCAAGTTCCACAAAGTAACGGGCACCCGTTTCTAACTTTGCCGTCAGAGCCTGTTCATAACAAAGCTCAGCCAGCGATTTCACCAGCAGGTTTCTATTCGCCTGCTTCCAATATTTATCGCCGCTCATATTCCCCCCATACTCTGAAAGAATTCGTCTCGCTTGCACATAATCAAAGCAGCTCTTTTGTGGGGAAAATCAAATTCTTTAACTTTTTTCCAGCCAAAAGTGCCGTTGATGTATTTAAGCAATGCGCGATTATCCGCGCGCGGCTCTCCAACCAAAGTTTCTGTGCGAGCGTCATCCAGAAACATAAAATGGGTAACACCATTAAACCAAGCCTGAGCAAAACGGCCTCCCAGGAAGCGTTGGTCGCCAACCAACATATGTGCACCGCGATCAAATGGCTGGCAGTCATAGTAAGGTGCAATACGATCTTCAAGCGCCCAATAAATTTCAAAATAGGCAAAGGGCTCACCATCAATACAGGCGATCAATGGATGCTTATGGGGATCTTGAATAACAGAGTCAATAAACTGTCTCTGCTTTTCTTTATCACCTTCTTCTTCCCAAAATTTTGCTACACGCTCCTGGTTCATCCAGTTGGTAAAGCGCTCCAAATCTTTCTCTGGATCCAGGTGACGTAAACTGAAATCTATTCCCAGCGCGTGGAAATGACGGTGATAAACTTCCCCTTTAGGTGGTTCCGCACGGAGAGGGTGGCGAACTCCCTGCGTATTCTCTACCCACTGCAAAGGAAACTCACCGGCATTGTTACCCCGATACCAGAGCTCTGTACGTTGATAAAAATTGCTGCGGGAAACTCGGCTTACCACAGTATCCGCATCGACAATATCCGTATTTTGCAATGCTGGATTCAGCGCAAAAAGCCAGTCGAACCAGAGATCTAACGCTTCTAACGAAATTTCACCAGACGACAGGATGAAAATTGCTATTTCCTGTCCGGGAACATATTCAATTTGAAAATAGTTATCGCCATTTAACTGGCAACGATATCCTCCCACAGCAACTTGCCAAGAGCGCCCATCGGGAAGCTGACCCTGTTCCCCTAAAGATATTTCAAGCGCAGCTGTTGAGCTGGTCATAATTCTTTCCTTTCAATTTTTATCGTCACGGTGATCAAGCTTCGGCAACTTCAGCGTCTACTACCGTTCGCAGGGGGTTCGCCATAGTGTGATAGATGGAAAGCGGGTCTTCGGTGGTGGTTTCATTCATACCAATCACCGCACATTGAAAATTGCCCTTAGCCCAAATTTCATCGGCATTGAGCAAATACGCCAAACAGCTAAAGTCACGTCGCTGGCCTTCGTACAGCAATTGCAGGCGCTCGCGCAGCTGGCGCAACAACTCCTGCTCGGAAATTAAACCTGCAGCGGAAAGCGCACAGATCAAACCAAAACAGCTATTAACGATCAGGTAATACACAAAAAGGCGGTTGGCCATTTCTTCGTCAATGACATTCTCACTGTCCTGGGCCAGATTAGGCAGATAAGGTTTGAGTAATTCCTCGCCCAGGCGACTATAACCACTGCCTTGACAATCTCTGAAGAAACCAGCCACAGGCAGATCACCCTCGAAGCTCAAAATCAGATTTTGTTGATGGGCGCCAAATAAAATTCCAAAATCGGCTTGGGCAATTAGCAAGGGCTCAATAACTGCGTCGAGAAAAGCCTTAAACCAGCGTTTGCTAGCAGCCTCAATGGAAATATTTTCCTCTCCCGCGAGGCGCTGTACCAATTGCGCAGCCCGGCAGGGAGCACCATTAGGATGATCCTGAGTCAATGTTGCCAACAGGCAGGTATTTTTTGCGGCTGTTTCCAAGAAAGGATTTTCCCGAAACATAACCAGGCTTTCTATAATCTGCTCACCTCTACTATCGGCAAGCATCAGGTAAGCCGGTTCCGCCAACACCTGGAAGCGCGGGTAGCGGCTGGCAAACTCCTGCCCCAGAGGCGTATCTCTTACTTTTAAGACTTCGAGACCACGCACCATTTCTTTTGGTTGCAGAGTACGCACCGAATTAGTCAGCCTCAGGCTGAGAGAAAACTTGAGCATATAAGGGCTTTGAGCACTGTAAATTGCGCGCAGTGAAGAGGTTGCCCGCCACGGCTCCCTGCCCTCACCCAACTCAAGAATTTTTCCACTCTCAAGTAATTCGGCCACACGTGGGTCTTGCCCTAGCTGACGCCACTGCCAGGGATGTGCCGGGATAGCAATAAATCCTTCCGGTGCCACCGGAGCACCATCCGTTGCACGCACCAGATCGGCAAACTGCGCCTCGCTAATTTCCGCTCCACTGGCTCCAAGCAAATATTGTGGGTCCACCCCCAGCCACATCAGGGCAAAACTATTGCCAAATTCCGGGGCGTAACATTCGGCATCCTTATCGGTAAATGGATCGCGGCTTTTAGGAGTCGGATGGATAGAGTGTCCGCATAAAAGTGCCTGTTCCGACTCGACAAAAGTGAGGGGCTGAGTAAATAGTTTCTCTGTATCTGCGTGACGAGCATCCAGTGCCTGAGCCATATTTTTCACACTGGCCGAGACCCTGCGAGTAAATTGCGCTCTGGATTCTGCTGTGGCGCCAGGGAAAAAAACAGGCTCCTGTGCAACCTGCTGCGCCGCATCGGCAAACCCAATAGTTTTGCTGGTACCCTCTGCGTTACGCAATATCATCGGCAGGGTAAACTGGTGCCTGCCACACTCACTGCGATAGGAGACACTCAGCCAGAGTTCGGCACCACTGGCCGGTAGAGGAATATGCACCGCCGGTACACTGATCCCTTGTGGAAGTTGCTCGCCAGCTCGTTCGTGCCAAATACCGCTATCTGTCTCTCGCAGTAGTGCATTGAAGAAGCAGTTGGCTGACATTCTTTCCGCAGCCATATTGACCTCCGTATCCCCGGCGGTCATAACTGGATTTTGAGCAAAAGCATCGCCGTCGACGCCGCCAGTGCTGGCTGCATCGGATTGAGGATTATTCATGGTGGTGATTCTTTATCGGCTAAATCTAAGTGAGAATGGTTTGCATTAGCCTTATGATGCAGGTAAATTTCTCGCACTTCAAGCCCATTGCCAGAGAAATTATCTGGCTGTGAACTCTTGCACAGGAAAGGGTCGCGTTTTTCTGTGATTTTTTATGAATTTGTTGTGGAGTCCCGGATGCGGAGATCCCTGAATCACCCCAAACATCACCTGCGTAAAATCAATATGGTGGTGGCCAGCCAGGGAGCTGCCCAGGTTGTTCTACTGACTCAAATTCCACTCATCGTTGAGCGCTGTGGGCTGAGTCTGGCCAGCATCGGGGGGTTAGTGGCCCTGGGTACTTTTTGCCTGATGATTGCCGGACCACTCTGGGGTGAAATGGGGGACAGGGTTGGCCGCAAGCCAGTACTACTCGCAGGGCTGACTGGAGCACTGCTGGCCCAGTGCCTCTTTGTGGCCCTGTTGGTGGCCATGTCTCAGGGGTACCTGGAGGAAAGTAATGCCCTAATAGCTCTGGCAATCAGTCGTGTCATTTATGGATTGAACGCTGCGGCCATCTACCCCTGCTGCCAGGCTTGGGCTATTGACCTGGGGGAGCCAGAAAAGCGCTTATCAATTCTTTCAGGCTTGAGTGCGGCGGCTAATCTGGGACGAGGACTCGGGCCACTACTTGCCTTGCCGGCTCTCCTCGCTGGCGCTCTTTGGCCACTGGCGTGGCTGATATTGCTACCATTCATCACCCTCGTTCTAACCGCCGGTCTGCCGAAAGGAAAGAGTTATATTGCAGAAACAGAATCCTCTGAAAATTCCTCCCTCCCTCCTGGTGCCCTGGCCCTGTTTGCCACCGCTCTGCTCGGTACCGTTAGTGTTGGTCAGCTGCAGGTTGTCATGGGACCTGCTCTTAAAGATCTCTACGGTCTCAGCGCCATGGGCGCCTCATCAGCTACTGCCGTATTGTTGGCTGCAGTAGCGATTTGTGGGTTCCTGGTTCAGATTGGTCTGGTGCGCAAACTCAAGGCGCCGCAGATGAGTTTTATGTTGGGCGTAAGCTCCCTATGCACAGGCACCATCTTGCTCTCCAGTACCCTAGGCAGCCTGCTCGCAGCTGCCGGCCTGCTGATCTTTGTGGTGGGGATTGCCTTTTTGGTACCGGGCTACAGCGCACTTTTGAGCCAAGCGAATCGACGCGGTGGCCGGCTATTTGGGTTTCTATCACTGATGCACACCGGCGGTTACACTATCGGTTTTGCCATCGGTGGCTGGCTTTATGAAAGGGATCCGCAGCAACCCTTATTGGGATTACTGGTCAGCGTCTCACTTATCGCGCTTTTTGCACTACTCAGCAGCATAATCAGCAAGAAAAAGAAAGTGGGACAGACCCAATACACTGCCAGGTAACAAAGTTATTGCTTAATTTGAAAAAGGGTGGCCTGTGCCACCCCTCAAGATTCAGAGATACCGCTGCCAGAATTCGGCCTGCCCAAACTCTTCATCCAGCGTATAAGGCTTGAACCCCGACTTGCGATAGGCATTCTTCGCGGCAAAGTTTTTTTCCAGTACTTCCATGGTCAGCTTACAGCCCCCTCTCTTTTTTGCCTCTAACGCCACAAAGTCCATCATGGCAGCGCAAACGCCCTGCCCCCGGGCGCGCTCACTGACGATAACATCGTGAATATTAATCAGCGGCATACAGGAAAATGTGGAAAAACCGGTGAAACAATTAACCAAACCCAAGGCCTCATTATCGCCATAGGCGAGCACGCTGAAAGCACCGGGAAAATTTGCCAATTTAGGCACCAGCTCATTGCGACAAGGCTCTGGCAATGGCCCCCCTCCACCAAAAGGATGGCGGGAGTATTCATCCATTAAATGGATAATATCCTCAGCCTGATGGCAGTCCGTATAATTCGCCAAAACCACACGCAATGCGCTGGAAGTCTCCGGGGTAACCAATGCCATTATTATTCCTCCGACTTTTTCCACCTGGGAAATGCAAAAGTATTGAAAAGCGAGTATGTAAACAAACTTTTGCTAATTTGACGATTATTACTGTCAAATAAAATCCATACCGCTTTTAAGCGCTCTTTTCATTTCCTGGTTAATTTATCGGAAACAGCAAAACTCAGGCCAAGGGCTCCCTTTCCAATTCTCGACCAAAGGGGTCCTCTCCACCATTCATTGGTTCAATAGCTCCTTCCTCTTCATCAGAGTTAGAGGTGTATCCACGCAGCCGAGTCCGCCGCGCCTGTAGCTGGCGCATACGCAAACGGTGCCGATCAGCAAATCCAGAGCGCAAGGATGTGCGCTGTCGCCTACCGGGACCGGAGTGATTCCTTCTCGCCATCATTTCTCCTTAAATTGAGACCCAATGCTAAAAAATAGTCATCTTTCAGGTTAGCCCATACCCTCTTGGCCCGCAGGAATAAAGCCGCTATCCTCCCAACATTATGTCCAATTAGTCATATCAGGATACAAACCCATTGCACCCGCTAGATCATCTATTAAAAAATAATCAGAACTGGTCCGAGGCCACCCACAAGGACAACCCGGACTTTTTCTTAAAGCTTTCAAAACAGCAATCACCGGAATACCTTTGGATTGGCTGCGCTGACAGCCGTGTGCCCGCGAATGAAATTGTCGGGCTTTTGCCCGGTGAGCTGTTCGTACACCGCAATGTCGCCAATGTGGTGGTACATTCTGACCTCAACTGCTTATCCGTTTTGCAGTACGCGGTAGAGATTTTGAAGGTCAAGCATATTATCGTGTGTGGGCATTACGGCTGTGGTGGCGTACAGGCGGCACTACACAACGAACAGCTTGGTCTAATTGATAACTGGCTGCGCCATATCCAAGATGTTCGCGACAAGCACCACACTCTGGTTGACTTATTCCAGGAACAACAGCGTACAGACCTACTGTGCGAGCTCAATGTCTTGGAGCAAGTAATCCATATTTGCCAAACGACAATAGTGCGCGACGCATGGCGCTCAGGTCAGTCACTCTCCATTAACGGTTGGGTCTACGGGCTAAAAGACGGGCTCGTACACGATTTGGGGATTTCCATTCGCCACCCAGGAGAGATTGCAGACGTCTATCAAAATGCACTGACAAATATTTCCCAAGGCAAACACGATTAGCAGCACCCTTCGACGATCTCCCTTATATTTGCCCTAAAGCCGGTTGCCCTACAGCCGGCTACTGTCTAGCTAGCACGGGGGCACCATGCCAGACTATCGCCAGTGGGAATGTCAAATCTGCGGCTGGATCTACGATGAAGCCAAGGGCTGGCCTGAGGATGGGATAGCCCCTGGTACCCGTTGGGAAGATATCCCCGAAGACTGGTGCTGTCCCCAGTGCGGAGCGCACAAGCAAGATTTTGCAATGTGTGAGCTGGATAAAAAGAAAAGCCCCCCTTCTCCACTTGATACCCCGCTTGACTCCCAGTTACCAACTCATCAGGGCACAGCTACTTTTCGCCTCTGGGAGTGCATGGTGTGCGGATGGGTCTACGACGAAGCCAGGGGGTGTCCAGAGGAAGGCATTGCTCCCGGCACCCGCTGGGAGGATATCCCCGAGGACTGGAGCTGCCCGCAATGCGGAGTGGGTAAAGAAGACTTCGACATGGTGCTGGTGACTCCGGCATCAAATTCTATAGAAAATGACACTGAGCTAAGTGGCGGTGAAGCTTCCAGCGAGAATCAAGCCCCACTAGTGATTGTCGGCACAGGCCTGGCCGGCTATCACCTAGCCCTGGAGTTTCGCAAGCTCGATTCTGTAACCCCCCTGGTTCTGATTTCCAGTGATGACGGGGCCTTTTACTCTAAACCCCTTCTATCAGCCTCCCTTTCCCATGGAAAAACAGCCCAGCAGTTATGCCAAACCAGCGCTGAAGAAATGGCGCGTAAATTGGACGCACAGATTCTCGTACATACCCGTGTGGCTTCAATTTCCCCCCACAGCAAAACATTACAGTTGCAGCAGGATGTTGATAATCACATAGCGGATATTCCTTACGACAGGTTGATATTGGCGACTGGTGCCCACTGCCGCAAACTGACGGCTATCGCGGGCAATGCCCACGCAAGGCTATTTAGAATTAACAACCTGACAGACTACCACCGCTTTCGCACCGCGCTCGTTGGCTGCCAGCGGGTCCTCCTGATCGGTGCAGGTCTGATTGGTTGTGAGTTTGCCAATGATTTGGTGCAAGCCGGATATGAAGTGGCTGTGGTAGATCCTCAGGAGTGGCCGCTCGCCTCTCTCTTGCCAGAGGCTGCCGGTCGCGATCTCCAGGAGGTGCTCAATAACAGTGGCGTTCGTTTTTATCTGGGGAAGTCCATTCGCTCCCTGAATAAAAATCCTAAAGGTATTGAAGCCCTGCTGGATAACGGTGAGACGCTAGTGGCAGATATCGCCCTGGCGGCACTGGGTCTTGAAGCTAATACTGCCCTGGCTGAAACTGCGGGACTGAAAATTCAGCGGGGAATTGCCGTAGACCGGAAATTACAGAGTAGCAATCCGCATATATTTGCCATTGGCGACTGTGCGGAGGTAGAGGGGCACCAGCTGTTTTACGTCGCTCCCCTAATGACTTGTGCCCGCGCCCTGGCTCAAACCCTTAGCGGCAATCCCTGTCCCGTACACTACGGCGTTATCCCGGTTGCGGTTAAAACAACCCTGCGCCCCACAACCCTCTGCCCTCCCCATCCAGGCGCCGAGGGCAGCTGGCAAGTATCTCAAGACACAAAAGGCGTCTGTGCCGAGTTTCGCAACAGTAGGGGAGAACTGCTCGGTTTCGCACTGACTGGCGCCGCAATTACAGAAAGGGAGCGACTGATAAGTGAGTGCATGCCGCTTATGGACAATAAGTCATTCGAATAACGATATTCGAGCTTCTTTTACTAGCTTGCGAGGCAAGACGCGCAATCAGTACGCTTTTGCCGTAAAATGGCTGGCTAGCACAGTTTTTGTACAAGCAACCATCGTATGTCGACAGAAAGAAGCTCCATTATCACTCCCTCCCCTCAACAAAGCCGCCTGCTGCGCGATACTCTGGGCCAGTTCGCTACTGGGGTCACCGTTATTACCACGCAGGACTCTGAGGGACAGCCTGCGGGGATGACCGCCAACAGCTTTAATTCAGTATCTCTGGACCCCGCACTGGTTCTATGGAGTATCGACAAACAATCACTGGGCTACGAGGCCTTCACCAGCCGCGAACACTTTGCAGTACACGTACTGCGCGCAGATCAGCAACACGTTTCCAACCTGTTTGCCGGTCGCGGGGCCGATAAGTTTGGGCAGATTCAGTGGAGCGAGGGCCCAGATGGAATACCTCGACTGGAAGAGTGCGCCGCCTATTTCCACTGTCGCCGTGTCCAGTGTATTGAAGGTGGGGATCACACCATCCTGCTGGGAGAAGTTTTGGAGTTCAGTGCTTTCGGCGGCGAACCCCTAATATTCCACCGCGGACGCTATCGCGCCTTGTCTGGAGAATAAAAAATCCAAAGTCTCCACCATCAAGACTTTTAAGGGGGCACTCTGCCCCCTTTTAAATTTTCCAAACCTATAAAGGTATTTGCCTGTCTGCATGGGTTAACAACCGATAGACTTAAATCACCCTTGCCTCATCATTTAATAATAAGCTTTTAAAAATTATCGGGGGGAGTTAAGCAACAATGAGCCCAAGCACACTTTTCTGTTTTGCCCACCGGGGGTACCAACGCCAGGCCAGTGAAAACACTTTACAGGCCATCAGCCAAGCATTGGCGTTAGACGTTGATGGTATTGAAATCGATGTCTGGAATATTGGTGGGCAACTCTTGGTAACACACGATAGGCGCCTGGGTAGACTACTTTCCGGCAACGAGCTGATAACTGATCTACATCCAGATGCCCTGCGCCAACGCCTCCTACCCTGCGGCAATAAGATTCCAACCCTGCGTGAAGTACTGGAGTTAATCGGTAGTAACGCCCAGCTCAATATAGAGATCAAGGGTCCAAATTCAGCTGCGCTAGTAGCCAAAGAAATACAAACATTTGTCAGCGACAAGGGCGTAAGCTTTGATCAATATATTGTTTCCTCTTTTGATCACCGACAGCTCCACGAGTGCTTACAACTGATACCCAGTGTGCGCCGCGGAGTTTTATTCAGTGGTATTCCCCTCGACTTAGCCACGAGCACAGTGCCTTTGAAGGCTTATTCCCTGCATACCAGCTTGGATTTTATCAGTGCTGATTTGATTGCCGATGCAAAACAGAGAGGCTTAAAAAACTATGTCTTCACGGTTAACAGCCCTGATGACCTGATACTCCTAGCCTCACAAGGTGTGGACGGTGTTTTTACTGATCAACCAAAGATAGTACTGGACTTCAATATGCAGGTTATTACGAGCGGAAAATCGATCTGAGTCTTCATAGAGATTGGCCCATGAACAAAAAACCCGGCAAATACCGGGTTTTTTATTGCCTACAATAAGTACTTCAGAGTAAATTTTGATTGGCAACGGCTATCAATTAATGAAGGCTTGATACCAGTCCCCAACCAAAAAACCCAATCCACTAAAACTCTGCACTCGCACGGAGATACCAAAAGCCGCCGTTAAAACCAAACGGTGATGTCAGAGCATGGCGAACGCCTAAATATTGCAGAGTACCGTCTTGTTCATCATCGGGCTGCACATCAAAAATATTTTCACCACCTATGGATAATTTATAATTTTCATAGAGAGTAAAGGTCGCCTCCAAGTCCACCAAAATTTCACTACCATAACTGTAGGTATCCGTAGCATCACCAGGACCAAACAAACCACCAGTAGACTCCCAATCACTGTAGCGATTGAATCTTAAGTAGCCGCTAAACAAATCACCTGTATCAAAATCAAAAGTCAGAGTTGTGCGATCACTGGGCACCTGATTTTCCAGGTCGAAGACTCTGGAGGCATTAATCGTATTAGTTTCTACTTTACTCACTTCTTGCTTATTGTGGTTGTGACGTAAATCCACAACCAGTAAATTACCTGCCACTTCAAAATCACTGGTAATGGCCAAGTCGATACCTGAAACTTCTGAATCGTATGCATTGACAAAATAGTTGGCATTGCTGTCTTTCAATAAGGCAGCATCCTCTACCCCTGCATTCTGTAGCAGCTCGATTTCTTCTGCGCCGATTTTATTGTTGCGCAATGCAAGGCGGTCTTCGATGTCAATGTTGTAGTAATCAAGAGTGACGCTGGTATTGCTAAACGGCGTAAACACTGCCCCTAAGGTAAAGCTGGTCGACTCCTCTGGCGTCAACTCTTTTGCCCCCAAGGCCATTGCTACCGGATGGTCCACCGGATAGGTACCACTCGGAATCAGGTTACCACTGGAATCTGCAGTGGTAGTGACATTAAGGGTATTCACTTGCCCAGGTGTTGGCGCACGGAAGCCCGTATTCACTGTCCCACGCAGAGCAAGGTTCTCATTGACATCGTAACGAGCTGAAAGCTTCCAGTCGGAGGTGGAACCAAACTCATCATATTCTTCTAAGCGCAACGCCACGCCAAGGGTTAATGCATCAGTAACATCCGCTTCGAGGTCGATATAAGCGGCAATACTCTCAATACTGAAACTACCGTCTGAGTCTTTGGAGAACCCCTGAAAACCATCTGAGCCTACACCAAAATACACCGCCGTTGGGCCAACCTCAGTAGACGCAGTATCACCAGCTCCAATTGAATAGGTTTCCTCACGCCATTCAGCGCCAAAAGCAACATTCAGTGGGGAGGCAAAGGCAGCAACATCAATAGGTTTCACAAAATCTGCATTTAGACTGGACTCTTCCTGGGTGAGGGTGCCCGGTTTGAAACTAGTGGGTGACAAAACCCCGAGGCTGGGATTAATAGAGTTTTTCAATACATATTCCACCTCATTCTCTGCAACACGAGCACGCAGATCCCAGGTCAAACCATTTTGAAATTCTCCACGAGCACCTATAACAGCGGAGATATCCTGAATTTCTGCACCAAATTGTGGATTGTAACCACCCGGGAATTGAGTATAAATCGGGTTGCGCAATACATAGCCACTGGGGCTGGAGTCATCCGCTACCAGGTAATCGGACGGATTTAAGCCTTGAGCAACAATATAATCAATCAGTGACTGGGGGGCTGGATCTGGCAAATAGTCGATACTACCCGGATCTGCAGGGTCATTGGGCATATCAACTTGTAAAGTGCCACGAGCGGTAAACTCATGTTCAGGATCTAATACTGGACCACGATAAAAGAAGTCTGAAATTGTTTCATTATTCGAGTAACCAAAATTTCCGTACAATTCGAAATTGTCATTAATTTCAAGGCCGCTGTTGACGAAAAATTTCAGTGCCTCCACATCCGGGTCACCCCAACGTTGGCCGAGCCCATCAAGGGGAACTAGGTTTTCACCAACTACAGAACCCACAAATTCCGCATCTGGGCGAGCAACCCCACGCCAAGTTTTATCAGCTTTGGAATATTCTACAGTGGCATTAACAAACCCCTGATCAAAAAGGTTGAAACCAGCATTAGCGGCAAAAGAATTACGAGTTCCATCCCCCTCAAAATATTCACCGGTCTGAGCAGAAAGAGCAAAACCTTCAGCATCATCCTTTAAGATGATATTAACCACGCCGGCAATAGCATCGGAGCCATACTGGGCCGAAGCACCATCACGCAGCACCTCGACTCTTTCGATAGCCAGTGAAGGCAACGTGGAAAAGTCCACCGCCTGAGCTCCCTGATTGACCGTACCCAGAGGAGCGAGCTGTAAATTCACCAAAGCAGAACGATGCCGACGAGTGCCATTGACCAGTACCAATGTTTGGTCCGGGGACAAATTACGCAGGGTTACTGGACGAATAAATGCCGTACCATCGGCGATGGGAAAGCGCTGGGTATTAAACGAGGGAGCAATTTTTGCCAGAGACTCAGTGAGGTCAAAGCCTGCTTGATCTGCCAACTCCTCTCCGCCAACTACGTCAACCGGTGAAAGAGTTTCTGTTGGGGAAACACCTTCCTTACGGGTACCGGTAGTAATCACCTCTTCCATAGTACGATCATCGGCTGTCGAAGATTTTTCATTTCGATCCTGCGCAAAAGCACTTGGAGCAGTCAGCACGATGGCGATTGCCAACGATAAAGGTTTTAGCAAATGGGTTTGCATATTGCCCGTCCTCTCTTCTCATTATTAATTCGGACAGCACACCACAGGTTACCCCTGATAAGTGATGCACAGTAATTTTCATGCGCACAATTTCAATAACTGTGCGCGACTTATTTCTGTGGGAATATGTCAGTTCGCCAAGATAGCTGCAAATTTTGGCGTCAGTGCTAAAAGACTTTCACTTTTTGGCATTTTCCCTCGTTCGATTAGACAACAGTTACTCTGGAAACCAAAATCCATGGCGTTTAAATTAATTTATAGCAATGACTGTCAGAGCCGACTGCCAGCCTTAACTGCCAATCATGTCATTTTTTTGCTGATATTTTAAAATCGAGGATGGAGATAATAGGCCCAGGGAAGAAAATTCCCTGGGCCCTCTTTTTTTATTGTGGGGTATAGGTGACATCCAGCTCAAAGTTGGAAGTTTGACGGCTGTATCCGCGAACCATGATGAAAGCTTGACTATCACCGCTCGGCACTTGTAGCGAACAATTTTCGGCTGAACCATTCTCGTAGGGTCGGCAATCGTAGTAGCGCCAGGTTGGGGCTGCTCCAAACCGCACGTATAGATCTGCGTCATTGGTGCCGGTCATATCCGCAACAAAATTGGTTGCCGGTGTCACGCTAAACGGCCCGTAATGCTCCTCTCCACCACGAGTCACACTGCCAGAGAAGCTTTCCGTTTTCTCCTGACCTGGATCGGGATCGGGATCCGGGTCGGGATCAGGACCTGGATCATCACCAATGGATCCCTTGGCTAGCTCTGCCACATAAGCGGCAGCCAGTTTGCCGAACTTCACAGCGTGATTTGCATCGCCACCACTGTTGGCTAAAGTGTCATTGACAGTGTGGATATAAGGATTAGAGCCATTAAATGTGGCCTCGAAAGGGAAAGAGGCCGCGAAGCCCTGGTTGTGCCAGGAGGCATGATCCGAACAAGCATAGCCACAGGTAGTTGTGCCGACACTAAGGTTCCCCAGATAGGTCTGAGCAAGATCTTTCAGGAAGGCATTCTGTGAGCTGTTGGTGTAATCACCAATAATATAGATATCACTGTTTGATCCATAATAATTGGTCATATCCAGTTGTAGAACACCAACCACATTTTTATTTTGGTTCTTGTAATCCGTAGCAATATCATCGGAACCACGCAAGCCAACCTCCTCTGCCGCATACCCCATAAAAGCCAGAGTTTTTGCAGGCTTGTAACCTGTTGCCACTATGGCATTCACCACATCGGTCAGAGTGGCGATACCCGAGGCATCATCATCGGCACCCGGTGCCCTGGTGCCTTCCCCGGTACCCCAGCCAACGGTGGAATCCAAATGCGCCCCCAATACCACGATTTCATCAGGATTTGTTTGCCCCTGAATAGTGAGAATGACCGAAGGCTGAGCCCAACTATGGCTATAGAGCTGCACAGATGCATCGCTGCGAGAGCTAGTCAATGCTTGCCATTTATCCCGAATCCATTCAGCACCAGCTACGCCTGTAGAGGTGGTGTAATAGCGATTGGTAAAATTGGAAAGGCTGGTGATTGTCGAGCGAATATTTGCCTCAGAGATTTCCGCCTGTAGGGCATTCACCACATTGGCATTATCAATGGTATAGCTGACAATACTCGACACAGTGTTAGCCAGTGGAGAGAGCTGCGCAGTTTGCGCCTCCTGCAGGGAATCATGCACCATAAAGCCACCACAACGATTGTGGCTATTATGCATTATCGTAGAAATTTCGGATAAATTATCCTCATTCACCTTCAATATGGTTATACCATTGCGCTCTCCTAGTGCATTCAGGGGCTCCTTAGCCATTAACGCACTGCTTTTTTTCAGGGATTGATAACCGTCACTGCCGATCGTTATCCACAAGTCCTCAGCTAAAGTTACACCGGGTACCACCAGTAACCCTAGTAGCGATGTACAAATCATTTTTTTCATTATCTTCTCCACATTGATTGATTCCCCCAGCGTAAGTCGGCAATTTCCCAAAAAACGCAGGGAAGCACTGAAGACTCATGCAAAATCCTTGCACAAACAGCATGTACCGATGCTGACGACATTAAAAAAACCCATAAAAAAACGTTCTTAAATACGCAACCTGACTCAAGAAGAAATACTGTACGACATATGGATTTATTTTTATTATTTAAACTTTGATAAACGCCGGGGTTAACAGATAGAAAAACTCAATAAAAATCAAAGAAACAAGCACCAATAGAAAAATGGTACTTGAACAATTTAGCACCACTCACCAAAAAACAAATAATAATTTTTAAGACTGAAGAGAACTTAAAAAATTCTGAATATAAAAAGTTTCACTATTGTGAATAGAGAAGGACAAACACCAGGCGAATTAAATCCAATAAAGGGCTATTAGAAAACGATCGAAATCACTCAACATAATAAACTCTGTTGGATTAGACAGGGACCATCGAGCAATGAATTACACTGCCTTCTTAACTCTATGCCTCAACTCTTACCCCTCTTCTTTTTCATCTTATGTAGAGAGTGCAGAGACACTTTGGCATCGCATAAGGTTTATGAGCCTTTAACCCATTCCCTTCAGCTTACAGTCAGGTTGGCTCAGGTAAGTTGCCCTTTTATCCCGATCATAGGAAACAGCAGTGAAGCTTAGATTTGGAACCCTTTCTTTGGTCGCCATCACGCTCTTAAGCACCGGTTGCGCCACCATGAGCAAAGATGAATGCCAAGTAGCCGACTGGCAGGCACTGGGTTATGAAGACGGCGCCGAAGGAAGAGGATTGAGTTACATGGGTAAACGACGGGAGTCCTGTGCAAAGTATGGCGTTCAGCTCAATACCAGTTCCTACCGCAACGGGCGGGATGAGGGGTTAGAACTTTTTTGTACAGAGCTACGCGGCTTTTCTGAAGGGCGTTCAGGGGAAAACTACGCCGGCGTTTGTCCCGCGGGCCTTGAAGGGCTCTTTCTGAAAGGCTATGAAACCGGCCGGAATCTTTTCATTGCCAAAACTGCAGTTGAGGAAATTGAAGCGGCTATTCACGATCGGGAGCTGGAACGTGAGCACCTCCTAGATGACATGACTGAAATAGGTGCCCAACTGGTTGAAGATGAAGCGACACGCGAAGAGCGGGTCACCATGCTGGCCGACATCGCACGCCTTAAGATGCGCCATACAGAGCTGGGACTAGAGATTGACGACTTACTATTCGAGCTGACACAAAGACAATTGGAATATCAGGATTTATTGGCTATATCTCCCTACCCACAATAAGTAACAGGGTAAACCCGGGCGGAGGAGAAGAGAAACTGTTCATTAAACGACATGGAGCATGGACAAATTAGTTATTAACGCCACTCTTCAAATAGTCTTATCTGTAAGGAGTTATTATCTTCCGTCTTTAAATAAGTTTCCAATGCAGAATCCAATATAATTTACTGGCAGTATAGTTTTATTTTATTTTTATTCTAAAATAAACGACTGAAACAAAACTCTAACTGTATCCAGCTAACACTAAATTCTCTGGGCCCTATCTATTTAGCTTCTATAAAAACAGTCATTATAAAAAGAAGACTAAAGAAATTGCTTACTTAGTCCCTAATTTTTCCCCGCATCGCCTTTACTTGAGAGCGGCGATTTTTATTTTTCAGGCGCCGCTCCTTTGAGCCTCGACTGGGTTTCGTCGCTATACGCGGCTTATCCACCCTGGATACCTGCTCGACCAATTGCTGTAAACGTTCCAAAGCATCTGCCCGATTTTTCTCCTGGGTCCGAAAGCACTGGGCCTTAATAACCACAATACCATCAGCTGAAACTCTCTGATCACGTAATTGTAGTAGCCGGGACTTAACCGCCTCAGGCAGAGAGGAGCTTCTAATATCAAACCTTAAGTGAATTGCACTGGAGACTTTATTTACATTTTGACCACCCGCCCCCTGGGCACGGACAGCGCTGAACTGCACATCAGCCAGGTTAATCTTTAGACGGGCACTTAACATAATTTCAAATCCAAAACCAACTCGATGACCATTAGGGTGAGAACTTATATTTTACTGAAATTCATCACTCTTTAGGACACTCTCCTTTCGGTACCCTGGTACTCCTCATTCTTAGAAAAACACTTGCCCTTCCCATTAATCAGACGCACCATGAATCGAACGATTAAAAAGCCATAGCGCATTTACCTAAAAAGAATCATTCAGTACTATTGCGCCACTTTGTGCGTGCCTCAAGGCCCCCAATTTTGGGATGACCAAGCAGCCAGCCACTTAACCCGTGACTTATTTTATTGTCTGGGTCAAATCCGCTAGTATTGCCAAGCTTCCTTGAGGTACAGGAACAAAAAACAATAAAGATGCACGCCCAGTTGTTTCCTCTGGACTCCTCCCGATGTCTCCGCGGGTGTGCCATTACCGCGACTAGGAGAAAACCATGCCTAACGCCAAGCGCAGCCTTGCGGCGGCTATTGCACTTGCATCCCTTACCAGCGTTTCTGCAATTGCAGAAGAATCGGCCTTCAGCCAGGTTATTGCTTTTGGTGACAGCCTCACCGACGTAGGCAACTACGATGTATTCACTAATGGTGGCGATGCAAATGATATCGCTATCAATGTCATGTCCCAGAATCTTGGCCTGGGCTCTTTAACAGCATCTTGTGCTGGTATGCAATCTTCTCTCTGCCTACCCAGTATTGACCCTGCATTGATGACTGACCCCGCCAAGCTTGAAGCAGATGTTTCGCGGCAGGTTTTTAACGGAGTCAACGAAGCAGGGTCTGTATGGGCTGTTGGTGGCCACAAAGCTGCTGACGTACTGATGAATATTATCGGTGCCGAGAACTACATGGCTTTCCTTCAAGCTAATGGTTTAGACGCTGACGTCAATCGACATAATCTTCTTAGCGCTTTTATGCCAGCTGTAGATGCGGAAGGAAAACCAGCCTACCCAGACCAACAATTGGCCGGCTTGCTAAAACAGAAGTTAACCGAAGCTGGGACATATGCCGCTATGGCAGAAGCTGCGAAAGCGCAAGGTGATTTAGTCGCTGCAGCCGGGTATCAGCAACAAGCATTAGCAGCCAAAGGCGAGGCTGATCAAGCTCTAGAACAATTAGGTACTTCTGGCAACCCACACCCTTTGGGTAGAGGTTACCTGGAGACCACTCTTGGAACTGCCGACGCCAACGCCCTTTACTGGGTAAATGGCGGCGGCAATGACTTACTGAGCGGCTTTGAAAGTGTCGCCAAAGGTGAAATGAGCATTGAGGAAGCCACTGCAAATGCAGGTCTGGCATCCGTGATGCTCGCGAGCGCTGCCGGCGCCTTATCCAACGCAGGGGCTAACTATATTCTGGTATCCAACGTGCCGGATATCAGCAAGACTCCAGCTGTTTATAAGGCCGTTAAAGACGCTGTAGACTCCAGTGAGAGCGCAGCTCAGCTTAAGGCGGCAGTAGCAGCAGGCCTGGTTACCCAAGATGAGGCTAATGCTCAACTGACGGCTGCTATTGATAAAGCTTTACTTGATGCAAGTAAGGCGTCCGAAGGCTTTAATGCCAACCTGTTGGCTCAAGCCAAAGATATCGACGGCGTTCTAATGGTCGACCAAGCCGGCCTGCTCAAGGTGGCCCTGAATAATGCCGGCCAACTGGGCCTGTCTACAGAATTCGACCAGGGCCAATATTGCTTTGACGGCAGCGGCGGTGATTGCATTGAGCACCCTGTATACGGCATTAGCCAGGACACTGCCGATGCATCCAAACTGATCTTCAACGATACCGTTCACCCCACCCAAGTTGGTCAGCAGGTTCTCGCCGACTACTACACCGCTATTGTAAATGCCGCTCAGGTCGCCGGTCAGCTGCCTGACATCGGCGCTCAGGCTGCTCGCACACACATTAACAGCCTGGATGAAAACCTGGCTGGTGTACGCTATAGCCAGGCCCAAACCGCAGTATTTGCTGGTGGCATTTTCGGTGATATCGATTACGACAACGGCTTTGCCGCCGATATGAGCGGCGATAGTAATGCCAACCTGATCGGTATGACCTACGCCCTGCGTGACAACCTGGAACTGGGCTTCGCGGTGAGCCGCTCCAATATCGATGTGGATAACGCCCGCTCCGATATCGAGTCCACCTCTACCAACTACAGCTTGTTTGGCCGCTTCCATCACGATGTATTCTTCGTTGAAGGTAGCATGACCCTGACCGATGTAGACTTCGACCAGGCAAACCGCGCCCTGACCCTCGGCAATAATTTTGCTTCCGAACTGGAAGGCGATACCTCCGGTGAAAATACCACTCTGAGCCTGACGGTTGGTGCCAATCTGTTCAGCGAATCAAGCTTCCAGTTAGGCCCCTTTATCGGCGTAACCCGAGCGACCATGGAAGTTGACGGCTATACCGAAAAGTCCATTGAGGGCTTTACTTACACCGACTCCATGGGTAATGAGTACGACCCCCTGGGCATGAATTACGGTGACCAAGAGCGTGACTACAACACCTTGCGCTTCGGTGCTTTTGCCAATAAGAGCTGGAACACCATCAATGCCTACGCGCAGGTTTGGTATGAAGATACCAACGGTACTGACACAGATACCCTTGAGGTAGGTGTTAAGTCTATGGCTGGTAACATGAACGCTATGCCCAGCTATTCCAGCGTGGACCAAGGCCTCTTCGACGATGGTATGGGCCTGATTGCTGGTATTCGCTGGCAAGCGGCTGACTCCCTCGCTTTAAGTGCCAATGTGACCTCACGCCCAGCGGCTGAGCAAGCATCGGTCAATGTTACCTACCGCTTCTAATCCAGCGATAGAGCTAACACTCGCGCCCCTCAGGGGCGCGATTCTCTTCCCTCTTCACCATATTAAGTTCCTCCCAATCCTCCTTCTCGCTATATAAACAGCGTACCGACACAATACAAAGCCAACCCTCATTGTGAAAAAAGCCAGTATGTTTCAAATCACAACACCTAATTTAGTGATCAGTGAGCTCTGTGAAAGTGACTCGAAACTGATGCTCAACCTACTCAATGATGAGGACTTCGTGAGATATATTGGCGATCGCGGAGTGCGCACTCTTGAGCAGGCTAGTGATTACATTAAAAAAGGGCCAATAGCCATGTACCGCAAGTACAGCTTTGGTCTCTATAAAGTTGAACTTGGCAATGGTATCGGCATTGGTATATGCGGCTTAATCAAGCGGGATTGTCTCGATGATGTAGATATTGGCTTCGCTTTCTTAGCAAAATATAGAGGCAGAGGCTACGCGTTAGAGGCAGCACAAGCCGTGCTGGAATATGCTCAACACCAATTAAACCTAGAGCGAATTGTCGCGATCACGCTACCCGAAAACACATCCTCAATAAAGCTGCTGAATAAAATTGGGCTTCAAGTAGAGAAAAAGATTGTTTTACCAGGGGAAACAGAAGAGCTTCTCCTGATGGCATGGGAAGCTTAACAGAATAACAGAAGTCATTTGGTGTCCAAAAATACTGCCACCAATAATGACCAACTCATGAAAAATGACTGGATAGAGTGTCTCTTCTGAGCCGACAGTTTCAACCACCGGCTCAGCGACCTAAACTTAGCCTCTCCAGCTTGGCATCAGGTCCAACTTCCAACCATCTTGGCTTTTTATTATTCTGGGGGCATTGATTTTATATTTCATATCCATGTACTCCATCGTAATAACAAGTTTTGCCCGCTCAACGCCAAACTTAGTTTCGATAGAGTAGTCAATAGACTCCAGATCAGCCTCATCCCAATCAAAGGAATGATTTTTACTTTTCAACAGGATTTTCTTGTAAGCGGTTTGAATTCTACTTTTCTGGGTACGTATATAATCTGCACCCTGCATCTTCTCTACCAACTCATTGGTTCGCTTCATAAAACCTTTTTTACTGGATTCACGAATATCAGCATTTAGAGCCAACTCAATCAAACCTTCATGATCTTCCGCTGTCATAAATAAATCGTTGTAGCCTTCCTGATCCTGGGAGGTTAGCGCATCTACAAGATCCTCTGCCAAATCCTCTGGTGTTGAGTTTTCTCCACAGGAGGCTAGAAATATGACAGATAATACCAGCACAGCTATTTTTTTCATTTATCCCCTCAATCTAAAGACCATGAACAGGGGGCGGATAGTAGGCATGAGAAGAATACCAATCAAGAGATTTTATGCTGACAGTAATCACACGTAATGACACTGATTGACTACAGCAGTAAAACTTCAAGATTGCTATTCTTCATTTGAACCCAGAAGTCCCTTCTCTTTATATCAGAACTCCAAACCAAGTTATGAACTGCGTTGATTGATAGCTTATCACCAGAGACAAGTCCAATCTTTACCAGATATCGCTCCTACAAATCCAATCAAAATACAATTAAAAAAATAAATTTTTACTTTTGAGCTTTTCGATTAGTCAATATCTAGGGCTGGCATTCAGGCCAAAATATTAAATAGTATTTTTTGTAGAAACATTGCATCTGAAGAGATAGCCGACACGGCCAAGAATCGTGAAATTCCGAAAATGAATATAAAAAACTACTTTTGAATCATAATCATCTATTTAAATCATTTCCATTGAGTAATTACACTATCAATTCAAGACAAATATGATAAAGCTTTAATACCTTACAAAAATCATGGTTTCTTTATTGACATGCCACGGCGCTAAGCTAGTCTCCAACTTATTAATCTAGGAGAAGAAAGCCATGATAATCGCGACAGATATGCCTGAAGTGAGCAAATGTGCCGCAACTCAGTGTGCCTATAATGCTAATGATGCCTGCCACGCCAGGGCGATAACTATAGGTGAAGGCGCGGACCCAGATTGCGACACTTTCTTCACTAATTCCAGGCACACCCGCAGTTCCCGCACCGCGGGTGTTGGCGCCTGTAAAATGGAAGACTGTAAATTTAACGATGACTTCGAATGTTCAGCGGACCGTATAGAGGTTGGGCGCAATGGCAACTCAACAAATTGCCTAAGCTATACCCACTGAGCCTGGATCAGCTGGCAAGTTCCTCCCCAATAATAAAGCCCGAAAGCTATCCGCTATCGGGCTTTTTCTTTTAAGGCATTACACGATCTTAATCTACAGCTTGTAAATCCCGTTGAGACTTCTCTTTGATATCCCGGGGCTCCCAAACTACCCCTTGAGTAGTCGCATGCTGCTTAAAGAGTGGTTGATAATGGGATTCCAGCACTTTGCGTTTAATTTTTAGAGTGGGAGTCAGAAATTCATTTAACGGAGTCCACTCCTCCTTACAGATAAAAATTGCCCGGATACGTTCATGGTACGGTAAACGCTCATTAACTGATTCCAGTATACGTCGCAACTGTTCATTGACCTCAGTACGAGGAAGCTTTTCCGCAGATTCCGATATGGTCGCCAACATCACAGGTTGATCCATACCATGCCCCAACACACAAAGTTGTGCCAAAAGGGTCTCATTACCGAAGTGTCCCTCCAGTAAGCTAGGCTGAATAAATTTTCCTTTACTCGTTTTAAAAGTTTCAGAGATCCTGCCTGTAATATGCAGTAAGCCCCTCTCATCGATAAAACCAGAATCCCCGGTATGGTAATAACCATCCCGAATGGCTTCTGCAGTTTTCTCTGGCTCTAAGTAATACCCTTTCATCAGAGAGCCGCTTTTGAAAAGGATTTCACCCTCATCAGAAATTTTCACCTCGCAACCGTGGTAAGGTTTACCCACCGTACCAGGCACTGGGTCCTCACCCGGCATCACAAAACAGCCATAGATAAAGTTTTCCGTCATCCCATAGCCATCAGCTATCTGCATCCCCATACGCTCATACCAGCGCAATAGCTCGATGGAAATTGGTGAGGCACCGCTTACCAGCATTCGTGCCTGATCCAGTCCAAGCCCGGCACGTACCTTATTTTTTAACCAACTATTCAGGCCCGGAATTCTGAGCAGTACATTTTGCAACGCAGGCGGAATCTTCTCGTCAATTCCCTCCTTAAACTTGGTCCACAATCTGGGAACCGAGAAGAACATAGTTGGCTTGGTGCGCTGTAAGTCTTCGAGGAAAGTATCCAGGGACTCCGGAAAATGTACCGGCGTACCTGAATAGAGACAGTGGAATTCCACCAAGATTCGCTCTGCGGCATGGGCCAAAGGCAGATAGGAAAGCACGCGGTCGCTCTCATTAAAGCCATAACCACGAATCATATTGGGTACTACAAAGACTACCGACGACCATGTATGCATCACGCCTTTGGGATTACCGGTAGTGCCAGAGGTATACATAATGGTGAAGAGGTCATCCTCATTAAAAACGGGACTTTCCTCATAGCGTTCATTAGAGGCGATAACAGCTCCCAACTCTTCATCGCAGTGTATTTCACAGCGCTGAATCGCTACCGAAGGTAGAGTGTCCGCCACTTCCTGAAGAGCGGCATTGTTATCTGTAGCTCCACAAAAAAGCAATTTCGACTCGGAGTGCTGCAAAACATAAGACATAGAGGATGCGGATTGCCCAGGATACAGAGGCACGCTAACCATACCAGCAAGCATGATACCTACATCAACAATGATCCAGTCAGCACAGTTTTTACCGTGAATTGCAATTCGATCGCCTGGTTCGAATCGGCTGCGCAGGTAGCCCGCGATACGTCTGGCCCGATCCATTACCTCACGCCAAGTGTAGTCCTGCCACTCGCGGCGCTGCATCTGACGAAGAAATACCGTTTCCGGTTCTTCCGCCTCTCTCTTGTAGAGAAGCTCCAATGGCTGCAGGCCCTTCACTTTTTCGTATCGCTCTTCTGGAGTCATCGCTTTCTCTCTCATTATTGTGTTTATTATGGTTTGATATTGGATAGCACTGTTAGACCCTGCATTTGGGTACTAGCAGCGACTTAAATTCCAGATCGCCAATTCAATTGACCGCGCACCTAAATCACCATTTTAGTGCACTCTGACTAGCAGCTTTCTAAGAGGTGCAGTCACAAATATATAGGTCAACGTCAGCTTATCGTTATTATTTAACTTAAAGTTACTGAATATGCTC
This sequence comes from Microbulbifer variabilis, assembly GCF_023716485.1. Classification (NCBI taxonomy): domain Bacteria; kingdom Pseudomonadati; phylum Pseudomonadota; class Gammaproteobacteria; order Cellvibrionales; family Microbulbiferaceae; genus Microbulbifer; species Microbulbifer variabilis. The sequence goes on from NZ_CP092418.1 coordinate 3,777,971, forward strand.
GCTTAGTGCAATTCCTAAGCACTAGGAAAGGATGTACCACTTCAGCAAGAGTGTAGACTACCCAGTCCGTTGCAATGAGGTTGCAATAAGATAGTATCTGGTGCACTTTTTGTGGAAAGGCAAAAGCTTGAGTTAATGAAAAAACTTAGAAAAGCTTACGGCGCAAGAGATGACTAGCTAGTACCAACTATAATCACGGTAGTCATAATTGTGAATACTTATATTCTTATACTTTCACACTTTAAAAAATCTAATTACTTTCCAGCCTAAACCGTCAAAGCAAATGTGTGTTCACATAAATGACAAGAGCTAAACAGTATCGTTTTTTAAAAGATAAAAACTGGAATTATAATCGAATTAGCAGACCATCGCTGACTCTGACTAAAGCTTCGCTAGAAACACTCAACCAGTGAAAAATATTTACTAAATTAAAAGTTATTTTAAATAACTCACTGCTGCGAAGAACTTTATGCGCAATAGAGTTGAGAGGATAAAGGATGAGGAAGATAAAAGTTACAATTAAAGTATCTTAAAAAAGAGGAAAGCTCATCCAACTCTCCCCTCTTTTATTTCCTTATTTTTAGCTTACTGTCTCACCATGAGCCTGCTTATCTGCATGGTATGAAGAACGCACCAGCGGACCACAAGCGGCATGCTTAAAGCCGATTTGTTCTGCATAACGACGATATTCCTCAAACTCATCCGGATGTACATAGCGCTGCACGGGCAGGTGCTCTTTACTCGGCTGCAGGTACTGACCGATTGTGAGCATATCGATATCATACTCGCGCATATCGTCCATTACCTGGAAAATTTCTTCCTTTTCCTCACCCAGGCCCACCATCAAACCTGACTTGGTTAGTACATCCGGGCGACGCTTTTTGTACTCTTGCAGCAGCTTTAGGGACCACTTGTAATTGGCACCTGGGCGGGACTCACGATAAAGGCGCGGTACGGTTTCCAGGTTATGGTTGAATACATCCGGTGCCTGCTTTTCAAGGATATCCAGTGCAATATCCATGCGCCCGCGGAAGTCGGGGGTGAGGATTTCCACTTGCAGGTTCGGGGAGAGCTCGCGAGCTTCGCGGATACACTCGGCAAAATGCTGAGCCCCCCCATCGCGCAGGTCATCCCTATCCACCGAGGTAATAACCACGTAACGCAGACTCATGGCGGCAATGGCCTCCGCCAGATTCTTGGGCTCTTCCGGGTCCAGAGGGTTGGGCTTACCGTGGCCAACATCGCAGAAGGGGCAGCGGCGGGTACAGATTTCCCCCATGATCATGAAAGTGGCAGTACCGCCACTAAAACATTCACCCAGGTTCGGACAGCTGGCTTCTTCACATACGGTGGAGAGTTTTTGCGAGCGCAAGATACTCTTAATTCGATCCACTTCTTTTGAGGCTGGCACTTTCACCCGGATCCAGTCGGGTTTGCGCAGCACAGTATCACTGGCAATAACCTTGACTGGGATACGCTCTACTTTGTCACCATCACGCAGTTTCTCCCCCTGTTGAAGGCGGCGGGTGCGCTTTACCGGCACCAGATCGGGTTTATCAGCCATTACTCAATTCCTGCTGTTCCGCGCTCAGTTGCGCCAATACATGTTCTTCTAGTGGCTGCCACTTGGCCGAGGGCAGCTCCAAGGTACGCAGTAATTCGCGCACAAAAATTTCCGCCACCTGTTCCCAGGAGGGTACCTGTGGCAATAACTCGGCCATCTGCACCATTTGCATGCCGGCATATCCACAGGGGTTAATTCGGAGGAAAGGGGCCAGATCCATATCGATATTGATGGCAATACCGTGGAAGCTGCAGCCGCGGCGCACACGCAGGCCTATGGAAGCAATTTTATTGCCACTGCGAGGCCCTTCCGTGAGATAGACCCCTGGTGCATCAGCACGGGGCGCAGCCGCTATACCCAATGTTGCCAGCATTGCTACCGTAGCTTTCTCCAAGGCCGTCACCAGATCGCGCACGCCGATTTGGGCGCGACGTAGATCTAGCAATGGATAAACCACAAGCTGGCCGGGGCCGTGATAGGTCACCTGGCCACCACGGTCCACCTGCACCACTGGGATATCACCGGTATTCAACAGATGCTCTGCCCTGCCGGCCTGCCCCTGGGTAAATACCGGTTGATGCTCCACACACCAAATTTCATCAGCGCTACTTTCATCACGAAGATCGGTATATCGGGACATGGCACGCCAGACGATCTCGTAGTCCCGCCGGGCTAGGTTGCGGACAATGGTCATCAAAGCACCATATGAACCGCAGGATGTACTTTCAACTCCTCAAAGAGGGCCTTGAGCTGGTCCTCACCTGTAGCGAGGATAAAAAAGGTCATCGAGGTAAACTTCCCACTGCTACTATCCCGCAGAGTAACGCGCTCCTCATCCAAACCGGGGGCATGGCGACGCATAACTTCCAGAACGAACTGATGCGCGTCCTCATTGGCATCGCGTACCACTTTGACCATATAGTCTTCGCAAGGGAATTCAATCTTCGGGGGTTTCTGATTGGGATCTTGACTCATACCACTCTCCGGGACCGGCCTTTGGACATTAAGAAAAGCTTAGGTGCAGCCGGGCGGCGATTATACAGTGAGCGCAGGGCAGTGGACAGGGAATGACAGAGGAACTAGTCAGGGAACCGGGCGAGCCGGCCAGGGAGGCAAAATTGCCACCCCTGGCTGGTCAAAACTGAGCAAATTTAATTGAAGAAGCCCATAACAAAGCGCTTGATAGAATCCCACATGCGCTTGAAGAAACCGGCTCGGTCTACCTCTTCTGCGGCGACCGCTTTAACATCCGCGACAGTTTCACCATCGAGAGTCACAACAACTTTACCAACAGACTGACCCTTCTCGACGGGAGCTTCCAGCTCTCCATCCACAATCAGGTCGGCCTTAATACCCTCTTCGCCACCGCGTGGGATAGTTACAAAAATATCCTTCTCAACTGCTATGCCAACACTGGGTTCTTTACCACCCCAGACACGCTCGGTCTGCAGTACTTCGCCCTGCCCATATACTTTATGGGTCTGGTAGTAGCGGAAACCATAAGCCAGTAGCTTCTGGGTCTCTGAAGCGCGTTTTTCATCGCTATCGGTGCCTACCACGATGGCTATCAGGCGCATACCGCGCTTCATGGCAGAAGCCACCAAACAGTAGCCAGCCTCTTCGGTATGGCCTGTTTTAATGCCGTCTACTGCGGAATCGCGCCACAATAGGCGATTTCGGTTGGGCTGGTTGATACCGGAATAACTGAAATACTTCTCGGAGTAGATGTCGTAGTGTTCCGGGTGGTTGGCAATCAAAGCTCGTGCGAGAACCCCCAAATCCCGGGCGGTGGTCACATGCCCCTCAGCCGGCCAGCCGGTAGCATTGACAAAATTGGTGTTCTCCATCCCCAGCAGTTCGGCTTGCTGATTCATCACTTCAGCAAATACCTCCTCACTGCCTGAAACATGCTCAGCCAGGGCAATACTGGCGTCATTACCAGACTGGATAATAACGCCGCGCATCAGGTCCATAATCGGTACCTGGTCGCCAACCTTAACGAACATCTTAGAGCCGCCCTTGCGCCAGGCTTTCTCAGAGATACGTACCTTATCATCTTCTTTAATGCTGCCTTTGATCATCTCTTCCGAGACAATGTAGGCCGTCATCATTTTTGTAAGGCTGGCAGGAGGAACCTCCTTATCAGCCTCGTGTTCCACCAATACCTGACCGGTATTGGCATCCACAAGCAAGTAGGAGGTAGCCGCCAGCTGGGGCGGCGCTGGAATAAGTGATTGCGCCTGGGCTAGGCCCGCACAAAGCAACAGAAAAGAGCAGGCGATAATCCGTGTGATCATAGGTGAGAGTCTCGTTAATCCTCGTGTTCGTTGGCTGGCTGTTAACCTATTACTTATTTTAAGCGATTAATTCACAGCGAAGGCTTATCACCTTATGCCGTGAGCCAGTAATAAAGACAAAATACAAGAAAATTCGCGCCATTGCGCAGTATTTTGTGAACGGTCGTTCCTATGACCGTCAATTCCATTGGTGATCACTGACGACTTGCTATCCCTCCTGTGCTGCCGGCACAGCTGATGACGGGTTTTTCAGCGAGTTCGAGAAAAGAATATCGTCAGGAATTTACGGCTCTCCGGTAACCGTGACCTTTCTCCACAAACTGGAATATTCACCGTTCGGACCGCACTTTTACCGATGGGTTTTTTATTCATACACAACCTGGGGCTCTCCCAGCTGGTTCTTCTGCACAGTTTCCCGTGCATTGGCCAGGGCCCGCTGTTGGGAGATTGGGCCTATGCGCACCCGATAAAATTGCTTGCCACTGCGCTCAACCGGACTGACAGAAACAGGATAGTCAATTGCTGCAGCCAAGCGAGCCCGAATTTTCTCGGCCTGGGCTGGGCTGCTATAGGCTCCCACTTGCAGGAAGGTATTTTCCGGCAGGCGGATACTGGCATCCTGGGGCAGGCCGCCAGTTACATCGCCAGCCAATAGGGTTTCCGTAACCGGTGGCAGGGTATTTGGGTCCAGCGCTTCTACCTCAACACGGGCAACACCCTGATTCACATAGTCCAACTTTTGCGCTGCTGTATAACTCAGGTCGATAATTCTGCCGTGAACAAAGGGGCCGCGGTCGTTAATGCGCACAATAATACTGCGCCCATTATCCAGGTTAGTTACCTTGGCATAACTGGGTAGCGGTAGGGTTTTGTGCGCGGCGGACATGGCATACATATTATAAATTTCGCCATTGGCAGTGCGTCGCCCATGAAATTTGGTGCCATACCAGGAGGCCTTACCCTGCTCTTTGTAGCCCTTAACCGCAGGGCGTACGTGATAGGTTACACCTTTGACTTTATAAGGGCTTTTATTGCCCGCCGGTCCGATTGGTTCCCGCATGGGTGTGGGCTCCGGCGTAGCGAGCATATTTACCGGTTTGGCTGGGCCGCTATCCTTAAGGCTATCGAAGTCCTGCTCGCCCTGCTTATTCGGCTTAATTTGCGGGCCGCCACAAGCGACCAAAAACAAAGCGGCGAGTAGGAACACTCGCCGTATATTGCGCTGAAACATAATCCCCCCGGCGCGCGGCAACCCCAGGCTGCCGTCTCCAAGCCGCTGTTATCTATAACTGCTCAGTAAAACAGAAAATTATTGATTACCACCATCACCATTAGTTCCCGGCTTTGGCAATTATTCTCAGGAATTATTTATCTCCAACTCAGCTCTTTCCGCCGCGCGCTTTAACAATCTCCTGGGCAAGTTCATTCACTGCCATGGCGTAGAGGCGGCTGCGGTTGTAAGTCGTAATAGTGGAGAAGTTATTCAGGCCTAACCAGTACTGCTTGCCCTGCTCAGTCTGCAGAGAGAAAACAATCGCGGGCATTTCGGGTGCCACTTGGCTGGTAGCATTAAAACCTTTTTCCGCCAGCTCACCCACTGTCCACTCGGGCTGTAGGGTATCGTTGACGATGGTCATATCTGCATTGGGGCGCGGGTTGGCTAATACAGTCGTTGGCTCTCCGGGCTTCCAGCCGTGTCTGGCCAGATAGTTAGCCACACTGCCGATCGCATCGGTTGTATTGGTCCAGATGTCCACCTTGCCATCTTCACTGAAATCCACCGCATAGGCGCGGTAGCTTGAAGGCATAAACTGGCCGTAACCCATGGCACCGGCATAGGAGCCCTTCAGCGCGAGAGGATCCATACCTTGATCACGGGTTAAAAGCAGGTAGTTTTCCAACTCCTTGGTAAAGAACTCAGAGCGGCGCGGGTAATTGAAGGCCAGGGTGGAGAGTGCATCCAGTACCCGGTAGCCTCCCATATTGCCACCGTAGCGGGTTTCAACCCCGATGATCGCGACAATAACCTCAGCTGGGACACCATACTTTTTCTCAGCTTCCGCCAGGGCCTCAGCATTCTTATCCCAAAAATCCACACCGCCGGCAATGCTTTGCGGAGTTAAAAATAGCTTTTTATATTGATACCAGGGCTTGGCTTTTTCTGCGGGGCGCTTGATCGCCTTGAGGATAGAGTCCTTGCGCTTGGCATTGCGCATCAGTTCCTGCATTTCGTTGCGGTCAAATTGATGTTCTTGCACCATATATTCCACAAACTTTTGCGCGTCGGCATTATCGCCGTGGCCGGGCTCCTGCGCACAAGCTGCAAGCGCTAGCCCCATACCAACCAATAGTCCCGAGGTCCACTTCAAAACCACCGCTCCTGTCTTCATCTCGCGTCTCTACATCCAGTTTTTGATTTGCGCCGCTGGTTCATCAAAAATGTACCCTGCGCCGCTCGGTCCCTACGGCCATGAGAATACCGAATCCCGCCATTAAGGTAATCAGTGAGGTTCCACCGTAACTGATTATTGGCAAGGGTACCCCCACCACTGGCAACAATCCCGTAACCATACCAATGTTTACAAACACATAGACAAAAAAAGTGAGGGTAATACTCCCCGCCAGCAGGCGCCCAAATAGATGTTGCGCCATAAAGCTAATATAGATGCCGCGGGCGATCACCAGCACATAGAGTAAAAGCAGTAATAGGACACCGCGCATCCCCCATTCCTCAGCCAACACCGCGATAATAAAGTCGGTATGGCTCTCCGGCAGAAAGTCCAGCTGCGATTGGGTGCCCTGCAAATAGCCTTTGCCATACACTCCCCCGGAACCTATAGCGGCTTTAGAGTTGAAAATGTTCCAGCCAGCACCAAAGCGATCATCGTGAGGATTCAGAAGTGTCAGGATACGCTGGCGCTGGTAGTCCCTGAGCCCCCACTGCCAGATTGGCCAAGCGGAAACCACCAAGCCCATAGCCGCCGCTCCGATCATCTTCCAGCTCAACCCGGCCAAATACAGCGCGAACAGGCCGGAAGCGGCGATCAGGATAGAGGTCCCTAAATCTGGCTGGCGCACAATTAAAGCGGCTGGAACCGCCACGATGGCCAGAGCCCCAATGACAGTCACAAGGGACGGGGGCTGGGCGCGCTGGTGCAGGAAAGCCGCCACCATCATCGGCACTCCCAACTTCATCACCTCCGAAGGCTGAAAGCGGAAGCCGGCAATCTCCAGCCAACGTTGGGCGCCCTTGGCACCGGTGCCAAAGAGCAACACCCCCACCAGCAGAGCGCAGCCGCCCAGATAGGCCCAGGGAGACCAGCGCCGATAAAAATCCAACGGAATCTGCGCGACAATAAACATGCCGGTGAACGCCAGGCACATAAATATAGACTGGCGCCGCACGTAGTTCATATCGCCGCCAGAAGCACTGTAGAGCACCCCCAGCCCCACAGAGGCAAGCACCAATAAAAGCACCAGCAGTGGCACATCAATGTGTAGGCGCCTCGCCAGACTCACCGGCTTTCGGAGACTGCCGTGAGCATCGGACAGCCGGTGAGAAAAATCGCGGCTAGCCATTATCCACCCCTTTGCTCAATCTGGTTTTCTGTGCCGTATTCTCTTGGGTGTCTGGTCGTGGCACCCACTCGGCAAATAATTCCCGCGCCACAGGCGCCGCCACGCCGCCACCGGCTTCACCATTCTCGACCAAGACCGCTACAGCAATACGCGGTTTATCCACAGGAGCAAAGGCGACAAACAGGGCGTGATCGCGGTGGCGCTCCTGAAGAGCCTCTGAGTCGTAACGGGCACCCTGGGCTATACCCACCACCTGGGCGGTGCCGGATTTTCCAGCGACACGAAAGTTCAGGTCTTTACCCGCGCGTTTGCCCGTGCCATAGCTGCGATTGACCACCGCCTCCATGCCCTCGAACACCAGGTCCCAATTATCAGGGTGCGCCTCCAGGTTATGCAGAATTTCCGCCGGCTGTTCGACCCCGTTGATGGTTTTCACCATTTGCGGGCGATAGTGGGTACCGCGATTGGCAATGGTAGCGGTCATCACCGCCAGCTGCAGTGGCGTCGCCAGGACAAACCCCTGCCCCAGCACGGCGTTCAGACTATCGCCAGGGAACCAGGGCATACCCCGCGCACCGCGCTTCCAATCCCGCGAGGGGAAGAGGCCGGAGCGTTCCATCGGCAGATCGATACCGGTCTTGGAACCCAGGCCGAAGTGAGCGGCCATATCGTGCATGCCATCAATATCCCAGCGGTGAGCCATATCCCAGAAATAGACGTCGCAGCTCTGCGCCATAGCCTGAATCAGATCCACCTTTTCTCCATGGCCCCAGCGCACATGGTCGCGGTATAGACGTGGATCATTTGGCAGCTTATAGAATCCCGGATCCTTAATTTTGGTTTCACGGGTGATCAGTCCAGCCTCGAGCCCGCCTAACCCCATCAGCGGCTTCAGGGTCGAACCAGGCGGGTATTGGCCCTGTACCGCACGGTTAAACAGCGGCACATCGAGGGAATCACTCAGGGCGCGATAATCAGCAAAGCTGATTCCGGTTACAAACAGGTTGGGGTCGAAGGAGGGCTTGCTGACGAAGGCCAGCACCCCACCGGTGTTCACATCGATGGCGACAACTGCACCGCGGCGATCGCCCAGGGCATCGGAGGCCACCTGTTGCAGGTGCGCATCAAGATGCAGGGTAAGGTCAGCACCGGGCTTGGGGTCCTGGCGCTCCAACACCCTCAATACTCGCCCGCGTGCATTGATCTCCACATTTTCATAACCTACTTCGCCGAGCAGGGTTTTCTCATAGGAGCGCTCCAGTCCCACCTTGCCGATACTGCGGGTGCCGCGATAGAGGCGCACGTCCTCTTTAGTGAAATTACTCAGGTCGCGATCACTGATACGCCCCACGTAACCAACACTGTGGGCAAACAGGTCTCCCAGGGCGTAGTAGCGCACCAACTCGGCCTCCACAGAAACTCCGGGCATGCGAAACTGGTTCACGCTGATCCGTGCGATTTCCTCCTCACTCAGACGAAACCTCAGAGGCACCGGTTCAAATGGACGGCGGCGACGCAAGCGTTTGCGAAATTTGGCCACATCGCCGTCACCCAGACGGACCAGATGGCCGACCAGTTCGAGGGTTGCGTCCAGGTCTTTCACCCGTTCACGCACAATAGAAAGGTTATAACTGGCGCGGTTATCCGCGAGTAATATACCGTTGCGATCGTAAATCAGCCCGCGAGTTGGAGCGACGGGGCGTACCTGAATACGGTTATCATCGGATTGGGTGCGGTAGTCATCGTAATCAACCACCTGCAAATTATAAAAACGCGCAATCAAAACCCCTAGCAACGCGATGACACCAACAATGGCCACCAACATGCGGTTGCGAAACAGTCGCTGCTCCGTGTGGGGGTCCTTGAGGTGATGATCGTGGGGCATTGGCGTTTTTTAAACGATTATGACTGGCGCGGGAAAAAACTAATTCGGACTACATTACCACAGCGAACGCACGGAGAGAGAATTCCAGTTGGCAAATCTCTCCGCACTTGGTCGCAAATGTCTTATTTGTGATAAGGGTGGCCGGCAAGCAGGGTCCAGGCGCGATAAATTTGCTCGGCCAAAACCACACGAACCAGAGGGTGCGGCAGGGTCAAAGGTGACAGAGACCAGCGCTGACGCGCCCTGCTCAGGCAGTCCTGCGAAAGCCCGTCTGGGCCGCCAATCAACAGGCTGACATTTTCCCCCAGCAGCTGCCAATCGCGCAGCTGGTCGGATAATTGCTCTGTACTCCAAGGCTTGCCCTTAACATCCAGCGCCACCACATGATCGCGCGGGCCGAGAGCAGCGAGCATCGCCTCGCCCTCTTTCTTGCGCGCTTTATCAATCAGTGCCGCAGAGCTTTTCTGGCCCCGCTGCCCCAGGGGAATCTCCACCATTTCCAGAGCAATTTCACGGGGCAGACGCTTGGCGTATTCGGCATAACCCTCCTGGACCCATGCCGGCATTTTGCCTCCGGCGGCGAGGATGCGAACCTTCACTTAATCAACCCTGATGGGGATCGCTACCATCCGCCTCGTCGCGGGTATTTGGAGTCATAGACCAGAGTTTTTCCAAGTCGTAGAAATTGCGCACATCCGCGAGCATTACATGCACTACCAGATCCCCATAATCCACCAGTACCCACTCGCCCTGCTCTTTGCCCTCAACACCAATCGGGCGCACACCCTCTTTCTTGAGTTCGTCCACCACATTTTCTGCCAGCGATTTTACCTGGCGGCTGGAGGTACCGGTGCAGATCACCAGGTTATCCATCACATCAGAAAATTCGGAAACATCCAGAGCGACAATGTCTTTGCCTTTCAGATCTTCCAGAGCATTTAGCGCGATATCTTTAATATTTGTCATAACACCTTGATTCATTACGGGTCACCAGTGGCAACCGATTCTGTGTAGAGTTGATGGTCTTCAATATATTGCAACACCGTTGCTGGCAGTAAGAAACGCGGAGACTGACCGCTGGCCAGCAACTGGCGAATCTGTGTAGCGGAAATTGGCAGCAGGGTTTGCTCGCGCAAGACCAGGCGACCTGAGGCATATTCATGTAAATCGGCCAGGGTGCCGCGATGCTGCTGCAGAAATTTCGCTAGCTCGGCATTGCCAGTGGCTGCGCTCGCTTCCGGCAAGTGCCAGCCGGGTCTGGTCACAACGACCAGGTGAGCCAGCTCCAACAGGCGTTGCCAACGATGCCAGCGATGCAAGGTCAACAAGGAGTCAGTACCCATACAGAAACTGATGGACACTTGTGGCCCCAATTCCTCACGCAGCGCTTCGAGGGTATCTACCGTATAAGTGTCACCACCGCGCTGCAGTTCCCGCTCATCCAGCTGCAATTCATCACAACCAGCCAATGCCAGTGCCAACATTTCACTGCGCTGGCGTGAAGAAACTCCCGGACTCTGACGGTGGCGAGGCTGATGGCTGGGTAGCAGACGCATTTCATCGAAACCCAGAGCCTGGCGCAGCTCTAGCGCCATGCGCAAATGGCCGAAGTGCACCGGGTCGAAAGTGCCGCCGAATAAGGCGATGGTCTGCCGCTTAGTTGCCAAAATTACCTCTTTACTGGCTGCCGGGCCCGAAAAACTATCGGCGGATATGCCCGTCACCGAGCACAATCCACTTTTGCGAGGTGAGCCCTTCGAGCCCCACCGGTCCACGGGCGTGGATTTTATCAGTACTGATACCGATTTCCGCCCCCAGGCCGTATTCAAACCCGTCGGCAAAGCGCGTGGAGGCATTAATAATCACCGAGCTGGCATCCACCTCGGCAAGAAAGCGACGACTGCGACTGTAATCCTGAGTCACAATGGCCTCGGTGTGGCCTGAGCCATAGCGGGCAATATGATCCATTGCGCCATCCATATCCGCCACGACGCGGATAGCGAGAATGGGCGCAAGGTACTCCTCACTCCAGTCGCTGTCACTGGCCACATTAATCTGTGGCCATATCTCTCTGCTGCGTTCACACCCGCGCAATTCTACGCCTTTCAGCGTATAGGCCTCAGCCAAGCGCGGCAGAATCTTCCCGGCAATTGCCTCGGCCACCAACAGCGTTTCCATAGCGTTACAAACGCCATAGCGGTGGGTCTTGGCATTCAAGGCGATCTCAAAGGCCTTCTGCTCGTCAGCCAGGTCATCGATATAGACGTGACAAACGCCGTGCAGGTGTTTGATCACCGGCACACTGGCCTCGCGACTGACTCTTTCGATCAAGCCGGTGCCACCACGTGGCACTATGACATCCACATAATCGGGCATGGTGATCAGGGCGCCCACTGCAGCGCGGTCGCTAGTATCCACTACCTGTACTGCCGTTTGCGGCAAGCCGGCCTCGCGCAGCCCTGCACTGATGCAGGCGGCGATAGCCCGGTTGGACTGCAACGCCTCACTACCGCCACGTAAAATAGTCGCATTACCGGATTTCAGGCAGAGACTGGCCGCATCGATAGTCACATTGGGGCGAGACTCGTAAATAATGCCCACTACTCCCAGGGGCACACGCATCTTGCCCACCTGAATTCCGCTGGGGCGATAGCACAAATCCTCAATTTCCCCCACCGGGTCCGGTAGGTCGGCCACCTGTATCAGCCCTTCGATCATACCGTCGATGCGCTCATCATTGAGTTCCAATCGGTCGAGCAGTGCCGCATCCAGACCGCGCTCGCGTCCGGCCTGCATATCAGCCGCATTGGCCTTGGCCAGTTCGATCCGATTGGCTTCCAACTCGGCAGCAATTGCTGCAAGGGCACGGTTCTTGACCTCAGTATCTGCGCGCGCCATTGTGCGAGAAGCTTCTCTAGCGGCTCGCCCCATCTGTTCGAGTTTGTCGCGGGTAGATTGCTGATCAGTGCTGGCTGTCGTGGTCACTTGGCTCTCCGTGCGAAATCCGGTCGGCCGCGCAGTATAACCCAGCAGCCGGGGGTTTAAACGGCATAAATGGATTCCTACTGCTGGGTTACTCCCTGCTCCAACGATCCAGGTTCTCAGCAATATTGGCGAGACGGGCCAAGGGGTCTTCCAGGGCCAGCAAATCCACTCTCGCTTTATCCTCAAGGGGTAACAACTGGGCCAGTTGCCAGGACAGGGCATCGGCGGAGTCGACATTATCGAACTTGAGTGAAAGATCCTTGGCACGCTCCTTTAACTCTTCCAGCACTGCCATTAGGCCATCGCAATCTGCAGGTATCGGCCGGGGGGCATTATCCGGCAACCACTCAACATCCCCCAGCAACAGGCCGTCTTCAGCCCGCTCGGTGTGACTGATGCGGAAGCGCCGCCGCCCTACTACCTGCACATGCAGCAAGCCCTCCTCTCCCTGACTCCAATCGACAATATGCACATAGACCCCAAGGGGCCAAACCGAGGCGTTGCCCACCTCGCCGCCAGAGCGAATCAAAACAACACCAAAGCCGCTCTCATTTTTCAGAGATTCGCTAACCAAATGCAGATAACGCTGTTCAAAGATACGCAGAGGTAGCGCAACACCTGGATAGAGGGGCACGCTCAGGGGAAAAAGGGGGATCTGTTGCAAAATGCTCTCTCGTTGGGTGGGTTGAAGTACTAAAGATACCACTGCCAACAGGATCACCGAGATTTCTGGCGAGGCCTTTAAGCGCCAATCCAATTGTTTGAGTGCAATATTCCACGGAATCCCGGTAATTGTCGGTGGCAAGCACGACCCACAGCCATTAAGCTGCTGCGGTTTATTAACGAATGGAGACTATTCATGCCTAAAGCAACAGCCCGCCATATCCTGGTACAGACCGAAGACAAGTGCCTGGAACTGAAAGATCAGATCGAAAATGGCGCCGATTTCGGCAAAATCGCGGAGCAGTTCTCCCAATGCCCTTCCGGCCGTTCCGGCGGTGACCTGGGTGAGTTCAGCAAGGGTATGATGGTGCCGGAGTTCGACAAGGTCGTTTTCTCTGAGGAACTGAACAAGGTACACGGCCCGGTAAAAACTCAGTTTGGTTACCACCTTCTGGAAATCACCAGCCGCCAGGATTAATTCTCCGCGAATTAATCTGCTAATAAAAAGCCGGGCAATTGCCCGGCTTTTTATTGCTAACTCTAAAAAATATTCCCTCAGGCCTTGGCTGCCCCCTCTGGAATTTCCACCTCACTTCTATCTACAGAACCGGCACCCAGAGGTTTGAATATCACCAATAACAATGGCAACAAAGTCAGTGAGCCCAGCAGTGCCGCGGACATGGCCGAGGCGGTCAAGAGGCCAAAGTAAATAGAAGGCACAAATTTGGACAGCGCCAGGATCGAGAAGCCGGCAATAATGGTGATCGCCGTGTAGAACATGGCGCGACCGATAGTTGCATGGCTGCGATGCATGGTAGCCAGGTAATTGCCGTCTTTGGCAAACTCGGCGCGGAAGCGGTACAGATAGTGAATCGCGTGATCCACCCCAATACCCACGGTAATCGCCGCAATGGTGATGGTCATCATATCCAATGGAATACCGGCGAGCCCCATACCACCGAGTACCACACAGGCCGCCAGCATATTCGGTACCAGCGCGATAATGGCAATCGACAGAGAACGGAACAACACCAGGAACATTAACAGGATGCCCACAAATACCGCCCCCAGGGTCAGGATTTGGGACTTAAACAAGCTCTGCAGCATATTGTTGTAGAGCACCAGCAGTCCTGTCTGGTGGATGTTTTCCGGCGCTATACCCATTTCATTATGCGCGTAATCGTAAATGCGCTCGATCAATTCGCCACGGCGCAGATTCGGATCAGTCTCCATCACCCGCAGGGTAATGCGGGCCTGATTGTTCTCAACCGAGAGATAGGGATCTACCAATACGCCGCGAATTTCCGGCGGCAGGCTGGTATTGGCCACCGCCAACTCAAAGTCATTGAGCTGGCCACCTTTCAAGTCACGAGCCACTTTGTACAGAGTGGCGAGGGACTGCACCTTGCCGATCTCTGGCTGTTCCTCCAGGTAATCGTGCAACTGTTCCAAGGTATTGAGACCAGCTACGGTGAACCAATAACTCTGTTCCTGAGACTCCTCTTCTCCGCCGAAAGGGTCATCTGAGGCAAAGGGATCTTCCTCTACCGCAAACGGATCTTCCTCCACTTCCATGGCAAAAGGATCTTCCTCACCTTCGAAGGCAGGCTCCTCTTCCACAGGCTTGTCGAGGATAATATCCAGGGTCACAGTGCCGCCCAGGCGGCGGTCAATCACCAGCATACCCTGGTAAATTTCGGTGGAATCATCGAAGTAATCGATAAAGCGGTTTTCCACTTTAAGCTGCAGCATTCCCGCCACACTGATCACCGCAGCGGCCAGGGACACCCCCAACACCACAAACTTATGGCGCTCGGCAAAGCTAGAGAAACGCAGGGTAAATGCATGGGAATTATCCGCACTCACTTTGCCCTGGCGCTTGGGCAGGATCATCAGAAAACTGGGGATAATCAGGAAGGACAACATCAGGGCTAGAGTTACCCCCATCGTCATCATCCAACCAAAGTCGATAACCGGGCGAATACCACTCACCACCAGCGATACAAACGCAACGATAGTGGTCAGGGCCGTGTACAGACAGGGCTTGGCCATAAACCGCACAGTCTGCAGCACCAGTGTTTCACGGCTCCAGTCGGGGTTTTGCGCAATATATTCGCGGTAACGCACCGCCAGGTGGATGGTGATCGCCAGGGTAATAATCAGCAGCAGCGCGACAAAGTTTGCGGAAATCACAGTCATGCGCCAGTCGAGCCAGCTGAGCAGGCCCAGGATCGTCACTGCGGTGGTGACACAGGTGAGCAGCGGTAACAGCACCCAACGGGGCTGACGGAAGATCAGCAACAGAGTCAGAATAATGAAGACGAGAATGCCCACACCAAACACTACCAGATCACTTTTGATAAAAGTGATCATGTCCGAAGTGATCATGGTCACACCGCCGAGGAACAACTCTGCCTCGCCTTTGTAACCGGCGAGAATCCCCCGCACCTCATCAACTCGCGCCCGCGCTTCCAACTCCTGAGCAGTGCGGTGCTCCAAATAGACGGCACTCACCTCTTCCAAGCGCGCAGCCTCTTCCGGGCTCAGGCCCTCACTATTGCGCTTGCGGCGCAGGGCATCGCGCTCGCGTACCAATTCTATACCGTGGCTATCCAGCGTCAGATTGGCGAGCAGTGCGGTGGTCTGGCCATCCGGGCTCAGAATCAATTCGCGGTAAATAGGGCTGGAGAGAAACTCCTGTCGGGCCAGGTCTCGATCAGTATCTGCCTGGGACAGAGTGCGAATCTCATCGGTGATATCGGTTAAAGACAGTTTGGGGCTGTACAGCAAAGGGACATCGAGGATGGTCTGTACACTGGAAACGCCATCTACTCCGGCCAGCTCATCGCGTAACTTGGCCAGAGCTTGTAGAGATTTATCGCTAAACAGGTCGCCATCCTTATAGCGATAGGTGACCACCAGGAAGTCCCCGCTAGCGTAGCGCTCGGCGATCTCACGAAAATAATCCAGGGACTCATCGGCCTCCAGGGTGAGGGAGTCCGCCGAGGCATCGATCTTGAAGCGGGGCAAGCCCATCGCTGCCAGCAGGGTGAGCAGGCCGATAACTACCAACACAGCCAGTGGCCGCTTGGTTACCAGGTATTCATACGAGTTCTTGAAAGCTGACAGCATAGGTTTTTGCTTCTATCCAATAAATCAGTGGGCCGCAGTACGGCGCATATTTTGATCGCCCCGGCAGTGCTGGTGCAAATACAAAATTTGCGTTTACACGGCGCTATTGGAAATATTTTCAGGGAGTATCGATATGTCCCAGATCGCGCTCGGGAAACAATAGGTCCCGCACGCGCCGCTTGAGTTCCTTTGCTCCGGGAAAACCGCCATCGCGCTTGCGCTCCCAGATCAAATTTTCACCAATGCGGATTTCGAATACTCCTCCAGTTCCGGGTTGTAATGCAACCTGTTGTAGGTCATCCGCAAAAGTGTGAAGCAACTCCTGGGCCATCCAGGTAGCCCGCAACATCCAATTGCACTGCACACAGTAGTGGATGGTTATGCTCGCTTTCACTATTTTTTATCTCCCTGTGACCTACTCACCCCAAGCCGGCAACAACTTTTGTTCCACGCCCAACTGATCGAGCAGTCTCGCCACCACAAAATCGACTATGTCTTCGACCGTGCGCGGCTTCTGATAAAAACCGGGGCTGGCCGGCAGAATCATCGCGCCCATGCGGGTGAGTTTGAGCATATTTTCCAGGTGAATCTCCGAGTAAGGCGCCTCGCGCGGAACCAAAATCAACTGGCGGCGCTCCTTCAACGCCACATCCGCAGCGCGCTCAATCAGATTATTGGAAGCTCCACAGGCAACGGCCGACAAAGTGCCACCGCTGGCCGGGCAGATCACCATGCTGGCCGACGCTCCAGTGCCGGATGCCACCGGCGAAAACCAGTCGCGCTTGCCAAACAATTTCAACTGGCCCTCCTGCGCGCCGAAGCGATCGGCGAGAAAAGCCTGCAGTGTGTCATCGTCGCCCTCCGGCAGTTGCAGGTCGGTCTCTGTATTGATCACTACCTGGGCCGCCTCAGACATCAACAGCCAGACGCGCACGCCAGAAGCGAGCAGGCACTGCAACAAACGCAGGCCGTATTGGGCCCCGGAAGCCCCAGTCATGGCCAGGGTAACGGTTTTATTAAATGTGGCTTGCTGCAAGATCACTTCCCCGATCACTAAAGTGCTGACTCTTTTCAGGTCGAATAGTTATATTTTTGCTCCAGGGCTCCAATCAAACGCTGATGGATACCACCGAAGCCGCCGTTACTCATCACCACGATATGACTGCCCTCACCGGCGAGCTGCAGTGCCGATTCCACACCATTCTCGATAGTGTCAAAAATCTTGGCCGGCACCGGAGAGTGGTGAGTAACTTCATTCAGCGACCAATTCATCCCTTGGGGCTGATACCACAACACCATATCCGCACCGCTACAGGCACTGGCCAACTGGCCCTGATGCACGCCCATACGCATGGTGTTGGAACGGGGTTCAATCAAGGCGATGATCTTGTCCTTGCCCACTTTGGCCCTGAGGCCCGTAAGCGTGGATTCGATCGCAGTTGGGTGGTGGGCAAAATCATCGTAAACGCGGATACCAGCCACTTCGCCCAGGCATTCCATACGGCGCTTTACGCCCTGAAAACGTCCGAGTGCGGTGGCACTTAGCTCAGGTACCACGCCCACATGACGAGCTGCAGCCATAGCGGCAAGACCATTGCGCACATTGTGCATACCGGTGAGATCCCACTCCACACGCGCCACTTTGGCACCCTCGAACAGCACACTAAAGCTGCTGCCATCCGCGGCAATATTCACCGCTCGCCAGTCGCCGGCACTGATTCCCGGCTGATCCTCACTGGCAAAGCGCTGAACTTCACTCCAGCAACCCTGCTGCAATACCTGCTCCACATTATCTTCTGCGGCGCTGACAATCAGGCCGTTGCCGGGCACCGTGCGAACTAGATGATGAAACTGCCGCTGGATCGCCGCCAAATCGTCGAAGATATCGGCGTGATCGAACTCCAGGTTGTTGATAATCACTGTGCGTGGGCGGTAATGCACAAACTTAGAGCGCTTATCGAAGAAGGCAGTATCGTATTCGTCCGCCTCCACCACAAAGAAAGGGGAATCCCCCAAGCGCGCAGACACTCCAAAGTTGCCTGGCACCCCCCCGATCAGGAAGCCCGGTTGCATATCCGCCGCTTCCAGAATCCAGGCCAACATGCTGGCAGTTGTGGTCTTGCCGTGAGTGCCCGCTACTGCCAGTACCCAGCGCCCACCGAGGAAGTGGTCACAGAGCCACTGGGCACCGGAGGTATAGGCCAGCCCCTGTTCAAGTACCGCTTCCACGGCGGGATTACCGCGGGACATGGCATTGCCGATAATGACCAGGTCTGGGGCCGGCTCCAACTGAGCCGGGTCATAGCCCTCGGTGATCTGAATACCCGCCTGCTGTAGTTGAGTGCTCATGGGGGGGTAAACATTGGCATCGCTACCGGTGACCCGGTGTCCTTCGGCCACCGCTAATTGGGCTAGGCTGCCCATAAAGGTGCCGCAAATACCGAGAATATGGATATGCATGGCGAAAATCTGTACTCCTGGGGGTTGCGGCGCAAGCTTACCACGGCAAAACAGGCCAGTAATTGCCAAATGCCCCGTTTGCCATGCAATTTACTCGCTATTCCATTAGACTCCGCCCCCGCACAGATCGGCCTCACCCCCGGTAGGGTGGTAGGAATTTTCCAGCTACGGCCGACACCCGATACGAGCTCCCGGAGTTCCCCACTGGCGCCGCCGAAGAGCGTCCGGCGGACAACCGGATCGGGTCACTTCCCAAGATCTCTATGAAAACAGGATAACCATGTCGAAGAAGAACGCCTTTTACGCGCAGTCCGGTGGTGTGACTGCCGTAATCAATGCCTCCGCCTGCGGCGTAATAGAAGCTGCCCGTGAAAACCAGGACAAAATTGGTAAAGTCTATGCGGGGCTGAACGGCATCCTCGGCGCACTGCGTGAGGAACTGATCGACGTGAGCCAGGAAAGTGTGGAAGACATCGCCGCACTGCGTCACACCCCCTCCGGCGCCTTTGGCTCCTGCCGCTACAAGCTGAAGAGCCTGGAAGAGAACCGCGCAGAGTACGAGCGCCTGATCGAAGTATTCAAGGCCCACGATATCGGCTACTTCTTCTATAACGGCGGCGGCGACTCCGCTGACACCTGCCTGAAAGTCTCGCAGCTGTCTGAGACCATGGGTTACCCAATTCAGGCCATCCATATTCCCAAAACGGTCGACAACGATCTGCCGCTAACCGACAACTGCCCCGGCTTCGGCTCCGTAGCCAAATACGTTGCGGTTTCCACCAAGGAAGCGGCCATGGACGTAGCCTCCATGTGCGCCACCTCCACCAAGGTCTTTATCCTCGAAGTGATGGGTCGTCACGCGGGTTGGATTGCCGCTGCCGGCGCCCTGGCCCAGGAAGAGGAAGGCGATGCACCACATATTATCCTGTTCCCAGAAGTGGCCTTCGATAAAGAGAAGTTCTTGGCCAAGGTGCAAAAGACCGTGGACGAGAAAGGCTACTGCGTAATCGTCGCCTCCGAGGGCGCCCAGTACGAAGACGGCACCTTCCTCGCCGATGCCGGCACTACCGACGCCTTCGGTCACAAGCAGCTGGGCGGTGTGGCACCAACCCTCGCCAATATGATCAAAAGCGAGCTGGGCCTGAAATACCACTGGGCACTGGCCGACTACCTGCAACGCGCCGCCCGCCATATCGCCTCCGCCACCGATGTGGAGCAGGCCTACGCCGTCGGTCGCGCCGCCGTGGAAATGGCGGCAGCCGGCAAAAACGCCATTATGCCGGCAATTATTCGTGCAGAAGGTGAAGAGTACAGCTGGTCTATCGCGGAAGCGCCATTGTCTGAAGTGGCCAACGTCGAAAAATTTATGCCGAAAGAATATATTAGCGAGGACGGCTTCGGCATTACCGATGCGGGACGCGAGTACCTGTTACCGTTAATTCAGGGCGAGGACTACCCACCCTACAAAAACGGCGTACCCCAGTATGCGAAATTAAAAAAGCAGCTGGTGGAAAAGAAGCTGGATACTGAGTTTAAGGTGTAATCTTAAAACTCTTTCATCCAGATTTTAAAAAGCCCCCGAATAAAACCGGGGGCTTTTTTATTGAATATTGTTTAAGCGCTTGTTATTGCTACTCTACATCCAATCAAAATAAAAAATTATTACTATACAATTTAGCTAAATGAAACGTCTGTTCCTGATTTAGCTCTTACTATCTTCAACTCTGACTGCCTGGAGCTGAAATGCCACCAGATCCCCCTTTATTCTCATTTTAAAATCTCAAATATCTTATTGACACCACCAACTTGCCACTAAAGCCAGAAAAAACCATCACCCTAAACCCCCTAAAATTACCGCTAAAAATATCTAACAAGATACTCTTTTCTTTGTGGTAACTTTATATTTTCTCACATCTCAACCAACCCCTAGCATGTAGACACAACCCACTCAAAAAAATCAGCCACAACCGCAGAAATCGCCGCTCCAGCTCACCCACCAAACAAAAATAAAATCAAAAATCCTGAAAATTGCAAAAATACACCCTTCCTTTTGGTACAGAATTCTTAAAGAAACATCCAAATAGCAAGTGGCACAAAAGTACAAAATTTTCAATTCTCGAAAACATAATCTATAGAAGCCCGCCAATTAAAAAAATTTTTGTGAAAATATAAAAATTATAGAAAGTAATATTTGAATTCCTATAGATTCAAACTGCATAATCAGGCGCCAAAGATAACCGGTTAAAAGTTATGAACAGAAAAATTATAAAGATCTCCCTAATTGCCTTACTCCTATCCGGTTGTAGCGGTGGCGGATCTGGTAGCAGTAGCACCGGCGATACTGCTGAAAAAAATCCACCGGTAGCAAGTACCCCTTCAACAGGAGACGGTACTCCACCGGCAACAGAAGATCCCTCAAATGGAGGTGACACCTCTATTGCACCAGAGCAAGTAAAGCTAATTGCTTTAAGTTTTGAGGCAATAAAGAAGTTCCGCTTCGCGTGGATTGATGCTGAAAATGCCAGCCACTATCATTTACTGGAAAACCCCGATGGGGTTTCCGGTTTTAGACGGGTTGCTGAATATATTCCCCAAGGTAATGAATCCCTAACACTCAAACTAGAAACAGCACTCTATTCCCGAACTAATGCGCAATATATTCTACAGGCCTGCAACGGTGAGGGATCTCAAGAAAGATGTAGTGATTCAACGATACTTTCTGTTGACGATTTTTTACTGACCGGAAGCATTGGCTATTTCAAAGCGAGTAATACAGATGCCCACGATGATTTCGGCAAAGCAATCAGCCTTAGTGCTGATGGCCAGACCCTAGCAATAGGGGCACCTCGAGAGGATAGCAACACCACAGGTGTTAATGGAGATGGAAGCAATAATGATGCAGATGAATCCGGTGCGGTGTATATATTTACTCGCAGTGAAAGCGGCTGGCAACAGCAGGCCTACCTTAAAGCCAACAACAATAGAAAGTGGGAGTATTTTGGTTCAGAACTCAGTCTGAATGCCGATGGCCAGACTCTTGCAGTGGGTACTGATAGTGGTGTTTATATCTTCACCCGCAATGAAGATGACTGGCAGCAACAAGCCTACCTTAAGGCCAGTGATACAGATGCCTCTGAAAACTTCGGTGATTCACTCAGCTTTAGTAGCGATGGCCAAACTTTAGCTGTTGGGGCTTCAAGAGAGGATAGCGGAGCAGTCTATATCTTCACCCGAGATAAAGGCACCTGGCAACAGCAGGCCTACATAAAGGCTAGCAATAGCGATGAAAATGACCTTTTTGGTTATACTGTCGGCCTCAGTGCCGATGGCCAGATACTCGGAGTGGGCGCACCAAATGAAAATAGCAGTGCTACCGGTATTAACAACGATCAAAGTAACAATCGTACATATAATTCTGGTGCGGTGTATATCTTTGCCCGCAGTGACAGCGACTGGCAACAACAAGCTTACATAAAAGCTAGTAACACTGATGAAGGTGATTATTTTGGTTCTTCACTCAGTTTAAGCGCAGACGGCAAGGTCCTGGCCATAGGAGCTACAGCTGAGAGTAGCAATGCTTCCGGTATTAATGGCGATGCAAATAACAACCAGGCAACGGGTGCTGGCGCAGCTTATATTTTTATTCGCAACAACGATACTTGGCAGCAACAAGCTTATATTAAGGCAAGTAATACAAATTCTTATGACCGATTTGGTGGATCTCTCAGTCTTAGCGCCGATGGCCAGTCCCTAGCGGTAGGAGCCATTCGGGAGGGTAGCAGTGCCATTGGCATTAATGGCGATGAAGGCGATAATAGTGCAGATTGGTCTGGTGCCGTGTATATCTTCGCCCGAAGTGAGGACAACTGGCAACAGAAGGCCTACCTAAAAGCCAGTAATACCGAAAAGGGAGACTATTTTGGTTTTGGTAATATCAGCCTCAGCGCAGATGGCCAGACCTTGGCGGTAGGGGCCTTTCATGAAGATAGTGGCGCCACGGGCATCGGCGGCAATCAGCAAGATAATTCGGCATACTCTAGCGGAGCAGTATATATCTATTAGCGCTTAATTAGCCGATGAGAAACAAACTGAATTATCAGCTTGAGGGCTCAGTGAAAATTTCTTAGCACCAATCAATAAGCCCCCTCGGGGGCTTATTGATTGGTGCAACCTAAAAATTACTGTTTCTCTCCGATATCTGACCAAACCGCAAATTCATTGCCGCTGGGCTCGGCAAAATGAAAGCGCCTTCCTCCGGGGAAAGAAAAAATAGGTTTGACCACCTTAGCACCGCACCGCTCGACTTTTTGTAACGTATCTTCCAGGTCAGAACTATAGAGTACTACCAACGCGGCACCATTCACTGTTGAGCTGTGCATATCCGCCTGGAAAAAGCCACCGTCCAAGCCTGCGCCGGAGAAAGCGGAGTACTCGGGGCCATAATCTGTAAATTCCCAGCCAAAGGCCTCAGTGAAAAAAGCCTTGGTCTTTGCCAGATTCTTAGATGGGAACTCTACATAATTAATTTTTTCATGATTATCCATACCAAGCTCTCCCGATATTTTAATTTAATTCTCCCCTAACCAACGACGGGTTTTTCCGGTGTATCAACCACCCGAAAACTGCCATTGGCCAGCGCGAGAGGTTGATCGTTATGCATAATAACTGCGCGATCCATCATCAGGTCAAAATCCAACATGGCGTAAAGAACAACTCCACGCCGCCCCTGGTAGATATTCGGCCGATAAACCAGTGCTGCCATGCGTACTCCCATAGGCGCATACGAGTAACTGGCTTCACATACCAGCTTGCCACCGGCAGTGATATAGCAGTTGGATTCTGACTCATAACTGACAACATAGGTGGAGAGATCAGGGAAATCCCCCACCTCGGAATAATGGGTGCCAGTCCACTCCAGGCTTAAACCTACGAGACTTTTGAATGCACACGACATAAAGGGGCGCCCCTGTAACCCAACAAGACAGAACCTAGTATGGTCCTTCTTTCTCCCAAAGGGGGTCATCAGCTTAAAAACAAATGGGGGCAATTAATTTTTTAAGGAGAGCGAAATAAAAAAGACCGCACCACCAGGGTGCGGCCATTCGCTTCTAGGGAAAAGCTATCAACTCAAAGAATCCTGGTGAAGCGACGACAGGGAATTCAAAACCCCAGCGCCAGGGCAACCAGAATATTTATTATTAATCAAAAATTGACATATATCATCGTGGCCAGGAAATTTTTACTACTTGAGAGGCGCTGTCTTCAGCGTCCTCACCATCAGTCACTGTGAGGGTAATTTCGTAATTACCCGTTTGTGCGTAGCGATGTAACGCCCAACGACCGTTGCGCTGCACTCCATCCCCAAAATCCCAGTGGTATTGCAGTTTATTATCACCGCTGTATTGGCTGCGATCTTCTACCCATACCCAACGGAAAAAGCGATGGAGTTTAAAGTTGGCCTGCAGTGAAATCGCATCATCCATCACTTCAACAATCTGTTCTTGTGTGGATACCGCACCGCGATCGTCTTTTACCTGCAAACGTACCAAGTAATTACCCGGCACATCGAAAGTGTGGCTGGGATTTTGCTCGCTACTGGTTACACCGTCGCCGAAATCCCAGGACCAGCTCAACAGCTCACCATCTGCATCAGTGCTGTTATCGATAAAATTCATCAACAACCCTTCAGACTTCCAGCTGAATTCTGCCGTGGGCGCTAGGTTATCTGCACCCAGGTCCAGCTCAACAATTAAGGGATCGTGATCGGATGCACGGAAGGGGCCTGTAGAGTAGAGGTTTTCCTGCTGCTCTAGGCTCTTGTGTTCAAGGTTGTAATCCAGCACTCGCGGTTCATCGGCATTGATATGCCAGTCCACAGCGGCAGTAACCAACGGAGCCAGTGAAGGGCTGGCCAGCGCATGATCCAGATAGCCAGACTGGCCGTCATAGACATAGGAATAAGCTTGTCCCGCTCCGTACCATTCCAGCAGGTCAGTATACCCCGCCCCTTCAAGAGCCGTAATTGGGTTTTCCATGGCGTAGCTGTTGAGGTCGCCCAGCACTAAAACACGGTCAACTCCAGTTCCGGTGGGGTCATTCTCAACCCAACTCACCAGGGCATCGGCAGCTTGAGTACGCAGAGCATTCCAGCAGCCCTGACCATCCCCCTGATCGCTGTTCAGGCTCCCATCTTTTGGACAACTTCCCTTGGATTTAAAGTGGTTCACCACCACGGCGAGACGCTCACCAGAGGAGAGTTCGGCAAATGCCTGTAACAGCGGCTGGCGGTTACCGTCATCAAAAGGATAATCCTGCAGAGTAACGGCACTGCCAATCGGCATAACGCGGTCGCTGCGGTAAATCATGCCCACGGCGATTTCATCACTGCCCAGCTGCGTGAGGTCCGGCTGCACAAACTGGTAGCTCTGTCCTGATGCTGTAGCATTGAGCCCATTGACCAGATCCTGGATGGCACTATCGACACCGTAGCCGTCGTTTTCCAGTTCCATCAAGCCGACAATATCGGCTTCCATACGCAAGATTGCAGAAATAATTTTCTCTCTTTGGCGCTCAAACTCTTCCAAAGTATCGGCGCCGCGCGAAGTGGGGAAGCCACCACCGTTGCCGTCACCATTGAAGTAATTCAGCACGTTAAAGCTGGCAACACGCAGGCTGCCATCACCCGGTAAGATGGGCGCTTCATCGCGTAGATTGACCGGGGTAAATTGGGGGACTTCCACAGGGTGAACACGATAGGCACCAAAGCCGTACCCCATCACACCGGTGAGCCCCTCCAGAGTATCGCCACTGCGCAAGGTGTTAGAAGCGCTGAGACCCGAGGCCGGATAAGGCATTGTCTCGGGATTTTGCACTGTGGAACCATCGTCCAGAATAATCTGGTTGAGTGCGTTGGCTTCCACTTGAGCCGCCGCTGCGGCGCCCGGCATATTATTGTGGGTGGGGATATACAGGCGGCCGTTGGATAGGATCACTTCGCCATAGCGGGCCAGGTTGTAATGACCGTTAACGGTGAGGCTCTGCGGGAATTCAACCAACATCCCTTCGAGCTGCTCCTGCTCTGCCACAGAGCCAAACGGCATCTGTACATTAGCCGCCGTTACCTGATAACCGCTTCCGCAAACGCTGACACCATCAACCTGATTCAACTCAGTGAAATCAAAAAATTCATCGACGATACCCCCCACGCGCACCAGGTCGCCAACTTGCACACTCACACCGAAAGCATTGTCGTGTACAAACAGTCCTTCTGAAGTCGCATCCACGCCATCCTGATCGCTGTCCTCTTCCTGAAGGAAGAAACCGGCCAAGCCGGTATTGGGATCTTGGAAATTGCCGACAACCACCGCCTCAATTTCGTGGCGCTCGCCTTCAAGCGCACTCGCGGTGCCGCTGCCCTGTATCTGGCTGATTAAGGTTGCTGCATCGCCACAGGCCCCAAGCTCAATACCGCCATTACCGTCACCATCTCCATTGCCACCATCGGCGCCGTGCCAGCCCAGGTGATCAAAGTTATTCAACCCCTCACTGGACCACTCCAGAGCAGGATCGAAGATGCCGCTTCCATCGGTTCGGCCTGTCTGCACATCCAGATTGCGTACCAGTGTTTGGTTTTGTGTGCCGAGGCTGCTATTGCCCCACTGGCTGCCGGGGTCAGTACCAATTTGGCCGATCACATCAACAAAACCATTGGGGCCTACCAGCGCTACGGCATCATCACCATTAAACAGGCCGCTGGTATAAATCTGGTCGGCCTGATCCAGCAACGCCGCATCGGCACTGCCGTGGGCCAGAACAAATACCGCACCGCCCTGCAGGGTGCCACTCAAAGCAATGTTCGCGGAGGCGCTATCGGAACCATTGAAAAAAAGCTGGATGGCGTAATCACTCAGATCAATCGCAGTTTCACCGCCATTAAAAATTTCCAGCGCTTTATTGTTACCACTGCCCTCAATGTACTCCGAGATAATGAGGTCGCTGGCTTGGACCTCTGCAGCCATCAGTGGAAGACCCAGGGCTGCCAGAGCAGCCAAGCCAAATTGTTTCATCGTCGTTATTCCCAGTTGCCTGATACGGATTAAGCGGCGCAAAGAGTGGCGGGGAATTCCTAAATTTCGATGAAACAAATGTTAAATTTCGGTTTCAATGTGTGGTGATTGGAAAGGCTTGGCATTTGCCGGCAACCTAAAAACGTGTGTCCGCGATCAAGCGAAGGGTTAACGGGTTCACAGGAGGTTGAGGAAATGCCACAGCGTAGGGAGATACTCTACAATCATTTATATAAGCACTTATATAAATTCAACACTATGAAATACAGCCAGTTGGGTACTCGCCTCAGGCATTTAATCGAATTACTGGACGGCGATGTCGCAGATAGTTACCGCACCTGCGGTATTAAAAACTACAAGCCGCGTTATACACCGGTGATGCGAGCCCTTATCCACAAGAGCCCGGTCACCATCAATGAAATCGCGGCCAGTGCCGCAATCTCCCAGCCGGCGGTTAGCCAGACAGTCAGAGATATGGTCCAGCAGGGATTGTTAGAAATCCTCACCGGGGAGGATGCACGCCAGCGCAAGGTCCGCCTCAGCCGTAAAGGCCAGCGCTTACTACCAAAGCTTGAAGTCCACTGGCAAGCCACCGTTGAAGCGGAACGTTCATTAAATCGGCAACTGTCTACACCTCTAACAGCACTCGTCGAAGAGGCGATTGCCGCTCTGCAGGAACACCCCTATCTCGATCGCATTCAGCAGTGCATTGCCAAGGAGAATAAAAAGCCATGAAACTGATTGCCGCCTTCAGCCTGGTCCTGTGCCACACCATCTCTTCAGCGACTTACGCAAGCGATGAGGATTGCCAGTTTAATCCCACCGTAGTTATCCAATCCGCCGCCAGCGCTATTGCAGAAACTTATATACTCGCAGACAAAGCCCAAAGCGTTTCCCTGGCGTTGTCTGAGATGGCCAGTAGCCCTGAAGCTTTGCGCCTTTGCCGGGACTCCGAAAGTTTTGCCAAGCTAATTACCGAGAAAATCCGAACACTGTCTGGAGACAAGCACTTCTATTTGGAGCCGGTAAGCCCTAATGAAGATTCCAACAATTGGATAGCACAGTGGCGGGCTGAGGCGCCCAAGAACAACTATGGTGTAAAGAAACTAGAGTTATTGCCCGGTAATATTGCCTACTTCAAACTCTCTTCATTCCACACTTTTGAAAATGCACGGCAAAGCCTGGCCGCGGCATTTACCCTGCTGCAACACAGTGACGGGCTGATATTGGACCTGCGCAATAATGGCGGTGGTGATAGTGATACAGCCACCGCCATCCTTGAGTCCTTTGTCGACCCCACTAAACCCCTGCCATATGTCATTGAAACCAGAGAGAAGCAACATTCCCCTGAACGCATCAAAGAACTTCCTTGGCCAGCCTATGGCACCCATAGACCCATGGTAGTACTGATCAATGGGCGCTCCTTCTCTGCATCAGAAAGCATCGCCTTCTCGCTGCAACAACTGGGTAGAGCCACTATTATCGGTAGTGCCAGCGCCGGCGGAGCCCATATGATGGATGCGCCTCAGACCCTGCCATTTAGCTTTGAGATTGGAATTCCCTCTAGTCGCCCGGTTTCGACTTTATCTAAGGAACTAGTTAACTGGGAGGGTCAGGGGGTGAGGCCGAATATTAAAACTAGCGAACAAGAAATTTTGCAGGTGGCATTAGAGGTTCTTAAAAAGTAAACTGCGTTTTAAAGCACACCCAAACTTTAAAACAATGGAATTGTAGAACTCAACAATGCGTACCTCTTTACAACCTATAACACAGAATAACTATGAGGCGGTCTGCGATCTGGATGTCGCCGAAGCGCAGCAAGAATACGTCGCCTGTAATATGTGGTCACTGGTGGAGGCACAGTTCAATTCTGGATATGAAACCCGTGCGATTTATACGGGAGAAAAGCCCGTTGGTTTTCTTATGTGGGTGAAAGAGAGCCGTGAAAAAATTTCCATTTGGAGATTTATGGTTGACCAGAAGCAGCAGGGGAAGGGGATAGGTAGGGCAGCGCTTCAGCTAGCCCTACAAGAAATCCGGCAAACACCCAATATCGAGCAAATAGAAATCTGCTACAACCCCAAAAACCCAGTGGCTAAAGACTTTTATTCCAGTTTTGGTTTTACTGAAATGGGTATGGATAAGGACAACGAAGATATGCTTGCCATTATCAACCTCACCAATAAAACTCCTGAAGAGGCTGATGCTATTTAAACGGGCAGGCGGGCTTAGTGCCACTCCAGACCGGTAAATCGAGATCTTCTTTATTGTCTGATGGCGCCCCTGTGCGACTCTTAAAAGAACCTTCCTCTATGGTCAGGCGCATTAGGGCCGTACCCTTGCGCTCCTGAGTATTTGGAGCGCGCACCTGGCTCCAGCGGCCGGGCTCGATATCTTCGATAATAGATTTGAAAACCGCATCAAACTCCTCTGGGTCCTGTACCCGCGCACCGCGGCAAAACAAAACTGCCGAGCGATAGTTGGCACTGTGATGAAAGGCGGATTTAGCCAGGACCCATTCGTCATAGTGGGCAAAGGAAATACACACCTGCTGCCCCGAATCCAGTAATTTCTGCAGCCGGCTTTTATTGGCCACATGAAAATACAAAAAGTCCCCATGGCGCCATACCGTCATGGGAATAACAATCACTTCACCATCCTGGGTAAAACCAATATGCCCGAGCTTCAGTTCATCGACCAAACGATAAATATCCTCGCGGCGATAACTGGCCCTCTTGGCAGCACGGCGCACCCGGCTTTTCGCAGTAACCGACAGTTCACTCTTTGCGGAATCTAAAACTACCATTCTTAAAAACTCCCACAACGATTTATCAACAACAGATATCGCCAATATAGGGAGTTACTGGTACTCTGATTAGATCCAGTTTTAATCAGTTAATGGTGCCAGTTTGAGTAGCCCCGATTTTGCCGACTTAATCCTGGACCCCAGGCAACCGTTACAAAGCCAGCTATACCGCAGCCTGGTGGAGTGGATTTGCAGCGGCCGTCTCTCAGCAGGGAGTAAGCTCCCCTCCTCTCGCAGACTATCCTCCACCCTGAATATCAGCCGCAATACGGTCACACTGGTGCTAGAGCAGCTCAAAGCAGAGGGTTTTGTTACCAGCCGTGTCGGACAGGGCGTTTTTGTATCCAGTACCCTGCCCGCTTACGTACAGAAAACACAGCATCAGGCATGGTATTCCCAAGACTCCGATGGTACAGCTCCCTTACCAGGGCTCTCAGCCCTTGGCCAAAAGCTGCAGACAGCCACGGCATTTAAAACCGACAGCGGCGTATCTCTACCTTTTTCACCGGGTATACCGGACCTCAATGCCTTTCCCTTATCTATTTGGTCCAGACTCTACAGGCGCCACAAAGATAGGTTTCCACTGCTTAGCTATGGGCACAGCCAGGGCCATCCACCCTTACGCTGGGCACTGGCAGAATACCTGCGCAGCTGCCGCGGAGTGCTCTGTGATGAAAGCCAGATCATCATAACCAATGGCGCCCAGGAAGCCTTGAGCCTGTGCGCACAAGTGCTACTTGGCCCCGGAGATACCGCCATCATGGAAAACCCTGGCTACCGCCGCGCCCGCTGGGTATTTCAAACCTGCGGCGCCAAGTTGGCATTGGCCGAATTGCAAAGCGGCTATTTAGACGTGGATGCACTGACCAAAAGCCAACTGCACGGCAAAGTCCTCTACACCACGCCAACCCATCAGTACCCCATGGGCGGAGTGATGCCTGCCAGTGAACGGCTAAAGCTGTTGGACTGGGCCAGCAAGACGCAATGCTGGATTTTAGAAGATGACTACGACAGCGAATTTTCCTTTAAGCACAAACCTGTCGCCGCTCTCCAAGGAATGGCAGAGCATACCCCGGTTATCTATATGGGCAGTTTCAGTAAAAGTCTGCAGCCCGGCCTGCGTTTAGGTTACATGATCGTTCCCAAACCCTTTGTACAGGCATTTGCTCGAGCAAAGGAAATACTCTCCGGCCACTCCCCCCTACTTGCCCAGGCGGTTGTTGCCGACTTTATTGACGAGGGACACTTCGTACGACACCTGCGTAAAATGCGCATCAACTATCGGGAAAAATGGCTGCATTTTTGCGATTTGGCACGAGATAAACTGGAACCCCAGGCGCAGCTCATCGCAAGTAGCGCCGGAATGCACGTGGTACTCGCCACGCCCGGCAGGAATGACCTAGAACTGTCAAAGCAATTAGCCCAGCACCGCTTCGGTAGCACGCCACTTTCTTTTTTCTATCCCGACAAATCATTGAACCATGGCCTGGTATTAGGGTTTGCCAATACCAGTAAACAACAGCGAGAGGACTGTATAGATCTTCTGCAGAGTTTTTTGACACACTCATTCAGATAGCAAACTTTTTTGGCACAAGTATTGATCTATGGGGATCGAATTCAACTAGGCTAGGGTTTATGCACAATTCCAGCCAAACTTTAGATACTAACCAAACAAAAACGGCAACCTCGCCAACAGCATGGCTAGCCATGATAAGCCTTTTTTTAGGCGCCGCCTGTATCCAACTGGTCATTATGCGCTACCTGAATGGCGAGATGGCGCCACAGGCCTTTGCAGCCGCATTAGAGCAGCTTATTCGAACGGAAGAAGTCCCCGCAGCCCTTAAATCTTTAGCCATATTTTTTACCCCACACATCACCAGCCTGACCTACTCACTGCATTTTGCCATTCTACTTGCCGGGGTACTCTTAATATTGCGGGTATTGATGACCCTAGGCGCCCTACTTATGTTTGTGAGTTTCATATTATTATGGGGCTTTACTTATATGGGCGAAAATAGCTGGTTCTTTGAATTTTTATCACCGGCTTTATATGCATTAGTCTTAGCAGTAAGCAGCTGTAGCTTCACCCCAAATATTCAGAAACCATCCGATCAGGCCTCATCTTATCCAACGCCCTATCACCAGCGTCTATTGGGCAGTATTCTGGCACCCGATATAAGCTTTTTGTCCTGGTGCCTCTGGGTGATTGTGGCATCTAGCGTGTTTTTCGCGATATTTTTGATGTCGCGCAACGGCGGCAATCACATACTTCTAGCCAGCCTTTTATCCAGTATCACCATTGCCGTCCTAGTAATACTTTCAAAATTTTTAGACCGATATCGCATGGTCTTACAGACAGAACAATCCAACCTACTGCTAGGGCGTTGGATTAACCTATTCACCATCACCATTGGTGTTATGTTGATTTTCCAGGTTTATGAAGACAGCTTACTGAACTGGTTTACCGTAGAGGGCTATAGAGGGCTGGTGGACTCCTATGTAGAATACGGAAACACCCCGCTATGGTTTCGCAACGCATTAGCCTGGGTTGCAGAGCATGCCAATATTTTTATGCCCATTCAAAGGATTTTCGAAGTCTCTGCCGCAATCTGTATGGTCATATTAGTTTTTCGGTTCCCTATTTTTCTATTAACTACCGGACTATTCGCCATTCTCTCCTTTACCGAATTTGGAGTAACCAATGTTTGGCCCCCAGCCCCTGGCAAGCCCCCGGCCTGGGTGTTTGAGCTACTACTCACAACTTTAGTGAGCTTAACCTGTGGCCTTTATTATCTTTTTGATGCTTTGAAATGCAAATCCTGGCGTTACTGGCTGCTTGGTTCCAAGGTGTTTGAATCCATATCTAAGCTGGATAAATATCTATTGTTTATCTTGTTTTTCATCCTGGAAATAATTGTATTTTCAGTGAGCCCATCCAGCAAAGAAAACGATATAATAGCATTGCACTTGGCAGCACTCACACTGATTCCTTTATTTTATATATTGATACTTATAGATATTTATAGAAAAGACAGCACAAAACACTAATCATCAATCAGACTTAATCTTGGCTAAACTGATAAGCGTCCATTCGCGGCTCTCTACTCTTTTATCCACATAATTTATTCACACAAAAATTTAGCACAGGAATCAGAAAAACCTAAACCAAAGGCTTGGATAAAAATTCAATATCAAAAACAGATTACTAAAGAATTAAAAGCTTATTAAAGCTGAACACAGCATTTCCATATTAAAAAAACAGACATACTCTGAGACATACAACTTGGTTGTCAATAGAGGCTTATCTTTACTACTTGAAACCAAGTTAGAAAAATTAAGCCATTTATTTAAAAGATACCCCACCAAGGTTTTCTCTACAATTTATTTCAAAACTTTAAATACTGTTTAGACAGGAGGACATGGACATTACTTGTCATGCCCTAGTTTTAGAACTAAACAAAAATATGATTCAAGAGATAACTTAGCACCTCATCATCTTCGACAACTAATCTTTCAAGCAGATCAAGATGATCACGATTATTTGCAATGATAAAATGACAGGGATTTCCGGACTTTAATAGCTTTTCTTGATACTCCTTTGTCTGACGAAAAACTCAGGGGTATCAAATTCAGGTACTATCAAATGTAGTGGACAGAGCTTTCTACCTTCTCTTAGCAGCATTAACTGTGGGCTTACCTTCTCCGCCGACTCCATTGACATATTAATCGTGTCATTGACAAAGCTATTCACCAGTGGACGGATATCGAAAAGCCCAGCCAGAGAAAATGCGCCTTTGAACTTATCCTGCGTAGATTTTGAAATATCAAACTGGCTCCAATCTGTCTGATGTAACATCCCTACTAACTGACCACCTGCCGAGTGCCCCACCAGGTAAACTGCAGACGTACCTCTCAGCTCTGCCTCTTTAAGTACCTTAGCCATTGCATACTGTGTCTGTTTTACTATGGACTCCATAGGCACGCCATTATTCCAATCCTGGGCCATACGATAACCAGGCATATAAACAGCAATCCCTTTTCTATTAAAAGGCTCAGCCAGGAAAGAAAACTGCTCTTTTGAGAACCATTGCCACCAACCTCCGTGGATATAAATGACTATGGGTGCATCTTCAGCAACATTCTCAGGCCTAAAAATATCCATTGAGCCTGATAATTCCCCTTCCCCAAAACTAACTGTTTGTAGTCCACCTTTGATCGCCTGTCGGTAATTGGAGCTGTGACTCTCTGTGAATTCTACATGAGCTGGTAACAATTTTTCTGGCGGCAAACGATGATTCCACAGAGTCGGATTGTACTGTTCGTCAGTTTTTTCCCGGGTAAAACTATTCCAATATTCGTTCATGTTATATCCTTTCACTTCGCATTTTTGTCCAAGGCTTCAAAATGGTCCTCACGCAGGCGCATAGTGCCGTCCTCCTGGAGAACCCAGAGCTCTCGTGTAATTACTCCTTGCGCGTTATTCATTCTCCAGTTGCTGGAAAGTACGGTTGAAGTGTCATCTATTGCCTCGATTTTTGTATCCAGGTAAGTCACATCTGAGAACCCCTGAGCCACAAGATTTTCCCAGAAAGCCTGTATCTGCTCCCGCCCCTGGAATAGCCCAAATGGCTTGGCCATCATTTGCGCATCCTTTTCGTACATAGAAGCGCAGCCTTCTGCATTTCCTTGGTTGAAAAATGACTTCCAACGCTCGCTGGCTATTACAGTTTTTTCAATTAATGCCTTATTCAAATCAGATTCCTCTTCACGATAATTAAGTATTAACTTTCTGCAAGCATAGTGCCCCAGACACCGCCTTTTGATAAACAGCCATAAAGTTAAATTAGTATTTAGAAGAATTAAACAATGAAACCCTATCTAGAAGATATGCAACTATTTCTAGCTGTTGTTAAAGTGTGCAGTTTTACAGCAGTGGCTAATAGCCTGGCACGTACTAGACCGGCAAAGCCAAACGGTAACCCAACTGGAAAGAGGTCTGGGAATGAGGCTACTATACCGAAGTACCCGAGCGCTCTCGTTAATGTAAGCAGGCACGCAGTTCTACATTACTTGCCATAAAATAAGTATCCACCATTTTTATGGTCTAAATAAATCAACTGGTAGATCCTCTCCTGATGTAACGATACACCGCTATATCTATTTAAATAGATGGCAGTCTGCTGAAGATTTAGCTCTTTCCGAGTTAGGCTGTCTATTTGTTGCCACACAACACCAATCACTTTCCGTGCCTTATCCGCTTGCAGGCTTCTTAGCTCCTCAAGCTTGTGTGCTTGCCTTAGGCAATATCCTCGCAATCCAGTATTGCCTCATAGCTCTCAACTGATCGTCAGAGGGTACCTCATCAAGAGCTTTGCTATTACTTTCTGGAAGTGTCCAGCTTTTCTTAGGCTGTAAACCTGGTATCGCTCGTTCTTACTCAGTTGATTTCAACTCATCAGAGCCGATATCTTGGTTGGGAGAGGTGACGATTCTCTCAACTAAGCCCTCCCTTACCAATTGCACTTATTATTCGAAACCAAGACCAGATGGAATTCCAGACAATCCTATCTATAAAAACGCCCGCTAAAGCGGGCGTTTTTATAAGAGCTTTTTAGTTCTTACTCTCCAATATCATGGAGGGTCCAAATTCTTGACGCAGTAGTATCACTACAGTCTCCTTTTGAAAGAGCCCCAACACCACTATTAGTACTCAGTTTTACTGTTTTCAGGCATTCACCGGTAGCTCTATTCCTAATACTGAAATGGTTGACCCCAGAATAGTTATATGGACCAAGAAAATCCCAGGTCGTAGAATCACTCGGCACACTGCTTGGCACTAACTGTTGATATTTAAGAGTGTCGGTATCGTTACTGTCTTCGATATACTTGTCATTAGTGATATCATAGATCATGTAACCACCATTATATTTTACGAGTGCCATGTCTGTCAGACTACACGATCCATTGAAATAGGCAGTCTGACCCGTGCCTGCGTTTG
This sequence comes from Microbulbifer variabilis, assembly GCF_023716485.1. Classification (NCBI taxonomy): domain Bacteria; kingdom Pseudomonadati; phylum Pseudomonadota; class Gammaproteobacteria; order Cellvibrionales; family Microbulbiferaceae; genus Microbulbifer; species Microbulbifer variabilis. The sequence continues at coordinate 3,813,406 of NZ_CP092418.1, forward strand.
CAGTATATCTTTTACCCATACAACGACCAACAGTCGATGTATTATCCTTTAGATAGATTCTCTCCGCATTTGAGGAATTCGGTAAATCTACAATATCAAATGCAAATAATTCTCTTACTGCTGTATCAAGATGACAGCTAGCGGCAACTAGACTTCCCAGGTAGTGAAGGCACCTTCCGGTATCACGATTTTGCAGACCAAAAACACCATCACCATTCCAGTCTGAAAAATCCCAAGTAGCAATATCTCCTATCGCAGGGGAAAATAAGATCCCAGTACCTTCCATATTTATCAAATTCAATCCATTATGCGACACACGATAGCCGCCGTTGTATGGAAGAATTTGATAGATAACCGAGTCTATATCACAGCTTACAGTTGCACCAACAATGTTAATGCACTTTCCTTTTCCGGTATGTCTCATACTGACTAAGGAATGGGTATCAGGGATATCGACTCCATTAACCTCCCAAAAATCACCTTCAATTTCATCACAATTAACCGCTGTGAGGCTGGCATTATCATCAAGTGCTAAACATCTTCCTGTACTCGCATTAATAAAATTAGGATAAGGGTCTAAGCCCAAAGCACCTTCTTTTTCCGCTATCCACTTGGAGTCCAACCCTTCTCCAGACCGAATAACAAAGCCATCAGAGTCTTCGCCTTTGTCTTTAAAATTCCTGTTATCAGATATCCGAGTTATTTTAAATCCATCTTCAAATGGACGGAACATAAAAACATTTTTACTTATATCGCAAGTATACTGTGCTTTTGCATCTGAACCGACACATAAATCAGTATCTAAATGTTTCAGTCTCACACCACTATAGGTTGGCACCTCAAAAGCTTCATAGAATCGCATTGTATCTTCATCTAGTTGGGCCACAGCTTCCGGAATGGTGTGACTATACCAGTCCCAAGAGTCTACAACCGCTGCCAAATTATGAAGAATATGGTTTCTTTCTGCTTCAGCAGGATATTTAGAGTCTTCAGAATATACTCCCGTCGGGGTAATATCCTTTTCCAAATAGCTTGTTCGGGCAGCCTCACAGGAACTTGACCCTGGAGCTGTATAAGAGTGGCTATAATAATTATCTGAATATTTATAACGACTATCACACTCGGTTAGCATTAGCTCTCTGTAGGCGCCCAATTCTGAATTATATACATCTACAGCTGCAGAAATCATACCCGGTATTTTTGTACTTTCAGTAATGAAAATACCAAGCATTTCCAGTACCGCTTTGTATGAGTCAAACTCGTCACCGATTACCCGGTCAAAAGTTAAAAAAGTATTAAAGTCTGCATTACAGTTCGCTACGGAACCCTCTGGGGTAGTTAAATAAGAATCAATAAATTCTGAAGTGTCATACTTAATTGTTTTTAGCAATTCAAGATCAACGAGTTCATCGCTATCTATACCATTCCAGGTTGGATAAACTTCCTGGCTAAAACAGAAACGATTAAACTCTCTTCTGTGCAACAATTCCATTTGAATAATGGAAACAAAAGCTGGCGCAACATTGTAAACTAAAGAATCATACTTGGCTTTAGTTACTACTGGGCTTTCTGCATACACTTCATCCAGTGTATTTTTTATTGTGCCCCCTAATTTTACTGCCAGCTGTTGATAAGCATCTGCAGCCTCATTGTGGTAAGATAAGTTGCCCAAATCAATAATATTTTGTTTTGAAGATGATAAAATTGATTTTAGCTCGTTAAGATCAGCTTCAACAAAGGCCGATTCCAGATCAGAGATCCTATTATTGAATTGCTGCAAGCAACCAACAAGCTGTGGATCTGCACCGTCTGTGGTTTCTGTGACAAACCCCCCAGTTATTGAACCATAAACAACTGGATACAAGCTTTTTAATATTGGAAAGTTAGAAGCGCCAAGCGTTGTGTTTATTACATTGTGGGCAACAACCATTCCTATCGCTTGACCATCAAGCTTTACAGCTGAGGTGGCTTCTCTTGAAGCATAGTCATAACAAGCGCCAGTTAGTTCTGCTGCGCTGGCAGACTGGTAAGCAACAGCTAGGGCAACACCTGCACATAAGCCTACCCGTTTCATAATTTTCATTTATTTAGACCTCTTAAGAGATTTTTTACATTTAAATTAGAGCAAATTCCCATTTAAATTTAGCCAAATAAGCTAAACAAAAGTAAGGTCCAGTTTCGAAAAAACCATGGTGCCAGAAAAAAGGGTTTTTAATCTTGAAATTAAACCTTTAAGTACAATAAATTAACAAAACAATGTAGTTTCAAATGAAACCTTTTGTCGTATTGATACATCACAGTTCAAATCTGTGAAATCCATCAATTTTTTGCTTTGTAATTTTTAAAGAAGTTTAAGCAAATAATCATTTGATGACACGATGTAGATATAATACAAAAAAATAATAGAATTTAAGTTTGAATACTTCTTGGTGCAGGTAGTGAGTGCTCCAGACCTTTTTGACCTATCTCTTGATCGAAATCGCCCCCTTCAAAAGCAGCTCTATCAAATACTGATAGATTGGATAGTGAATGGGCGACTTACCAAGGGTACAAAGCTGCCCTCTTCACGAAGACTGTCTGAGAGCCTGAATATCAGTAGAAATACCGTTATCCAAGTGATAGAACAATTAAAAAAAGAGGGATTTCTTGTTAGTAAGGCAGGTAAAGCTATTTATGTCTCCAGCAACTTAGCTTTCTGCACAATTGAAACAGCCGAAAATTCTACTCTGAGCGAGAATAATCCAGAGTTCTCCTTACCACCACTCTCAGATTATAGTGAGACAATAAAATCTCACCCTAAACTTAAGTCGCGCTGGCCCACCCTTCTTCCTTTCTCACCAGGTGTGCCAGATTTAAAGTTATTTCCCTTTGCTATTTGGAATAAAATATATCGACAACACCAAGATAGGATACCAATTAGCGGGTATGGAGATCCACAAGGATACTTAGCATTAAGAGAAAGGCTAGCACAACATTTACTGGCCTCACGGGGTGTTCGTTGTACAGCTGAGCAGATCATCATCACTAACGGAAGGCAAGAAGCTTTAAATATATGTGCCCAAACAATACTTAATAGTGGCGATACAGTTTTAATGGAAAATCCTGGCTATGGAGGAGCTAGATTTGCTTTTCACGCAAAGAATGCAACCGTAAATTTGGTTGAATTAAATGAAAACCGACTGGATATAGATCAAGTAGTCAGAGAAAACAAACAAGCAAGACTCATTTATACAACAGCGACTTATCAACACCCTATGGGTGGGGTTATCCCACTTCAAGAAAGAAGCAAGCTACTCAATTGGGCTGAAAAATCGAAGTGTTGGATATTAGAAGATGAAGCCAACGGTATATTTTCATTTGAAGAAAAGCCTATAGCCGCCCTACAAGGCATGAAGAAACACACTCCAGTTATATTTATTGGCAGTTTTAGCCGTACACTTTTGCCAAGCTTCCGTTTGGGCTATCTTATAGTACCAAAGTCTGTTGTACCCTCTTTTGTAGATATTAAGTCCATACTATCAGGACCATGTAACCAGCTCCAGCAAGCAGTGTTAGCCGACTTTATTAATGATGGGCACTATGTGCGGCACATTCGCAGAATGCAAATAAACTATCAAGAAAAGTGGGAACACTTCTGTCAGCTAATTCATATTCATCTAGAGCCAGATGTAAAACTTATTAAAAGCAGTGCTGCTATGTTTGTAGTCATAAAAACTCCAGGACATGATGATACCTATTTGCATGAAAAACTTAACCAGAGAGGTTTCGGGAGTGCCCCATTGTCTCTATCTGACGCTAACAAATCAAAAGTATCCGGCCTAATATTAGGATGTGCCAATACGACTCACCTTCAACGGCAACAGTTCGTTGAATACCTATCGAAGCTTTTAAAAAAACAAGGATAGTTACCCGAAATTTTCAACCTTAAGCTGGCACTTACTATAAAAATAAACATAATAAAACTATTAAAAACCACCAGCCAGGAAATTATTACTGATACCTCTTAACAACGGTTTTCATCCACCTTAACAGCGTTGAAATCCACACCCCTACCCAATACAAAACTGTTGCTCACCCAATAAAGAAAACTTTAAACCTTATCAAGCTAAAATATTTAAGCGTTATTTAAAGAGCATAATACCGCAATTATAAACTTCTAGACATCAACAACCGCATCAACTTATCGCACAGAATTATATGTGATTGCACTTTATAAAACTTTGTCTGCCCCAAAACAAGTCAATACATAAAAATTATATATTGCACCATTCGCAAATGGGCGCATCTCAACTATATAAGTTTTTCTCACACCATAAGCCCGCCCCAATAAGTCACCTAACTTTAACATAGGGGAAATATCTTGCACTCCTAAATAAACAACTAAAAGTTAAACCGCTCCACTTACATTAAAACACCTTACCATAATAATACCGAACTCAAATTCAACAACAAATAAGGCAATTAAATCAATTACAAACAAAAAAAGTAAGGTCCAGTTTAGAAAAAACCATGGTACCACCCGCCGAAAGGTTTTCTAAGGTGGTAAACTTGGCAAAATAATTTATGAAAAAAATAAACTCTGTATCCCATACCGAATGATAACACTCCATATCTCTAATCATATCTGAAAGGAAGTGCAATAAGATTTAACCATCAAACATTATTGAACCAATAATAGATCTCTTAAATTTACACATACCATCCCAACTTAAAAATAAATTGTACAATAATGCAGCATGTAAAGCCTTACACAACTTAGATCAAACAGATGAAATTAAACTTGAAAGTTATCATTCTCCTATAAATTTAATTTTATTTAATGGTACCTACGGTGAGTGCCCCAGATTTTTCTGACTTAATCCTAAATCGAGACAAACCTCTTCAGAAGCAACTCTATAATGCCTTAATGGCACGAATAATTAATGGGCGTCTATCACCTGGAGTAAAACTCCCTTCATCCAGAAGAATGTCTGAATGTTTACAAATCAGCCGAAACACTGTCACGCAAGTAATAGAACAACTAAAAAATGAAGGATTTCTTTTTAGTGAAGCAGGAAAAGGGATTTTTGTTTCTTATCACCTACCACATTGTGTAATAGATTCAAACAAGTCAAATTTAGTCAGTGAGAGTGGCAATAACAACAATGACCTTCCAGTGTTATCAAACTATTGTGAGATGTTAAAATCTCAATCTTCTCTTATGGCACGCTGGCCACCAACCCTCCCATTTTCTCCAGGCATGCCAGATTTAAGAGCTTTCCCTTTTTCTATTTGGAATAAAATATATCGACAACATCAAGATAGGATTTCCATTAGCGGATATGGTGATCCAATTGGATATCTCCCTTTAAGAGAGAGACTTGCAGAATATTTACTTTTATCTCGGGGCGTTCGCTGCAACCCAGATCAAATTATTATCACAAACGGGAGGCAGGAAGCCTTAAACATTTGCGCTCAAACCATATTAAATCATGCTGACCCTGTAATTATTGAAAACCCATGCTACCGAGGTGCAAGAATCGCTTTTGAAGCCAAAAATGCAAAAATAAATTTTATTGACTTAGATGCAAATCGATTGGATGTAAGCAAAGTTTTACAAGCTAATATAGAAGCAAAATTAATCTATACAAGTCCAACTCATCAACACCCAATGGGTGGCGTTATTCCACCTTATGAAAGAGACAAGCTCTTAGACTGGGCAGAAAAATCTAATTGCTGGATATTAGAAGATGAATCTAATAGTGTGTTTTCATTTGGAGAAAAGCCGATAGCGGCTTTACAAGGAATGCGTGAAAACAGCCCAGCGATATTTATCGGTAGTTTTAATCGTGTATTAAAACCAAATTTACGCTTAGGCTATCTTGTAGTACCTAAGCCCGTAGTATCTTCTTTCACATATACAAAAGCCACACTCTCAGGACCTTCAACACTACTTTATCAAGCAGTAATAGCTGACTTTATTGCCGAAGGACACTTTGTGAGACATGTGCGAAAAATGCAAAAACATTATCTGGATAAGTGGAAGCATTTTTGCGAATTAATCACAAATAAACTCGAACCAAGTGTTAAGCTAATTAGAAGCAGTGCATCTATGTATGTTGTTATTAGTACACCAGGCTTTAATGACATCAAACTTGCACAAAAACTTAACCAGAATGGATATGGGAGTTCAGCGCTTTCCCTATCTTACGCAAATCAACCAGCCAAGTCTGGATTAATTATTGGTTGCGTGAATACAACACAGACTCAGAGAGAGCAATTTGTGGAGCATTTAAAAAACCTGCTAAAGGACAAGGAAAATTTCTTATAAAATAAATCACACCTTGCTATTTCCCTTCCCCAATCTCTGCTTAGACTGCACCTATGCTGGATAGGTACAGTCTAAGGCTACTTCACTATGAAGATATCCTGTAATATACATCCCAAATATTCCGCCCCTAACAAGCTTGAAATACACTATAAAATCTATGAGTTATGATCATAAAATTTTGAGATGCTATTAGTTAGCATAAATAATTTAAGTATACTTCTCACTACCGAATTAGCACTGATTGCCCCCCAAAAAAAGAAGTGTCCCCCGGGAAGGGATATTGAAAAGTGGCTACCAGAACTTTCAACTTGTTCTTGAAGACACTCCCAATGACTAGAAGAGAGGTCCTTCAATGCATTATCTCCAAGCACCCTCTTAATAAGCACTCTATTTCTAATAAACGCCCAGTTAGAGGTATTCAGTAATACGTTTTCCGCATCAGATATCGAATCACCATGAATAACTACAGGAAAAGGATAATCGTCGTAATTGAAAGTGTTCGCGGACTTAAGGCTCCATTCTAAGTCTTCTACAAATTGGCCATTCTTATACATCAGGCCCGCGCCGATCAATCCCACAGGGGTGGCCCCCAGGATCCTCTGCCGATAAATATCTTTTGAGAGAATAGTGTGGCCGTTATAGGTACTTTGATCTTCCAGTGCCTGAAAAAACCAGGGGTATAAGCTCTCCCGGTTTGCCAGTCCTTCTGGTGTCATAGCGATATTTTCAGCATTTGCTTTTGGCAAGAAGCCTGGAACAGCGGGATCTCCCGACATGGCAACAAACATCACTATTGAGAAGCTCTTACCAATCGCTTCCCTCCCAAGAGCTCCGGCAATCTTGCAACCCATACTCCAGCCACAGACGATCACCTCTTGCTGCAATCTATTCTCAGTGACAATCTTGTCAATTACTTCCGCGACCTGCTTACCCCAGTCTGCGATGGTGAAATTGGGGTAATATCCCTCAAAGGCCTTATTGGCGATGGGGAAGGATATAGCAAGGAAGGGGTGGCCTGAACAATGTACCCAATAACTGATAAAGTCTTCTTCTCTGGCCTCGGAGCAGCCATAAAAGATACGTGCCAAGTGAGAGTTACCCGGCACAAATACCATTAGAGGTTTGGATTTATCTGCAGCTATATAGCGATAAAGAACGGGGAATCCTGCTGCAGTGCTCATTACCTCCCCTTCTTGCAACCTGCCAGATTCGGTGTTCCCCATGCCGTTTACCACATCCCAATTATCCTAGTCAGCAGACTTATTCGCTTAAGGGCACCTCTATTTAAGAGATCAAAAAACACCCCAAACTCTTCAGCTCTTGCTCTTACCTTTTCCTTTACCCCAAACTTCCTCAAGCCGCTGATCCCGCCCGCAGCGAAAGCGGTAGTATTTATAGCGTAGGGGATTGCGCTGATAATAATCCTGGTGGTAAGCCTCTGCTGGATAAAAAGTAGCGGCAGGCTTTATCTGGGTGACAACTTTCTTACCCAGCTCGGCCTCTACTTTCTTCTTACTCTCTTCGGCCAGTTTCTTCTCTTCTTCATTACCGTAAAAGATCTCAGCACGGTACTGGTCGCCCCGGTCACAAAACTGGCCACCGGCATCAAAGGGGTCCACGTTGTGCCAAAAAATATTGAGTAACTCGGAATAACTCACTTTGTTTGCATCATATTTAACTTGCACCACCTCGGCATGGCCGGTGCCACCAGCAGAGACCTGATCATAGGAGGGGTTCTTTACATGACCACCGCTGTAACCTGAGGTGGTTTCCAGCACGCCATTCACTTTGTCATACGGCGGTTCCATACACCAGAAACAGCCTCCAGCAAAAATAGCGGTTCGTATATCAGGAGAATCCTGGGCATATCCGAGGGTAGCTGCCAGAAGAATAAACAGAGTAAAAATACCGCGCATAACGAATTCCTATGGAATGTTCTATTGATGGTTACTCTTCTGTCGACTCATAGAGGGAAACTCTTACAGTGTGACACTACCCTGGCAAGCACGCAGGAAAATATCGCGATATTTCACTGCACTAAACGACATAGGATTACTGGCTGCCGAGGGGTCTGCCGCAGCCATATGAGCGATTCTATCGGCATCTTCAGCTTTGATACCGATTTCAACCAGAGTGTGGGGAATATTTAATTGCTGACGCAGACCGAGAATCCAATTCAGCACGGCATCGAAACCGCTCTCGAACCTATCTTTGCCGGTCAATTGCAGTGAGAGGGCCAACTGCCCCATGGGAACCTCTATAGCGGGCCGGTTGGCTACAAGCACATAGGGCATCAATATGGCGTTGAGTAAACCGTGATGCTTGTCATATAGGGCACCGAGCGGATGTGCCAGGGCATGAATAGCTCCCAAGCCACGCTGAAATGCGGTGGCTCCCATACAGGAGGCTACCAACATCTGTTGGCGGGCTTTCAACTCAGCGCCAATCATGTAAGCACGGGGCAGATAATTCTTAATCAGACGCATCCCCTGTAGTGCGATGCCCTCTGCCATGGGGTGGTAAATGGGGGAATAATAAGCTTCCAGGTTATGCGAGAGTGCATCCATGCCAGTGGCTGCAGTAATCTGGGGGGGAAGATCCAGAGTCAGTTCGGCATCCAGTATGACGATATCCGGCAATAGTTTGGGGTGAAATATCAGGCGTTTTAGCTTCGCCTGCTCATCGGTTATGACCGCCACCCGCCCGACTTCCGAGCCAGTGCCCGCGGTTGTAGGCACGGCAATTACTGGAAGCATGCCGTCGAGGTCAACCCGCTTATAGTTATCTCCAATATCTTCAAAATCCCAAATGGGACGACGCTGCCCGGCCATTAGGGCAATCGCCTTACCGGCATCTATGGCTGAACCACCACCGAAGGCGATTACGCCGTCGCAATTTTTATCTCGTAACAGCTCGACACCACTGTCAATATTCTCACCATTGGGATTCCCCTTGATTGAGGAGAAAATCTCCACCTCCAGGCCGTATTCCTTACAAGGCACCAATGCGCGTTGAAGCAGTGGTATGCCTGCAATACCGGGATCCGTTACCAGTAAGGGGTGCTGCATATTGAGATCAGAGCAGGCTTTGGCAAGATCTGATATCCGGCCGGGACCAACCCAAATATTGGTAGGAAAATTCCAGTTTACCCGGTATTTATCCACATTATCCTCTCTGCCTTTACTGCCTAGCCATTTAAAATTTCTAGTTACCCACAGTCTCTATGCGTTTAACCGATAGGATAAGGTTAAAAACAAATTTTCTATTCATGACCTCAACGCTATCTGGATATTCCACCTGTAAAAGCTCGGGGTTATTATCCATAGGCCAAACTACAGCTGAAAAAAACGCGATTGTCATTTTATTAACTGGACCTTTAAAACCAGCAGAAGCATCATTAATCGACTACATCTTCTAAGGGCTCGATAGATTCGACTAACTTAATCACTGGAGTAAAATCCACTGAATGACAGTCACCTTGATAGGACGCAATCAGTAGATCGCTCCCATCCCCCAAAAACCAATTTGCCGAACACTTTTCTTCCGATGTAAAAGTGACAAAGTAACCTGAATATTTGCCAATCTGTACCGAAGAAACTGGATGCTCCAATGGGTGCATTTTTAAGAACACACTGGGGTCTCCTCCATTAACCAGCAACCCTTTCCTCAGAAAAAACCCCATCACATTGCCTGTATCATTCTGGCAAAATTCTATTCCCACATAGTCATTATATTCTCTGCGTATCGACCAACCATCAGGGACCTCTAGAGCAATATCTCTATAAACATAGGACTCCGCGTTTAGCACCAGGGGATAAGTTAAGAACACACCATAAATACAACAAGCAATCCACCTCACAACATTTCCCTCTTTACTGGTTTACTAGCCCCCAACTTTAAAGTGAAATGATTTGGGCCTGGTTAGCTGCTCAAACCCGACTCTGGACAAAGTACACCCCCTGCCAGATTGTTTAACGCCGCTCCAGGCCAATTCCGGGTCTAAATAGTCGCAGCGATTGAGAAACACTGTGCCCACTCGCAAGTGATCGCCAATTGCCAGGGCAGTTTCTTCATCTTGTGAAAAAATAGCTGCCGTCAAACCGAAAGGGCTGTTATTCATTAATTCTAGAGCCTCACCATCGTCATGGACTTTTTGCACCCCCAAAACCGGGCCAAAAGATTCATCGCGCATTACCCGCATTTTTTGCCGCACACCGGTAAGTAATTGTGGTGCCATATACTGAGTACCGCGCCTGTCCATGGAAAATTTACTGCTGTGCAGGTGGGGCTGGGCGCCCTGGGCCACTGCTTCATCAATTTGAGTGCGCACTTTGTCGGCAGCCTCTGCATTGACTAACGGACCCAGGGTTGTTTGAGGGTCATCGGGGCGCCCCAATTGGTAATCATCCACTAGTGCCACGGCGCGTTCGACAAATTCGTCGAATAGATTTTCCTGTACATAGGCACGTTCAATACCACAGCAAGACTGACCGGAATTAAAAAAAGCACCATCTACTACAGCCTCTACCGCCAGTTCAAGGTCCGCATCTTCACGCACATAAGCGGGGTCCTTACCACCCAGCTCCAGTCCCAACTGGATAAATCGGCCGGCAACGATACGCTCTATATTGGCCCCGGCATCCACAGAGCCGGTAAAAGCAATATGCTGGATTTCTTCGGCACAGGCTAAACGTTGCGTATTGGAATGATTGAGGTGCAAATATTGAAATACTCCGTAGGGCAGACCCGCTTCCCTGAAAGCCTCCACCATACGCTCGGCGCACAAGGGCGTTTGTGCCGAATGTTTTAATATGACCGCATTGCCAGCCAGCAAAGATGGCACCAGTGCATTTACCGCGGTTAAATAGGGGTAGTTCCAGGGGGCGATCACCAGGGAAACCCCCAGCGGTTCACGGCGTATAAAGCGGGAAAATCCTGGTTTAATTGGCAAATGGATATCTACAAGGGCCTCCTCTGCCAGATTTGCCATGGCCGTAGCGCGCTCTGCAAAGCCGTCTATTTCGCCCGGTGCAAAACGAATGGGTCTGCCCATCATCCAACAGAGTTCCTCAGCCAGGCGATGCTTGCGCTCGGTAAAAAACTCCACTGCACGGTGGACAATGGCAATACGCTCCACCAGAGGGGTCAATCGCCAGGCTTTTTGTGAAGCCGCCGCCCTATCCAGGGCTACACGAATTTCAGCCTCGCCGGCCAGGGCCCGCTCCAGATATACACTGTTATCGACAGGGGAAATACAGCGCAGGTGGTGCATATTAAATATTCCTTATCCGCGGCTTATTTTGATTTCCTTACCATCCAAAAAATCACAAAAGCGGGCTTTTAAAAGGGCCATTTAAATAATTTCAAAATACCTATCCAGCTCCCAGTCAGTAACATGGCGACGATACTCGCGCTCCTCCCATTCCCGGCTGGCGGCGAAATGTTCAATAAATTCACTGCCGAATAATTCATGAGCCGTCTCGGAATTTTTTAGACGCTGGGTGGCATCCCATAAAGTGGTAGGCAACGCCTGCTGTGCCTCTTGTGTCAGGGTATAGGCATTACCCTCAATGGGCGTACTGGGCTGCCACTGCTGCATGATTCCGTAAAGGCCGGAGCCCAGGGCGGCGGCCAGCGCCAGATAGGGGTTGGCATCTGCAGCGCCCAGGCGGTATTCCACCCGCTGTGATTTTTCCCCGCCGGGGATGGCACGCAAGGCCGTGGTGCGATTTTCGACGCCCCAGTTCGCACCGGTAGGCGCCCAAAAACCCGGAACCAGGCGACGATAGCTGTTGATAGTTGGCGCGAACAGAGCCAGGAATTCTGGCATCAGGCGCTGTTGGCCGGCGATAAAGTAACGCATGGTCTCACTGATTCCCTGGGGCTGAGAGCCATCGAAAAACACGGCATTGCCGTTATTCAAATCGCGCAGCGATAAATGAATATGGCCACTCTGCCCGGGAAGATCGCTGGACCAGCGCGACATAAAAGTCGCCATCAGGCCCATACGCTGGGCCAGCACTTTCATAAAGGTTTTAAACAATGCGGCTTTATCCCCAGCAGCCTCGACCCTATCCACGGCGATTGCCGCTTCGAGAACCCCCGGGCCGGTTTCTGTGTGAAGCCCCTCCAAAGGGAAGTCCATACACTCACCCATTTCGAGGATTTCCCGGTAGAGTTCGGCGTGAACCGAATTGCGCAGCATTGAATAGCCAAACCAGTCCGGCGTGAAAGGCTTCAGATTGCGAAAGCCCTTTTCCCGTACCGACTCGGGTGTTTCATCAAATAAAAAGAACTCGTATTCCAAAGCCGCGAAGGGCTCAAATCCAATAGCCCGACAACGGTCTACCACCCGCTGCAGAGCCGCACGCGGACACACGACCTGAGCCCGTTCATCAAACTCCGCCAGGAATAACAGCATATTGTCTTCAAAGGGAATATCGCGACAGCTGTGCGGCAGGATACGCACCGGCGCGTCTGGGTAGCCCGTGTGCCAGCCGGTATAACGGGTATTGTCATAGAGCTGGTCTTTAACATCCCAGCCCAGCACCACATCACAGAAGGAAAACCCCTGCTCCAGGGCAGAGAAGAATTTTTCACGGCTCATATATTTGCCGCGCATGACCCCATCCAAATCAAACAGGCCCACTTTCACATGACTGAGACCGCGCCCCTCAACGATGGCACGAGCCTCCTGAACGGTTTTTACCTCCCGCGCTTTGATCATGGCCATCCCTGCCCATTGTTGTTATCAATGTCCTACAGGATAGACCCGCCAGCCGAGCCTTGACGCCCCATATTTCCTTTAAGGGCGTGACTTTCAGCCGTGCCGAACTGCATATATAATCCGCGCTCCAAATTTTTCGTTTTACCCAGTTCAGGACCAGCAATGAGCTTCGACAAGATCCCCGCAGGTAAAGACCTGCCCAGCGATATCAACGTAATCATCGAGATCCCTGCCAACTCCGACCCCATCAAATATGAGGTGGACAAGGACTCAGACGCCGTATTTGTGGATCGTTTCGTTGCCACTCCCATGTTCTACCCAGCCAACTACGGTTATGTACCCCAGACTCTGTCCGAAGACGGCGACCCCCTGGACGTACTGGTAGTGGCACCCTACCCGGTAATGGTTGGCTCCGTGATCCGCTCTCGCGTGATCGGCGTTCTGAAAATGACCGACGAATCCGGTGTTGACGCCAAGCTGCTGGCGGTACCTCACACCAAGCTGACCAAGCTGTACGATCACGTTCAGGAAATTGGCGACCTGCCCGAGCTGCTGCTCAAGCAGATCGAACACTACTTCGAGAACTACAAGGCTCTGGAAGCTGGCAAGTGGGTGAAAGTGGAAGGCTGGGCCGACGCTGAAGAAGCGCGCAAAGAAGTGCTTTCCTCTCGCGAGCGCTACCTGAAAGAAGAAGGCTAATCACAGCTTCTCTTAAGCCCGGCACGATTTTGTATTGGCCGGGCTGACAGGCATAAAAAAACCGGCATCTAGCCGGTTTTTTTATGCCTGGGCGCTGTAATCAACGCGAATCGCAGAAGATCTAATTGAGATCCCATTGGGGAATATTGACTGGTGCAGCAACTGTTTCGGCCCGCTCGCTCTCATCCAGTAACAACCCCTCCGCCGCGCGCAGGCTGATATGTTCGGTGGGCACCTGCACCTCCGCTATCGACTCGCGTTCGTGGTCCTTAATCAGATTGCCCTCCATTGGCGCGAGCGTCCAGTTTGGAACGCGAGGGCCCTCTGGCTGAGGTGTTTGACTCGGTTCGGGCACCGGAGGGACGTCTTCAGGGCCACCCTCGCTTTTCAGATTGACCTGAGCCCCAACCTTGGCCAGGGTCGCTTGAAATTGCTCCGCCTGGGCGCGACTCAACCCCTTGCGCAGCACCAGCGGTCGACCACTAAACAGTTTTTCCACTGCCTGCGGGCTGCTCTTAAACAAGCGCGCCAAATTGGCCTTCACATCACCGGCAGTAAACCCGGCAATCAGGTCGCCGCGGAAAATCAGGCTATAGGTGGCTTGGGTCATCACTCAATCCCTATGTGTAATGCTGGTTGGATAATACTTGCTGCAGTGAGTTTATTCTTCGGAATCCAGGGTTTGATCCATGGTAAACGCGGGGGCCTTTTCTATCCGGCCACCGACTTGACGAGCGGGGACACCGGCCACTGTGGTGTGGTCGGGGACGTCCTGTAGAACCAGGCTACCCGCAGCAATCTTCACATCCTCACCCACCCGTACAGGCCCCAATATCTTGGCGCCGGCACCGATCATAACCCCGTGACCAATCTTCGGGTGGCGATCCCCGGAACCTCGGCCGCTGCCGCCCAGAGTCACCGAATGCAAAATAGAGACGTTGTCGCCCACCACCGAGGTCTCTCCCACGACCAGGCCCGTAGCGTGGTCAATCATAATGCCGCTGCCAAATTGAGCTGCGGGATGGATGTCCACAGAAAACTGTTCCGACACACGGCTCTGGAAGTACAGCGCGAGCGTCGTGCGGCCCTGCTTCCACAGCCAGTGGGCAATTCGGTGCGACTGCAGTGCATGAAAGCCCTTGAAGTAGAGAAAGGGGGTGAGGTACTGATCACAGGCGGGATCGCGATCGTACCAGGCACAGATATCCGCCAGCATACTGCGGGATATCCCTGTATCAGCCTGCAAGGCCGAAGCGATCACCTCCTGCAAAGCGGTGGAGGTGAGTGCATTGTGATCCAGGACTGAGGCTAACTGGTCGGCGATTGCGTGCTCCGCCGACTTGTGGCGCAGCACCGTATTGTGAAAATAACTCGCCAGAATTGGTTCATCCCTGGCAGCTGCGGCAGCCTCTGCGCGCATAGCACTCCATACGTCTCTGGGCTCAGTTTGGCTGTCGATATTCAGTTCCTCACCTGTCGTACTCATTTTCCCGGCGCTTTCCCAATGTATTTGATTTGTCTCACACAACTTTGCGCCATTGGGCCCGCGCAGCTTCGCAGGAATACCAGGGCCTTTCAAGCGCCATCCGGCGGTGAAAATAAAGCGTACAGATTTGCGTAGATTTTACTCAGAGCGGCATATCTGTCGGATAACAGTGATCCGGAATCCATACAAAGCGCGTATAGATGTGCTCCAGCTGCTCGCAAACCGTGTCACACAGCGCCAAGTCGCAGGAGCGCAACTGCGCCTCCAGGCGTTCGGGTGTCAACAGATGCTGTAGCTCCTGGGCTCGCGGTGCATAACTCAAATGCCAGCGCTCAGGTGCAACGCCACCGAGATCTTCGGCATAGGGACGAAACAGGCCGTAACTTTGCCCCGCGGCTATACGCTGATCCAGCCATTGGTGAAAAGCGCCAAAAACCCCATCATCGGCCACTTCCTGTGGGGTGAGCTGTACCTGGTAGTCCTCGGCTACAGCGGCGGCATCGATAATGTCGAAATCAGTACCCCAATGGTGGCGCGAGGCACCGGGCAGTGCCGACCAACGCAGTATGGCCAGCACTAACTCCTGCGGTGGCAGCTCAGAGACTTCAAGCTCTACGCCATCGGTGTTCAGCACTGGACGCAGACCTTGTGCCTTGTTATTCCAGATGGTGCGCTGGCGCTCAAAGCTGCGAAAACCTGAGACCACCTTGGGGTCAAAACCGGCATCTCGCGCATCGCGCCGCAGGCGCTGAAATGCCACCAGTGCCTCAGGGTGCAGCAGCTGTCCTGAGGGTGGATCGAGGATAACGTGCATATCGGTTAGCCCGAAGAGCATACTCTTAAGCGGTGTGGATAACATTTGGCTCCTATAGACAGGCGATTTTCAAAAGGCGGGCTAAAGTGAGTAAACCCCCAGCTATTACTCTACCAAAGAGCGGCATGGAATAAGTGGCCACTGGAAATGCTAGGCAAAGTAATAGGCGCTGTCTTAGGGCATGCGGCGGTTATCTTTGTTGGCAGCTTGCTAATTTATGTTAAGTTCAGCCCCGCGATTGGGGATTGATCGTGACTACTGGACGGAAAACCTTGCAGGGAAAACTGAATGCACCCAAGTCAATCAGAACTACTTAAGCTGAAAAATTTGGGGCTCGCCTCCGTTAACATCCTTCACTCCATTGGTATTCGCACCTACGAAGACCTCCATCGTATTGGCCCGGTTGAGGCCTTTATCAGTATTCGCAACCGCGGGATCAACGCCTCGCGCGTCATGCTTTATGCACTGCAAGGTGCTCTACTTGATGTGCACTGGAACGATCTGGACCCAGATCTTAAACAGCAATTGGTCACTGAAGCCGACCGCCTGCTGGCTACACAGAATTCAAACTAAAGCCTGTCACCAACAATTTTAGAAAGGGAAAAGCTACGCTGGGGCCCTTGCGCATCTGAGTGCCTGCGCAAGATGTACCGAGACGTTCGCACTGGCCCCTAATGCCTTACCCCATGCTACGGCTACGCAATAACTCGAGCTTTTGTCACACAAACCACCACAACCTATCTAAACTTGTCTAAGGGCAAAGAGACGGAGAGAGCCGATGTTGCGCATTGGGCTATTCCTGCTGACCAACCTTGCGGTATTAGTTCTGGTTGGCATCATCTTCAATATTTTTGGTATCGGGGGCATCCTTCAGGCCAACGGGGTCGACCTAAATCTGGGGGCACTGTTACTCCTCTGCGCTCTTTTTGGGTTTGGTGGTTCGTTTATATCCCTGTTTCTCTCCAAGACCATCGCCCGCATGAGTACCCGCACCCAGATTATCACCGAGCCGCGCAGCGCCGATGAGCAATGGCTGGTGGAGACTGTGCGGGAGCTTTCGCGCAAGGCCAATATCGGTATGCCGGATGTGGGTATTTTTCCCATGCCCCAAGCCAACGCCTTTGCCACCGGCTGGAATCGCAACAATGCCCTGGTCTCTGTAAGCGCCGGATTACTGCAGCGCTTCAGCCGCGAAGAGGCCCGTGCGGTGATCGGCCATGAGATCGGTCACGTGGCCAACGGCGATATGGTAACTCTGGCGTTGATTCAGGGAGTGGTGAATACCTTTGTGATGTTCTTCGCACGGCTGGTCGGTTTCTTTGTCGACCGGGTGATACTGCGCAATGAGCAAGGCCTTGGCATCGGCTATTACGTTACTTCTATCGTGATGGATATAATTTTTGGCTTCCTCGCCATGTTTATCATCGCTTGGTTCAGCCGCCGTCGGGAGTATCGCGCAGACCACGCCGGCGCCACCCTCGCCAGCCCCAATTCAATGATCGCCGCACTGCAACGGCTCAAAGTGGAATCTGAACGGGGTCACGAAGAACCGCTGCCGGGCAATATGAAAGCCTTCGGTATTTTCGGCAATATGGGCGCACTATTAGCCACCCATCCGCCGCTGGATGATCGTATCCTGGCCCTGCAAAACTTCCGTAAGTAATAACCCAGATTGCTGTTGGCACGTTTTAGGGGCGGGTTTTAATTCATTGCCGCGCCCCCATCTTCACTCCCTCACAACGAGCAAAGTAAACTTTTCATTAAAGTGCTAAAGCGAAGACAGCGACCATGACACCGCTTAAAACTCTGCCCACTATTCTGTCGATCCTTTTATTCATTCTCAGTGCTCCCCTGTACGCAGAGGTACAGGAGTTCGCCACAGATGATGAACGCAACACCATGCAGGTGTTTAATTTTGCCAGCCCCTCTGTGGTGTATGTCACCAATGAAACCCTGGTTCGCGATCGCAGAACCCTGCGCCTGCACGCAGTACCCAAAGGCGCCGGCAGTGGATTTATCTGGGATGAACAGGGTCACGTTGTGACCAATTTCCATGTCATCGAGGGCGCGCGTAAAGTCACAATCACCCTGCAGGACCGCAGTGAGTGGCCCGCCACTGTAGTGGGTTCCGCTCCCGAAAAAGATCTGGCGGTGTTGAAAATCGAGGCTCCGAAAAAATTACTTAAACCACTGGTTGCCGGTACCTCCAGTGAACTCTCTGTGGGCCGAAAAGTACTCGCCATCGGCAACCCTTTTGGCCTTGATACTACCCTAACCACCGGAGTGGTCAGCGCGTTGGGGCGTGAAATCGAGGCCGCCAACAACCGCACCATTCGCAATGTGATCCAAACCGATGCCGCCATTAATCCCGGCAACTCTGGCGGTCCCCTGCTCGATTCCCTCGGCCGTCTGATCGGGGTAAATACCGCTATCTATAGCCCCAGCGGTGCCAGTGTGGGCATCGGTTTTGCTATTCCTGTGGATACTGTAAAGAAAATAGTGCCGCAACTGATTAACTACGGCCGCCTGGTGCGACCGATTCTCGGCATTGAATCCGCACCGGACCAGTGGAGCAGCCGCTACGGTTTTGAAGGTGTGGCGGTGCTGCGCACAGCCCCTGGTATGCCGGCGGAAAAAGCCGGTTTACAAGGCATTTATCGCACACGCCAAGGGGGCTGGCAGCTCGGAGACGTTATCGTGGAAGTCGAACAGCAACCCGTCCGCAGCTACGACGACCTGCTCAATGCACTTGAGAAGTACCGCGCCGGCGACCAGATCACTTTGGGGATAATGCGCAACGGGACAATCCGCTACACCTCGATTACACTCGCGGCGCCCCAATAAATCGGGGCAGAATCTGGCGCAGCTTCCCCAAATCAACCTATCTGGAGAGAAGGCGCCGCAATAACGAATAAATAATTGCGCCTAAGGCCGACCAGTTATGCAGAAATACTTCCTGTGCCGTTACGAGGAATTAGCGGAAGGGCAATCCAAGGGCTTCTCCCTCGGTGACACCGCCGCCGGCACCGACAATGTGTTTGCGGTAATGAAAGGGGGCGAGGTTTTCGCCTATAAAAACACCTGCCCCCATCGCGGTATCAATCTCGACTGGCAGGAAGACCAGTTCCTCGATCCCGATGGCGCACTGATCCAATGCGCCTCCCATGGGGCGCTGTTCACCATTGAAACCGGCGAATGTATTGCCGGGCCCTGCACCGGCGATTCACTTACTCCCATCCCCGTGGAATACGCCCAAGACGGCCTCTACGCCCTGCTGCCTGAATAAGATTTTACTGGCTGGGTGGCCCCCACCCGACCAGTTACTCTAAATTCCCTCTGCGAAACGGCAGAGCTTCGCCTAAAACGATTTCATCGGCGCTCATCCGCGCACGGTAAGCGAGCACCTGCACACCGGCTGAGATAGCACTGTCGAGAGCTTTAGCATAAGCCGGGTCGATTTCTCGCGCTGCCTCTACGCTATCTATGCTACTGTGCTGTACACAGTAAAAAAGCACTGCACGCACACCACTCTCAGCCAATTTCTGTAACTCACGCAGGTGCTTAGCACCGCGAGCACTCACCGCATCGGGAAAATAACCCCGCGCACCATCCGCCAGGGTGACATTCTTAACCTCCACATAGCAGTCGCCAGCATCGCCAGACAACAGAAAATCGATGCGGCTGTTTTCTTCGCCATAACGCACTTCCCGACGCAGGGATTCATACCCTTGCAACTCACTAACCACACCGGAATTTATTGCCTCTTCCACCAGGGCATTCGCGCGCCCAGTATTAACGCCGGCCAGAGATCCATCCGGTGTTGTACAAATTTCCAGCGTGTGGCGGTACTTGCGCTTGGGATTGCCCGAGTCCGAATACCAACAGGCGCCGCCTTCGATCCAGCAATTTTTCATAGAACCGGTATTTGGGCAGTGGATGGTAAATTTCTCGCCATCAGCCGTCTCCACATCAGCGAGGAAACGTTTATAGCGGCGCAACAGGGTGGCCTTTTGTAACTCAGGGGAAAACTTCACTGGCTGGCACTCTTGTACATTTCAGCGCCACAAAATAGCAGACAACTATTTGTGGCGCGAATCGCGCAGATTTGATAGCTTCCTCGCTCTCGGTCGCCGGGGTACCGGCAATCGGGGCAAGGATTAGCCTGCCACCGAAACTGATTTGATAGGTGAAAAAAGCATCACCCAAAAAGATTCCGGTCTAGGCTAGATTGAATTTGGTGGTATCGCCCCCATTATCGGGGGCCCGTAAAGAAAGAGAGGCAACGACTATGCCCAAAACTGCTGCGAGCACCGATTCTCTGCACGGCTTTGAGCCCTACAAGGAGACTAAGGGCGAAGAGTACATGAATGAGAAGCAGCAGGAGCATTTCCGCAACTTGCTGTTGGCCTGGAAGGCCGAACTGATGGCGGAAGTGGACCGCACCGTTTCCCACATGAAAGACGAGGCTGCAAACTTTCCCGATCCCGCTGATCGTGCGAGCCAGGAAGAGGAGTTCAGCCTTGAACTTCGCACCCGCGATCGCGAGCGCAAGCTGATTAAGAAAATCGACGCCACCCTGGAGCTGATCGACCAGGATGATTACGGTTTCTGTGAAGCTTGTGGGGTCGATATTGGTATCCGCCGTCTTGAAGCGCGCCCCACCGCAACCCTGTGTGTGGACTGCAAAACCCTGGCGGAAATCAAAGAAAAACAGCTTTCCGGCTGATTTTTCCCCATCGTATTGCGGCGATCACCCTTGATCGCCCGGCTCGACAGGGCGGTCGACGGGACCGCCCCTATCACTTTGAATAGTAAAACGCCCTATTTCGGTCGCTTCGCGCCTTCGCCGAGCGGTCCTCTGCATTTCGGCTCGCTAGTGTGCGCACTCGGCAGCTATCTGGACGCCCTTGCGCATGGCGGGCACTGGCTCGTGCGCATGGAAGATCTCGACCCCCCGCGCGAGGAGCCCGGCGCAGCCACTCGAATACTGAAATCCCTGGAATCCCATGGGCTGCACTGGCACGGCCCCGTGGTGTGGCAAAGTAAGCGCCACGCCCAGTACGAGGCAGTTCTGTCACAGTTACGCCAACGCGGACTCCTATATCCATGTCATTGCTCACGCAGCCAGATCCGTCAAAATGGTGGGCACGACAATCAAGCCTGCCGGATAAAAGACGAGGGCACAGGTGCCTGCGCCCTGCGCCTGTCCTGTGCCGGAGGTGAGGAGCACTTCGAAGATATCTGGCGCGGGCCCCAATCCCAGCCAGTGCGCGAAGACACCATTCTCAAGCGCCGCGATGGCCTCTACGCCTATCAGCTGGCGGTAGTGGTCGATGATATTGCCCAGGGCATTACTCATATCGTGCGCGGAACGGACCTGCTCGACACCACCGCTGCACAAATTCGTCTGTTTCACCTACTCGATAACAGAGCACCGATCTTCGGCCACCTGCCGCTGGTCATGGGACCGGGGGGGGCGCAAAAACTCAGCAAACAAAACCACGCACCGGCTATCGACGACAACCGAGCCGCCAGCAATCTCTGCACCGCACTGGATTTTCTCGGCTTTCATGTCGCGGATGGGCTGGAGGGCGAGGCGCCAGAACATATTCTCAAGTGGGCTGCTGCACGCTGGCAGCGTCATCAGATCGATAAACGCGACCGACAATTGCACTGATCGTTGGAGGCAATTAACATTTTTGCGCCAGCCGACAGGCTCGCCATTTAACTTTTCACCCTCCACGCGGATTTACATAACAACCTATGAGCAACCGCACCCTGCTAATCCTGCTCGTGCTGGTGGGCTATGTGTTCTCCCCCACCATATTTACCTGGATGATCAACCCCGTTGGCGCCTGGTACCGGCCCTTTATCCTCTGGTTCGTTTTGATCCTGCTGGCGATTTTTATCCAGTGGAGGCGCAACTCGAATGAGCTTTGAGATCGCCCATATTGCCCTGATCGGGGTTGCCTACATCGCTACCTTGTTCTTTGTCGCTTTCGCCACTTCCAAGGGCTGGCTGCCCGCACGCTGGGTGCGCCATCCACTGGTGTACGTACTCTCGCTGGGGGTCTCTCTATCTGCCTGGACGTTCTATGGCATTGTCGACCTCGCCTGGCAATACGGCTACGGGGTGCTTGCCTACTACCTGGGCACCGGTGCCATGTTCTTATTTGCGCCTGTGGCACTGGAGCCCCTCGCGCGCCTGGCCCAACGCTACCAGCTCTACTCCCCCGCAGATCTACTGGTTTTCCGCTACCACAGCCGCCAGGTGGGCACCCTGGCCACCCTGTTTATGCTATTGGCGCTGCTACCACTGGTCGCCCTACAGATCCAGGCGGTATCGGAAACCTTGGCACTGCTGTCACGAGACAGCGTCGCCGCCCTCGGCCTGCCCGACAGTGGTGTTTCCAGTAAAAACCTAATCGCCTTTTTCTACTGTGTGCTGTTGGCAGTCTTCACCAGTATGTACGGCGCCACCCGTGAGCGCGGTGAGGGCCTCGCCAGTGCCATGGCGCTGGAATCCCTGGTTAAACTGGTGGCACTGACCGCGGTCGGTGGTTATGCCGTTTACGGTGTGTTCGGCGGTTTCTCAGGGCTCGACCAGTGGCTGCTGGAAAACAATGATATGCAGCAGCTGCTCTACACCCCCATTGAACAGGGCTCCTCGCATACACTGCTGTTAGTCTTTATCGCTACCGCCGTGGCCATGCCACATATCTTTTACCTCAGCATCGCCGAGCGCCCCACCGGCCAGGCCCTGCGCACCGCCAGCTGGGGTTTTCCGCTTTTCCTGTTGCTAATGGCGCTGCCGATCTTTCCGATTATGTGGGCGGGCTTCGCCCTGGATGTGACTGAACCGGTACAGTACTTCTCGCTGGCGGTGCCGCGTGCCAGTGGCTCAGCGTTGCTCACAACACTGGCCTTTATCGGCGGGCTCTCCGCCGCTACCGGCGCACTGATTATGATCACCCTGGCATTATCTACCATGGTCATGAATCACTGGCTGCTACCGGGCACCCGCTGGGACTCCGAAGACAATATGTACCGCCAGTTGGTGTGGCTGCGCCGCGCTTTAATCGCTGCATTGTTTATCGCGGGTTTTGCCTTTTATCTGCTGCTGGACAATCGCCTTTCCCTGTCGGATTTAGCCCTGCTGGCCTTTATCGGTTCCCTGCAGTTTCTACCGGGTATCTTCGCCGTTATTCACTGGCCGCGAGGCAATCGACGTGGCCTGATTGGCGGACTTCTGGCGGGGATGTTGATCTGGGGTTGCGGCCTGTTGCTGCCATCGGTGTTCGAACTAACCGGTATCACCCTACCGGGTACTTCTCTGCAGATACCCCTGGGCATGTCCATCTGGACCCAGGTCACTACCCTGTCTCTCGGTGTCAATATAATCCTATTCGTCAGCCTCTCACTGTTCACTTCAACGAGCAGCCTGGAGCAATACGCCGCCGACCTATGCAGTGACGACACCATCGCCCAGGCTCTGCGCCTGGGGCTCGATGTACAGTCCGCAGCGGACTTTCGCCTGCGCCTGGCGGAGAGCCTAGGGGCGGCCACCGCCAACACCGAAGTGAAGCGCGCCCTCAATCAGCTCAACCTGCCCGATAACGAGCGCCGCCCCTATGCCCTGCGCCAGCTTCGCAATCGCATTGAATCCAACCTGTCCGGGCTGCTCGGACGGGTACTGGCCGGCCAGATTATCGATCGCCACTTTCCCTTTCAGAACAGCGATCAGCCGGCCAACAAGGATATCCACCTGATCGAGACACGCCTGGGGCGTTACAAGCACCAGCTGACCGGGCTGGCGGCAGAGCTGAACAATTTGCGGCTGTACCACCGGCAAATGCTGGAGGAGCTTCCCATGGCCGCCTGCTCTCTGGGGCGCGACGGCGAGATACTGTTGTGGAATTACGCCATGCAGGATCTCACCGGGATTGCCGCCGTTGAGGTAATTGGCTCCAAGCTGGAATATCTGGCCGAACCCTGGCGCAGTCTGCTAGCGGAGTTTGCCGAATCCAGCGATGCCAGCCGCTTCAAGCAGCAAGTCAGTCTCGGCGGCAATAGCCACTGGCTCAACCTGCACAAAACCCGGCAGAAACGCAGCCGCAGCGGGCGGGCCCGCAACCAGCGTGGCGATGGGCAGATGTTACTGCTTGAGGACATCACCGAGACCCAGATTCTGGAGCAGGAGCTGATTCACAGCGAACGCCTGGCCTCGGTGGGACGCCTCGCCGCCGGTGTCGCCCACGAGGTGGGCAACCCAGTGACCGGTATCGCCTGCCTGGCACAGAACCTCCAGTTCGATTGCGACAATCCGGAAGTGCTGGAAACTGCCGACCAAATCCTCAGCCAGACCCAGCGCATCAGCCGCATCGTACACTCACTGGTGAATTTTTCTCACAGTGGCAGCCAAGAGAGCGAGCGGGCTCCGGTAGACCTCTACGCCTGTGTGCAGGAAGCGGTGCACCTGCTATCCCTGCAACGGGATAAAACCGAGGTGCGCTTCGAAAATGCAGTCCCAGCAGATCTGATCGCCCCCGGGGATAACCAGCGTCTGATCCAGGTATTTATCAACCTGCTCAGCAATGCCCGCGACGCCAGCCCGGATGGCGGTCTCATCCGCATTGAAGGTCGAGAAGCCAAGGGTTGTGCCTGTGTGTCAGTCACCGACGACGGCCCCGGTATCTCTGCCCAACACCGCGAGCGTATTCTGGAACCCTTCTTCACGACCAAGGAACCCGGAGAAGGTACAGGCCTGGGCTTGGCCATGGTGTACAGCATTGTTGAAGAGCACGGAGGGCAGCTAGAGCTGGAGAGCCCGGCCAATCCGGAGACCGGCCGCGGCGCCAGATTTACTGTACAGCTGCCCTTGGCAGGCTAAGACTCCAGCCGGCAAACCGGCCAGGAACTGGGCAAAAATAACCCGGTTATCCGTTTTTGAGTTGCATCGAAACGGCGGCCGGGTAAAACTAGGCGTTTATTGAGCATTTTGTAACCAGGCGTAACATATGAGCCACATCCTGATCGTCGAAGATGAAGCCATTATTCGAACGGCGCTGCGCAAACTGTTAGAGCGGCACCGATATAAGGTCAGTGAGGCGGGCTCAGTTAGGGAGGCCCTTAGTAAGCACCGGGTCAATGAAGTGGACCTGGTTATCTCAGACCTGCGCCTACCCGGTGCACCGGGCACCGACTTGCTCAAGCATGCCGGTGAAGTACCGGTATTGATCATGACCAGTTACGCCAGCCTGCGCTCCGCTGTGGACTCCATGCGCATGGGCGCCGCGGACTATATCGCCAAGCCATTCGACCACGACGAGATGCTCGCCACCGTGCGCCGCGTCATCGGCAAGGCCGAACAAAGTCGCGCCCAAGCGCCTTTGGATAAAAGTAACCCAGGCACTATCGCCGGAATGATCGGCGACAGCATGGCTATGCGCGAACTCTATAGGCGCATTCACAAAGTGGCACCCACAGACGCCACCGTACTGGTGCATGGAGAAACCGGCACCGGTAAAGAGCTGGTGGCCAAAGCTATCCATGAAGAGAGCCGCCGCGCTGGCAAGCCGTTGATCTCGGTCAACTGTGCCGCCATTCCCGAGACATTGATCGAATCGGAGCTGTTTGGTTACGAAAAGGGCGCTTTTACCGGCGCCCAGAGTGCCCGCGAGGGATTGGTTGCCGCCGCTGATGGCGGCACCCTGTTTCTCGATGAAATCGGTGAACTCCCGCTAGAGGCTCAAGCACGGCTATTGCGAGTGATACAAGAGGGTGAGGTGCGCCCAATTGGCTCTATCGAGTCGCACAAAGTGGATGTGCGCCTGGTTACCGCCACCCACCGTAACCTGCGTCAACTTGCCGCTGAACGCAAGTTCCGCGAAGACCTCTACTACCGCATCAACGTGGTGCAGATGACTCTGGCACCGCTGCGCGAGCGCGGCCGCGATGTCCTTGCACTGGCAGAGCACCTTCTCGAAAAGTTCTGCACCAAAATTGAGCGCCCACTGCTGCGCCTCTCTCCCGAGGCAGTTCAGGCAGTCACCACGTACACTTGGCCTGGTAACGTTCGTGAGCTGGAGAACGCCATACAACGCGCGGTCATCCTCACCGACCGTGACAGCCGGGAAATCGACCACAAAACCCTAGATATAGACTTGGACCTGGTCCCCGTGGAGGAGGCCATCGGCGAGCCTCGTCCGCGCAGCCTGCATACCGATCCTCGCGAGGATCTCTCGCTGGAGGACTACTTCGCTCGCTTCGTAATCGAGCACCAGGACACCATGAGCGAGACCGAGCTGGCGAAAAAGCTGGGGGTCAGCCGCAAGTGCCTGTGGGAGCGTCGCCAAAAACTGGGCATTCCCCGCAAGAAAACCCGCCGCAGCGCGGTTGCCGAAGCCTGATCAACTTTCTTGGGGGCTGAGCCCCCTCCCTCACCTACGCCACTCTTCCTCAACAAGTAGCCCCTTAAACTACTCTTCAACAGGCTTTAGCCGCGTCCATGACCGCTGTCCCACTTTGTTACATCACTGGTAACAGAGGGAAGTGTTACCCAAGACCTACCTCAAGTAACAGTTGCCGCACCTTACGTAACGCAATGCCACCCAGAAAAGTTCCATCAATTTTCGTAAAGATTGTAACTTGTTGATTTATAAGGATTTTTAAAAGTTGGCACACTAAATGCTTTACTCTTAGTACAAAAATTAAAAACGGCCAACAATAAAAATAAATGACCGTTAAAAGCCCTATAACTACTCAAAATAAGTGGGCGAAACACAATAAAAATAATGGGGCGGCCGATAACAAAAGCAATGAGTGGCCAAAACCGCAAGAACAACAATAAACAATAACAATAATTTCGAAAGAAGAATAAAAATAACAACAAGCGCGTTGCAAACTGACTGATTTATACCTGGGAGAGGGTGTTTGCTTGATAGCAAATTAAGAGCGCAAGGAAGCCGCTGCCTTCATACCTGTAATAATAATTCCCAAACTTTTCCCCAACTTTCCGGCACCCGCAGATTGCGGGCGCATTGCTTTGCGTGTGTTAGAATCGCGCCAGCGAGTCCTCCACACTGACAGCAGATGCCATTGCCGCCCCCTGTTTTGGACTTCGCCCCCTGGGCCCGCCCAGGTACAGAGGCCCCAGTAGTGCAACAACATGCCCCAACTCCGTTGGGGAGGAAAGTGCAGGTGTAATGCCTGTCGCCACCGGAGATGTGGCCTCAGCACCAACAGGGCATTTTCGGTCACCAACAGATGGCAGCAGTCAAGACAGACAGCCGTATGCTCAATAATTTGATTAGTAGTATCAAACGCTGGCGCAAGCCGGCCAAGAAAGGCCCCAGGGTTATCGCCCGCAACGACCACAATATCTCCCGCCGGGATATCAGCCGCGCAGCCCTAACGGTCATGAAACGCCTACAGGAAGCAGGTTACCAAGCGTACATTGTCGGGGGCGGCGTGCGGGATCTAATGCTCGGCGGCCACCCCAAAGACTTCGATGTTGCCACTGACGCTACACCAGAACAGGCTAAAGTACTGTTTCGCGGCGCACGCATTGTCGGTCGGCGCTTTCGAATCCTGCACGCGCGTATTGGCCGCGAGGTTATTGAGGTCACCACTTTTCGGGGCCACCACAGCGATGGCGAGACGCACGAAGCAAAACAATCCGAACACGGTATGTTGCTGCGCGACAACGTCTACGGCGACCTGGAAAGCGATGCCATGCGCCGCGACTTTACAGTCAATGCTCTCTATTACACCACCGATGGCTTCGCTGTTCACGACTACACCGGGGGTGTTGAGGACATTAATAATCGCCTGATCCGCATGATCGGGGCTCCCGCTACCCGCTATAAAGAAGACCCTGTGCGGATGCTGCGTGCGGTGCGCTTCGCAGCCAAACTGGATTTTGCCATCGAACCCGCTACCGAGGCCCCGCTAAAAGAGCTGGCTCCTCTACTGCGCAATATCGCCCCCGCGCGCTTGTTTGACGAGATCCTCAAACTGCTGATGAGCGGCCAGGGCGAGCGCACTTTCGAACTATTGCGCCGCTATCATCTGTGGCAGCACCTGTTCCCAGATAATGCAGCCCAAATTGAAAAGAACCCCGCAGCACTGGAGCTAACAAAGCGCGCCCTTCGTAATACCGACCAGCGCATCCAGGCTGATATGCGCGTGACCCCCGCCTTCCTATACGCTGCCCTGTTGTGGCCGGCTGTGGACGAGGAGCAGAAAAAGCTCATCGAGAAAGGGATTCCACCGGCGCCGGCACTGGCCCAGGCGGCTCAAAAAATTACCAGTAACCAACTGGCCCACACCGCTATTCCCAAGCGCTTCTCTATCCCCATGCGCGAGATATGGGATCTCCAGCATCGTCTGCCACAACGCGGCGGCAGTCGCGCCCAGCGCCAGCTGGAGCACCCCCGCTTCCGCGCCGCTTACGACTTCCTGCTATTGCGCGAAGAGTGTGGAGAAATTGAACCCGGTCTGGGCAACTGGTGGACCGACTTTCAGCAAGCCGATGATGAACAACGCCAGCAAATGGTACGCAAACTCCAGCGCAGCGGCGGCAACAATCGACGTGGCCGCAATTCCCGTGGCGGACGCCGACGCAAGCCAAAGGCTGCCGAATAATGGAAAAGGTTTTTATCGGGCTCGGCAGTAATCTATCTGAGCCACAGAAGCAGCTGCGCAGTGCCCTGGCGGCCATGGAGGAAATCCCCGACTGCCGCCTGCTGCGCTGTTCCAGCTTTTATCACAGTGCGCCCATAGGCCCTGGCGAGCAACCAGATTATGTCAACGCCGTGGTTGAGCTGGAGTGCGCACTAACGCCCATTGAGTTACTCGACCAGCTGCAAACGATTGAGCAGGCTCACGGGCGCGAGCGCTCGGTGCGCTGGGGAGCGCGAACCCTCGATTTGGATGTTTTATTGTTTGGCGAACAGCAACTAGACGAGACGCGTCTGCAGGTACCGCACCCGCGTATGGCTGAGCGTAATTTTGTTTTGCAGCCACTCGCTGAGCTCGATCCACAACTGCAACTGCCATCGGGGGAGCTATTGCAACAGTTGCTGCAGGATTGCCCACAAAACCGCCTGGAGAAATTCTAGACAGCCTCAAATACAGCGCTAAAAGTACTCGACTGGCCGCCCCGCTTGATAGTATTTTGGCGCCTGTAACCCATCAGGGAAGACGCCCCAACCAGAGGAGTCGAACACGTGGTTATCGACAACAGCGAAACCAGTTCGTGTGAGTTTGGCCAGCCGGAGAGAACGCCACCGAAATTTATTGCCGTTGAGGGTAATATCGGAGTGGGCAAAACTACCCTCGCCAAAAAACTGGCCTGTACCTTCAATTACGACACTCTGTTGGAGCTACCCGAGGAAAACCCCTTTCTCGAACGCTTCTATCGCGACCCCAAAAACGCCGCACTACCCACCCAGTTACATTTTTTGCTGCAACGCTCTCAACAGATTCAGGCCCTGCGCCAGGATGATTTGTTTGAACCCGTGCGGGTGGCAGACTTTCTTATCGAGAAAGACCAACTGTTTGCCCAAGTCACGCTGGACGCGGATGAACTCGCGCTCTACCAACAGGTATTTCAGCACCTCACACTAGAGGCCCCCAAGCCCGACTTGGTTATTTATTTACAGGCCCCACTGGAAGTCCTGCAGGCTCGTATCCGCAATCGAGGCGTCCCAGCTGAACGCGTTATCAGCACCGAATATCTGGCCACACTCAACGACGCCTACACGCAATTTTTCCACTTTTACGACAGCTCACCGCTGTTGATTGTCAACAGTGAGGAAATCGATATCGTCGATAGCCCCGAGGATTACCAACAACTGGTGGAGTATATGCTCACCGTCACCAAGGGCCGTCATTACTACAACCCGGGAAGTTAACCGCTATGTATGCACCTTCAGAATTAGAAAAGCTCGTTACCGTGCAAACCCTGCGCAAAATGAAAGCGAACGGCGAGAAATTTATTACCGTCGCCCTCTACGACGCGCCCATGGCGGCCATGGCGCAGAAAACCGGCGTGGAAACCGTGCTGGTAGGCGACTCCCTCGGTATGACCGTACTGGGCTACGACAGCACAGTGCCGGTCACCATGGAACAGATGATCTACCACGTGGAAGCAGTGGCAAGGGGCAATAAAAAATCCCTGATCATGGGTGATATGCCATTTATGACATATGCCACACCGGAGCAAGCGCTCACAAACGCCACCCGTATCATGCAGGCTGGCGCCCATATGGTGAAGATTGAGGGTGGTGCCTGGCTTGCTGACACAGTCAAAATGCTGACAGACCGCGGTATCCCTGTTTGTGCTCACCTGGGGCTCACTCCTCAGTCCGTTCACAAGCTGGGCGGCTATAGGGTTCAGGGGCGCGACGAAAAACACGCCGAACAAATGTTGGAAGATGCGATCCTCCTAGATCAGGCTGGCGCCGATCTGCTCGTGCTCGAATGCGTGCCCAGCGCCCTGGCCAAGCGCATCACAGAATCAGTTTCCATGCCCACAATCGGCATCGGCGCTGGGCGCGATACCGATGCCCAAGTCCTGGTTATCAACGATATCCTCGGCCTTACCGAACAGCCGCCGAAATTTTCCAAGAACTTTTTAGTGGAGGCCGGCGATATCCCCGGTGCCCTGCGCAAGTATGCAGGGGACGTTAAACTCGGCGTATTCCCAGAAGACAGCCACACTTTCAATTAAGTTTCTACGGGGCCACTTAACGACAGTGCAGTGGCCCAGACACCTCCTCCCGTGGACTGCACAAAGCCCGCTCTCCCAGCGGTAACACTATGACTTTTGATGAACTTCTCCTTGATTGGCGCGATAAACATGGCGCCAATGTGGTACCGACAGGCTGGAGCCAGGGCCGCGCTACTTTTGGCGGCCTGGTTGCTGCCATGCTCTATGAGAAAATGGCAGCGGAGGTGATTGCAGAAAGCAGTTTACGCTCACTCACCTTCTCCTTCGTCAGCCCGGTTAGCGCGGATGCGGTAAAAGTCGAAGCGCAGCTACTGCGCGCAGGCCGCTCTGTCACCCAGGTGCAGGGCCAATTACTGCAAAATAACGCGACTGTACTCGCTGGACTTGCCAGTTTTGGCAGCGGCAGGGAATCCTCCGTTAAAGTCGACACCCCTGCCGCTCCTGAGTTTGCCAGCCCGGATAAATGTATCGCCCTACCTTATATCGAGGGTGTGGTGCCAGAATTCACTCAGAAATATGACTATCGCATCGCTCGTGGCCAACTCCCCTTCAGCGGCACCACGGAGCGGCAACTGGGCGGTTGGGTGCGTTTTAAAGACGGCAGCGAATCTACTATAGGTATTAGCCATCTACTCACACTCATCGACGCCTGGCCACCAGCTACTCTACCGATGCTAAAAGTTCCAGCACCGGCCAGCTCGCTCACCTGGACGCTGGAGCTGATGGAACCGCTACCACAACGCAGCGCATCGGATTGGTGGCAATATTTGGCAGAGGTGGAGCAGGCTGAAGATGGCTATGCGGTGATCCAGGCGCGCCTTTGGGATAACGCGGGCAGACTCGTCGCTTTATCCCGGCAAATGGTGACTATTTTTGCTTAAGCAAACTCACTACTGACTTCCCTTCTTTTAGGCGCGCCATATAGAAACCACACCCAATACCACGCAGGGCCATATTCTAATAAAGTTAAAGAAAGTGCTCTGCGACTAAGTTCTTTACTTAATTGCCAACCAGAAAATACTGACGCAGAAAAACCTGTGAGCAATCGTGTAGCTGGCGCCGCTTTATTGTCAGGATAATCTCAACTGACCGGCCTGTTAGTGTCTAACTTTTCTGACGCTGGGTATTTTACTGGCAAAGCATACAAATTAACGTCAATTAAAGTAAAAAATAAAATAAAAAAAACCTTCCTTACTCCAATTTGTAATCTACGCTATCCATCATCCCACCCTCGAAAAATCAAAGACCGAGAAAAAAAGGCCTCGCCTTTTTAATTTCAGTCCACCGGCGATAAGAACCATGGAGAATAAAAAATGATAAGAAAAATCTGTATATCCCTTGCTCTACTGATCAGCTATCCCGCTAGCGCAGCAGATTTTGAAGATGTATGGGATGCGATCACCTCATGCAACTGGTTCGAATTTATCGATGATGTGGATGACACGGGCACAAAAGATCTGGATGGCTACGAGTATGGTGACACCAGCTTCAAAGATGCCAACTCAGGCAACTTTGACATGATGGTGTATAACATGGATGGTTTTTTACAATGTATTGGTGGCAACAGTAAGTCAGATTTCAAACAAATTATCCGCACTTTTAATGACGACCCCAAGGATCTCTGGTTAATGCAGGAGGTGTGGAGTAAAACCAAAGCCAACTACCTGGATGACGATGACAAGCTGAGCAACGATACGGTTCCCTATCGTTCAAAACACTGGAAAGGTGGCGGCACCTCTTTTGGTAACGGCTTGC
The DNA here is from genome assembly GCF_023716485.1 of Microbulbifer variabilis. NCBI lineage: Bacteria > Pseudomonadati > Pseudomonadota > Gammaproteobacteria > Cellvibrionales > Microbulbiferaceae > Microbulbifer > Microbulbifer variabilis. The sequence goes on from NZ_CP092418.1 coordinate 3,845,931, forward strand.
TGACTTTTTCCAAATTCCCCTTTGACCGGGACAATCGCGACGATAACGATTATTCCTTTGCCACTTATGAAGAGGAAACTTTTGATAAATGCTCAGGCAACGATTGTGATACCGAGAAAGGTTTCACCGTGGCCAACGTTGAAGTGACGGAGAACTATCATGTGCATATTTATAACACCCACATGGATGCGGGCCATCAAGATGCCGACCTAAACGCCAAGGCAAAGCAACTTGATCAAATCGCCGATATGATTGTCTCCCACTCAAATAATGCCACTGTTATTTTGGCAGGGGACTTCAATATGGCATTCGATGAAAATGATGATGGCTGGCGCGGCGTTAACTACCAAACCTGGAAGGCCTTTTTCGAAAAAACCGGCGGTAAGCACGCCTGCCAATATATGCTCTCTGGCAATGACACCAGCCTGGAAGCCTGCTCCGATGAGCTACAAAATGACACAGACCATGTAGTAATCATCAACAATAATCCCAACTACACACTGGAAGTCACTGATTATTTTATCGGTTCTGCAACCTATTCTGGGTTAAGCGACCACGACCCAGTTTTTGTAGATTTTTCCTGGGTTAAAAACTAATCCCTAAAAGGGCTCCTTCCACTGCAACGTGGAGGGAGCCTTAGAGCCATTTTTTCCAATAAAAAAAGGCGATTTGTCCGGCAAGTGCAGCTACTAACAAAATACAAAATACCAAGAATCCCTCTCGAGCTTGAGCCCATGGAATCCCACCAACATTAATTCCAAACAATCCAGTTAAAAAGCTCAGAGGCAGGAAAATTGCTGCAACCATCGACAATACATACATACGACTATTCAGCTGTTCGGAGCTACGGCTTAGTAGTTCCTCCTGAGCAATTGCCGCCCGTTCACGAATTGTATCTATATCATCGATATGCCGCTGCAGGCGCTCATTAATATCCGCTAGTAGGATATGGCTCCCTTCATCAAACCAGGGAGCCGACTCCTGCTGCATACGAGTTAAAACCTCCCTCTGTAAGCAGAGGTATCGGCGCAATGCTATTGTCCTCTTACGAAACTGAACTAGATTCGCCCCCAGATCTTTCACCGACCATTCGAGTAATTGATCCTCAAGTTCATCGACCTTTTCCTCAAAGTCATCAACCCGGTCTCCCATACGCAGCACTAGTAAATCTGCCAGGGACACTACCAATGCCGCTGTCCCCCGTGGCCCACAACCACTGCTCAACCGGGAGATCAAATCCTCCTCAGCCAACAGGCGTCTCTTACCAATACTGATGACACGATTCTCTTCCACCCATATTCGAATAGAGACCCGGCTCTCTCTCCGTGCTTTATGCTTTGGATCGACTCCACACAAAGCTAGAAATAATCCATCACCTACAGCCAGGGTACGCGGTCGCACCTCTTTGGCCAGTAATGCTTCTTTAACCACAGTAGGCAATTCACTACTATCGCTTACCCAAGCTAAAACCTCTTCGCAAGCACTATCAAAATGGAGCCACAACACCCCCTGGCGGGGATGCCAAGACTCCACCTCCGGCCAAGCCACTTCTCGGCCCGATCCATTTCGATCGAGCAAGGTTGCACGAACGTACTCAGATTCCATGGACATAGACTTCCATTTACTGAACTTTCATTTAAAAAATTGCACCCCATAGGAGCGCTCTTAAACCTCACCCAACAAACAAAATTAAGTTACAAGAACATCCAGGCATAACGCATACGGATTACTCGGCCTGACTCAAGTGCGCTAATCCCGCAGCATTCTGTTCCCAGTTTTGCCCATCAAATGGCTCGACTTCTAATTCCTGCGGCACAATATCGAGACAACGCGCATTGAGGCTGTAACCATCGGGATTGGAGCGCGGTATGTAAAAGGGTTTTACACCGCAATGACGGCAAAAATAGTGTTTTGCCACACCCGTATTAAAAGTGTAACAAGTGAGGGCTTCCTCTCCCCGCTCCAGCTGGAAGTTTGCCGCAGGTACGATCAGATGTAAGTAACCCACCTTTTCGCACATAGAGCAATTACAGGCGTGCGCCACCAGCGGCTCTCCATTTTGGCGACGATGTATCGCACGAAAGCGCACAGCATCACAGTGGCAACCGCCCTGCAGCGGCAAGATAACTTCACTCATTATTAGATTGATCCAGATTAAATAATGGACGTGCCCACAATAGAGATAAAATTGAGAGGGCAAGAAGTAGGTGGAACCAATTAGTACGGGCAAGGCCCAACAGTCGTGAAGCTCCGGTGCCAATAAAGAGCCCATTGAACACTACTAACAGTGCACCAGCGCCAATTACCAGGGCTTGGTTGCGCTTGAGCCGGCGCGGCGCTATCAGCTCCAATAATGCTACCAATAACCACAGTACCAGCCCCACAGTAGAAAATAGGTCGATCACTGTAAGGGCTGACATGCTGGTACTTTGCGCGAGACCAATTGCCCCAGCCAATATCAAAACCATTACCAGATAAGCCGGTGCGCGAGTATCTCGGCCCCAAGATATTTCCAGACGTGCCCAGGCAAGACCTATGCCGATCAACAGGAAGGAGGCAAAACCTGAGATCTGCGCAAGTGCCCGATGCAGCTCTGTCACTCCGGGATCAATGCCATAGCGATAAGCGCCCACCAGGGCGGCCAGGGCCATAATCATCAGGGCGGCCACGATTATCAGAGCTGCCGATTGAAAGCGCGCGCGGGTGAGATACCAATACTGGTTGGCAACCAGCAGGCTAGCGAGACCAAGGAGTGCATCGAGAAGCCAGTAGTTGTGCAAAATTTTCCCCTTTTTCGACAAATTCTAACCGAAAAACCCCTGGGGCAAGTGCCTTTATTCCGTGTGAAGCCACTTTGAACAGCTACAAAAAAACCCGGCACTGGGCCGGGTTTTTTCAGGCTTCATCAGCTCGAGAGGTTTATGCCTCTTCGGAACCCTGTTTCGCCTCTTCGGAAGCGGCTTGGTCAGCCTTTGCTTCCTTGATGGACAGCTTGATACGTCCTCGCTGGTCAACGTCGAGCACCTTAACCTTAATCTTCTCACCTTCACTCAGGTAATCAGTTACGGCATTTACACGCTCTTCAGCGATCTGGGAGATATGCACCAGACCGTCTTTGCCCGGCAGGAAGTTAACGAATGCACCGAAGTCTACGATGCGTACCACGGTACCTTCGTAGATAGCGCCAATCTCAGCTTCCGCAGTGATCTCCTCGATGCGGGTTACCGCCGCTTCCAGGCTCTCACCGTCTTCACCGAAGACTTTGATAGTGCCGTCATCTTCGATATCGATGGAGGCGCCGGTCTCTTCAGTGATGGAGCGGATAGTCGCACCACCCTTACCGATCACGTCGCGGATCTTGTCCGGATGGATCTTCAGGGTCGCGTAGCGCGGTGCGTTCTCATTCACGGTGGTGCGGGAAGAGTCGATCACCTTGTTCATTTCCGCGAGGATGTGCAGACGTGCGTGCAGGGCCTGCTCCAGAGCGGTTTCCATGATCTCTTCGGTAATACCTTCGATCTTGATGTCCATCTGCAGCGCGGTTACACCAGAAGCGGTACCCGCTACTTTGAAGTCCATATCGCCGAGGTGGTCTTCGTCACCGAGGATATCGGTCAGAACCGCATAGCCTTCGTCTTCCTTCACCAGACCCATAGCGATGCCGGCTACCGGTGCCTTCAGCGGAACACCCGCATCCATCAGCGCCAGGCTGGAACCACATACGGAAGCCATGGAGCTGGAACCGTTGGATTCAGTGATCTCGGAAACCACACGCACGGTGTAGGGGAAGCTGTCCGGGCTCGGCAGAACTGCAGCGATACCGCGACGAGCGAGGCGGCCGTGACCGATTTCGCGACGACCGGTAGCACCTACACGACCCGCTTCACCTACAGAGTAGGGAGGGAAGTTGTAGTGCAGCATAAAGTAGTCTTTGCGCTCACCTTCCAGGGCGTCGATGATCTGTGCGTCGCCAGTGGAACCGAGGGTAGCCACTACCAGAGCCTGGGTCTCACCACGGGTGAACAACGCAGAGCCGTGGGACTTGGGCAGAGCACCAACTTCCACTGCGATCGAGCGTACAGTTTTGCTGTCGCGACCGTCGATACGGGGCTCGCCGCGCACTACAGCGCCGCGCACCAGTTTCTTCTCCAGCTTGCCGAAGTAGCTTTTTACCAAATCGGCGCTAATTTCTTCAGTAGCCAGGGCTTCAGCGGCTTCGCTGCGCAGTTCCGCCAGGCGGGTGCTGCGCTCTTGCTTGTTGGTGATGCGGTAGGCTTCGGCAACCTTCTCGCCGAACTGACCTTCCAGGGCAGTTTTCAGCTCGGTATTTTCTGCAGGTGCCTGCCAGTTCCATTGGGGCTTGCCCGCTTCCGCTTTCAGTTCTTCACAAACCTTGATGATGGCCTGCATCTCTTGGTGTGCGTAGAGTACGGCACCGAGCATGATGTCTTCCGGCAGCTCTTGCGCTTCAGATTCCACCATCAACACAGCGTCTTTGGTACCGGCAACGACCATATCCAGCTCGGAGGTCTTCAGAGCTTCATAACCCGGGTTTAACAGGTAGCCGTCTTGCTGGGTGTAACCCACGCGCGCAGCACCGATTGGGCCTGCGAAAGGAATACCGGAAACAGACAGCGCTGCAGAAGTGCCGATCATGGCAGCGATATCCGGATCCATGTCCTTCTCAGCGGAGAGAACGGTACACATCACCTGAACTTCGTTCATAAAGCCGTTCGGGAACAGCGGGCGGATCGGGCGATCGATCAGACGGGAAGTCAGGGTTTCTTTTTCAGACGGACGGCCTTCACGCTTGAAGAAACCACCGGGAATTTTGCCAGCCGCGTAGGCTTTTTCTTGATAATGCACGGACAACGGGAAGAAGCCCTGATCTGGCTTGGCTTCTTTAGCGCCAACAACAGTACACAGGACGACGGTCTCACCCATGCTAACCAGGGCAGCACCGGTTGCCTGGCGCGCGATGCGGCCGGTCTCGATGGTGACTTGGTGTTGTCCGTATTGGAAAGTTTTGCTTACTGGATTCACTAGTTTTTTCCTATTTCCTTACGGTTACTGGCCCATTCCAGTAACCCCTACATAGTTGCCCGGGAGAGAGTTCCGAAAGCCTCACCCGAGGCGGCACGGGGATGTGCCACCACCGACCTGGGGTGGCCGGTGCAAACACTACACATCCAGCTCGGGTTGTTTTCCGCTGGCCTGTGCAGTGCGACTTCTGAAAAATGACAGTAAGGCCACTTTTCAGCAAGCATTAAAAAAGAATGCCCGCCAGAGGCGGGCATTCTAGGGTCTTAGCGACGCAGGCCGAGCTTGGCGATCAGCTGTGCGTAACGATTCAGATCCTTGCGCTTCAGGTAGTCCAGCAGCTTACGGCGCTGGTTTACCATGCGGATCAGACCACGACGAGAGTGGTGATCCTGCTTGTGCGCAGAGAAGTGACCCTGCAGTTTGTTGATGTTAGCGGTCAGCAGGGCTACCTGGACTTCCGGAGAACCGGTATCGCCTTCAGATTGGCCGTGCTCTTTCAGGATGGCTGCTTTTTCAACTGCAGACAGTGCCATAACGAATTACCTCGTCGTAATATGCTTTAAAAGATTCGGCTGGCCCGTGCATATTTACAGACCAGCTAATCGTGAATGCGGCTGCGCCGCGAGGGCACCTTGCGGGTTACTGAATGTTGGCTTTCACCAAAAAGCAGCTTCCATTCAGGTGCCACTTACCAGACGTCGTGGTGCCACGCACCCTTCGTCGGTAATTTCTCCTACGCCCAGAAAATCACCGTTTTCCAGGAAGAGGCGCACCATATCACCTTCTGTACCGATACGGTAGACCTGCAAATCCATTACCGGTTGCCCCTGACGCACATAGTAACCAGAGTCGTCCGGCAGGACGAGTTTGGGCAGTGAAGACGCTGGAGAATCCATCGGCAACAAGTGGTGATCGAGCACTTCTGCCTTATCTTCACCGCGTTCTTCTGTAAGCTCATCCAGGGTCACTGCGTCGGCTTCATCGAAGGGGCCGGCGGCACTGCGGTGCAGTACTTCCACATAGGCGCCTACACCCAGAGCTTGACCCAGGTCCTCGGCAATACTGCGAATATAGGTTCCCTTGGAACAGTGCACCTCAACTTCCGCACGAGGCTGTGCGCCCGGCGTAAAGCTCAGCAGTTCAAACTCAAAAATTTCCACTTCCCGCGCTTCGCGTTCCACTTCCAAGCCCTGGCGCGCCAGCTTATATAGGGGCTGACCCTTGTGCTTAAGAGCAGAGTACATGGAGGGCACCTGCTTGATGCTGCCGCGAAAGGCTTCCATGGCCTTGAGCACTGCTTTTTCGGTTAAACCGGAAGCATCTTTGGTTTCCAGTACATCGCCATCGGCATCGCCACTGGCAGTGGTCATACCGAAGACAAAAGTGCTGCGGTAGCGTTTGTCAGCATCGAGTAGGTACTGGGAAAACTTGGTGGCTTCGCCGAGACAGATCGGCAGCACACCGGTTGCCAGTGGATCTAAGGCCCCGGTATGACCGGCGCGATTGGCAAAAAAGAGTCGTTTAGCTTTTTGAAGGGCATCATTGGCGGTAATGCCGGCGGGCTTGTTTAATAACAGCACGCCGTGAACCGGCCGGCCCCATTTTGGTCTGCGGCCCATGGATCAATCTTCGTTAGAGTCGCTGTCGTCTTGGTGCTTGCGATCGGCGCGCACCGCCTTGTCGATCAGAGCGGAGAGCTCCTGGCCACGCACCGAGGTCTCGTCGTAGCGGAAATACAGACGCGGGATGGTGCGTATCTGGATGGCGCGCGCCAACTGGCTGCGCAGAAAACCTGCGGCCTTGTTAAGCACTTCCATCGAGGTATTGATCTTACTGCGGTCGTCCTCACCCACAAAGGTGACAAACACTTTTGCGGTGGTCAGATCACGGCTGACTTCAACATCGTTGATATTGACCATGCCCAGACGCGGGTCGCGCACTTCCTGCTGAATCAGCTGGGCCAGTTCGCGACGCATAGCATCGGCGACACGGTCGGCGCGTTGGAATTCTCTTGCCATTGTTTACCTATTGAGAATGGCGGTTTAAAGACAGGAAAACCCGCACGGCCAAAGCCGCGCGGGTTTTCCTTCACCAGGTGCCGGAACGCTTTACAGTTCGCGGGCAACCTTGACGATATCGTAAACTTCGATCTGGTCACCGGACTTAACGTCGTTGTAGTCCTTCACCCCGATACCACACTCCATACCGTTGCGCACGTCCTGCACATCGTCTTTGAAGCGGCGCAGGGATTCCAGCTCACCCTGGTAGATTACAACGTTGTCGCGCAGCACGCGGATCGGCTTGTTGCGGTAAACGGTACCCTCGGTAACCATACAACCGGCAATCGCGCCAAACTTCGGTGAGCGGAATACATCGCGAACCTGGGCAATACCCACGATCTCTTCGCGAACTTCCGGCTCCAGCATACCAGACAGTGCCTGCTTCACTTCGTCGAGCAGGTTGTAGATCACGCTGTAGTAGCGAATCTCTACGCCTTCGGTCTCTGCAGTTTTACGCGCTGCAACATCGGCACGGGTGTTAAAGCCCAGTACGATAGCGCCGGAAGTCAGTGCCAGGTTGATATCGTTCTCGGCGATACCACCCACACCACTGGAGACTACATTTACGGAAACTTCTTCGTTACCGATATCCGCCAGTGCACCCAGAATAGCTTCCAGGGAACCACGCACGTCGGCCTTGATGACAACCGGCAGCACCTTGCGCTCGCCAGCTTCCATATCCGCAAACATGTTTTCCAGCTTGGCTGCCTGCTGGCGCTGCATACGATCGCGTCGCTCGCTGTCAGCGCGCTGTTCAGCCACCTCACGGGCCTTGCGCTCATCGGCAACCACCATGAACTCGTCACCGGCATTCGGGGTGGAATCCAGACCCAGCAGCTCTACTGGGGTGGACGGACCAGCTTCCTTCACCTGCTTGCCGTGCTCGTTGGTCATGGCACGTACGCGACCATAGCTCTGACCAGCCAAGATAATGTCGCCGCGCTTCAATTCGCCATTCTGCACCAGCAGGGTAGCAACAACACCGCGGCCTTTTTCCAGGCGGGACTCAATCACAACGCCAGTGGCCGGTACATTTACCTTGGCCTTCAGCTCCAGCATTTCCGCTTGTAGGGACACCGCTTCCAGGAGGTCATCAATACCCTGGCCAGTATGCGCGGATACGTTGATGAACTGGGTATCGCCGCCCCAGTCTTCTGGGATTACGTCTTTTGCGGCCAACTCATTTTTCACGCGATCGGGATCCGCGGCTTCTTTGTCGCACTTGTTCACGGCAACAACCAGCGGTACACCGGCGGCGCGGGCGTGATTCACGGCTTCCTCGGTCTGCGGCATAACGCCATCATCGGCGGCCACTACCAGGATTACCACGTCGGTGGCCTGAGCACCGCGGGCACGCATGGCAGTAAAGGCGGCGTGTCCCGGAGTATCCAGGAAGGCGATCTCGCCCTGGCTGGTTTTCACTCGGTAGGCACCGATATGCTGGGTAATACCACCAGCCTCACCAGAAGCCACCTTGGTCTTGCGGATATAGTCGAGCAAAGAGGTTTTACCGTGGTCGACGTGCCCCATTACGGTTACTACCGGTGCGCGGGTAACCTCGGTGCCCTCTTGAGCCTTGGCATGCGCCACCAAGCTGTCTTCCAGCTCGGTCTCGGAGCGCATTACGACTTTGTGGCCCATTTCCTCGATGATCAACTGTGCAGTCTCACGGTCCAGGCTCTGGTTGATGGTAGCCATCTCGCCCATTTTCATCAGGCGCTTGATCAGCTCCCCAGCCTTCACATTCATCTGCTTGGCCAGTTCTGCGACGGTGATGGTATCGCCCAACTGTACTTCGTACACCTGCTTCTCCGTGGGCCGTTTAAACCCATGAGTCGGTTTAATTTTCAGATTCGGACGAGACAGGGAGCGCGTGCTGCGCTTGCTGGCTTCATCTTCCTCAAATACTTCCAGTGCCTGCTCGTACAGAGAGGTTTTGCTGGACTTCTTCGGGCCGGACTTGGAGCGACGACCTCGACGCTTGCGGGGCTCGTCCTCAGCACGAGCAGCTTCGCTTGGGGCGGCTTCTAGCTTGCGGCGCAAAGAGGGTTTAACCTCTTCGGTTTTCTCCGTAGCTTTGGTGGGCTTCGCCTTAGCAGCCTGAGAGGCCTGAGCAGCCTTCTCTTTTTTCTCTTGGGCGGCGCGTCGGTCGGCTTCTACTTTCGCCTTCTTCTCTTCTAGCTCGCGCTTCTCTTGCTCAGCCTGCTGCTTGCGACGCTCCATCGCGGCGATACGCATCGCCTCAATATCGTCTACATACGTTGAGCGGATGGGTGCGGCGGGTTCCGCCTTTTTCGCTACATTATCTACGGGTTTACCCTCTGCCTTATTATCGGCTTTCTGTGCTTCTTTAGCGGCTTCCGCTGCGGCAGCTTCCGCGCGAGCCTTCTCTTCTGCCTCGGCAGCGGCCTTCGCCTCTGCCTCAGCCTTCAAACGTGCTTCCTCTTCTTCCTCAGCAGCGCGACGAGCGGCCTCAGCTTCAGCGGCAGCCTTGGCTTCCGCTGCTGCTTTAGCTTCAGCGGCTGCTTTGGCTTCCGCTTCTGTGATAGCAGTAGCATCCGCGCCCTGAAGAGCCTCTTCCACCTCGGCAGCGCTCTCGGTACCAGCTCCTGTTTCAAGCTCAGCCTGTGGACGCTTCACATAAGTGCGCTTCTTGCGCACTTCCACGTTTACAGTTTTACGGCCGGTGCCAGAGCCGGTTTTCAGCGTGGTTGTGGTCTTGCGCTTCAAGGTGATCTTGCGTGGGCTAGCGCCCTGCTCCCCGTGACTGCTTTTCAGGAAACTGAGCAGGACCTGCTTTTCCTCATCTGACACCACTGCATTCGCAGAGGTGTGAGGCAAACCCGCTTCTTTCATCTGCTTGAGCAGACGGTCTTCGGTGGCACCAACCGATTTGGCGAGTTCGCTAACTGTTACTTCGGCCATTCTCTCTCCTAAAAGTCACTTGGTCGGAGGGGGTTACTTATACGTAATACTTATTGCGGTGTGTTTAAGCCTGCTCGCCATCATCATCGGCAAACCAGGGCTCACGCGCCTTCATAATCAGCGCTGCGGCGCGCTCCTGATCGAGACCCTCGATATCGAGCAGGTCATCCACTGCTTGTTCCGCCAGGTCTTCCATAGAGGCAATACCGCGGCTGGCTAGCTGGAAAGCCAGCTGGCGCTCCATACCATCCATATTCAACAGATCTTCCTGGGGCTCAGAAGCATCCAGCTTTTCTTCAGAGGCCAGGGCCTGGGTGAGCAGGGAATCCTTGGCTCGGGCGCGTAACTCTTCGGCGATATCCTCATCGAAGCCCTCGATTCCGAGCATCTCTTCAATGGGCACGTAAGCCACTTCCTCTAGGGAGGTAAAGCCCTCTTCCACCAGTACAGCGGCGACATCTTCATCAATATCCAGGCGGTCGATAAACACCTGCATGATGGAGCTGGATTCAGCCTCCTGCTTATTCTGCCACTCGTCGGAACTCATGACATTGATTTGCCACTGAGTCAGCTCTGAAGCCAAGCGAACATTCTGGCCACTGCGGCCGATAGCCATAGCGAGATTTTCCTCAGCTACCGCCACATCCATAGAACCGGTGTCTTCGTCGACAACGATGGATTCAATTTCCGCCGGCGCCATGGCGTTGATTACAAACTGGGCCGGATTTTCGTCCCACAGCACGATATCCACACGCTCACCAGACAGCTCATTGGAAACTGCCTGAACACGCGCACCGCGCATGCCCACACAAGCACCGACAGGATCGATGCGACCGTCGTTGGTGTTTACTGCGATTTTTGCACGCAGGCCGGGATCGCGGGCCGCGCCTTTAATTTCGATTACCTGCTCGGAGATTTCCGGCACTTCAATGCGGAACAATTCGATAATCATTTCCGGGCAGGAGCGGCTCAGCATTAACTGAGGGCCGCGGGCTTCCGGCTGGATTTCCAACAGAATTGCGCGCACACGATCACCGAGGCGGAAAATTTCTCGGCCAACCAGCTGATCGCGGGGCAGGCGCGCTTCGGCGTTATTCCCCAGGTCTACAGCGATAAAGTCGCGGGTCACCTTCTTCACAGTGCCGCTGACCATCTCTCCGACGCGATCGCGGTACTCGTCTACAACTTTGGCGCGCTCGGCTTCACGTACTTTTTGCACGATAACCTGCTTGGCGGTCTGTGCAGCGATGCGGCCAAATTCTACATTTTCCACCTGCTCGCGGAAAACGTCACCTGCTTTCAGGTCAGCATCTTTTTCGTGAGCTTCTTCCAGGGTGAACTGGGTACCCAGCTCCGCCAGGACTTCATCACCGACTACTTCCCAGCTGCGGAAAGTCTCGTAATCGCCCGAACGACGATCAATGATAACCTCAATGGTTGAATCTTCGTCGTAGCGCTTCTTCGTGGCCGTTGCCAATGCCGCTTCGATGGCCTGGAAAATAATCTCCTGGTCAACGCCCTTCTCGTTGGATACCGCCTCGGCTACCAGCAAGATCTCTTTGTTCATGCAACTGTGCCTCAAAATCGCCTGAGCTCAGGCTCCTACAGGTTACTTGGTAAATTGGGGAATAATATTTGCTTTCTCGATGCTGTCGATCGGCAGCAGGTATTCATTTTCACTGTCCACGCGCAGAACGACTTCATCCCCTTCCACACCGGCCAGCAGGCCGCGCCACTTGCGCTGACCGTCGAGCGGCATACGCAGGCGCACCTCGATTTGGGCACCGGCAAAACGCTCGTACTGCTCCAGCTTATACAGGGGACGGTCTAGTCCTGGGGAGGAGACCTCCAGGGTATATCTACCGCTAATGGGGTCTTCCACATCCAGTACGGCACTGGCCTGGCGACTGACTTTCTCGCAGTCCTCCACACCTATGCCATTTTCAGAATCGATATAGATGCGCAGCAGCGCGTTGCGACCATGGGTCTGATAATCGATCCCCCACAGTTCACACCCCAGCGATGCCACCACCGGCGCCAGAAGTTCTTCCAGCAATTCGCGTTTGCTCGCCATTTACGTCACCACATACAAAAAATGGGCCTGCGGCCCACTTCGAAAATTATCTGCAACTTTTCTTGCAGATACGAAAAAGCCCCTGACGGGGCTTTGACCGCACATTCATGCAGCCAGTATGCATGAATGCAAAATTTGGTAGCGGGGGCAGGATTTGAACCTACGACCTTCGGGTTATGAGCCCGACGAGCTACCAGGCTGCTCCACCCCGCAACAACACATGCGCATCAAAGCTTTTACATAAAAGCAAAATTGGTAGCGGGGGCAGGATTTGAACCTACGACCTTCGGGTTATGAGCCCGACGAGCTACCAGGCTGCTCCACCCCGCAACAACAAATGCACATCAAAGTTTTTGCTAAAAGCAAAATTGGTAGCGGGGGCAGGATTTGAACCTACGACCTTCGGGTTATGAGCCCGACGAGCTACCAGGCTGCTCCACCCCGCAACAACTCCGAGAAACAAAGCCTGGTTGACCTTTGTTTCCCTGCGGCGGGACCAGCCCAACCACTCAAGAGGCTGCGCATTCTATGGTTAGCGTCCCCATGAGTCAAGCCACAATTGGCATTTGTTTTCCCCTTCAGTCGGGAACAGCCTCGAATATACCTCGCTGATCAGTATAGAAAAGGAAGAAAATCCCGCAAATACAGCCCACTGCATATGCCGATTCTTACTTCCAATGCCACGGCCCTGTGTGTATTCATCACATCAAGCCTTGCTGTTTAGCGGGTGAGCTGGTGCACTATGGCACGCCGTACCGGTGGAAAATGTTCACTGATACGCAATATCGCTCTGCGTAATAATTTCGCTGGCAGTCGATCATCGGTGAAAAGGTCCACAACCCGGTTAGTACCGGTATAAATAGGGTGCGAATCCAAACGGTGCTGAGCCTGATAGCGAGACAATGCAAGGGAGAGCCCCGCCGGCTGATACAGCCGCGTTACATTATGCAATTGGCTAGCCAGAGTATTCGCGCCGGCCAAGCCCAGGTTAAAACCGTGCGCCGTAACGGGGTGCATCCCCACCGCAGCATCTCCCACCAGGGCAAAGCGCTCAGCAAGAAATCGATGGGCATAAACTGCCACTAACGGGTAACAATGGCGCCTACTAAACGCCTCAACAGTCCCAAGAGCCCCAGCGCTCTCTCTCTGAACATGGGCCGCAAATTCCCTATCGCTGTAGGCCATCATTTCCTCGGCACAACTGGCGGATACCGTCACTACCGCCGAACAGGTTTGCGCATCGGACATTGGCAGTAGAGCAAGGGTTGAACCGTAACGAAAACACTCCCGGGCAACGCCACCATGCTCCCGCTCTGTGCGCACCGGACCTAGCACCGCAACCCTACCGAAGTCGCGCATATCTGCGCCAATCCCTGCCATACGACGCACCTCAGAAAAGCGGCTGTCCGCCGCCACCAACAAGGCCGCAGTAACAACCTGCCCCCCTTCAAGCTGCACCAGTCGCCGACTCGTCTCGCAACGTGTGCCAATCACCTTGCTATTAGGCAGCAGCTGTATATTGCTATCCTCACGCACTGCCTCATAAAGTACCCGCCGAATTGCAGCATTGGGTGCAATAAAGCCCAGTGGACCTCGCCCCCGAGTATCGAAGTCCAGACTAGAGGAGGAATCGCCATCGACCACCTGCGCAGACTGCAGCGAGCTCTGCTCCTCGGGCTTCAGCCGCTGCCAGGATCCTAGAGACTGCAACAATCTTACGGATTTGTGAGTGAGCGCAATTTCCCGCCCATCGTTCGCTGGACACGCCAGCATTTCATCATCCTGGCGCTCCAGCAACGTTACCCTGCAACCCCGAGCAGCCAGCATAAGCGCCAAAGCCAGACCCGCAGGACCCGCCCCTACAATCGCGACATCTGTGTGCAGCATCCTCCCCCCTAGAACATCCCACTTCAATTTCTGCTTGTGATAAATAACTTTTGTTATCGACCGATCGAAGCTCACTGTATGCTGGAGTAACAAGGGGGCAACTGATACAAATCAGAAAATCTCAAGGCAGGCACAACAAGAGAATAGACACATACAAAGGATCGTATATGCAGATAGAAATCGATATCGTCGACGCTTTCACCAGCGCCCAATTTGGAGGCAACTCTGCAGCGGTAATCATTACTGAAAAGTGGCTCAGCGAACCCTTGATGCAATCCATCGCCGCACAAAACAATCTCTCGGAAACAGCATTCCTACTCAAGCGTAGCGACAGCGAATATCATATCCGCTGGTTTTCTCCGTTAACCGAAATCGACTTTTGTGGCCACGCCACCCTGGCCTCTGCTTTTGTAGTCTTTCGAAAGCACCCACATTTAAAGGTTTTGGATTTATTTGCTGAGGCAGTCGGTGAGATGCATATCACTCACAGAGGGGACGGCCTGATCGCTATGAATTTTCCCTCCCGCACCCCACAGCCATTAGCTAACATTCCCTGTGACCTGCTCGAAGGGCTATCGATCACACCGAGAGAAGTTCTGCGCAACAATCAAGCCTACTTTGCCATTTACGCTGAAGAAGAGGATATCCTACAGCTGCAGCAGGACCCCGCCAGGCTGGCAAATCTCGCTCCCTATGATGTGGTAGTCACCGCACAATCTAGGCAATACGATTTTATCTCCAGGTATTTTTGGCCCACCAATGGCGGCGCTGAAGACCCAGTAACCGGCTCCATTCACACCGGACTGGCACCCTACTGGGGAGAAAAACTGGGAAGATCAAACCTGATAGCCTTCCAAGCCTCAAAACGCGGAGGCCTGCTACACTGCCAGCTTGATGGGGAGCGAGTGATCATCTCCGGTAACGCAGTGCCATACCTTAGCGGCGTGATTGATGTAGTCGAAAAGGACAAGTAGTTCTTAGTCACTGCACGATCGTCAGATTTCACGCACAAAAAATCCTTTGCCACAAAAAAATAAATGGAGAAAAAAATGAATCACAAAGGCTCATGCCTCTGTAATGAAGTCCAGTTCACAGTGGAGGGGGCTTTTGAAAGCTTCTTCCTTTGCCACTGCGACCACTGCCGTAAAGACACTGGTTCCGCCCATGCCGCCAGCCTCTTTTCCACCTCGGCCAAGCTCCACTGGAACCACGGGGAAGAACTCATCAAAGTCTTTAAACTCCCCTCAACCCGGCACGTAAAAAGCTTCTGCGGTCAGTGCGGGTCCGCCCTGCCCTTTGCCGACAAAGATGCAGGATTACTGGCAGTGCCCGCTGGCAGCCTTAACAGCCCCATAACCATCAGACCCAATGCACATATCTTTATGGCCAGTAAAGCCGATTGGGACAAGGACCTTGGCAAAGTACCAGAACTCGATGGTTTCCCCCAGGTTGATAAAGCCGACACCCCCTGAAAGAAACAACGGTGCCGCTTGCAAATAGGCAAAGCAGCACCTCACAACCTTTTGTAAGTTTTAGCCTGGGTGACCATCTACTCTGGGTTGAAATAGAACTGGGGTGTAGTAAATCAGGAAAAGTGAGTAACCCAGCACCCAGGCAACAATAGCAGCGAGAAAGCCACTGGGAGCCGGCGCCCAGAAAATACGGGCCAGGGCGGATAGCGCCAGTGCGGCAAACGCTAACGGCATAAGACGCGGCGCCTGTAAAATACGGCCGGTATGCCCCAAACTCACACGGCTGGTCATAGCCAGAATCAAACCACCAATGCCACCCACCGCAAAAGCATGTAGCGCTGGGCTCTGCCAAGCGGGTGCGATTCCGCTCCAGGCCAAAGCGGCGAGAAAACAACCCAAAATCACCAACCAATAACTGAGGTGTAGGGACCAAACCATGGGCTCCGCCCAGATCTTGGTGGGATGCCAGCGCAACACTCTTACCAGCTGCAAAACACCCAGGGTAATGGCCAGCAATGCCCAAACCATCTTGGGCAAATCCAGGGCCACACTAAGCAGTAAGAGTACGGCCGCAATATGCGTGCCCCATTCCACAATGGGTAACTTCTCACGCGGGCTCAAATGGAAGCGCCGCGCAGTAAAGAAAGGAATAACCCTGCCACCAATCACCAAAATAATCGCCGTCACCAAGAGCAGAACCATCAACGCCACCCGGCTCTGCGCAGCGGGTAGCAACCAGTGGCTGGCCGCCAGTCCAGCAAAGGCCAACATAGCCGGCAGTACAAATAAGTTGCGCCATTGCTTGGTGCGCAGTACACGCGCCCCTAACAAGAATGCAGCCAGTAGGAAGAAAGACACCTCGGCCACGACCGGCATCCACAGAGGCACCGCCGCAAAGAGATATCCCAGGCGTGCCAGCAACCATAAACCCACCAAGCTTATTAGCTGAGTCCCCTTTGGTGAGGGAATTCCGGTCCAGGTTTGCATGGCGGTACCCAAAAAGCCCACCACTACCGCCGCGGCAAAACCAAACAACATTTCATGGGAATGCCAGGCAACCCCCACACGTAGGGCGGGCAGCTGCCAACCGGACAGAGAGGCCTGCCAGATCAGTAATGCGATCATGCTCCACAGGGCACCACCCCAAAAGAAAGGTCGAAAAGGCATGCGCCAGAAAGGGGCGATGGATTCCGCGCTCGCGCGGTCGACAATGGGTATCACAATCTTTTCTCCTTAAACAAAGGGAGGTTAATTCTCCCGGGGCAGGTATTTGCCTTCACAAGCCTCCATTCACAGTTAACACGCACTGCGCAACGCCATTATCACTGCTTCGAAATCAGCAATTTAAACGCAGGAGCCAAGAAAGGGGTCAGCACCAATAAGTCCCGTTTCTACTCAATGCCCAATGTAATGCCAGCCTGATGATTCACCACAATGTGAATTAACACCTGAGAGTCCATTCTAAGAATTGAGCACTCCACTTATTTTCCCCCAATCAACCCTATTAGTTAATAGGCAAGGGGCATAGTTTTTAAAATTTATAACCCTATACAAAAAGCGGGCATTTTCCCCATAAAAAAATCAAATAATGATTGACAAAAAAGCAACCTCACCAAAAAAACCGCTAACTTAAAGTTGAACTTTAAGTTAGTAAGCCAACAACTTTATGCAAAGAATCCTCACTGGCTATCGATAAAATTTATAAACACCGAAATATCAACAATTAAACAACTAGGATTTATATTTTACATTTTGTTATCTGTGGACTTTCCTCGTACAAACAGAACACATACCAGCAGCGCCAATAAAGCCAAGTAAGCATTGACCACAAACGCACGATCAATACCTGTGGCTAAACTCGGGGCCAAGGATACTATGGTGGTATTCATTGCCAGCCCTATCGCCCCACCAATAATCTGAAACATAAAAATCAGGGCTGCAGCAAGGCTAGCTCGATCAGGGCTCACTGCAGTAACAGCAGCAGTGGTAATAGTGGGAAAAAATAGACCTAGCCCAATTCCTAGAGAAATTAAGCCTGGCACTAAATGAATGTAACGAGTGTGCTCCAAGAGGTTCGATAACAAAAACATCCCTCCGCCAAGAAAGATAGCTGCCGCTGACAAAATCACTTTGGCCCCAAGCATGGCATATAGCCTGCCAGCAACATAGGAAATAATTCCATAAGTAATCATAACCGGCAGCAAGCCGGCACCAGACCAGACAGCGGAGAATTTTAATTCTTTTATTAAAAACTGTGGTACATAAAGCAACATCGAGACAAAAATAACGGAGAGTAACAGCGTTGTAATGCCCACAGTAAAAAATCGCCCATTTTTTGCCACATCCGCAGGGATGAGTGGGCTCACCCTCGCATGAGCCTCCACCCAGGAAAAAGAACAAAATGTAATAACAGAAACGATAAGCAACCCCAAAACCAAGGAGCTACTCAAGCCCATATCCACAACAAAATCCAGAGCCAGCAAGAGTGTTAATAAAGAAATCGACAAGGAAATAATTCCTGCATAATCCACCTGCTCACCAGATTTTTCTGGGCTGTCATCATCAATTACTCGCCAGCTAATCAACATAGCGATAAGCGCAATAGGGAAATTAATAAGAAATATCCAACGCCAACTAAGGAAATCAGTAAGCAAGCCTCCGAGTAGCGGCCCAACCGAATTGGCAAACCCGCAAACTGTCATAATCAAACCACCAGCCTGTCCAGCGCGACCCTCCGGCATAATCTGATAGGTCATCCCAAGAATTGCCGGCCACATCAAGGCCCCACCCACCCCCATCAGCGCCCGGCTGCCCAATAGCATCCAGACATTAACCGCAAAGCCACCCAATAGAGAAAACAGAATAAAAATACTGCTGCCAATAAAAAACAGACGGCGGCGCCCAAACATATCAGCCAGGCGACCTCCGGTGACAATCAACACACCGAATACCAGTGCATAACCGTTAATTACCCACTGCATCGTAGAAATATCTGCCTGGAAATGTCTCTGCATAGCCGGTATTGCCACAGAGAAAGCTGTAAAGTCATTGGCGATTAGAAAAATCGCAAAGGTTAATGCGGTTAGAGCAATGATCTGCTTTTTTGAAAGTGCCTCTTTTGCCGCTGCCATAGGTACTCCAGGCTGCCAATAGCTGAATTTATCGGCTCAATCTATTCACAATTTTAGAAGTAAAAAGTTGATCTCAAAATTTAAAGGAGAGGGTTCAATTTGACATTTTAAGAGCTGGGATCTAATTACTGATAACAAAGTCCTATATTACTGAGAAAACCTCCTTATAAACTGTAGCCAACCAATAGCCTCCTACTTTCTTCCCAGGATTTCTACACTTCTCTCTCATACCGCCTTCCCGTTTTATCACCAACACTTACCCATGTAACAAGGTGAGTCCGGAAAGTTACTCTCAGAAATGAATTAGGGTATCTCACGGCACAGTGAGAACGAGGCAGTATAATTCGGATTTTAATCATATGCGCCATGAATTTAATTCATCAGGATGAGAATAGTGAAACCCATCCTGATTCAAACTCCGCCATCGACCGGCACCTAGGTAAAGACAAGCAGTAGTGCCATTAACAGTGGTTTGGGAAGAGTTCTATTAAGCTGTTCTGGAACTGATCCGCCGCTAAAGCCGATCCAATGCAGTAAACCGACTTCAGCGCTAGGCAGAGGCGGAAAGTAGTCGCCTGCGCCTGAAGTCGGACTTTTACGAACGAACAAAAAATAATATATAGATCTCAGTGCCAGCTGTGAATAACATCCAGTGTACACACTGTAACTACAATGACTCACACTTACGATATAACCCCGCTTACTTAAAGCGATTTACCGTCATAGTTAAAGATTTAGGCCAGACTACACTTACAGTTGTAGCCAGGCAAAAGTAATGGAGCTGTTAATCTATAGCAACCACCCTAGCTGTCTTTTTACTCACCATTTACTGTTACACCATATACAATCCCCGTGCGCTATATTCATATCTACCAGCACTTTATCGAAAACACTATTAATTTTAATCTAGTGGAGAGCTACCGCTATGCTCGAACGGAAAACTGTCGAAGAGGTATTCAACGTTCTCCGTACAGACCCCCAACCATTTTTAGAACGCGTTGCGGACAATGTGCACTGGGTTATAAAGGGGACCCATGCTATGGCTGGTGAATATACCTCCAAGAGAGAATTGGTCGAGCGTGCCTTTCATGGAATTGGCAAGGTACTCCAAGGGGGTAAGGTAATGATGGAGGTCAAGCGAATACTAATCGACGGGGACTATGCGGTGGTTGAAATGGAAAGCACCTGCATCGCATTAAATGGTAGAAGATACAACAATACCTACTGTTGGATTGTTAAATTTGAGAATGACTTAATTACTGAAGGCACTGCCTATGTGGATTCTGCACTGGTACAGCAGGTCTTGGACGAAAACTCTTAACCCAATTTTTTATTGCCGAAAAACTTGCTTTGGCTTCAGACTATATAAAAATTATCTGTACAAAGCCCGGTAGCAATACTTGCTACCGGGCCCACTGATCAGTAAAGAGCCGCATATTTACGGCCCCAGATTTTAAGTCGCCACTATTAGTTAGTTTTGATAATCGATAGTCATATCAAAATTACCCTCTACACATTTAGCGTAATCGCCTTGATTCAGTGCGGAGTAGGCGGTTTGATAGTTCACCAACTGACAGGCAAAACTCTCATTATTGGGATTGTCGGCAGACCAGCCCCAATCCTTATCCCAATAGATACTCAGGGAGGCTGCACCACCGGTCTCAAACTGACCCATATTGGCACATCCCAACTCTTCATCCACAGGAATATTCACGCCCAAATAGTCGGTGAAACTTTTGTAGTAGTTCATGCGATTCTGAGAGCGAGCGTCCTCTGAACCCTTACTACACTCGATAGCGCCGTTCACAATATTGGTAGTGACACCAAAACCGGAACTCAGGTTATTGGCCCGGTCAACACTATTAGGCTCCCAGGTCCCATCAACCACATGCAACATGCTCGGCTTGGGCGGCTGTGGATACACGAAGAAGAAAATAGCGCTCGCCAGATTCAACCAGGTATCCGCAACCAGCTCCGGATTTTCCAGCAGTGTATAAATATCACCGTACATAGCCTGGGAGAAAGGCCCGTAGTTATAGTTCCAGCTCAACTGCTTGGCACCGCGGCCAAAATAACTCTTGTAACCGCCATCGGCATTGATGGCACAGGGCCATACATCCGCCGCCCAGCTGCTGCTGGATTCGCAGGCGCCATAACCACCGGAGGTTTCCTCAGTCCAACCAATCTCTCGAATCCAGTAGAGACCCTGACGCCATTCCGGCTCATCCCAGGCCGCTGCATGGGCACCGGTTTCCTGGCCAAAATGGGCAAACATTACTGCCAGCGCTTTACGGCAAATAGCATCGGAATTGCGACCATCGGTGTAGTCACCGCAAAAAGCCGGAAACTTGGCCACTGCGCGCAGGAAATTGGTGTAAGTGTATGCATCGGCCCGCAGGGGGAACAAATAGTCCCAGGTATCCTCAGAAATAATACTCTCAACACGCTGAACATTTGTCGGGTTAGCACTGCGACCGGGTTGAACCGCTTCCACAATCGCGTTATCTCGGGTCTCAACAGTATTTTTCACTTCTTGCAGAAGCGAATCAGTGGTACGGGCACTCTCCTCCGCCTTCAGTTCACTCAAGCCCATGACATGACCACTTGCGGAGGCACAACCCGTTTGATTGATGCTTACCTCTGCAACGTCACTGGCCGCAGAGGAATCGGTAGCCGTCAGCTGGAAGGTGTAGGTCACATTACTGTAAACCTCAGACAATACCGCCTGAGTGGAGCTGCCCACGTAGTTTGAGAGCTTGATGGAAGGGCCACCTGTCTGGCTCCAGATATAGCTCATACCGCTACCACCGGTAGAGTCAGAACCATCCAGAGTAATGCTGCCGGTACAGCCCACACTATTGGCAGAGGCGGAGATCACCGCATTCACTGCACCACCTGAGTTGCCATTATCATTGGCGTCATCACCGTTACCAGCGTCAATGGCGAGGTTTTGCACTGTAACCTGCGCCTCCTCACTGGTTTCACCATCGCTGACAATCAGACTAAAAACAAAGTTCACATCATAGGTTGTGGCCGGTAGAGTCACAGAAGTCGAGGCGCTTGTCGCCGAGGCGATATCCGCTTCAGGAGCGCTCGGTGAGAGCTGTGCCCAACTATAACTGAGCGTGCTATCACCGCCGGAAGCACTAGCGCTGAGCTGCACCGTACCTCCACCAGCCACTTGTGTTTGTGAAGTAGACAGGTTGAGAGAGATCGGTGTATTGTCGGTATCGCCATTGTTACCGGTATCTCCTCCACTATTACCGCCGTTATTACCGTCAGAGTCTCCGCCGTTTTCGCTTCCATTGTTTTCATCGTTAACGCTACATCCATCGGCCTCTTTGCGAACCCAAGGTGAATCCCAAGTATTTTCCGCTGTCAGTGCATCAGAGGGTAAGTCACTGCCATTTGCCCACCATTGCGCAACAAAAATATCGCCGGCATAGCAAACTTCACTGCCCTTGCGGTAGCTTTGCCCGGATTGGTAAGCGGCTACGTCACTGGAGCTATCACTACCGGAATTATCTGAACCAGCAGAATTTCCGGAATCAGAATTGTCATTGTGATTGCCGGAATGATCACCATCACTACTATCATCAGAGGCGTCGCAGGCTCCCATTTCTTGCACAATCCAGGGGGAGTCCCAGGTGTTCTGCGCAGTCAGGGCCTCAACTGGACGCTGTTCTGCAGTAGCCCACCACTGCGCTTTAAAAAGATCGCCGCCATAGCAAACTTGGCTACCTCCCCGGTAATGCTGGCCTTCCACATAGTCTTCTGCAGGCTGATCAGCTGCCACAGCCTGGGCACCAATGATCAATGCCGAAGCAATCGCTGTACGAATAAAAAGGTGGCTCATAGAGTCTCCACTATTCATTTTTAGGGTTCTATTCAAAAATGGATGTATGCAAGGCGGTAGTTCAGCACGCTAGTGTTATTACAAGAAGCGCGGGCTAAGATTTTATCGTTAAACTCTGTAGTGGGTTTTCAATTTCTAATTATGTGGTCAGAATTTATAAGCCATCTGACTTTAGCCCCACGCATTGAGAGGAATAATATTTCCATCCAATTAGCACTCTTATTTCGGCACAAATAAACTGAGCCATATGATACCTTCAACAAATACTTAAAATTTCTCTGCGCTTTATAGCCAAAACCCCATACATACACTGCAAATTCGATAGAACCTTCTCAGAATGGTTCCCACCATAAAAAACAATTCTTTACAAAACAGCCACCTCAAAACACACATAAAGTACTAGGAAGCGGAAGCAAATAGGAAAGCTATTCCAAAGCATATCAAAAACACCTCGACCTAGAGCCAACCCAGCCCATCTTAAATAGAAATTTAATTTTTAATAAAACAGACAAATCAATACACAAAAAGCACATGAATATCATTCCACAGATAATCTTTTTCATATTTCTTCCATATTTATATATTTCAGGCTGTCGGCAAATGTAAAAAAACTAAACGAGCCAATGTCATTCTCCAGAGCAATTTCTCTCGTACTTCCAACAATCCAGCTTAACAGCCCTCCCTTTCCCTATGAGTGGGCTAGAGCCTCATCCGAATTACCCTTAAAGGACAACCAGGATTACCTAGCAACTATTTCCCACCACATGAAAAAATAGAAAAAACATTAAAAAAACACAGAGAAAAAAACTAATAGATCAAAGAGCAAGATATTGGTCTAAATCGCACTCAAGGCATTAAGTCATAATGCCAGGCTTAGCATCAATGCCCCCCCCGTAATTAGAGCAACCTCTGATGACTCTGAGATTAGCAATCATTAAAATAAAGCAACATTAAGAAACTTCTTTGGAATCTAATCGATATAAAGATAAAGACACGAGCCAATAAGGCATCGGATGTATCACAACTTCTATTTCTCTTCCAGGCTCTACCCA
The DNA here is from genome assembly GCF_023716485.1 of Microbulbifer variabilis. Taxonomy (NCBI): domain Bacteria; kingdom Pseudomonadati; phylum Pseudomonadota; class Gammaproteobacteria; order Cellvibrionales; family Microbulbiferaceae; genus Microbulbifer; species Microbulbifer variabilis. The sequence goes on from NZ_CP092418.1 coordinate 3,869,431, forward strand.
CTAAGTAATGAAGGGTTGCCAGCCGGGTCAGTGAAAACTAGGATACAACTTCAAGTCTGCTTGAGGTCAATACAGATGAGTGGTCAACAGGATATAGATATTCGCGAAGTCGCGAAGCGCAGTGGGCTTCCCTCCTCTACCCTTAGATATTATGAGGAGAAGGGTCTGATCCAATCTATCAGTAGACGAGGTATTGCCAGAGTCTTCCATATCAGTGTGCTGGAGCAGCTCTCTCTAATAGCTCTGGCACGCTATGCGGGCTTCTCTCTCGATGAGATCGCTAGTATGTTTACATACAACGGAAAACCCAATATCGATCGGGAGCAATTACTCGAAAAGGCCGATGTAGTGGATAAGAATATCCGCCGCTTGGAAGCCATGCGCGATGGTTTGAGGCATGTGGCAAATTGCCCAGAGGACAATCAGCTGGAGTGTTCAAACTTCAAAAACCTTGTGAAAAGAGCGATGAAATTACAGCAAGAGCCTAGTGATGACTCTACCGAAACGACTCAGAACAAGCTAAGTCACAACCAATAATCTATTATTCCCTTAAAGATGCCATCCCACTAACCTGTTGGGAAACTTGTAAACGGTTAAAGATTTATTAGAGAGCCAAATGAATCACTACATATTGTGATACCTATAAATGCACCTTCCAAAGAATTCGGTACTAGCAGCCCAAGATCTTATTGAGGATGCTGCCAGTTCTGAAAACAAGAAAAAGCAATCTACAAATATAACGATTAATGACCGATACATTTAAAGAAGTCATGAAGGTATCGATTCACAGCCACCCATTTTGCACTTTATAATCCAGATACCTCCCTCGAGAGCTGTACTATCGTTGTGATAAGGGAAACAACAGCTTGCTATTATGAAGGTACTGATTGTCGGTGCGGGACCAACTGGTCTTACTCTTGCCGTGGAATTAGCACGCCGGAATATATTTGCCAGGATTATAGATAAACGTGATAGTGCCTCTACTCTGAGTAGGGCCGTTGGTATTACCTCCAAAAGTTTAGAGCTACTATCACACTCCGGTGTATCTAAAAGGCTGATTGAAGAGGGGGTGCCCATTCAAAATGCTTGTATCTATCAAGATAGCCACCTTGCTTTGACCTTGCCGCTGCATTCAAGTACCTCTTATTTTCCTACCATATTAGGGTTACCCCAAGACCGCACCGAAACAATCTTAGCGGAGTCTCTAGCCTCCATGGATGTGGAAGTCGAGTATAAACTCGCACTCAATGAGCTTCATGAGGAAGCGCAATCCGTTATAGCTCAATTATCCAGTGGAGAGGAGAGTAGCTTCGATCTTATTATCGGCGCAGATGGTGTTCGCAGCGCAGTTCGACAAGATGCCAATATCCCCTATCCCGGATTTGATTTAAACGAAGACTGGTCAATCGCCGATGTGGAACTGGATGATTGGCCTCATCCACAAATGTTCACCCTCACACAGACCAAGCCGGGAATAGTGGCAGTGTCAGTCCCCATCGGTAAAAATCGCTATCGCTTTGTTGGTAACTGCGAGAAGGTTTTGGAAGTTTTTCCGCTGCCGCTAAGAATTCACAAGGTGAGGCGGGAAGGGGTCTTCAAGATATCTATCCGTCAGGCACAGAGCTACTCCAAGGGCAGAATACATCTAGCCGGTGATGCTGCACATTGTCACTCTCCAGTTGGCGGACGAGGTATGAATTTGGGTATCGCCGATGCAGCCGAGCTAGCCAAATGTATTGCAGAAGGCCAGCTGGATAATTACTCGTCGCTACGCCGTCGGGAAGATAAGAAGGTAATAGATATCACAGAGCGAGGAAGAAAAATTGTCACTTCACAATCATTTCTAACCAGGCTCGAATTTTCTGTCTTATTAGCCGCAGCCAATCATCTACCATTTGTTAAAAGAAGACTCAGTAGGTTTGTGGTTGAGTTTTAAAGAGAGCAATAATACCGCGCGGCCCTCTTTACTAAGCCACACTAAACTCTGTCATCATGCCAGAGTCCTCGTGCTCCAGAACATGGCAATGCACCATGTAGGGCATATCCGGCATCGCCTCCAAAGGAAAACGTACATAGATTTCTGCACTACCGGCATTGGATATAGGCACCGTATCCTTCCAGCCACGCATATAGGCCGGTGGCGTAGCATCGTTAAATTTAACCAGGCGAAACTGGCAACCGTGAATATGGACCGGGTGCAGCATAGTGTCTTTGCCCTCAGAAATTCGCCAGTGCAAGTCTGTATTAATCGGGGCCTTGAACCCAGGTTCAGTGAAGGAAAATGAAACACCATTAACCGCATTAGCGGTCAATTGTGCTTTCAAGGGCAACGCTGGCGCCTCAGTGATGAGTTTGAGCACCCTGGTTACCACAGCAGGATCTGTTTTTCCCGAGGCTACCATTTTTTCCAGCCCGCTCGCATCAATAAGCTTGTCCGCGATCTGCGAGCGATTCATCTGCATTACCAACTTCTGGCTGATCGGCGGCAGCTTAGCCGGTATTTCAGGCATTGATACCAGCCGCTCAGGTAAAGAACCCCGCCCCTCCTCATTAGTGGGCACCACACTAAGAAACACTACAGGCCCATCGAATGGGGGCAACCGCATCACCTGCTGGGACACTGGTAGAGTTATAAAATCAAAGGGCTGGCCATTGCGAGCGTCCACCATTACCTCGTAACGCTCCCCGGCAGCTATGGGTAATTCTTTAACCTCTACGGGTTCCGGTAAAAATCCACCGTCTGTGGCAATCACATAGATGGGCCGCTGATCACTAGTGGAGAGTCGGTAGTTACGAGCGTTTGATCCGTCCAGAATCCTGAAGCGCACCCATCCTCTTGGGGGATTAACCACCGGGTTGACCACGCCATTGGTAAGCAAGATATCCCCACAATAGCCCGCTGCAACCGTAATCTCATTAAAGCGATGAAAGAAGCTACCGTCTTTGTTAAAGCGCCTATCCTGGATAATCACAGGGATATCATCCACCCCCCAGCGCTTGGGCAGAGGCAAGGCATCACTATTTTCATCATCAATGATAATCAGCCCTGCCAGCCCCTTAAGTACCAACTCGGCAGTGGTGGGATAGAGATGCGGATGAAACCAAAGTGTCGCCGCCGGCTGGATAATCGGTAATTTTGCAGTCCATGTATGACCCGGTTTGATGGGCATATAGGGACCACCATCGGCATGACCCGGCACAATCAGGCCATGCCAGTGTGCAGTTACATTCTGGGTCAACTGATTATGTACGTTGGCCGTTACCGTTTCACCCTTGCGCAAGCGCAAAGCCGGGCCTAAAAAGGGGCCATTAAAGCCATAGGTCGGCGTTGTTACTCCCTTGAGAAATACTTTCTCTGCTGGCTTGGCTACTAGATTGATTTCTCCGGCTGAGTCCGCCCTCAACTCCGAAGGAATTGGCAGTACAGGCCTTGTAGAGTAATCCCAGGTGCCATTGGTTTGCGCCCTCATATTAGAACTAGCCAATAGAGATGCCGCCAAGGTACCAAGACAGAAATCTCGACGTGATAAACGAGACAAGAAGAATCCCTCCTCATAATCTTAACGTTAAAATCTGGTAATATTCTGGCGGCTTAAACCTCTCGCTAACTACACACCTCTAATAAGCCCCAAAGCAGCATAGACTGCGGTGGCATCAGCAATAAATGGTTACAAGAGTTGGGGTTAGGTGGCCTTACATTTATCTATATTTATATTCCAACAGCATTACTGTCATTTGAGATACAGGCTGTACTCTTATTTTTCCTCAGCATAGTAATATCCACATCCAGAAGCCAATGCATATTAGAACCGCTGGCTTTATCATTTAACCGAAAAAGCTGGGTTGACACAATCAAAAGCATGGCCTCTCAATAGCGCCTCAATATAATAAATCCGCCAGTGTACATATAGAAATAGACACTCAATAAATCTAAGAAAATATTCCTATACAGTTAACTCAAATAATCAATAAAGCGCCTAAAACTATAAAACAATCCGTAGAATAAATTGCCAATTTTTTTCAGGCCTTCACTCTAGGCATATATAGAATCACCAAAAAGGTAACATACGCCAAACCCATACTTTTTTCTCATAATTTCAACACTTATTTCCCATGGCGGAGAATCTGACATCTATTGATACTTTTATGAGAAGATTTACTTAGAAAGGGAACCAACTCCAAAAGACTAACCCCATCACTAAATAGAACACTCTCGTATAAACGGGACTCCCTCTAAATCCACGAAGGAGATCATTTAAATCTTATTTTCCACTTAAAGAATCAAAAAAATAATTAGACCTCAATATAGACCTGCCATTTATTTCAGACTCATGCAGTAAAGGAGTCACACATGAAGCCATATTGCAACTTATTTAAAGGGATAATTACATTTATAAGCATTGCAGCCTTTGCCGCAGGGAATCATGAACCTCAAAATCACTTACAAACAGACTTCAGCTCCAGCAGCGATCAAACTGAAAGAAATAACGATAATTTCAGGAGGAGCATTCAAAATGGCAATAAAAATATTGTGGACACCCAGCAAATTAACGAAACACTTGGAGGTAGCATACAATTCATTCAATTAGGAGACTTAAATCAGGCAAATATTTCTCAGCCAGGAACCATAACCTCATCCATTATTAATCGCCAACTTGGCAGTAAAAATATTTTATCTGTCACCCAGACTAACAGCATTAACAGCAACATCTTCATTAATCAACAGGGCAACCAAAACTATTCAAACACAAACCAAATTTCTGGAGACAAAAATAGAGTCATCAATACTCAGATAGGAGGTTCAAATTATTTCATTGCCAAACAAGAAGGGAGCATATCCAGTACTATAAAAGTACATCAAGAAGGCAATGTTCAGCATACCGCTGTAGAGGAAAGCAAATCTAGCTTTTTCAATACTATCTCCATTACTCAACTGAACCAAAAAAATTCTACATTTATTAATTTAGTTACAACAAATAAAAGTAATGTCGATATATTTCAGCAGGGAGCCAAAAATCATGCAGGAATCTTACAAAGCTTATCTGCTAGGAATAGCTTACAAATTCGACAGATTGGAAACTCTAATGCGGTCTTAATCAGCCAGGCTAGCAGTTCTGACAACACTTCCAGTATATTTCAGAAAGGGGATAACAACCAGACTTCAATTACACAAAATGGTAGCAACAACACTATTGTCTTACGCCAGAGTGGAAACCACACATCTGATAACCCAAGCCAGAAATCCATTGAAAAAAGCAAAGACATACAACTAACCAATTCCAACAATCAAGTAATTGTCAATCCGCAAGGTACTGAGTTAAGCAGCATTAACTCCAATCAGTTTGGCTTAGCTAACCAACTCACCATTAACCAGAGCGGTCAAAACATTAACACTTCTAATGAACAACAAGGCAATAAAAATGTTACAGGCATTGATCAAGCTGGAGAGAACCTCACCATCCTTACTCGCCAGATTGGCAATGAAAATCAGTCAACCTTTCATCAAATGGGAAGTGACCTAAACATAATTGCCAAGCAGCTTGGCGATAGAAATAGCCTTTCAATTATTCAGAAAAGTAATTTTAGCGTTATTGAAAGTGTCCAGATTGGAAATGGGAACCGACAAAAAATAGTGCAAAGCAACTCTAGTAGCCGGGCCTCTTTGCATCAAGTAGGGCAAGGTAATACTAGTCGGGTATATCAATGATGGCCAGCTATTACTGATCACTTAAGCCTATATTTTGTATCAACTACTCCCTGTCTTGCTTAGTTTGTAGTGTTCTACTAAACCCGAACACCAATTTAGGAAGTAAAGTTGCCACCGCAGATAGAGGTGTTTAATAAGTAGACAGCATCGATCCTTTTGCCCCGAATTTAAACTAGATGCTGCCCACCTAGCAGTAGATCAAGGCTATTCAACCCCTAAATCAGCCCGGTCACTGGATGTTGACACAACGGCTATCCCACGAGCAACTAGAGACAGAGCGTGGTGGAGAGATACCTACAAGTAAAGCGCTTACCATTGAGCAATAAAATTAAGGAGCTTGAAGCCCGTATCAATCGTCTGGAAAGGGAGAAAGGAATACTAAAAAAGACTACCGCTCTCTTGACGTCCGACGAGATAAATCATACGCGTTTATAGACCGATTGAGTGAGCAGGAGTCCGTGGAACTGGTCTGTAAAGCTTTTGAAACACCTCGATCATGCTACCACGAATATAGGAAAAAGAAGAGCTCCGCTGATGTACCCAGAATGCACCTTCGCTTCAAGGTCATTGAACTCTTCGAGCGCTGCCGTAGCTCTGCAGGAAGCCGTACAATCATAGGTTTACTTTATGCGCAGGGAGTACCAATAGGGCGCTTTAAAGTCCGAAGACTCATGAGAGAAGCGGGTTTGGTGTGTAAGTAACCTGATCATCATAAGTATAAGAGAGCAATCGTAGAGCACTTAAGTATACCAAATAAATTTGACCACCAGTTTAATATAGATAAACCCAACCAAATGTATGGATACCGTCTCTTGATTACACATCCATCACAGGAGTAAGGCGAGACATCAGAGATTACCTGATGACTTACTACAATTGGGAGCGTCCCCACCAATACAATAACGGAATACCGCCCGTGAAAGCAGAAGAGAAGTTAACCTACTGTCCGAAAATAATTGACCACTACCGAGGCGGCCCTTGAGAAATTTAAGTAAGCCTAGCTACTCAATGATGCATGATAAAGTGCTTTCTTACTGCTGCTCCGCGGGATATATCTGACAACTCGCTTTGGATTGGCTGTAGTGGCCAGTCCAATTTATGTGAAGCCTCACGATTCCTTTTGTGCAAGGGTCCACGAACTATTCGTAAAGCTAGTGTGAAATCAATTTGCGCAATTGCTTTATTCGACGATCAGTTTCGCCTGCTCTACATAATTGATAAAGCATTGGCCAGATTGATCCTCCAGCTGCTTCTTCATTTGTTTGTGTAAGACAACTAGAATCACGTTTATTAAGCCATAAACGCTGTTCAGTACGTAGCTTTTTTTGCTTCTGTAGGGTTAGAGAATTTATAGTTTTTTCATAGACTGCATTTAACTGATTATTACTAGATAGGAATTGCTGATATGCACATTGATTCAGCTCAAGTTGAGTACGCTCCCTTCCACACTGCTCTTCCCACTTACTCCAGTTATACTCTATCGCAAACAAGGGGAGAGATATAACGATGGATATTAGTAGTAATATTGTCTTCATAGATACTCCTTAGAACAAAGCTTGATCTAGTACACTATAAGCGGACACACTCCAGTGTATTTTTTTGTGACTCGTACTGTACCAGGCTGATATAACCCAAAGTGTTTTCACCGTTTTTATTGTAGTAGCCTTCAATTTATTCAAACACTGCTTGACGGGCATTTTCTCTATTCAGTAGTGAATCATGGCAGATGGCTTCTATCTTCAGAGAGCGGAAAAAGCTCTCAACATAGGCATTATTCCAACAATCCCATTTCCGGCTCATGCTTTGGGGTATCTTGTGTTTAGCAAGAATTTTTCGGAATTTAGCAAGCGGTACAAAAACTTCATACTTTATAAAATACTTCGGTTCATATACTCCTTTGGTCTATCCAAAAATCCTGAGCCCAGTAACGTTCTCTTATGCGCCAATTCCAATTCTTACAGCCCCACTCCACATACTCTGAAAATCGCATGGCTACTGGGCTTGAAGTTTTGTTGCCCTAAGGTAATATTTCGCCGGTGTGCTAGTTTTTTTTAAGGTTATATGGGGCACTTTAAAGGGCTTATAAGGGTCTTTAAGTAACGATCACTACCAACAACCTAAAGAAAGAAAATTAAAAGCTTTGAAAGGGTATCCCTGGAAGGGAGGACTTTCCTATGAACGAAAAAGGTAATTCTAATGTACCATCAGGAGACATAGCCTTTGATGGCTGTAGTGGTCTACCAAATCCGGGCACCAATTTAGATGATAAAGTTATCTTCGAAAATAGAGGTGTTAAATGAATAAACAGCGTCGATCCTTTTCTCCTGAATTTAAATTAGACGCTGCCCGCTTGGTAGTAGAGCAGGGCTATTCAATTGCTGAAGCAGCCCGATCGCTGGATGTTGGCACAACGACTATCCGCCATTGGGTGAAGCAACTAGAGGCAGAGTGGAGAGACGCCTGCAAGTAAAGCGCTTACCACTGAGCAGCAGAAAATTCAGGAGCTTGAAGCCCGTATCAATCGCCTGGAAAGGGAGAAAGAGATACTAAAAAAGGCTACGGCTCTCTTGATGTCCGACGAGATGAATCGTCCGCGCTGATAGACCGATTGAGTGAGCAGGAGCTCTATGAGTAAGGGTCGCCCTGAGCTCCATTGCTTAGAGTATCGCTTCCTCGTAGTCACGATCCTCAAAGGCCGCTTCAAAACACGCCCCAATAGCAAGTATTTGAAGCACCCTAAGAAGCGAGTCTACTTCATTCGCTGCATTATCCTTTTTGACTAGATTAACAAGCTCGAAAAATGAATTTGGGGCTAAAGTGCTTGCTTTCTCCTCATTAGCAATTAAACCCTCACTTTGAAGAGAGGAGGAAATCTGACTCCTGAGAAGGGCAAGGAAATCTTTTAAGTTTTCTCCCGGTGCCCAAGTATTTCCTTCAAATCCTCAATATCGCGGACAATGGCTATTACATCTTGGGGCTGAAGATCAGCTATAGGCCTTTGGCCAATTCGAGGGAAGGTATTATCTCGTAGCCTAGTCCATACACGGTTGGCATGGCCCTCTGTCCAGGTTCCTTTCTGGTGGTTCCACCACTCTTCAGCAACAGCAGCAAAACTCCGGTCAATACTGACTCTGGCTTGGTACTTCTCAACTCGTTTCTGTGCTGAAGGGGCATGATCCTCTGCTAGCAGCTGTTTTGCTCCAGCTACTTTTTGCCTCGCCTGTTTGAGACATACAGAGGGGCAAACGCCCAAGGCCAACGTCTTTTGCTTTCCTTGGAATCGATATTTAAGCCGCCAATACTTGGAGCCAGTAGGTTTGATCAACAGGCGCAGTCCCTGTCCATCCCTAAGCCACTGATCCTTGTCGCTTGGTTTGGCCTGCTTGATTTGAGTATCTGTCAGAGCCATTGGTGGTGCTACCTGTTTCTAAATTGAACCGAGGTAGCACCAAATGTAGCACCAGATAGCACCGGATGACAATGAACTAGAGCGGAGGACTATGTAACCTCCAGATAGCAAAAAGCCCCGATTTACGGGGCTTTCTGGATGATTCCGAACTTCTTCGGATCTTGATGTGGTGCCCAGGGCGGGACTTGAACCCGCACGAGCATAGCTCACTACCCCCTCAAGATAGCGTGTCTACCAATTCCACCACCTGGGCAAAAATCTTTACTGTTGTTCCTCTGAATCAGTTTCCTGATTTACAGCTGGCTCTTGCGAATCGCTGCTTTCAGTCGGAGCCTGAGGAACATCACCGGCTTCCAGATCTGATTCAAGTTGCGGGATATCGCTTTCGATTTCTGGCAACTCGTTGGCCGGTCCAACTTGCTCAACTGCAGCGGGTATTTGCGGCAGATTTGCATCGACATCGGCATCTGCGTTTTGACGAGCCAAAAAGGCCAGCCCCAAACTGGTGACGAAGAATACAGTAGCAAGAATTGCTGTCAAGCGGGAAAAGAAATTTCCGCCACCCTGACTACCAAAAACTGTCTGAGATGCACCTGCACCAAAGGAGGCACCGGCCTCGGCACCTTTACCTTGCTGCAATAAAATCAGGCCGATAATACCCAATGCAACCAGAACGTGTATACCTAAAACAATTTCTTCCATTTTATGGAAACTCTCTACCGGGGTTGTGCTAACCCGTTTTTAGTATTCCCTAACCCGCTCGCTGAATATTATTCAGCAGCACGACAAATTGCGGCGAACTCTTTCGCATCAAGCGAAGCGCCACCCACAAGGGCGCCGTCAATATCAGCCTGCGCAAACAAGGCGCTGGCATTAGCGGATTTTACACTACCGCCATATAAAATCTGTATCTGCTCACCTACATTACCGAGCTCACCCCGAATAAATTGGTGAACGTCCTGCGCTTCTTCAGGCGTTGCAGTTTTACCTGTGCCTATTGCCCAAACAGGTTCATAAGCCACAACTGAATGCTTCCAGGTATCACTTTCGATGATGTCGCTAACAGCTTTAAGCTGGTTTGCGATCACCTCGAGGGTACGCTCCTGCTCGCGCTCTTGCAGGGTTTCCCCGACACAAAGGATCGGGATCAAACCAGCCTGCTGGGCAACCACAAACTTCTTGGCTACCAGCTCGCTTGTCTCCCCATAGAGACTGCGACGCTCGGAGTGCCCAATAATGACATAGCGAGCATTCCAGTCGAGCAGCATTTCAGCGGATATTTCACCGGTATATGCGCCACTGGATTCCTGACTGAGGTTTTGCGCACCAACACTAAAGCGCTCCCTATCTTCTGCTACCTGGGATACCAGGGGAATATAAGGAAATGGCGGGCAAACAACAACGTGAGCGGCAATAGCCTGCAAGTCGAAGTCAGAAAAAAAACGTTCGGCAAAAGCTTTATTGCCGTTCATTTTCCAGTTAGCTGCTACCAGCGGTATTCGCATGTGTGCTCCTTTAAGGGGCGCAAATCTTAGCGACATTGCCGCCAACATACAACCAAAAATATACGAGTTTACCTATCTCACTGATGGCGCCCTATAGAACGCCTCAGGAGCCCCCTAATGAAGGGCTCAGCCGCCCCCAACCCTTTGTACTACAGCGGAGATCTGCTGTGCCAGTTGCTCTACCTGAGTGCTATCACGGCCCTCCACCATTACCCGGATAAGGGGCTCAGTACCAGAGGGACGCAGCAGAACACGACCATTGTCAGCGAGTTGAAGCTCCGCATCACTGACCGCTGCCATAACTTCCGGATGGTCGAGTATACCATCGCGATGTCCAAGTCGCACATTAATCATGTGCTGGGGAAGCATCTGCATGCGCGCCTTGAGCTGGTGCAGAGGTAGGCCAAATTCAGAAAGGGCTCGAAGCACCTGAAGAGCAGCAACAATACCGTCTCCGGTTGTTGAAGCATCGGCGCAGATGATATGGCCAGAAGATTCACCACCCAGCATCCAGCCATTGGCCTTCATTTTTTCGAGCACATAGCGGTCGCCAACTTTAGCGCGCTCAAACGGGATACTGCGCTCCCGCAGGGCCAACTCAAAGCCGTAATTACTCATCAGGGTACCGACAATGCCCTTACAGCCCCCAAGATGCTCCTGCTGGTAAAGGCCGATAATAAAGAGCAGCTGATCCCCATCGACAAGATCACCATTGCGATCAACAAACAAAACCCTGTCGCCATCACCATCGAAAGCGATCCCGAGATCTGCACCTTGCTCCACTACTGCGCTCTGTAACTGCTTGGGTTTGGTAGAGCCACACTCCAGATTGATATTTAGTCCATCCGGGCTAGCACTTAAGGCAGTCACTTCTGCTCCCAGCTCTCGAAAGACCTTTGGTGCTATGTGATAAGTGGCCCCGTTTGCGCAATCAAGAACGATTTTGAGACCATCCAGAGAAAAGTTCCAAGGTGTGGATGCTTTGCTGAATTCGATATAACGCGAGGCCGCATCATCTACTCGATATGCCTTGCCTAGATTTTCCGCCGCCTCCATGGGAAGCTCGAGTGCCGCTTCGATCTCGCGCTCTACTTCGTCGGGCAATTTGTAGCCTTCGGCACAGAAGAACTTGATGCCGTTATCGTGAAAAGGGTTATGCGAGGCGCTGATTACGATTCCCGCTCGAGCGTGAAAAGTGCGAGTGAGGTAGGCAATAGCAGGGGTAGGCATGGGCCCCAATAGGCCCACATCAACTCCAGAGTAGATTAAACCCGCCTCCAGGGCAGCTTCAAACATATAGCCGGACACTCGCGTATCCTTGCCAATCAAAATATAGGGGCGACTGGACCTCTTACCCGCGGACATCTTACCCAGCACCTTACCAGTGGCGTACCCTAATCTCAGCATAAAGTCCGGGGTTATTGCCCCCTTCCCCACATGTCCACGAATTCCGTCAGTGCCAAAGTACTTTCTTTCCATTTCTGTTCTCTACTGCAGCTAACTACGCCGCATTTAATTTGTAAAAGTTATAAAAATGCCTCCACAATTTTAGGAGGCTAATGTTTGTAGGAATTAGGCTTTAAACCCCTCGACCACTTGCTGTAATCGCAAAACATCAACTGTCTCTGCAACATCGTGCACCCGTAAAATCTTTGCCCCTCGCTGGGCTGCCAGCATAGCAAGTGCAAGGCTACCTGGAAGCCGATCCTCCACCTCTCGCTGCAACAGGCGCCCGATCATCGACTTACGCGACAAGCCAGCCAGTATAGGGACATCCGCTGGCCCCAATTGCGACAAGGCACCTAATAAAGCCAGGTTATGAGCGTCGGTCTTGCCAAAGCCAAAGCCTGGGTCCAATAGGAGGCGCTCTCGGTTAATTCCCACAGCACAACAGGCCTCAATACGGTCCGCAAGGTAATGGGCGACTTCCGTTACTACATCTCTATAATTGGGGGAAGTTTGCATGCTATTCGGCTGTCCTTGCATATGCATAAGACATACAGGTAAATCTGTTTGCGCGGCAGCCGCAAGTGCACCTTCTCGCTCAAGCGCACGAACATCATTGATAAGCCCGGCTCCCACTTTAGCGGCTTCGCGCATCACTGTCGGTGTACTGGTATCTACCGAGACGACGACATCCAGCCTCGTACAAATCGCATCTACCACGGGGAGCACCCTGTCGAGCTCCTCCTGCTCAGAAATAGGAGCGGCTCCAGGCCGAGTGGACTCCCCACCCACATCAATAATTGCGGCCCCCTCGTCTAGCATTTGCTCGGCCCGACACAACACAAGAGACAGGTCTAGCATGCCAGCCTGATAGTAACTGCCGCCATCGGAAAAAGAATCTGGGGTGGTATTGAGAATCCCCATCACCACAGGTGAGGAGAGGTTTAGTGTGTGTTTTCCACAGGTGATTTTCATATACAGAGATAAAAAAACGGAATGTCTCATCGGGTTGGGCTGATGCCATCCCGACCTACATTCCGCTTATGCCATTTGAATGTTTCGCTGAGAATCAGTGCTCGTTTAACGGGCCACCAACTGGATTACTCTTGTCTGCCTCAGTAGAGGCCTCAGATGTATCCGTTTTATCTACTTCATCGGTTGAGCTGTTGCCGCCGGAACCAAAATTGTTATCTTCCCAGTCTTTAGGTGGACGCACTTTGCGACGAGCCATCAGGTCGTCCACTTGTTCTGCATCTAGGGTTTCATACTCCATCAGGGCATCTTTCATGGCTTCAAGGATATCTCGATTTTCCTCTAGCAACTGGCTGGCACGTTCATAGCAGCTATCAATGATACGGCGAACTTCTTCATCAATATCATTAGAGGTCTTGCCGGAAACCGGGTTACCCTGCCCCGGCTGGCCGCTTTCATCTTCTCCATAGTGCAAGGGACCAAGTTTCTCAGAGAGTCCCCATTTGGTCACCATACTACGTGCCAGGTCGGTAGCGCGCTCGATATCGTTGGACGCGCCGGTTGTCACACCATCTATACCCAGGGTCATCTCTTCGGCAATACGACCACCAAACAGTGAACACAACTGGGATTCAATCGCACGTTTGGAGAGGCTGTACTTATCCTCCTCAGGCAAGAACTGGGTAACACCCAGTGCACGGCCGCGAGGGATAATGGTGACTTTGTGTACTGGATCATGTTCTGGGACCAGGCGACCAATAATCGCATGACCCGCTTCATGATAAGCAGTATTCACTTTCTCTTTCTCATTCATCACCATGGACTTGCGCTCGGCACCCATCATGATTTTGTCACGGGCACGCTCAAACTCCTCCATGGTCACCGTACGCTTATTAGCGCGAGCAGCAAAAAGTGCAGCTTCATTCACCAAGTTGGCTAAATCGGCACCGGAGAAACCGGGTGTACCCCGCGCAATAGTCTGAGCATTGACCTTGTCATCCAGTGGTACCTTGCGCATATGCACAGTCAGAATCTGCTCGCGGCCGCGGATATCCGGTAGGCCGACAAATACCTGACGGTCGAATCGACCGGGGCGCAACAGAGCATGGTCGAGTACGTCCGGGCGGTTAGTGGCGGCGATCACGATCACCCCTTCATTGCCTTCAAAGCCATCCATCTCTACCAGTAGCTGGTTGAGTGTCTGTTCACGCTCGTCATGACCACCGCCAACACCGGCGCCACGGTGGCGGCCTACGGCGTCGATTTCATCAATAAAGATAATGCAGGGAGCTTGCTTCTTGGCCTGATCGAACATGTCACGGACGCGGGAAGCACCCACGCCGACAAACATTTCTACGAAGTCAGAACCGGAAATAGAGAAGAAGGGCACTTTTGCCTCACCGGCAATGGCCTTAGCCAGCAGGGTCTTACCGGTTCCGGGAGGACCACACATCAGTACACCACGGGGGATATTACCGCCCAGGCGCTGGAACTTGGTGGGGTCCCGTAGAAACTCTACCAGCTCCTGTACTTCTTCCTTTGCTTCATCCACACCCGCAACATCAGCGAAGGTGGTCTTGATCTGATCTTCGCCTAATAGGCGAGCTTTACTTTTACCAAAAGCCATAGGCCCGGAACGGCCACCAGCACCGCCCTGCATCTGGCGCATGAAGAACATAAAGACGGCAATAATAATTAGGATAGGGAAACTCGCTACCAAGAGTTGCTGCCAGATACTGGGAGATTCAGGTTCACGGCCAACGAACTGGGTATTACTGCGCACCAACTCATTAGTGAGTTCATCGTCAATAATCTGTGGCTGGATAGTCTTGAAGCGACTGCCGTCGGCTTTTTCGCCAGTTATCACCAGACCATCCACAACGACGCTTTTCACCTGTCCCGATTGCACATCCTGAACAAAGTCGGAATAACTGAGAGCCTCATCCCGTGTCTGCGGCTTAAAATTCTGAAATACCATCAGCAGCACCGCCGCGATGATCAACCACAGTACAAGGTTCTTTGCCATATCATTCAAAGGGATAGCCCTCTCGCTTTCGCACTCAAAATCCGTTCATTTTGCTGTGCCGATCCTATCTATACCCATCAAATCAGTATAGGTGTAGGAGACAACAGCCCTGCCGCCCAATAGGAATAATGCTTATACCATATCGAGCAGGCAGACTAGAAATACGCCTTCGCGCCTAATTGCCCTTAAAGCCCCTGGCCACCAAATAGACCTCGCGAGAGCGAGGCCTGGAGGCGCCAGGCTTACGAGTCACAACACTGTTGTAGCTCGCGCGCAAGTCGCGGATCAGCTCATCAAACCCCTCCCCCTGGAAGACTTTGGCAACAAAAGCACCCCCAGGTTTTAATACCTGCCGGGCCATATCTACTGCCAACTCTACCAAATACATGGAGGCGGGCTGATCAACATCGCGTATCCCACTCATATTGGGGGCCATATCGGAAATCACAAGGTCTGCCATCTCATCGCCAAGATGTTGCAGCAGCTCGTTGAGCACTGACTCCTCAGTAAAGTCACCTTGCACAAAGTCCACACCGGCCAGGGGGTCCATCGGCAATATATCAGACGCCAAAACCCGGCCTTTGTGCCCCACTAGCTCCATCGCCACCTGAGACCACCCTCCCGGTGCAGCGCCCAGGTCGACAACCGTCATGCCTGGCTTGAACAGGCGGTCCTTATCCTGTAACTCCTGCAGCTTGTAGCTGGCACGGGAGCGATAGCCCTCTTTCTGGGACTGTTTGACGTAATGGTCATTAAAATGTTCACGCAGCCAGCGGTGGCTGCTCTTAGATCGGCCCATCGGGTACAATGCCTACAATCACTACAGCTTATTAGTAAGAGCGGTCTTAAGCCGCGATCGGGTCAGCCAAACAACTGCTGACGAGGATCGAGGCTTTTGGTCACTCCCATATCGATATCCACAAAGTGGTAATGGAGTATTGTATGCCTTTAACCGCCGACCGCAAAAAAGCACTGCGCTCTCTCGGTCACAATCTCAAACCTGTCGTGACTGTAGCGGGCAATGGGCTCAGCGAGGGCGTGATGGAAGAACTGGAACGTGCACTGGAAGATCACGAGCTGATCAAGGTAAAGCTGATGATCGCTGACCGTGAAGTCCGACATCAGATTGTAGGGGAGCTCTGCCAGAAATCCTCTGCTGAACTGATCCAGGAGATTGGTAAAATCGCTTTAATCTATCGAGCTGCGAAGAAGCCGGATGTACGCAAGTCTAACTTGCTGCGCTGATGTTTTATCAAGAAGCGGCCTCTGCCGTTTCTTGATAATCTCCATCAAGTATCTTCATCAACAGCAAGCTCACAGGGTACAGACAGTTCCCACATCTCATCGCTAGAAAGTCGAGCAAGCCAACACTTCCGCCCATCCGTAAGTAACTGGAATTTGATGGGCTTCGCCATATCTCGACCAATTAATGCCATATGCTGCCGATTACGTTCAACAACCAGAAGACTTTTTTCTACAAACACTTCAGAGCCCAGAGTAACTTTAACCCCACCCAAGGCTTCTGAAACCAGCACTTGTATCTCCGCAGTAACTTCTGGGCTAACCTTTTTCAAAAGCGCCGGTTGGACATTCTGAATATTTGACTGAGAGGCGCATCCCAAGCATATAACGGCAAGACAGCAGTAACCTATCAGGGCTGCAATTTTCATTTTATCTCACCATTATCCGATTGCTACGAGAAGCTTCTTTTGGCACTTGAACATTTGATATTGGAATGCGTGAATTGATACCAGACTCAGAAAATGCACTAACGGCTATATCACCACACTCCCCTGTTTCAATATAGTTGAGGGCTGCCGCAAAACGAGCCTCATTGGCATCACCTAAAAGATGATAAAAGTCATCGCCGATATGACAACCCGGCAAATCAGCAGCTGTATTATCGGTACCATTAGGGACAAACCCATCTGAATAATCGCCAAAGCCTTTAGCATTCACACCAGAAAACTGAATTGTGAAATAAGTAGTACCACAATTATCCAACGGATAAAAACCATAGGGCTTGCCACAAGTCGTTTCACCAATCTGAATAACCTCTATATCTACTCCGCGCAAGCCATTAATAATAGCTTCACTGGCCGAGCAAGTATTCTCACTGGTCAAAACAAATACACGTGGAAGGTTCAATGTAGGCAAAGGGGCTCCTTTCAAACCCTCATCTATAAGCCCAAGCGCAGAGGTATGAAACGGGGTCGAGTCAATTGGTTTCCCTGTGATTGGGTTTGTCTCTGGATGCTTATTATTAAACTTGGTCCGCTCAAAGGGCTGGCCAATTGTTACTGTACCAGCAATCATATAGGCTAGCTCTGAGGCAATATCTAAATACCCACCGCCGTTATAGCGTAAATCCAACACTAAATCTTCAACAGAAGCAGTATCTAACTGGGTAACTGCATTAATTAATTCCGCCTCAGCTGTTGCAATATGATCATTGAAAAGTATATAGCCCACTCTGCGACCGGAGCCCGTCACCTCGGTCTTTACAAACTGAACTGGATCAGACTTCACTGCTGAGGCAACTAGAGTAACCTTTTCAATCGTGGAAGAGCCCACTTGCCTAAATTCAAAAGTGTGGGATTCACCTTCACTCTCAGGCCACAGGCCATTATTTAGCGTATCTATATCTTCACCATTGGCCAAGTCGACTCCATCCACACTAATCACCTCAGCACCCCGAGTAATAATACCTGGCAAACTTTCATTGCCTTCTTCATCTAGGTAGGCGACTACTGCCTTTCGTGGTGGCTCACTCGATAGAAGTGCCCACTGAAGTCCATAGCCAACATAGACTCCGGACTCGGTTTGCGATAGCCATTCGCTGGTCGGAATCGTGTAGTGAAAACGATCCTTATCTCGGCCGGAGGGCGTCTTCTTAAAAGTTTTCAGCTGATCAAAGTAAGCCAAAGAGTCATCAAAGCTTGCCGGATCCTTATCTGTAATTTCATCGTACCAAAGGTAGACTTCATTACTCATAGAACGAAGCCAGTTGTTTTCGTCGACGCGTGTTCCCAGCTGATCGATATATTCGTAGCCAGTTGCTGGGTCGGTACCAGTTCTTGGTGAGACGCATCTAGCTACAAAAGTCGAGGATGGCAAAAAGTTATTCTCTACCCAAGATGCTCCAGCCGGGGTAGGAAGCTCTACATTACCAGCAGTACCCATAGCACTCGTTCTTTCAGGCGTATCATCTCCGCTGCCGCCGCCACTACCACAAGCAATCAGAGCAAGCGTTCCAAACGCCATCATTCCTTGCAAGGCAAGTTTACGAAAACGGGTCCCCATCCCCCAGCTCCTTTAATATTTTTGTCTAATACTATTAAAGTAGGGGAGGTTATCACTATTAATGAAAGCCAGCGATAGTCAAAGTAATTTAAGAATAATTTCACTCTGAAAAAACAAATGGAGCTGAAACATCCAATACCAATCTGGTATCAGTGTCTCAGCCCCATTGGGTAATGGCCACCTAATGATTAAACATCAGGCGCTATTTTTTTAGTCGCAAACCCTCCCAATTACACCCTGCAGACTGTCTTTGGCATCGCCAAACAACATACGAGTATTCTCTTTATAGAACAGGGGATTTGCCACACCCGCATAACCAGAGGCCATAGAACGTTTAAGCACCACCACTTTGCGCGCTTTCCAAACTTCCACTACAGGCATTCCAGCAATTGGAGAGCCGGGTTTTTCTACGGCATCGGGGTTAACAGTGTCGTTGGCTCCGATCACCAGTACCAAGTCGGTGCTGGAGAAGTCGGGATTAATTTCATCCATCTCTAACACTATGTCGTAAGGCACATTGGCTTCGGCCAGTAAGACATTCATATGGCCCGGCAGTCGCCCTGCAACAGGATGGATACCAAAACGCACTGTTTTACCCATACCGCGCAGGCGATCGGTCAAGTCGCTGACGGCTTGTTGCGCATGGGCAACAGCCATTCCGAACCCAGGCACGATAATGATGCTATCGGCGGTCTTGAGGTCATCGACTAGTTCCTGCTGGTCAATGGCAATCACCTCACCTTCGACTTCCTCATCGGAGACTTCCCCACCGTCAGAGCCAAAACCACCGAGAATCACACTGATAAAAGAGCGATTCATACCGCGGCACATAATATAGCTGAGGATCGCACCGGAAGAACCAACGAGTGCACCAACTACGATAAGCAGATCATTGCCTAGCATAAATCCAGTAGCCGCTGCGGCCCATCCTGAGTAACTGTTCAGCATGGAGATAACCACCGGCATATCAGCCCCACCGATAGCAGCCACTAAGTGGATACCTAACAATAAAGCAATAGCGGTCATCACTAGTAGATTGATAACCGTAGGCCCACTCACTTCTGCAGGCACAAAGAGCACACCTAATACGATACAGGCCAGGATAGCAATTAGGTTAAGCCAGTGCCGAGCCGGCAATGTCAAGGGCTTACCGGAAACTATGCCCTGTAGCTTACAAAAAGCAACGAGTGACCCCGTTAAGGTGATAGCCCCAATAAACACCCCGAGATAAATTTCTGTGCTATGCACAACATGTGCAGAACCATGGAGATTGACTCGAGGATCGAGAAAGCCCCCCCAACCAATTAAAACTGCCGCAAGGCCAACGAAGCTGTGCAAAAGGGCTACCATCTGCGGCATCTGCGTCATAGCCACGCGTTTTGCGAGTGACAGGCCTATTACAGCCCCCACCACCATGGCAATAATCACCATCCAGTAAGCGCCGGAGGCAATACCGGAAATAGTGGCTATTATGGCAACCGCCATACCAACCATTCCGTAGATATTCCCCCGGCGCGCAGTTTCATGACTGGACAAACCGCCCAGACTTAAAATAAACATTACCGCGGAAAAAAGATAAGCCATTGCAATCATACCGTTCATCACTTATCTCCCTTCTTAACGACGAAACATCTTCAACATCCGGTAGGTAACAAAAAAACCACCGAATATATTGATACTAGCTACAAGTACACCAACAAAGGCCAGCAAGGTTACAAGCCCAGAACCAGTAGCTCCCAATTGTAACAATGCCCCCACCACAACAATCCCAGAAATCGCATTAGTAACACTCATCAATGGGGTATGCAGGGCATGGGTGACATTCCAAATTACCTGCCAACCGACAAAAATGGCCAGCACAAAAACGGTAAAGTGTGAAACGAAGTCTGATGGAGCTACCCGGCCAAGCCAAAGAAGTAATATTCCAGCGATTGCCCAGAAAACAAAAATGGATAGGGGAGATTTGCGCTTTTCAACTTTTTCTTCAAAAGAAACCTTGGTTTCCTCTGCGGCTTTTGTTGGCTTCTGGGGCTGCGCAGAGATCTTGGGAGCGGGAGGCGGCCAGGTGATCTCCCCTGACTTAACCACAGTTGCCCCACGAATAACCTCATCCTCAAAATTAAGGTTTATTTCACCATCTTTTTCCGGAGTGAGTTCACTGAGTAAATGGGCGAGATTGGTGGAGTACAACCGGGAAGACTGTGCCGCTGCACGGCTGGGTAAATTGGTGTAGCCAATGATTGTCACATCGCTATGTACAGTTTTCTGATGAGGGACAGTGTAATCACAGTTCCCCCCCATTTCTGCCGCCAGATCCACCACCACAGAGCCAGGCGCCATGCTGTCAACCATATCGGCAAGCCATAGTTTTGGTGCTGGTTTACCGGGTATCAATGCCGTCGTAATAACAATATCCACATCCTTGGCCTGTTCGCGAAACAACGCCATTTCCGCTTCAATAAATTCCTTCGACATCTCCTTGGCATATCCGCCAGAACCCGAGCCCTCCTCTTCCACCTCTACTGTGAGAAACTCGGCCCCCATGGATTCTACTTGTTCGCGCACCTCGGCTCGGGTATCAAATGCCCGAACGATGGCTCCCATACCTTTAGCGGTACCTATTGCCGAGAGTCCGGCAACACCGGCACCAATAACGAGAACTTTGGCTGGAGGGATTTTCCCCGCCGCGGTGATTTGCCCGGTAAAAAAACGACCAAAATTATGTGCGGCTTCGATGACGGCACGATAGCCGGCAATATTAGCCATGGAGCTGAGCGCATCCATTTTCTGGGCCCGGGAAATCCTGGGGATGGACTCTACGGCAAGTGCGTTAATATCATTATCGGCAAGCTTTTGTAGGAGCTCGGCGTTTTGTGCTGGCTTTAAGAAGGCAATCAATGTTGCCCCCTTAGGGATTAAAGCCAACTCTTCATCCGTTGGCGGTTGCACTTTAAGAACAACTTCCGCCCCCTTTAGGCAAGCCACTATATCCCCACGGATCTCAGCACCAGCTTGTCGATATAAATCATCGGCAAAGCTAGCCTTTTCACCAGCCCCGGCTTGTACAACAACAGAAAAACCCAAGTCAATTAATCGCTTTACGCTCTCCGGAGTTGCCGCAACACGCGCCTCCCCCTCTACGGTCTCTCTAGGTATGGCTATTATCACCGCCGTGCCCCTCATATTTAATATTATGAATTTACAACTACATCCACCTCAAAAAGGACTAGTTTGCCCATTTTATAGTCAGGCCGAGTGTAAACTCAGCAAACTGGGATTGAAAGAGAAGCTATCTAATAGCCACAATTGGTGAAATTTATAAGGCTATTAATAAGTTACAGCTGCAACATTAATTCAAGCACATCATAAGGTCACAGCGACAAAAAAATAATAAACTGTGAAAAGGAACTTTCTTTCACCCGTGAGAAGCAACAAAGGAATCGGACCAACTTAAATAATACAAATACTCTTTGGTTTCACACTGGCCAAAAAATTGGGTTTGTTAATTTCCTAAAAGTTCTTTCTCATTAGGCTAATCATCACAAAAAAAACCTGGCAATAGGATCTTTCACCCAGCAGAAATTGATAATGATGTAAATTCTTTTCATATACCCACCTGGAAATGGTTTCAAAAAACTTCTTTAGCATCTTCATTTCAAAGTGACCAGGCCAGATTTCCTCTCAAAAACTCCTCTTGTACTAAAAGATCAATAGTTCCAAAATGGCGTAATAAGAAACAGCGGATATCTCATACTTTACTTCATGGAATTAGAAGAATTTATTTTATTTGCCCCTCTCTCACGATTTTGGCACAAGTTTTGATTGTACTTTGGCAAGCCGTCTATCTAGCCACAAACGAGTGCCACTTCAAGTCGTGACGAATATTAGCCCTGCCATTATGTTGGTTGATGATAATCAAGAACGCGCTCACCTTGTCTGTGAGTGTTTAAAATCTGCCGGATACACTATTGTTGCGCAAATCAGCAGTGCCGAAGGGCTTCTATTCCAAGTAGAGAAATATCGCCCCGATGTGGTGTTGATCGACATTGAATCCCCTGATAGAGACATCCTAGAGAGCCTTGCCATCGTTAATCGTGAGGCACCGACACCAGTAGCTATGTTCTCCAGCCACAACAGTGCGGACTTTATCAGTCGCGCAGTTGAGTCTGGAGTCAGCGCATATATGGCCGAGGGGATCACTACCGAAAGAGTTGCCCCGGCAATAGAAATTGCCATGGCTCAATTCAAGAGCTTTCAGCTGCTGCGACAATCACTTGAGAAAACCCAACAGCAACTCAGTGATAGAAAAACCATTGAAAGAGCCAAAGGATTACTAATGGCCAAGAAAAAACTCAACGAGGAGGATGCGCATAAGATTTTGCGTAAACTTGCCATGAGTAGTAATGCCACCATGCACGCGATAGCCGAACAGCTTATTCAATATTTTCAGAGCGAGCATTGAATCCCTAATGTCTTCCTTACTGTACCCGGAAAAGAAATCTATCAAGCTGCTGTATCTCAGACTCACCGACAGCGCCCCCCTAATCATTGCCAAGGAGAAAGGTTACTTTAGTCAATTTGGCCTTGAGGTGGAGTTAAAGCGGGAGACTTCCTGGGCAACTCTGCGCGATAAATTGATCGGGCGTAGGGCCGATGCAGCAGCCATGCTGGCCCCTATGCCATTAACGCTCCCAGAAACTCTACCTGACTGCAAAGAGCGACTTATCAGTGGTTTGATTCTCAGTTGTAATGGCAACGCCATTACCCTATCAGAGGATCTCTATCAACGCCTGCAGCACTACACAACAGAAGAAACGAAAACTGATATTGGTGTAGCACTAAAACAGTACCTGCAGAAAAACACTGGCATCTCACCTATAAGACTGGCTACGGTTTACCCATTCTCCAGTCACACACTACAGTTGCGCCATTGGTTACAGGCCGCAGGTGTGAATCCGGATCGGGATATACAGCTTATTATATTACCCCCCGAACAAATGCTGGAAAGCCTTCTCAGCGGCATTATTGATGGTTACTGTGTTGGCGAACCATGGAATAGCCTTGCAGCCCAAAAGGGTACTGGAGTGGTTGTTACGGCCTGCAATACACTATTGCCGGCAATGCCGGAAAAAGTATTAGCTGTGACCCAAAGCTGGCATAAGGCCAACCCGGTCAGCCACCTGGCTTTGCGTGCAGCATTACTGAAAGCCTGCTCCTGGTTAATAGCAAGAGAAAATCACTGCGAAGCCGCCGGACTATTATCACAGAAACACTATCTGAATTTACCAGAGTCACTGTTGCAGCGCTCCCTGAATGATCAGATTCTCTACCGCCGCAACACCAATATCATAGCCAACCCAGGCTGGCACCTGTTTGCCCATATCGATAATGACAACGGTCGTCCCTGTGAGACAAAAGCCCGGCAGTTAATAGAGATGTGCAGGGGGTTTAGTGAGATAGCAACGATAAACAGTCAAAACTTCAGGCCAGAGCTATACCATCAAACTGTGGATTTCCTCAATTCCAAGAAATAATGGCACATTAATTGAATGAGAATATATCGATGGTGCAATGGCTTGCCGCTAGGCGCATTCGCACAGTCAATCGCTCTTTCAACAAAAATATCGGGCAATGGAGTCCATTGACTGCGACCAAAGGGGCGCGGTGGTGGGCTTTTTTTATGCCTGTGAAGTATGCAAATAAAGGAAATGCGCATGTCTAGTGAATCCCTCAATCTTTTTTCATTTCGAGGAAGGATAAAGATTCTTCACCTAACCTGGGTGGCCTTCTTTATTACGTTTTTTGCCTGGTTTAACCATGCCCCATTATTGATGGCAATATCGAAAAGCCTGTCATTGACTCCTGATCAGGTAAAAACGCTACTGATCTTAAATGTAGCTCTAACCATTCCAGCACGAGTAGTAATCGGGATGCTCACCGATAAATACGGCCCCAGGCTTACCTACTCCCTGCTGCTTGCTATCGGCAGTGTACCCTGCTTTATTTTTGCCTTAGCGGATAACTTTATGCAGGCGGCAATAGGTCGCTTTCTGCTCGGTTTTATTGGCGCTGGTTTTGTCGTTGGTATCCGCATGGTTTCCGAGTGGTTCCCCGCCCGTCAACTGGGCACTGCTGAGGGAATTTACGGCGGTTGGGGTAATTTTGGCTCTGCCGCTGCCGCTATGAGCTTACCGACCATCGCTCTATTTTTTGGTGGCGACAATGGCTGGCGCTATGCGATTGGAATCACCGGAGTTATTGCACTGGTATATAGTGTGATTTACTACTTCTCCGTTACCGATACCCCCAAGGGCTCCACTTATTTCAAACCCAAAAAAATAGGGGCTATGGAGGTCACTAGTTCAGGAGACTTTGTACTGTTACTGATTATGAAGGTACCAATGTATGCCGCACTGGCGTTGTTGACCTGGAAACTTTCAAGCGGTGTAAACTTGATTTCCAGCCTCGCTGCCACCTTGATTTATTGTGGGCTCGGCTTACTTTACCTACTGGATGCACGCAAGACATATAGCATCAACCGGGAGATTTTCACTAATCCACCGGCTCCCGTACATCGTTACAAATTTAAGCAGGTAGCGGTACTCAACCTTCTTTACTTTGCTACATTTGGTTCAGAACTCGCAGTAGTATCCATGTTGCCACTGTTTTTCTCTGAGACTTTTACCCTAGACCCTGTAAAAGCGGGATTACTTGCCTCAGCTTATGCCTTCATGAACTTGATGTCTCGTCCAGCAGGCGGCTTAATCAGTGATCGCTGGGGACGCAAACCCACCTTGCTGATACTAACTGCAGGCCTGGCACTGGGTTACTTCACCATGAGCCTGATTGATGCCGAATGGCCACTCTACTTGGCGGTAGCCGCTGCCATGGCCTGCTCTTTCTTTGTGCAAGCCGGTGAAGGGGCTGTATTTGCTGTAGTCCCTCTAATCAAGCGCCGTCTTACCGGGCAGATCGCAGGTATGACTGGGGCCTACGGCAATGTCGGAGCAGTTTTTTATCTCACCGTGTTAAGCCTGGTTTCCTACCAAACATTTTTTATGGTTATCGGCATCACCGCTCTTCTGGGCTTTACAGCACTGTTATTATTGGAGGAACCCGAGGGTCAAATGGCTGAGGTACACCCAGATGGCAGCGTGTCGATGATCGATGTCGCCTGATAAAGAACAGCACACAAAAACTCCGGTAGGGATACAAAACGCCCTTGGAGCTTCTAAAAATTTGCAGAGTAAAGAGTTGCATGCTCTGCAAATTTTCAGTGCTACCTGTTCCGGTCATCGCCAACACAATGATGATGCTTGTGCCGTACGGCTACCCGAGAGGCTAGAGTTAAAGCGCTATGGCGCACTCGCCGCAGTAGCGGATGGCGTCGCCAGCGCCGAGGCCGGCGGCGAAGCTGCTCGTGCAGCCATCAACGGTTTTTTCTCGGACTATTACAGCACCCCGGAAACCTGGTCTACTCGCCATGCTGTTGCACGAGTACTCCACTCCCTCAACAGCTGGCTATACCGGCAAAGTGGAGGCAGTGTGGAAATCCAGCGGGGTTGGCTGACCACTTTCTCAGCCCTGATTTTTAAAGGTACCAGCGCCCACATGGTGCATATCGGCGATACACGTATCTACCGCCTGCGTGCTGGCAAGCTTGAGTGCCTCACGCGTGATCACAGCCACCAGCTGTCTCCTGGGCACACTTTTCTCAGTAGAGCCCTGGGAATGGATGTCCATATTGAAGTGGACTACCGCTGTGAAGCACTGCAAACCGGTGATATTTATTTACTGAGTAGCGATGGCATTCACGATTTTTTGCCAGAGACTTCTATCCAGAAAAGACTTTCTGAGTTTGACAAAACTACACCACAACAACTCATTGATGCGGCCCTAAAATCAGGTTCCAAAGATAACCTGAGTGCAGTCGTTGCCAGGGTTAATAATCTGGACTTTCCTCAATGCGACGAATTGGCAATGCACAGCCGAACGCTTCCCTTCGCTCCCGATCTGAGCCCGGGACAAAAACTCGATGGCTTTCTTATTTTGCAGGAGCTATATGCCAGCAAACGTAGCCACCTATATCTGGCCCAAGATCATGTGACTGGAGAGCTTCGCGCGTTGAAAACTCCATCGGTAAATTACTGCGATGATCCAAACTATATCGAGCGTTTTATCGCCGAAGAATGGACCGGCAGGCGAATAAATCATCCAGGGGTTATCAAGCTATACGCTCCAAGAGCCGAACGCGCTTGCCTATATCATGTTCTCGAATATATTGAGGGGCAGACGCTGCGACAGTGGATGCAACTTAACCCTCAGCCAGAAGTATCCCAGGTAAGGGAATTACTTTCTCAGCTGGTAAGTGCCCTGCGCAGCCTGCAGCGATTAGAGATTGTGCACGGCGATCTGAAGCCGGAGAATATTATGATCCGCAACAATGGTCGCCTAGTGATCATTGACCTCGGAGGGGTCGATGGGCCAGGCCTTAGAGAGCAATTACATTTCACAGAAATTGATACTCCAGGCAGTAAGAATTATGCGGCTCCTGAATTCTTTTATGGCGATAGCGCCAGCCATCGTTCGGATATTTTTTCTCTCGGAGTAATTGCCTATGAATTACTCACAGGAAAATATCCCTACCCTGAGCGCCTCGGCAATCTGCACTATCACCTCAAAAGTTATCAACAATTGCGTTATACAAATGCATATGTGCACCGCAAGGATATCCCCCACTGGATAGATAGTGCCTTGCAAAAAGCCTGTGCCCCCAACCCTAAACAAAGATACGATAGCCTATCCGAATTTATCCAGGACCTGCAGCATCCCAATCCAACCTTCAAACCTGCCCAGAACCATCCTCTACTGGAAAAAAATCCAATTTTATTCTGGCAGCTCATAGCGCTGATCCTACTGCTTTCCCACCTTCTGTATGTTTTCTAAAGCCCCCTCTTGGTTAATCCCTCATTTGCCTCTCAGTAACTTAAGATGACATTTCCCGTTTAATATTCCACAAAATTTAACTAAGCACCAATTCAGAGCAGAAAAAAGGTTTTCTGCACCAACATACCGCAAAAATTGTGGACAATAGGAGCGGATAGGCGCCATCCCTGGGATAAATACTGGCATGAAGATTGAATGTATTTAATGACCAACAAAATTATCCCCCAATTCGAGGCAACGGCGCCTGTACTCTTCGGCAGAAGAGGAGGCGCCCTTGTCATATCATTCGCCCCTCCTGCCAAGAGAATCGCTTCTAGATGGCAGGAATATCAATGACTGAAAAGACAAATAAGCAAAAGCTGGTTGTGATTGGTAACGGCATGGTCGGGCACCACTTTCTTGAGCAGCTGGCAGAAAAAAATGAAAGCACCGGTTTTATCGTCACAGTCTTTTGTGCGGAAAACAGACCTGCTTATGATCGAGTACATCTATCCGAATACTTCGCTGGGTGCAGTGCGGAAGATTTGGCTATGGGTCATATTGAGCAATATCGACAATGGGGTTTTGAGCTAGAGCTCAACAATCCGATAGCTTCCATCGATCGCGAAAAGCAAACTGTTACCACCCAGACTGGAAGCTTACATAGATATGATCAATTGGTCCTCGCTACTGGCTCCTATCCTTTTGTGCCCCCCATCCCAGGGCATCAACACGAGCGCTGCTTTGTCTACCGCACCATCGAAGATTTGAATGCGATTCGCACAGCTGCGTCTAACGCGCAAAGTGGCGTCGTTGTCGGTGGTGGCCTGCTCGGTTTGGAAGCGGCAAACGCCTTGAAAACCCTGGGGCTTGACGCCCATGTGGTGGAATTTGCTCCAGGACTGATGTCCACTCAGCTTGATGAGGGCGGCTCCAATTTACTGCAAAAAAAAATCGAGACCCTTGGCGTTACTGTACATACCAGCCGAGCTACCGAACTTATTACAGACGCTGACGGCCAGTTGCGTATGCAATTTAAAGGGGGGGACGAACTGATTACCGATATGATCGTGTTCTCTGCAGGAATTCGCCCTCAAGATGAGCTGGCAAAATCCTCAGGGCTGCAAGTCGGTGAGCGAGGAGGTATTGTCATCGACAACCGCTGTCGTACATCAGACCCCAACATTTTTGCCATCGGTGAGTGCGCTCT
Organism: Microbulbifer variabilis; assembly: GCF_023716485.1. Classification (NCBI taxonomy): domain Bacteria; kingdom Pseudomonadati; phylum Pseudomonadota; class Gammaproteobacteria; order Cellvibrionales; family Microbulbiferaceae; genus Microbulbifer; species Microbulbifer variabilis. The sequence goes on from NZ_CP092418.1 coordinate 3,897,934, forward strand.
CTATGAGGGGCAAATTTTTGGCCTGGTGGCTCCAGGCTACAGTATGGCTCGCACCACCGTCGCACAGCTCACCGGTATGGAGACGTTTTTTAATGGTGCCGATATGAGCACTAAATTAAAACTTCTCGGTGTGCAGGTTGGCTCTATTGGCGATGCTCACGGCCGCAGCGAAGGCGCTGCAGCAATTACTTTTGTCGATGAGCAGAGCGGCGTGTACAAGCGTATGATAACCGATGCTACAGGCCAGAAACTGCTCGGCGCTGTACTGGTTGGTGATACTGGGGATTACGATACTCTTCTGCAATATCATCTCAATGATATCGACCTGCCAGAGCACCCGGAACAACTGATTCTTCCCTCAACTGACGGAGCAGAATCACTCCTTGGTGCTTCCGCTCTCCCCACTAATGCTACCGTGTGCTCCTGTTATAACGTGAGTAAAGGGCAAATTCTGGATGTTGTACATGGCGGCTGTCATACCTTGGCTGAAGTGAAGGATGCCACCAAGGCCTCCACGGGTTGTGGTGGTTGTGCCGCATTGCTGAAGGATATCGTCGATAGTGAATTAGCCGCTCTAGGAATGGAGGTCAACAATCATCTCTGTACACACTTCCCCTATAGTCGCCAAGAGTTGTTCCACATTATTCAGGTGGAGGAAATTAAAACCTTCGATGATCTCCTTCAAAAGCATGGTAGCGGCAAGGGCTGTGAAGTGTGTAAACCCACCGCCGCCTCTATTTTCGCCTCCCTATGGAATGAACATATCCTGGAGCAAGCCCACGTTGGTCTGCAGGATACCAATGACACCTTTATGGCGAATATGCAGAAAAATGGTAGCTACTCTGTAGTACCGCGTATTCCCGGTGGAGAAATCACCCCAGAAAAACTCATCGTGATTGGCGATGTTGCCAAACGCTATAACCTCTACACCAAAATTACCGGTGGCCAGCGTATCGATTTGTTTGGCGCACGCCTGGAACAACTGCCGGAAATTTGGCGGGAACTCATTGATGCGGGATTTGAAACCGGCCATGCCTATGGCAAATCTCTGCGCACGGTAAAGTCCTGTGTAGGTAGTACTTGGTGCCGCTTTGGTGTGCAGGACAGTGTTTCCATGGCCCTGCGTGTAGAAAACCGTTACAAGGGGCTTCGCTCCCCACACAAAATAAAGATGGCTGTATCGGGCTGTACACGCGAGTGCGCCGAAGCGCAGAGCAAGGATGTGGGCGTTATCGCCACAGAAAAAGGCTGGAACTTATTTGTTGCCGGCAATGGCGGCATGCGCCCGCGCCACGCCGATCTATTCGCTACCGACCTGGATGATGAAACCCTGATTCGCTATATCGATCGTTTCCTGATGTTCTATGTGCGTACTGCCGATAAATTGCAGCGCACCTCGGTATGGCTGGAAAGCCTTGATGGCGGACTCGACTATCTACGTGAAGTCATTATCGATGACAAATTGGGAATCTGTACCGAGCTGGAAATCCAGATGGAACGCGTTGTCGATAGTTATCAGTGTGAATGGAAGTCCGCAATCAACGATCCGGAAAAACTTAAACGATTTCGTCAGTTTGTTAACAGCAATGAGAGCGATGACAATATTATTTTCGTCAAGGAACGCGGCCAGCCCCGCCCCGCAACTATTGAAGAAATAATAGAAACTGCTGAATCTGCATAGAGACAATCCTATACATTTAATTTATGAAAATTTAATTTCAATTGCTGATTTTTCTCTTAATCCTGCAAGGAAATTGTTATGCACCAAGCCAGCGCCAGACAAAGCTCACATACATCCAATGCCATAACCCACCCCCATTGGCTGCCGATCTGCCAAAGATCAGATTTAGTCAGCAACTCCGGGGTGTGTGCCCTTTGGGGCGATACCTCCTCAGAAAAAACGGACTATCTAGCAAAACCTGAGAGGAAAGGTATCGCCCTATTTTTTTTACCGGGGCAAGAGCGACAACTTTACGCCGTTGACAACTGGGACCCGATCGCACAAGCTGGCATTATTTCACGGGGAATAATCGCAGAACTGGATGGTGAATTAACTATTGCCTCACCACTTTATAAACATCACTTTCGCCTTGAAGATGGCGTTTGTATGGAGGATGGTAATATCCAGCTTGCCACTTACCCTTTAGCATTTAATGGAAATACCGTTTATATCGGTTGTGATAAATAAGCAAGAATAATAATGGCAGTAAAGGAATACCTAAGCACCCAGCGTTCCTGCACTACCTGCCCCTATTGTGGGGTGGGCTGTGGAGTAACTATTAACAAGGAAAAGCGGCAAAGTACTTCTGTAATTTCCGTCACAGGTGATAAACAGCACCCCTCTAATTTTGGCCGTTTGTGTGTTAAGGGCTCAGCCCTTGGGGAGACACTCGGTGAGCATGGGAGACTCTTACGCCCACATTTGCATGGCGAAGCCTGTGACTGGGATACCGCTATGTCTTATGTGGCCGATGAATTCGCCCGCAATATTCACGAGCACGGCCCGAATTCAGTAGCTTTTTACCTTTCCGGACAACTCCTTACTGAAGACTATTATGTTGCTAATAAATTAATGAAGGGGTTTATTGGCAGCGCCAATATTGATACCAATTCACGCCTTTGCATGTCCTCAGCCGTAGCAGGATACAAGCGCGCCTTGGGTGCAGATGCCGTGCCCTGTTGTTATGAGGATCTGGAAGAGGCAGACCTTATTGTTTTAATAGGCTCTAACGCCGCTTGGACCCACCCGATACTGTTCCAGCGTATGCAGGCAGGCAAGGCCAAAATAGTAGTCGTTGATCCGCGGGCTAGCGCTACCAGCGAGATGGCCGATCTGCACTTGGCGATAAATCCCGGCAGCGACGCAGCACTGTTTAATGGTCTGCTTAATTTCCTCGCCCAGCACAACCGCCTCAATCACCACTATATTCAGCATCATACCCAAGGCTTTGAGCTGGCTCTGGAAGCGGCCCAGCACTGGTCCCTACAGCAAACTGCACTGAGTTGTGGTGTACCTGCAGAAAAGTTATTAGCTTTCTTCCGTTTGTTTGCCGAAACGGAAAAAACACTTAGTTTTTACTCCCAAGGGGTTAATCAATCCAGTAGCGGCACAGACAAAAACAACACAATCATTAACTGCCACCTGGCAACAGGTCGCATTGGCCAGATTGGAGCTGGCCCTTTCTCTATTACCGGCCAACCCAACGCGATGGGGGGGCGTGAAGTAGGCGGCCTGGCCAATATGCTCGCCGCCCATATGGAGTTTAAAGAGAGTGATATCGATCGGGTGCGGCGCTTCTGGGATGCTCCCAATATGGCACTGGCCCCCGGACTAAAAGCGGTGGATATGTTCCATGCAGTGGAGACCGGCCAGATCAAGGCAATCTGGATTATGGCCACTAATCCCGCGGTGAGTATGCCTGAAGCAGAGAGGGTGACTGAGGCACTACGTAAATGTCCACTGGTGATTGTTTCCGATTGCATCGCCGATACCGATACCGCCCGCTGTGCCGATGTACTACTGCCGGCCACCGGCTGGGGAGAAAAAAATGGCACAGTTACCAATGCAGAGCGGCGTATTTCCCGGCAGCGCACTTTTATCGATCCCACTGGAGAGGCGCGTCACGACTGGCAGGCTATCTGTGATTTGGCCAGCCGCCTAGGGTTCCGCGAGCAGTTTAACTTTACCCATCCCGCAGATATCTTTCGAGAACATGCACAATTGTCCGGTTTCGAAAATAACGGCAGTCGCGCCTTTGATATCTCACTCTTTAGTAATATCGCGCAAAATGAATACGATACGCTTGAACCAGTACAGTGGCCGGTAAATCGGGAAAATCCCCAGGGTAGTGCACGATTATTTGGCAATGGAAAATTTTTCACTGAAACTGGTCGAGCCAATTTTATTGCTGTCAAGCCGCGTACGCCCCAGCAACAAATAAGCCCTAGTTATCCCCTATGGCTAAACAGCGGCCGCATACGTGACCAATGGCACACCATGACCCGTACTGGCCGCGCGCGGAAATTGCTGGATCACAGTGAGATTGCCGAAATTCAGATAAACCCCAGAGACGCGCGTAAATACGGTATAGACGAGGGCGTGTTGGTAGAGTTACACAGTGCCCAGGGTAAAATGTGCGGACGTGCGGTATTAAACAGTGGCCAAAAACCCGGTGAGCTATTCGCTCCTATTCATTGGAGCCAGACCTTGGCCCAAGAGTCTAAGGTCAGCGCTCTTGCCGGGGCAGAGGTAGACCCAATTTCTGGTCAGCCCGAATTCAAACAGGTACCGGTTCAGCTGAAAGCCCTCGCCTGTAAGAGCTTTATCACCCTTATTTGCCCGGAACCACTGGCACAAAACCTTTGGCGCTGGCTACAGACCCATATGGAAGAAAATCTACTGCACTGGTATCGAGTGCCCTGTCAAAATGGATATCGCTTTGAGTTGGCGCTCAGCGCCCCTTTGGATGGTCGCCAACTGGGTGCCCAATTACTACAAAAAAATCCAGATATACGCTGGCAGCAAATAGAGACCTTAAATAGCCAGCGTTGGCTCGCTTATAGCGAACAAATAGAGCTGCTTATTTTTTCCAGTAATGATTGGCAGACACTTCCTGATCGACGCAGCCTGGAACGCTACCTACAACTGGAATTACTTGAAAACCCTGCCCAGTTTCTCCAGGCAATTCCACCAGGTGAGCGCATAGTATGCACCTGTATGCAGGTTTCACGTCCACAGATTGAAAAAGCAATCAACCAGGGGGTCAATTCCATTGATGCGCTGGGTGACGCCTTGGGTTGCGGGACCCGCTGTGGTTCCTGCAAGCCAGAGATTTCCCAGCTGCTGCGCACGAAGCTGCAGCAAAATGCACAGAACCAGGCAGTTGCGGCGGTGCTGGAAACAGAGATTGTCAGATCGGCAAAAGACCTGCGGGAGAAATTTGATAAGGCTTATAGCGCTTAAGACCAATATTGTTCGATAAATTCATATCCAAATGCGCGGATTGCGTTTTTCTCAACAGCACTCCGCGCAAAGGCATAGCACTAGTCGCAATACACGCCCCACCTGGCCCATAAAGCCTCACACCCCCTACACTTAGAGCCGTTAATACACTGGCGCAGATATTTGGATCAAAGGTTTTAACCACAGCCATTATTGGCTTTTAGCAGTGGTGGCGGTTATTTGTATTATTTTTTATTCGCCAGATTAGCGCCCGCCACAATTATAAGGAATTCCAGTGTTCAAAATTCAACATATTGACCATGTAGTGCTGAGGGTTAAATCCCTGGCTGCAATGCGCGATTTTTATGAAGGAGCCCTCGGCTGCACCATGGAGCGAGAGAATAAGGAATTGGGTCTCTATCAGTTGCGCGCAGGGCACTCATTGATCGATCTGGTTCCAGTTGATCAAGGCATCGGTCGCGAGGGTGGTACAGCCCCAGGCATAGAGGGGCGTAATTTACATCATTTCTGTTTGCGTATAGACCCTTTCGAAGCCGATAAAATCATTGCTTATTTGAAGGGGAAGAATATTGAACCCTCCGCGCCACAACAGCGCTACGGTGCCGAAGGCATGGGCCCATCAATTTATATTTATGATCCCGAGCAAAATTTAGTGGAACTAAAAGGCCCCCCCAAATTATTGAAATAACAGTATCCATCATTCTCCAGAGAGACATGCAACGATGAAAACCGAAGTGATCGAATATGCGGTAGATGGCAAGTCCTATAGCGGCTATCTCGCCTGGGACGACACAACTCAAAAAAAACGTCCCGGCGTTATGCTGGTTCACGAATGGTGGGGTCACAATGCCTTTGTACGCGAGCAGGCGGAAAGGCTCGCCGGACAGGGTTACTGTGCTTTTGCGGTGGATATGTTTGGTAGTGGTAAGCAAACTGATGATCCCGCTGAAGCCCAGCACTATCGCGATGAGGCACTTGAGAATCCTGTATCCCTCGAGGCATGTTTCCGCACCGCCCTCACCCTGCTTCAACAGCATAAAGTTGTCGAGGAAACTCAAGTCGCTGCTCAGGGCTATTGCTTTGGTGGTGGCGTAGCCTTGACCATGGCACGCCTCGGTGTGGAACTTCGTGGCGTGGTCAGCTACCACGGAGCCCTGGCCAGCGAGGTTCGTACCAAAAAAGGGGGAGTCCAAGCGGAATTATTGGTTTACACCGGTGGTGCCGATAGCATGATCCCACCGCAACAGGTCGGCGCTTTTGTGGCGGAGATGCAGGAGGCCGAGGCCAAATTTACCCTGGTGAGCTACCCCGGCGTATTGCACGGCTTCACCAATCCTGTTGCAACTGAGCGCGGGCAGAAATTTGGCCTGCCGCTGGCCTATAACCAGGAAGCCGCGCAGGACGCATGGCTGGGCACTCTGGATTTTTATCGGAAAATTTTCCAGTAGTTTCAATCAAATATCTCAGGGGCCGAATAGTTCACCCCGTAAAAATACTCCGCTACTTGCCAATATCCAGATAGCGCGCCCCAGCCCCCAACTCTGCAGCTTGGTCCCCTGGATTGCGGAGCGGGCAGCTCACCATGGAAAGACAGCCGCAGCCGATACAGCCTTCCAAACGGTCGCGCAGCTGGGTAAGCTGGCGAATGCGTTGGTCCAATTCCTCACGCCAGCCGGCGGAAAGCTTGGCCCAATCCTTCGCGGTGGGTGTACGCCCATCAGGAAGATTAGACAGGGCCTCACGAATTTCGGCGAGGGGAATACCAGTGCTCTGTGCCACCTTGATAATGGCCACACGTCGCAATACGTCCCGCGAGTAACGCCGCTGATTGCCGCTGGTGCGCCAGCTGCTGATCAGCCCTTTACTTTCATAAAAATGCAGCGCACTCACCGCCACATCACTACGCTCTGCAACCTCACCTACGGTCATCTCACGACGGCATTTCTTGTTTCCACAAACCGACTCTTTCTTTTCACTGGTATCAGACATCAGATGTCTCCGATAACTATTGACCTCAATATTACTTGAGGTTTTACACTGCGCAGCATTCCATTGCAAGCCCAGACAGAATCATGATGAACCGGAACAGCAAACAAACCTACCCAGTCACAGAAGTACCGGCTACAACTGCCACTTCCCTTTTAGTGGCAGCACAAAGTCAAAGTATCAGCCTGGCGGTGCAAGAGGGGCTATGCCAATCAATCACCTCCATGAGCGTAAAGAATAGAGAAACCGATAGCGGAGGGCGCCGGTGATACTTAACAGCGCAGCACCAACCCGCGAAGTGGCGGAATCAGCTATACCGGTGCCGATGCGATTCACATTACTGTGCCTAGCGGCGCTCACAATTATGTCTGGTGCCACCATAGCGCCATCCTTACCGGCGCTGGAGGCACATTTTGCCCAGCATGAAGATATTGCCCTGCTCAGTCGCCTGATTTTGAGCCTACCGGCATTAATGATCGCTCTATTTGCACCTATCGCCGGGTTTATATCCGACCGTTATGGTCGCAGGAAATTGCTGTTACTGGCGGTAACTGTTTACGCCCTGGCCGGCATCTCTGCACTGTTACAGGAAAGCTTGGTGGGACTTTTGGCCAGTCGCATCCTTCTGGGAATTGCAGTGGCGGGCACAATGACTTCAGTCACCGCCCTGGTAGGTGACTATTTCAGCCCCATTCAAAGGCAAACCTATATGAGTCAGCAGGGCGCCTTTATCAGCCTCGGCGGAGTTGTCTTCCTTTTGACCGGTGGACTCTTGGCAGATTTACATTGGCGCGCGCCCTTTGCTATTTACGCAGTGGCACTACTACTAATCCCTGCCGTGTTGCGTTTTCTGCCAGAACCTAAACGCAATAGTATTGAACCACTCCCCAACAATGTCACGAATGGAAATCCCGATTGGCCAGCATTCGCCTTGTTGCTGGGTGCAGCCTTACTAAACAGTCTTATCTTTTTCCTGATTCCCACACAGCTCCCATTCCTGCTAAAAGAGATTGGAGCAGACACCCCCAGCCTCGCGGGCATTGCCATTGCTGCCAGCAATTTAATGGGTGCCCTGGCTTCACTGGTTTTCTACCCTCTGGCACGTAACTACTTGGGAAAAAGTGGCGTTTTTGTGTTAGGTTTTACTGTTATGGCCTGTGGTATGGGGCTGATCGCCGAGGCAGATTCATTTAATGCAATAATAATGGCCACCGCGATTTACGGCTGCGGTATGGGGACATTGATCCCCCATATTTTCGCCACCGGGCTGGAATCTGCCACTCCCAACATTCGTGGGCGAATATCTGGGGCTCTCGCCGCCAGTGTTTTTATCGGACAATTTATCTCACCATTTATCAGCCAGCCCTGGATAGAACGTTTTGGCCTCGCCAGTGGTTTTTCCGCAGCCAGCACTACGCTGCTACTTTTAGCCTCTCTGGCACTGCTCCTGCATTGGTTAAAACCGAAGCCCTCCGCAAAAATGTTTTTGCAGTAGGATCTATACACACTAAAAATATTTTGGCCGAGCCGCCTGCAAGGCCACGCTTAGGAGAGAAAGTGAAACCGATAATTTCTGTTAGAGGTCTCGACAAGACATATAGTGGTGGGTTTAACGCCCTAAAAGGTATTGACTTAGATATTCAACGGGGTGAGATCTTCGCACTGCTCGGCCCCAATGGTGCCGGTAAAACGACTCTGATCAGTATAATCTGTGGCATCGTCAATCCTGGTCAGGGCAACGTTACAGTCAATGGCTACGATATCCAGCGTGATTACCGCCACGCACGGCGCGAAATTGGCTTGGTCCCCCAGGAAATTGCCACAGATTCCTTTGAGAGCGTGCTTGGCGCAATTCAATTTAGCCGCGGCTTGTTTGGCAAGCCGCCCAACCCCGCTTACCTGGAGAAAATCCTTCGACAGCTTTCCCTATGGGAAAAAAGAGACAACAAAATTGTCACCTTGTCCGGCGGTATGAAACGACGCCTGATGATTGCAAAAGCCTTATCCCATGAGCCCAGCGTGCTCTTCCTGGACGAACCCACCGCCGGGGTCGATGTGGAACTGCGCCAAGATATGTGGGGGATGGTGCGCGGCCTGCGCGACTCCGGCGTAACCGTTATTCTCACCACGCACTATATTGAAGAGGCGGAGGAGATGGCCGACCGGGTCGGTGTTATTAATCGCGGTGAATTAGTATTGGTTGAAGATAAAAAAACTTTGATGCAAAAAATGGGGGAAAAAGAGCTCAGCCTACAATTACCCACGCCTCTGGAAACTATTCCTGACAGCCTCTCCGACCTGCCACTGCGCCTCAATGGAGATGGTAGTGAACTCATCTATCGCTTCGATATCAAGAGTGAAAATACCGGTATTACGGAATTCCTTCGCCGCCTCACCTCTGCAAATATTGAATTTCGCGATTTATATACCAGGGAGAGTTCTCTCGAAGAAATATTTGTCAATCTGGTGCACTCTGCACAGCACCAAGGCGAGGAGCAACTCAGTGGGGAGGCACAATAATGAACTGGTATGGTATTGCGGCAATTTACAAATTTGAAATGTCACGGACTTGGCGCACATTGATACAAAGTGTCGCTTCTCCGGTACTCTCCACATCCCTGTACTTTATTGTTTTTGGTGCCGCTATCGGCTCGCGTATGGGAGACATCGAAGGTGTGAGCTACGGGGCCTTTATTATCCCAGGCTTGTTGATGTTGGCGCTTTTGGGAGAAAGTATTGCCAACGCCGCCTTCGGCATCTTTTTCCCGAAATTTTCAGGCACTATTTATGAAGTGCTATCGGCACCGGTATCCCCCTTTGAAATTGTCGCCGGCTATGTCGGCGCTGCGGCCAGCAAGTCAATTCTGCTCGGGCTACTAATCCTTCTCACCGCGCGATTTTTTGTGGACTATGAAATCCTTCATCCATTCTGGATGGTCACATTTCTGGTGCTAACCGCCGTTAGTTTTAGCTTATTCGGCTTTATTATCGGCATCTGGGCCGATGACTTCCAAAAACTGCAAATTATTCCGCTAATGATTATTACCCCCTTAACCTTTCTCGGTGGGGCTTTTTATTCCATCAGTATGCTGCCGGAGTTCTGGCAAAAAGTGACTCTGTTTAACCCGGTGGTTTATCTGATCAGTGGTTTCCGCTGGGCATTCTACGGTGTGGCCGATGTAAACCTGGGCCTCAGCGTGGGAATGACATTACTCTTCCTTTTTCTATGTTTGGTAACAGTCTGGTGGATTTTCCGCACCGGTTACCGCATTAAAACCTGAACGGTGAGAGTTTAGGGGTGGAGGAATTTCACGAAGGTGGCTGTGCCTGTAGTGTTGTACGATTTCGCGCCACTGGCCAGCCGCGCCGAGTGAGCCTCTGTTCCTGTAGCTGGTGTCGGAAACGCACCGGTAGCTTAATAGGCATATCGGTGTATTTCGAAAAAAACAATGTAGAGTTCATGCGAGGCAAGCTGAAAAGTCACCGGTTAATGTCCGATGCAGGCCGTTGGATAGAGTGCCAATTTTGTGGGCAATGCGGCAGCGCCCTCAGCTGGACACTGGAATTTCTCCCAGAGTTTCGCGGCCTAGCTGGGGGCGCCTTCGACGACCCGGTGTTTATCCGACCAGAGCGTTACGTCTACTACCAAAACAAGCCGGGCTGGCTGGAAATAAGCGGCGATATCAACCGTTGCCCAGCGATGCCGGAAAACCCCAACCAGTAGCCTGTCAGCGGTAACCCCGCATAAAAAGCGCCACTGCCTTGCGCACCCGCTCGCGCCGTTCATCCTCGGCCTGTACCTCACAACAACCGATCAATACCCGCATGTGCCGGCAACCCAGCAGTATGCCCATAAAGTCCTCAGCGGCCTCGGCCGGGTCTGCCACCTGCAACTTGCCCATCTCGGTGGCGCGGCGCAGCAACTGCTCAATATCTCGAAGGATGCGCTGGGGGCCCGCATCGAAAAACAACTGAGCAAGTTTTGATTCCTGCGCCGCCAGAGCACATAAAAGCCGTAACAGGCGGATACTATCCTCGCTATCCACCATGCTTAGAAAAGCCTGACCAATACGCTCCAGTACCTCTGCCACCGAATCCCCCTCTTTCAGATCGAAAATGGGCAGGGGCATCATCATCTCGCAGCGGGAGGTAATCGCAGCACTGAACAGCGTCTCTTTATCGGAGAAATGGCTGTATACCGTCAGTTTCGATACGCCCGCAGCAGAGGCCACCGCATCCACACTGGTAGCGGCAAAGCCTTTGGTCAGAAACAGCTCTTTGGCTGCATCGAGAATAGCCTGGCGTTTGGCCAGATCCTTGGGACGCCCGCGCTGGGCGGCCGTCTGAGTCTGTTCAGACATAGCACTCCATATACTGGACTCGCCAGTTTAATAAATTTACTATACTCGCTAGTATAACATTACCGGCCGCCCGGCCATGACTCGTCCACTTCCGGACTTACCTTGTCGCCTCGCCGCCGAGGAAGGGAGCCCCTATGTACCGATCGCTACTCTTCGCTGCCTTGTCGTTCAGCCTGCTGTTGTCCGCCTGCGCGCCATCAGAGTCCACCGAACAATTAGAAAAACCCCGCCCAGCGGTGATGGTCCAGCCACAAGTGGCCAGTGCCCAACAGGATTTTTATCCCGGCGAGGTGCGAGCCCGCTTCGAACCCGCTTTGGCCTTTCGCATCAGTGGCAAATTACAGCGGCGCCTGGTTAATGTAGGCGACCGTGTTGAGCAGGGCCAACCGCTGGCCGAACTGGATACCGAAGACCTGCTCCTACAACTGGATTCCGCACGCGCACGCCTCACCTCCGCCGTGGCAGACCAGCGCCTGGCCAGCAGCGAGCTGGGGCGCCACCGTAAACTATTGGAGCGCCAGTTGGTCAGCCAATCACAGTTCGATGCGGTGGAGACCCGTTTCGAAGCCAGCGATGCGCGCCTGCAACAAGCCAAGGCGCAATTAGACGTAGCGCGTAATCAGGCCGCCTATGCGGAACTGAAAGCCCCAGAGAGCGGCGTTATTGCCCGCCGCATGGCCGAGGCTGGGCAGGTTGTCGCCGCTGGTCAGGGGATTTTCGAACTTGCCGCCGACGGCGAACGCGAAGTGCGCATCGATTTACCGGAGCAGGCAATTAGCCATTTCCGTGTCGGCCAACCCTTGACTGTAGAACTCTGGTCGCAGCCCGGTAAATCCTTCCCCGCCCAGGTGAGAGAACTCTCCCCCGCCGCAGATCCGGTATCCCGCACCTTTGAAGCACGCGTGGCTTTTACCAATAAGACCACCGGCATTGAAATAGGTCAGAGCGCCCGAGTATTCGTGCCCAAAGCAGTGGCCACCGATGTTTTACAAGTACCCATGTCGGCAGTGAGCGCCGATAACGGCAAAGCCTTTGTCTGGGTACTGAACCGCGAACAGCAAACCCTGCATAAAACCGAAGTCACCATAGGTGCCTATGGCCAGGAATTTGTACCGATTTTCTCCGGCCTGCGCGCCGAGGATTGGATCGTTGCCGCTGGTACGCACTTGTTATTGGAGGGACAACAGATTCGCCCCGTGGACCGTATGAATCGCCCGATCGATCCGGACCGCGCGCTTGCCCAGCAGGACTAACTAAGCACCACCCCAAAATAACAAATGGACTGAACGCTAAAACGCGCTCCGATGAAATTGCCGAAGCACTGTTAGTTCGATCAATCCATGCTTCCATACAGAGAAATAACCATGGGCTTTAACCTTTCCGAATGGGCGCTGAAAAACCGCCCGCTGGTACTCTACGCCATGATCGTGCTGGGATTGCTGGGCGCTGCCTCCTACACACAACTTGGGCAAAGCGAAGACCCTCCCTTCACTTTCAAGGTAATGGTGATCAATACCCTTTGGCCCGGCGCCAGTGCCGAGGAGGTGTCCCGTCAAATTACCGAGCGGGTGGAGAAAAAACTGCTGGAGACTGGTGACTACCAGCGTATCTCCTCTTTCTCCCGTCCCGGCCAATCCCAGGTGTTGTTTGTCGCCCGCGACGATATGCACTCGCGCTACATCCCCGATCTCTGGTATCAGGTACGCAAAAAGGTCAGGGATATCCGCCACACCCTACCACCGGATATCCAGGGCCCGTTTTTTAATGACGAATTCGGCACTACTTTCGGCAATATTTATGCGCTAACCGGCAGCGGTTTCGATTACGCCCTAATGAAAGACTATGCCGAGCGCCTGCAGTTGGCACTGCAGCGGGTCAAGAATGTGGGCAAGGTGGAATTACTGGGGCTGCAAGATGAAAAAATCTGGGTGGAAATTTCCAATACCAAGCTCGCCTCTCTGGGGATTCCCCTCAGTGCAGTGCAAAGCGCACTGCAGTCGCAAAATCAGGTTGCCGATGCGGGCTTTGTAGATACGGTGAGCGACCGCGTGCGAATTCGCGTGAGCGGTCAATTTCACTCGGTCGATGAAATTCGCCGCTTCCCCATCACTGCCGGCGGACGCACCCAGAGGCTGGGTGATATTGCCGAAGTACACCGCGGTTTCAGCGATCCTGCACAACCTCGCATGCGCTTTATGGGCGAGGACGCCATCGGCCTGGCCGTTTCCATGAAAGAAGGCGGTGATATCCTCAAGCTGGGCAAACAGCTGGACGCCACCTTTGCCGAGTTGCAGGAAGATCTGCCGATCGGTATGCAGTTACGCAAGGTGTCCGACCAACCCGCGGCGGTGAAACGCGGTGTGGGGGAATTCCTACAAGTATTGGCGGAGGCGCTGGGCATTGTCCTGCTGGTGAGTTTTTTCTCTCTCGGCAGCCGCCCCGGCTTGATCGTGGCGCTATCGATACCATTGGTGCTGGCCATGACTTTCGCACTGATGAATTACTTCAATATCGGCCTGCACAAGATTTCTCTGGGCGCCCTGGTACTCGCCCTTGGCCTGATGGTGGACGATGCCATTATCGCCGTGGAAATGATGGCTATTAAAATGGAGCAGGGGCTCAGTCGCCTGAAAGCCGCCGGCTTCGCCTGGACCAGTACCGCCTTCCCCATGCTCACCGGTACCTTAATCACCGCCGCCGGTTTCCTACCCATCGCCACGGCGGAGTCCGGCACCGGGGAATACACTCGCTCTATCTTCCAGGTGGTCACACTTTCCCTGGTTGTCTCCTGGATTGCCGCAGTCATATTCGTGCCCTACCTGGGGCATTACCTTTTGCCCAATCTGGCTCGCCACAATCACAGTGGCGAGGTTCAAGACCCCTACCAGAAGCCCTTTTACCAGCGCTTCCGCCGCCTGATTACCTGGTGCCTGCGCCACCGCAAAACTGTCATAGTGGCAACCCTGGCGATCTTTATTGGTTCCCTGGCACTTTTCCGCCTGGTGCCCCAGCAGTTCTTCCCCTCTTCCGGGCGTTTGGAGCTGTTAGTCGATCTCAAGCTGGCCGAAGGCGCTTCGCTGAAGTCCACCGAGTACCAGGCCAAGCGACTGGAATCTCTGCTGGATAAAAACGACCTGGTGGAAAACTATGTGGTGTATGTGGGCACCGGTTCGCCGCGTTTCTATCTGCCATTGGACCAGCAGTTACCCGCGGCCAGCTTTGCCCAGTTTGTAGTGATGACACGTAACGTAGAGGAGCGCGAGCAGGTACGCAGCTGGCTGATCGAAACCATGGAGGAGGAGTTCCCCACTCTGCGCAGCCGGGTATCCCGCCTGGAAAATGGCCCACCGGTTGGCTATCCAGTGCAGTTCCGCGTCTCTGGTGAGCATATTGGTGAAGTGCGCAGCCTGGCCCGTCAGGTTGCCGAGCGCGTGCGGGAAAATGCCAAGGTCACCAACGTCCACCTGGATTGGGAGGAACCCAGTAAAACCGTCAACCTGAATATCGATCAGGACCGCGCCCGCGCTATGGGCGTGAACAGCGCCTCGCTCTCCCGCGCCCTGCAAAGCTCACTTACCGGTATTACCGTTAGCCAATACCGCGAAGACAATGAGCTGATTGACGTGCGTGTGCGCGGCGACGAGCAGGAACGCTACGCCCTCAGCCAACTGGGTAACCTGGCGGTGCAAACCGACAGCAGCCGCAGTGTCCCCCTGAACCAAATTGCCACACTGGAGTACGGCTTCGAGGAAGGGATTATCTGGCACCGCGATCGCCTGCCCACCGTCACAGTACGTGCCGATATTTATGGTGAAGAACTGCCCGCAACCGTGGTGAATGAAGTCTGGCCGCGCCTGCAGAACATTCGAGAGCAACTGCCACCGGGCTACCTGCTGGAAGTTGGTGGCAGTGTAGAGGAATCCGAGCGTGGACAAAAATCAGTGAATGCCGGTATGCCGCTATTTATCTTGGTGGTATTCACCCTACTGATGCTGCAGCTGCGCAGCATGTCCCTGTCCACCATGGTCTTCCTCACCGCGCCTTTGGGACTGATCGGGGTTACCTTGTTCCTGCTGCTGTTCGGCAAACCCTTCGGTTTTGTCGCCATGCTCGGCACCATCGCCCTGGCCGGTATGATTATGCGCAACTCCGTCATTCTGGTGGATCAAATACAGCAGGATATCAGCCAGGGCTTGAGTACCTGGGAGGCAATCATTGAGTCCACTGTGCGGCGTTTCCGGCCGATCGTTTTAACCGCTCTGACTGCGGTTTTGGCGATGATTCCACTGTCGCGCAGTGACTTCTTCGGCCCAATGGCTGTTGCCATTATGGGGGGACTGATCGTTGCTACTGGCTTGACCTTGATCTTCCTACCAGCCCTGTATGCAGCTTGGTTCCGAGTGCGAGAGGAGAAAACAGAGATAGCAGTAGAAACTCCAAAGGAGTTAAATGGTGCTGAACCCCAAGCATCCTGATAACTACAGATGCTTTAATAGCCTGGCTCAAGAAAGCCCCTAAACAAAAAGGCCCAGATAGAAATATCCGGGCCTTTTTATTTCAGCAACTTTTAATAATCATCAACAATATAGGATTAGGACTTCTTGGATTTTGCAGCCAGGGAGTCATACACAATACCGGTC
Organism: Microbulbifer variabilis; assembly: GCF_023716485.1. NCBI lineage: Bacteria > Pseudomonadati > Pseudomonadota > Gammaproteobacteria > Cellvibrionales > Microbulbiferaceae > Microbulbifer > Microbulbifer variabilis. The sequence goes on from NZ_CP092418.1 coordinate 3,913,884, forward strand.
CATATATCTGGTGTCATAAAACCCTGTCCATACTGTTCGTCAAAATCTTTGGTGGGTTTGGCAGCAATGACTTGGTCACGGCTTTGGCCATTATCGACCAGCTTCTGGATACGATCCCTCAGGGTCTGCAACATATCCCGTTGCACTTTTAACTCCGCAGGACTACTCAGAGGGCCATGTCCTGGAATGATTTTGGTGTTTTCGTCAGAAAGCACCAATGCGGTGTCCATCGCTTCAATCATGCCATCCACCGAACCACCAGATGAAAGATCGATAAATGGATAAGTGCCATTAAAATAGATGTCGCCCATATGAATCACATCGGCTTTGGCAAAATGCACAATAGAGTCACCATCGGTATGGGCTGGGCCGACATGCTGTACCTTCACCTCATCGCCATTCCAGTGAAAAGTAGTGGCATCGGTAAAGGTGATTACCGGCAGTGCTGCCGGCGGTGAGGGCTCAACCTTACGCTTAAAAGCCTCAATAAACTGTTCGGTACTCACACGTTTACGCACATTCTCATGGGCAACGATCAGGGCACCGCTTTTACCCAGGTTTTCATTGCCGCCAGTATGATCGCCATGCCAATGGGTATTGATCACAAAGCGCAGCGGCTGATCTGCCAAACCCGCCACCGCTTTCTGTATTTTTGCAGTGAGTGGCGCATATTGGTCATCCACCATAAAGGTGCCGTCCTCTCCGACCAGTACTGCAATATTGCCGCCAGCCCCCTGGAGCATATAAACATTTCCTGCCACCGGCTCACTACTAATTTCTACTTTGGCAAAGCGGTCTTCCGCCAATACCGGGGTGCTAATTAGAGACGCTAACAGCACCCCAATACCTGAAATCTGCTTCATAAACATTTCTCTGTTGTTATTGGCATATTGTTTTTGCGATGTTGCTCAATTTAGGAAGCCCGTTCAAGTAGCTTTGGCTCTACCTTCGGCTCCCGACTGGGCAACATACTCATCAATATATCCGGGCGGTCAGTAACAATACCATTCACTCCCATATCGATATAGCGCTGTAGATCGGCACGCCCATTTACAGTCCACACAGAGACGTGCAGGTTAAGCTTACGCGCCGCACGCATAGTGCCCCTGGAAACCACATTGAGCCCCCAAAATTGCATGGGCAATTGCATAGTTTGATAACGGGGGGCTAGCAGGCTTTCCGCACGCAGTAACTGAGCAAAAAATAGAAGGGTCGCCTCCCAGCTTGTAGAACCGGTCGCCGTCTCCGGGCTCAATCGTCGAAATTCCAGTAGAACCTTGTGATTAAATGAGGAGACGATAACCTGACAGTTCTTGCCAGTATGCTCGAGCAAAGCGCTCAACTGTCGTGCGGCCCGTAACTGTTTACTTTTTATATCCAATATTAGTGGCGTCTTACCCACTATCTTTAATGTCTCTTCCAGGGTAATTATTTTCAAAGGTTTATGTCGATAGGGATAAGATTCTTGATCACGACTCCAGTGGTACGCTGCATTTAAGTTACGCAGTTGAGCCAGGGTAAAGTCCTCTATGAACCCACTCCCATTGGTTGAATCTTCCAGATCAGGATCATGGCGTAAAACCAAATGCCCGTCAGCACTAAGCCAAACATCTATTTCAATAGCATCCACCCCCTGCATCACCATATTTTGCAGAAATTCCTGAGTATTCCCCGGGAAAAGCCCATTGCCACAATCATTGCCATGTGCGATAACCATAGGCCCTTTGCATGAGGGTAGCTTTAATGCTGATTTTGGCGCAATGCCCGAGCGGGCATATAAGAACAACACAAGCAAAAGAAAGAAAAAAATAAGTAACATTGACATCTATTTCAAAAACCTAAGATCAATAAAAAGACGCTAAATTGATTTATCTGGGCAGCAATCATTACTTAAACAGCAGTCAGACACTAGTGGCTCCTCCTGTAGACACTTCTTTCTCAATATTTATTTCTGACTTGGATTGGCTTACTGGTAATTTCGACTTATCCGACGCAACATCTAATTCTGAAGCTTTACGAAACTGCCAATAAGTATGCTGCAACCAAAGAGGCAGAAATATTATTAGGTCATAGATACGATTAAGGAGTGTGCCACAATTTATTGCAATAACCGCCAGAAGACGTAAGCCCACTGATAACACATTCAGGAAAAATACTAAGACACTACCAAACACCGTGCGGGCAGAAGATACAAATTGCTCCAAGGGTATTGCGATAAAGGCCAGGACCAAAGAGAGCGTAAAACCCAACATCATTTGTACGAGCCCAAGAGTCCAGTACGCATTTACCTCAGTAACAGCAGAACCGCTCGTATCGGATAACCCCGTAAGAAACTGATCCTGTTGCAATAGTAACTCCCTTGAGAGTGATAGTCCCGCCTCAATAGAGGCCAAACACAAGAGTAGAAGCATCCCAAACCACAGCAAACGCTTCCGTACTGAATCAGTTAATGCGGAGATCGAGGGAAATAATTGCGTAATCCGCAAACACTCCATAACCACAATACCAGTGACAATTTGTACGAAGATTAAAATCAAAGCTGCAATATCCGCTGTCCCATACCCCCCCAGAAAACTGTTACTTCCAATGATTTCCGCCACTGGCCTGGCAATTAATTGGTGATTCAACCAAATCCCTGCCATTATCAAAAGCAATACCAGTGAAGAGATAAAAAAACGACTAAAAAACGAGGTGGATAGAAGGCGTAAACTACGATCACTCTCCTGTAATATTTCCTCGTAGCGTGACATATGCTCATCCAATACTTTGCTACGGTAAATTACAGATTCCACACTCTTATTCATTCTTCCCAGAGTTTTCAATATGGAACGCCAACCAGGCATCATGCGCTTTAGTAGCTGATGACGCTCCCTTATAGACTCCCGATAAGACTCCAGAGCTTTATTTTCAGCCTTGCGCATAGAGTGATTAATAGTCTCCAACACATCTGCCACAACTGTATCGTCTGGAGTAGGAATTTCCGCCACAGAGCGGATTGCCCGGGCCCAGCTTGATGGCTCTGGAGGAACCTCTGCGCTACGCACATAATCATCATCTATGGTTGTCATCTGCTCACACAAATGACGATGCAACGTAGGATATTGTGCCATATCCCGCTTTAAACTACTTTCTATTCGCTCAAACTCCCTTTCAATTTGCCACTCTGTTACCTCACGACCTCTAGCCAGCAGTACCTCTCGATTGCGTTCACGGAGGCCCTGCCCGGCAAGCTCAACAGCGTTTGCAGAAAACAATAATGAGCGATGAAATAGTCTTGCCAGGGAATAAATACTTCTATGAATAGGCCCTCTAGCTAAGAAAGATGTAATAACTGCCAAACTCACCCATAGCCAGGATGGTAGTGTCTCAAATAGGTGACTCATGACGTTACTTTTCCCTGTGGAACCAAGCGATATCACATCCTAACAGCTGAAGCTTTGACAATCGCCCAAAATGTCACACTTTGTGTTGCTATATTGCGTCACTTGCTAGCAGGCATGATTCACTATCTATTTATTGCTTCCTAATGGTAAAAATTGGACCACAGTCATCCCAGTATCACTACTCACAATATCCCTCCTGGAAACACCATAATCCAGAGCTCATACCAGCACTTTCCCGCCCGTCAAAAACCCCCAACCTCATCTAAAGACTACATCAGTGACATATTCCACAGGTCACTTAAAAAACAATCACTAAGTAACTACCCTCATACGTATATTTTAACTTCAGAGTTAAACTTGCCATATATTCACAAGCAAGCCTTAGAAAGAAAGAATCTTAGAAATCAACGCTAGCACCCAACTGACTATCCCTAACCAACAACCCCCAGCCAACTTTCCCATTCAAAATAGAGACAAACTCAAAAACAAAAAATCAAAACTTAATCAATCACATAAAATTCAACCAATAAAAATTATTGACGACATCATTCACTGCTCCCTTACCGTGAAATAAAAACAGGCATCATATTTTCCAGAATACCTTACACCCACGACTACACTCCAAACTAAATTCTCACGAAATGAGTTATTTTCCCTAAACAAAGAGGTACTTAGCGTTAACAGCAATATTTTTTTGAGGTCTTCAAAGATCAACCAGGAAACTTAAACGACAGGAGTCGACAACGGATTCCGCTCTTCGAATTGAGAGGATTCCATTTGTTTCAAGGAGAGGTACGAGGTATATGCCGGTTCTTTTTTTTAGCAATTCCGGCCTTCAGGGCGATCTTTTATTTTCACTGTTTTCTCAGTCTATTCCCATGCCATGGGAAAAAGCCTGTATAGGAAAACAAAGGCACTGTTTACAACACTACGAGGCGATAATTATTGATTGCTGGCAGATTGGAACAAACAGCTACTCTAAGGATTTTCTTTCTGACTTAAAGAAAATCAGACACTCAAAAGCAATTCTTATTAACTTTCCTGCCGACTTACCAACCCACATCTCAGAAAAACTGCGGCAAAGTGGTTTTTATTTGTTGTGTGACAATAACATCAGCCAGGAAAAACTTATTCAAAGACTCAGTACAGCCATTCACAGCTGTGAAAGCAGTCACGCTGATAATTCGCAATCCCCTCTTCCTCTCACTCGTAGAGAACAGGAAATCCTAGGGCAACTAACAACGGGAGAACCCAATAGCGTCATCGCTACGAAACTACACCTGAGCGAACACACCGTTAAAAATCACATGTATAACATTTTTCGGAAAATCGGCGTGAAGAATCGCTTACAAGCTAGCAACTGGGCAAAACTCAATCTCCAGGAAGAGAGAATATGAGATTAACCCCGCTGATTTTCATTCTTCTCACAACTGTAGGCTTTGCTCAGGATGACACCAGAGTTCCTCCTGCAGACACTGACTCAGGAAGACTTGAGGATGAAATCAGCGGGTTTAATATCGACAGAACAATTACCCGAACAGGCCACGACTTTGCCAGATACCTTAGTGAATATAGAAATCTGAATTATCCAGATGCCAATTACAATTTAACAGTTTACGAGCGACCCTCAGCTCGTTGGGGAAACTTAATATGGGTTACCTACAACGACAAAATTGTATTTCGAAGATTTATCAGCCCAAGTACCAACAATATTCATCGCCTTGCAGATGAAGCAGCCCAATACATTCATCAAACGGTCTTAAAAGATCGGGTGAGCAGTGCCCTAATAGATAATTTTGATTTGGGAAAGGACGAATTCTAATGAACAAAGATTACCTTATTTATCCAGCTAGCCTGGTAGCCACCCTATTCTCGTGTGGCTCTGTGATCGCGACTGAATTAATTTATGAGCCAGTAAACCCAAATTTTGGCGGCAATCCTCTTAATGGAACCTACTTGCTGCAAAGTGCGCAATCTCAGGATAGCCACGAAGACCCCGACAAGCATGACAGTCTCTACGAACAACCAAGTGCCCTGGATCGCTTTACTGACTCATTGGAAACAAGACTACTCAATCAACTGCTAACGGATGTCGGCGACGGCAATAGTGGTGAGTTAATTACCGACGATTTTATCGTACAGATCGTCGATAACGATGGCGTTCTTACGGTACTAATCACCGACAGAAGTACTGGGGACAAAAGTGAGATCGTTGTCAGTGGTCTCAATCCCACAAATTAGATAAGAATCAACACTGAAGGAAAACTGGCAATGCGCAATGCAATAACAAAAGCCCTAGCCTTGCCCGCACTGGCGTTTACTCTCACACTAAGCGGATGCTCAGCATTTAAAAGCCTTGGTGATGCCCTATTTGGCCCTGGGCGGACTGATGCCATGCTAACTCCACGAATGAATACCTATCGGGATTTGGTGAATCTTCCTGAACCTAAAGGAAAGATATTGGCTGCTGTATATAGTTTCCGTGATCAAACCGGACAATACAAGCCAGCACCAAACAGCAGCTTCTCCACTGCGGTTACTCAGGGTGGAGCCGCTATGTTGACCGATGTACTCAATGAATCCGGTTGGTTTATCGCATTGGAGCGTGAAGGCTTACAAAACCTTTTAACCGAGCGAAAAATTATACGTGCCGGGCTCAGTAAACCCGATGCTCCAGCCAATAATAATATTCCTCTACCAACTCTAATTGCAGCTAACGTACTGCTTGAAGGCGGAATTGTCGCCTACGATCAAAATATTCAAACCGGTGGTGCCGGAGCAAGATACTTTGGCATCGGTGCCAATGAGCAATACCGCGTCGATCAGGTGACGGTCAATCTAAGAGCAATCGATATACGCTCGGGCAGAATATTGCACTCTGTATTGACATCAAAAACTGTTTACTCCAAAGCAATCAGTGCCGATGTATTTCGTTATGTTAAATTCCGACGCTTACTAGAGTTGGAAGCCGGGGTAACATATAACGAACCTGCACAACTTGCTATGCTTTCAGCTATGGAATCTGCGGTGATTCACTTGATCAGTGAGGGGATTGTGCATAATTCTTGGGCCTTAGCGAATCCCGATGAAATTAACAATCCCATACTGCAATACTATTTAAACGACAGCACCGTTATTATGTGACGGTGAACTGGGATCAGGCAGTACAACGAAGTAGAGTAAATTATGTTTGGCAGTCAGAAAAATCACCTCTTATTCCTTCCAATAGTCATCGGATTGTGTACCGGGGGATATACAAAAAGTTGTACTGCGTCTGATTTGGATGCCAGCAGTGAACTCGCCTTAAGCAGCGAATTGAGCACAGCTAACCTTCTATCAGTCTCCAATCTCACAGTAATCAACCAAGAAGGTGGCGTGAACAATGTTAACGTACGGCAATCGGGCCGAACCAATTATACTTCTGCTCACCAAGATGGTAATAGAAACAGTCTTTCGGTAACACAGGCAGGAGAGAATAATATTGTACTTTCACGTCAAATAGGTGAACAAAACCTGAGCGGATTAATCCAGGTGGGCTATGAAAATCTGATTAATATAGAGCAATATGGTACAGCTAACTCCGCAGGTATATCCCAATTCGGCACACAAAACAGTGCTCAAGTGGAAGAAATTGGCATGCTACACAAAGTTAATATCTATCAAAGTGGCCATGGCCTACATACTTCTGTAACTGTAATAGGCACCGCGACCACTACCTCTATCCGCCAATTTGACTGAAATTACGCAACTCTGAGCCCCCTTAAACCTAACATCTCAAATATCTGTCAGAATTAGCAGCCTGACAGATTCCCATAAAAACATCTTAACAACAAAAGTAATGCTAAAGAATAACAACCTATTTTTCTTATTAAATTCTTCAACCTTGTGATCCAGAGCAATCTAGCTGCGTAAAAACATAAGTAGTGGCCATTTGAGCAGAAAATCCCTTTATGAAAACTGATGTTATTTGAGAGCCAAATCACACATTAAAAATCAAGCCACAACAAAAGAACTATATTCCTATCTATTAGTGACTTATGTCCTATAGCGTACCTTCGCTTTAGAGACAAAAATCAATACATATCTGATCAAATGTTGTTTTACACCTCTTGGACATTTTGTCATGCAGACTTTAGGTTGTTTAGAGATCAATTTCTCAAAGCCAAACTGGCCCTCTCTCAAGAGTGGTCCCCAATGCAGTATCTGGGAGACAACACGCCTCCACAGTGACAGAAAATCTGTTAAGCAAACCTAGTAAATTAGTAAATTGAAGTACTAATTTCTGATTTATTGTTTCAGCCAGAATTCTACGATGCAGCTATTCCAGGAGTTTAGGAAACCTGTATTGTGAATCCATGACATCTGGAAGATGTCAGTAATTCCAGTACTGTGTGTGCTGGATCAAAACGTCAAGAGTAAAGGAGTATCGCATGAAGGCGTTAACCCCCATCGCAGCCGCTATTCTACTCAGCGCCAGTGGTGCTGTTTTAGCATCAGGTAATATCACTCATCAATCTCAAACTGGCATTGGCAATAGCGCCACATCAACGCAAATAGGACCGGGCAACGATAACAATTATGTAAATCAAACTCAAAACGGATTCTTTAACGACTCTGATGCAACGCAGACTGGTGGCAGCCAAAGTAATAATATCCACCACAATCAAACTGGAACTGGCAACAGTGCATCATCCACTCAAACCGGTGGGCTTCTAAATAAGGCCTCAGTTGTTCAGCAAGGCAGTGGAAACGTCGGTATTACCTCACAAGCCGCTCCAGCACTTATGTCTGAAGCATCTATTAATCAGGCTGGTGAAACAAACTTTGGCTTTATATCGCAAACCGCTTCAGCTGGTGATAAAGCAGCAATTAACCAAGTAGGTGATGCGAACTTTGCCACAGTCACTCAATTTCTGAGTTCTAATAATCATGCTACAGCAAACCAGTTTGGCACGGCAAATATTGCAACAATGACCCAATTTCTCGGGGATCACAATACTGCTGTTGCGAATCAAGTTGGCACCGTGAACATTGCCACCCATACCCAAACCGGTTCATCAAATAACTCAACATCTACGCAAGTAGGCACTTTAAATGGTGCTTTGCATCTCCAAGGCGGTGATAATAATTCTATATTCACATCACAATTCGGCACCCTAAATGGTACGGCAGTTGCTCAGAGTGGCTCTCACAATGGTGTATTGACTACACAAGTAGGTACACTAAATGGTTCCGCTGTTTTTCAGGATGGCACCTTCAATGGTGTAGCAAATACGCAATTAGGCTTGCTTAATGGCGCTGCCGTTCTTCAGGATGGTGCTTTCAATTTGGTGTCAAACGTGCAAGCAGGCATACTAAATGGCTCCGCCGTTCTTCAGGATGGCGCTTTCAACGCCGTATCAACCATACAAACCGGCATTTTAAATGGCTCTGCTGTTCTTCAAGATGGCGCTTTAAACGCCGTATCAACTATACAAACCGGTATTTTAAATGGTTCTGCTGTTCTTCAGGATGGCGCTTTCAACGCCGTATCAACTGTGCAATCAGGCATACTAAATGGTTCCGCCGTTTTTCAGGATGGCGCTCTCAACTTAGTATCAACCGTGCAAACCGGTATTTTGAATGGCTCCGCCGTTCTTCAAGATGGCATTGGTCATACCTCACTGACTGACCAAAACGGTTTATTGAACGCCTCTCTGCAGGCACAATTTGGTTCCGGCCATCATGCGTCAACCACGCAAACTGGTATCGCCAACTTCCACTCCACAGCTCAATTTGGCTCTAATGAAATGGCTTTAGCTATTCAAAATGGAGTAGGAAACGTCGGCACCATTTTGCAGTAGTAACTACTGTAGTTCCTTAGAGAGAAAATATCATTTGGCGGTCATTATTTGATCGCCTTTTTTATTAAAGAAAAGTAACAAAGAATATTCTTAAATATCTATAAGATAACAGCCTTAACAAGAATATTTAAAAGATAAAAAACGATTGTAGCACTACAAGCACGGAACTCCAAATAAACTGACTCCCATTAATTTACTGATGAAAATAACATACTTTCTTCTCAGCTTATCAATACTTACAACCTATGGCAGCTTCTTTTTTTTCTACAAAACTTTAACTAAGGCAAAGTTGATATTCACGAGGCCGCCATGCCCTAACAAAGAAATTTACAACTTCCCCCCCTAATAATCACTTCAATTTAATGCCTCAGGAGTTTTCCATTTAAGGAAAAGGTTAATCCTCAATAATTTTAATTTCTCCTAAACATTTCATCCGACAAATCGTTTTTAGCCAAACCTGATTCCCCAAAGGAGTAACAGATGAACAGGCACATCTCAATCGCTGCTGGCGTAATTATTGCCATCACTAACAGTGGAGCCATAGCTGACACCTACATCCTTTTCCAGAAGGGTACTGGAAATATGTCAACAGCTATCGATAGAAATCCCCCAGAAGCAGACGGCCATGTTAGACAAGTTCAAATTGGTGACAATAACTCCGCATATACCTTACAAGATAAAAATATGGACAACTTATCGATCAAACAGACACAACATGGCAACAATAATACTGATAGATCAATTCATAATTCCCTTTTTTGATTCTGTTATTACCCAGACTGGTGATAACAATTACTCTGAAAGCGTACAACGATAAAGCGCCAACTCATCCACTGAAATTACTCAAAGTTGTTTTGGAACTCAAGATATATTTATTTTTCAATTTGGAGCTTCAAAAAGTACTAAAGTAGCACCCCAAAAAGGTGGCCCCAACCAAGCTACGGTTAACCAATTAGGTTTTAATGCAAACTCTATTACCATCAGCCAAGAAGGATTGGGTTTTGGGAATAATGTTATAGCCGCATTTCAGTCAGCAGTTAACTTTAACTAACTCTATAGAAGCAATTCAAAGAGGCAGCTCTAATCTAACTGCGGCCTCTCAGATATTTTCGTCTGGCGACAAATCTATCTCCCACCAGAAAGGCAGAAATAATGATGCTAAAGTTTCACATGTGGGAGGTAAAATTAACTTTAACGAAATAATACAACTATCGGAGGGCAATAAAGTAGGTTAAATCGCTCATAACAGGGCCACCTCTAACTGGACTGGCCTTCCAAATTCTAATTAAGAAGAATAAAGGAATACTCATAAATTCTAAATAATTTCATTTTTCACAGACAGACCTGGCAGCTAATCACTAAAAAAGATAAGCAAGCTCAAAATAAATACAACCCACCAAGAGAACAAGATCTCCCTATTGGATATACCAAAAAATACTTCCGATTTAACTCTCGACAAAGAAACTTTTTCCTGCCCATCTCTGGATTTTCCAGACAACACCAGAGCTATAAAACTATAGCAGCAAAATAATTACCTAACACCTAAGATCATAAATCATGATGAAAAATTAAATTACAATCAAAACATAGCAGTAGTCTGATCTTATTTTTTTGTCACTTTAATTTATTCTGATTCACGATTAAACATGTCACGATTAAACACGTAAAGAGTGAGCAATCACCCAAGCTTAAACACTTACTGAGAATAATCCCTTACATTCCCCATAGATCATAATTTAAAATGTGCCATGCAGGTAAATTACAGATAATTTTTGAAATAAAGAAAACTCTGACCATAGACCTACGATAATGGCAGTTGAACCCTCCTATCTATTAGAAACACACTTTCTTCCCAATCTATAGAGAATTTTATCCTATAGCAGTTTTTCTTATTCACTACAAAACTCTACTCAGCATCAAGCTGATATTCATATTTAAGAGGTAGAAATGCTTCACCGGAGGATCCAAGGAGGCCTGGCGTCTCTTTTAATTTTTTGGGGTGAATATCTTGAAGAACTTCTCCTACACCAGGAAAAACAATGTTCACTTGCTTTCGATGCTGTTTAGATATTTTCTTTAGTAAAAAATTGCTTTCTAGCAGAACTTGATATCTCTAAGGAGTAACCAATGAAAAAGTACACCCCAATTGCCACAGGAATTTTCTTGGCAATTGCCGCCGGTGGGGCCTTATCCCAGACAGTTATCGTCAATCAAATGGGTAATGGAAATAGCGCACTTCCGGCTGTAGATGCCACTGTTACTGGTAGCGTTATTCTTATTAATCAGAATGGCGACTTTAATTCCTCTGTCCCTCAACAGGTGAACAACACCAGTAATAGCTTGATTAGTCACACTCAAGTCGGTGACTCAAATAGTGCCGTATCTTTACAAGATGACGCCTCAGGTTCATTCGCCTTCATCACCCAGACTTCTGACAGTAACGATGCCACTACGAATCAATGGTCAGCAAACGGCTCATCCGCAGCAATTTCGCAGAGTGGATGGGGAGGCCAAATGGCATGGATCAATCAGCAAACCGTCAACTCAAACTTTGCCACAGTAAACCAAACTAAAAACTCAAATACTGCTACAGTTTGGCAGTTTAACGGAACAGGAAACGTTACTACTGTTAACCAGGAAGGGCATTTCATAGGGAACAATGAAATGCAAACAACACAAGGGAGTGGCCATTTTAACACTATTGATGCCACTCAAGTTGGCAATGCCCAAACTGGATTCGTTTCCCAGATAGGGGGATCAGGAAATTACTCCTTCTCTTACCAGTTCGGTAAATATAATGAACTAAATGTTGCACAGTCGGGTGATGGCAACGACAGCCATGTCGAGCAATACTGGGAGTCTAACCTAGCTGTACATTTTCAGTCTGGCGACGACAACTACGCTTTTACTGAGCAATTAACTCAAAACAATATTGCTCAAACAGTTCAAACTGGTGACATGAATGTGTCCAGCATATCTCAGTTTGGCGGCAATATGAATCAATACTATATCACTCAGACTGGAGACTCTAACGAATTCATTGCAACACAAAACGGAAACTCAAACTTTATTTCTGTAGTGCAAAACGGCGGCTTGGTAATGGGAATAAACCAAATTGGTGACGGTAATTCCTTTATCTTCCCTTAGAATTCTTCTTCAAAGCCTTAAACAAGCTGGCCCATATTGGGCCAGCTTTCAATTTACTAAAAAATTTATAACGTGAAATACTAGCCTTTTTGCAAGCCAAGTATCAAGCATTAAGAACTGCAATCTTCCATATAAAGGACTATACATCACTAATTACAACTTACAATAAAATAAAGTCAGGAGCTAAACATAAACATTCACTATTAACACAAAAATTTATGCTTTCATTTAAGCCTTATTACACCAATCAACCTGCTCACAACAAAAAATTTAATAACCAATCTAACAGTTACATATAACTTTACAGAGCAAAAAAATATTTAAAATTCTTTCCGCCAACTAAAAATCGCTTCGCGGTATTCTGCATCTTGCACACTTTCCAATCATACTTCCGCTGTGTCAACCCGCTAATCTTTAATGAAACCAACGAAATTATACCTAGATTAAGCGCCAATTGCCCTGCCCCCTCATAAGCATGATTAATTATGACTTTAGTGGTATCCCAATCCCAGTTTTAGATTTAGCAAGGCGCTTGGCTAAAGGCTTGATGAAAGCTCGATCAAAGATCCCTGCTTAACTGAGAAGAAGACTTTCAGAAAGAAATTATAGAATTCCTGGATTGACATCCCTCATTGATCATTCTAAAAATGTATGCCGAGCGATCTGAGATAGAATATGACCTTTTTATGGGACTGCAAGATAATCTACTTACAGCATAAAGAAATTTCAGTTATAACTTGAAGTTGAGAAATTAATCTTGCTCTAAAGCTAATACAACTTATTTTTCATTATAAAGATAATAATTTCGCTGTATTTTTATGATCATATTGCAAGTCACCCTCCACAACTTGGATTCGATGCCTCTAAGGAGTAATCCATCAAGAAATATGTCTCGATTAAAGCTGGAGTATTAATAGCCTTTGCTTAAAGTGACCTACTGGCATCTAATAATGTCTTTCTCGCTCAGAATGGTGATTTTAATTAATCTTCTTCTCAACAGATAAATAACAGTAACAATAGCGTTATCATTCATAGACAGACAATGTGAATAAGGTAGAGCCCTTACAGGATAATACTCTCAATTCTTTTGGCGTGATTCGCCAAATAGACAACATGAATGAAATAGCCACAAGCCAAACATCTGTCAACAATTCCGCAGCTGAATTTTTTTCAGAGTGGCTTTGCGCCGCAGTTAGCAACGATAAATCAAACTAACACCAACTTAAGCTTTGCAACCATAACTCAAAGTAAAGGTTCCAATATTTCTCGCATAAATCAGACTGATGGAAACACAAACTAAGCAACTATCACTCATACAGGAGGTACTCTTGGAGGAAATATCTTAGCCTCTGTGCAGATTATCAGTAATTTAAATACTATCAACGCCACCCAATACGGCGACACGAGCAGCGTATTAATTTCTCAAATTGTAGATTCAAGCTATACCTCTCACTCCGATCAAAAACGCTGTAAAACATAATTCACGTTATTCAAGCTCGAAACAATAATGTAAGTGACAACATATTAACCGGAGAAAAATATTATGACTATCAATAAAATAGGAAATATCAACCAATCCGCAGACAATAGATAATTATGCTGCAACTGATAAATCTAGAAGCTGTTTCATAACTTCTTTAGCGTAATTAACATGCAGGCAATATAGAAAAAAGCTCTGTATGAAGATAAGTAGCGATCCCACCTGACGACTAAACGGCGGTAGTTCCCTAGCCATGCAAAAGTTCGCTCAACTTTCCAACGTCGCACATATCTCCTAAGCTTTCTGCCATCTTGTTTCGAAGGTTTTCTTCTATTCCTGCGGTGAGGGCAAATTAGGTCAATTTCACGGCGGGCCAAACTATGGCGTAGTGGATCAGAATCTGCAGCCTTGTCGTACACCAATCGTCGAATTTTTGTATTTTCATAGGTAACATCGAGTAGTGGATGTAATAAATTTACTTCTGCTGGTGAGGCCGAAGTAACGGTGCCTCCCAATGGAATACCTTCGCCATCGACCACCACCATCCACTTTGTACCCTTGCCTCGCTTAGTTTTTCCGACTTCTGCTCCCCTTTTTTTGCTGAAGCAAAGCTACCATCCGAAAAGACTTCTTCCCAATTGAGCAGGGATCTTTGATCGAGCTGTCCGAGAAATTTTCTCCAAGCCTCCAACCAAGCGCCTTGCTCTTCCCAAAACTGGAGCCTTCTCCAGCAAGTACTCGGCGAAGGGTAAGATGGGGGGAGATCCTTCCATCGTGCTCCTGAGCGCAAAATCCACAAGATACCTTCAAAACATGCACGGTTATCAATGGGTTTGGGACCTCCTTTTCCACGTTTTAGCTGGGGAAGGCAAGGCTCAATCAATTTCCACTGAGCGTCGGTTAATTCTGACTTAAATCTACTCACACTTACTGGTCTTATCATTCCATGAGGTCGCAAGAATAACTGATTTCAAGTTATGAAACAGCTTCTAGCAATATTAATGTGTCAACTACATCCCAGTCCGGTGGTAACATGGATACGGCGTTTGTAACTCAAATCGGCAGCACTACTACAATTGATGCGACACAGATTATGTAGTTTCAAACTTATTTTTACAGTACAACAAACTAACGATAATAACATAGCCTCCTCTCAAATTGATGACGTCAATGTCTTTATGCTTGCTCTATAGAACAAGCTAAAAAACTAAAATTTAGCCTCAGGTGATCCAGCCTTAAAGGTGACATCAAACTCATTTCACTCTGCTTTTTTTGAAAAATTTAAACCCAGCCCTTCCTTCATTAAAGTAATACTCACAAATCAAAGCTCCCTACGCCAACAGCCATTTTTCCATACCAGCTAGGCTAAAGTTAAAACAACAAGCTATTAACTTCAAAATGGTGAATGTATAGCTAGTCCAGAAATACACTGAGCCAAAATGGATAAAGAAGTAAACAGGAGTTGAAAGTGAGCAAGCTTCCTATTACATCGCTCGCATTACTGATATCTTACAGCGGACTGACATATGCAGCAGAGAATTCATCCACTCTCGATCAAATTGGTAATATCAATCATGCCTTAATTGATCAATCCGATAATAGCGCCATCGATAGCCATGTGAAAATCTCCCAGAATGGTAGCCTAAATAATGCAAAGTCTGTCCAAACTGATGTAATCGACAGCTTAATACACCAAGTTCAAGAAGGTAAATTAAATCACGCCTACAGCCTACAGATGGGTGGATCTGGAAATGAAACTCTGATCTACCAGTCAGGCATGGACAACCGCTCTAACACTTATCAAATTGCCACTAAAAATAACCAAGCTACTATCCGTCAAAATGGCGCTGGGAACGAAGCCGAAATTCAACAACATCTTGGAAGTGACAACATTTCTGTTATAGAGCAAATCGGTACTGTTCACGGCGCCATGGTTGGGCAGTACGCCAGCTTCAACTCAGAGGCGCACATATTCCAAGATGGCTCTTATCACGAAGCAATTATCAAACAAGAAGGTACTGGGCACTACGCCGGCATTTCTCAATCAGGAATATCTCACTATGCTGAAATAACTCAAACCGATATGCATAATGAGGCCGATATCATCCAAAGGGGTGAAACTAATAACACTACAATTGTTCAGGTTTCCTGGTATAACAGTGCATACGTCCATCAAGATGGCTATATGAATCAGGCGACAATTATGCAGTCTGGAGGTGGCGCTATGGGTGGAGGACACTTGGCTATTGTCAATCAATCAGGCGGCATGAATGAGGCCACAGTTATCCAAAGCGGATTCTCTGGGTCAGTAAATATTACCCAAACCGGTTACGGCAATACCGCCGTAGTAAGCCAGTAGATATTATTCCCCCCATTATACCAAAGACTTTTATCGGTCTTTGGTATTTTTGAACCCATGCTCGCTGCAGAGTATTCTTTTTACTAGCCTCTACAGGCTTTATTCTTTAAATTAAATACCTTACTCAGGAAAGTCTTTTTATTTTATCGCTTTCCTGGCTAAAACTAACCTCCTAAACAATTAATACTTATATCCTATGGTTTTTCTAAGCTACTGAAGCAACAATAATAAAGACGGAACGAACTTATGGACTCCTAAGCAGTAACAGGGATGCCAACCGGAATGAAACAGCTATTTCCTATCTTTGATTTCCCTTCGATTCTACCTTTTTGTACAGGCACTTAAAGCGAGTGTATATCTGAGTAATTTATAGTATTGCCGCTAATCACAGCCTAGCGGCTTACTGCAAAATACTCGGGTGAATTATTCTGTGCGCCCGCTCAGCCGGTAAATGCTGAACCCAAAACGCGATGCTCTTTTCAAGTAGTAATGGAGATACTCATGAAGACTTTAACCCCAATCGCTGCCGCTATTGCTTTCGTGATCAGTGGTGCAGCCATGGCCGATGACAATACCGCTTACCAGGATCAACATGGTATGGGTCACCTGGGTTATATCGATCAAGCCGGCCCAGGTAGTCATCACAATTATGTTAAACAGGAGCAACACGGGGGATACAATACGGCCGTTAGTATTCAGGAGCATGAACATCACAGTACGGTTCTTCAGCATCAGGAGGGCTACAGCAATTACGCCAATGCCTACCAAAAAGGGGGGGCAGGCAATACAGCTATGAGCGAGCAAATGGGCATCGACAATAGCAGCCTAACCTTCCAGTTTGATGAATACGACAGCTTCTCCTACCATTTCCAGGATGGCCATGGAAATAAAGCAAGAACTTACCAACTTTCTGGCAGCGGTAACCATGCCACCATTCTACAAAATAGCGACTATAGCTATGCTTCTGTAACTCAGGTAAATAGCTATGGCAGTGAAGCCATGGTCTCACAGGCTGGCGAAATGAATCGTGCTGATACCTTCCAAACAGGTGAATCTCACAGGACTCACCTTATTCAGGCAGAGGGCGGTCACAACGATCTTGATTCTCGTCAAATCGGCTATGGCCATGAAGCCCATATGTACCAAGATGGTTGGAACAACGAAGGGGATATTTCTCAAGCCGGCAGCCACCACTTCGGTAAAACCATCCAAGTAGGCTACAACAATGATGTCTACGTGGGGCAAATAGGTGAAAAGCACCACGCCGAAGTCGCCCAGTACGGTACTAGTAACAACAGCCTTGTTGCTCAATTTGGCCACAATGAAACCGCCAAGGTTCTTCAGTATGGCCAAAACAACAACAGTTTCGTTCGCCAGTAAAACTGCTCCTGCCCCAAAGAAAAAAGGCGGCCTCTGGCCGCCCTTTTTCTTACTAAGAGATCTTTTATAGATGCTCTACAGTATCAATTTCATATTCCACTGTACCGGAAGGGGTGTGCACAACAACGACTTCCCCCACTTCCTTACCAATCAGTGCGCGGGCAATCGGCGAGTTCACTGAGATTTTTTGTTTTTTCACATCCGCTTCATCGTCACCCACGATTTTATAGGTCACTTCAGCATCGTCATCCAGGTGAATAATCGTTACCGTGGTGCCAAAAATTACCTTATCACTGGGCTCAATCGACTTCACATCGATCACTTGGGCGTGAGACAGCTTAGCTTCAATCTCTTGAATACGCCCCTCAATAAAGCCCTGCTTTTCCCGCGCCGCATGGTATTCGGCATTCTCCTTCAAATCACCGTGTTCGCGTGCTTCGGCAATGGCCTCTACTACCGCAGGGCGCTCGACTTTTTTCAGATTATCCAGTTCTGAACGCAGCGCTTCCGCGCCTTCAACGGTCATTGGTACCCGGTTCACTGTGGGACCTCCATTATTGTTACTACGCAACCGGGCCCTGTGTTGCCACAAGGCCCGGTCGGAAATGACGGATTGTTTTTAGATGATTAAGACAGCTTTACCACACGCTGGTGAAGATCTTGCAGGCGGCGAACCTGCAGCGGCTGCTCCTGACGCATGGCCATCGCCATGGCCTGGGCCGCCGCCAGGGTGGTGGTGTAACACACCTGGTGGTTTTCGGCACTGCGACGGATATCCGCAGAGTCGCGAATCGCCTGGCGCCCTTCGGTGGTATTCACCACCAGTGCAATCTCGTCGTTCTTAATCATATCGACGATATGCGGGCGACCTTCACTCATCTTGTTGACGGTTGTAACGGGAATATCGTTTTCTTGCAAGACCTTGGCGGTGCCGCGGCTGGCAATGACTTCGAAGCCAAGCTCCACCAGATCGCGAGCTACGCCCACTGCGTCGGCCTTGTCGAAGTCACGCACAGAGATAAATGCGCGTCCGGACTCCGGCAGGCGGTCGCCAGCGGCAACCAGGCCCTTGTCGAAGGCCTCTGCGAAGGTAGCGCCTACGCCCATCACTTCGCCGGTGGATTTCATCTCTGGGCCGAGAATCGGGTCCACTTTCGGGAACTTGTTGAACGGGAATACAGACTCTTTAACCGAGTAGTAGTCCGGTACGATCTCTTCGGTAAAGCCCTGCTCCTGCAGGCTGATACCCGCCTGACAGCGTGCAGCCACTTTCGCCAGTGAAGTGCCGATACACTTGGAGACGAAAGGTACGGTACGGGAAGCGCGCGGGTTCACTTCGATCACGTAGATCTCGCCGTCCTGGTAGGCCAGCTGGGTGTTCATCAAGCCAACTACGCCCAGCTCGCGGGCCATGGCTTTGACTTCTTCGCGCATACGGTCCTGCACATCAGCCGGCAGGCTGTAAGGCGGCAGGGAGCAGGCGGAGTCACCGGAGTGAACGCCACACTGTTCGATATGCTGCATGATGGCGCCGATCACTACATCCTGGCCATCGGATACCGCATCGATATCCACTTCAATGGCAGCGTTGAGGAAGTGATCCAGCAGTACCGGCGCTTCGTCGGAAACCTGTACCGCTTCTTTCATATAAGTGAGCAGCTCGTCTTCTTTGTAGACGATCTCCATGGCGCGGCCGCCCAGTACGTAAGACGGGCGCACAACCAGCGGGTAGCCCACGTCTTTCGCCGCCTGGATGGCTTCGGAGACAGAGCGCACGATGGCGTTCTTCGGCTGCTTGAGGCCGAGACGCATAATCATCTGCTGGAAGCGCTCGCGGTCTTCGGCGCGGTCGATCTGCTCTGGGGTGGTACCGATAATCGGCACACCTTCGTTGGCCAGGTAGCGTGCCAGGTTCAGCGGGGTCTGGCCGCCGAACTGCACGATCACGCCTTCCGGCTTCTCTTTGGCAACGATTTCCAGCACGTCTTCCAGGGTTACCGGCTCGAAGTAGAGGCGGTCGGAAGTGTCGTAGTCGGTGGAAACAGTCTCCGGGTTACAGTTGACCATGATGGTTTCGTAACCGTCTTCGCGCATCGCCAGGGCGGCGTGTACACAGCAGTAGTCGAACTCGATGCCCTGGCCGATACGGTTGGGGCCACCGCCAAGTACCATGATTTTCTTTTTGTCGGACGGCTGCGCTTCGCACTCCTCATCGTAGGTAGAGTACATGTAAGCGGTAGAGGTGCTGAACTCAGCGGCACAGGTATCCACGCGCTTGTAAGACGGGAATACACCCAGCTTGTGGCGGAACTCGCGCACAGTCTTCTGGCTCACCCCCAGCAGGTCTGCCAGGCGGCGATCGGAGAAGCCTTTGCGCTTGAGGAAGCGCATTTGCTCAGTAGTCAGCGCCGAGGTGGGCAGTGACTTGAGCGGCTCTTCAATTTTGATCAGCTCTTCGATCTGAACCAGGAACCAGGGGTCGATACCGGACAGATCGTAAACTTCGCCGACGCTCATGCCCATACGGAAGGCGTCGCCCACGTACCAGATGCGCTCGGCACCCGGAACGGAGAGTTCGCTGCGCAGGCGGGTCTCAGCGCCGTCTTTGCTCGGGTCAATCTTGCTTTCCAGGCCGAAGCTGCCCACTTCCAGACCGCGCAGGGCTTTCTGCATGGACTCCTGGAATGTGCGGCCGATCGCCATCACTTCACCCACAGACTTCATTTGGGTGGTCAGGCGCGCATCAGCTTCACCGAATTTCTCAAAGGTGAAGCGCGGGATCTTAGTGACAACGTAATCGATAGACGGCTCGAAGGACGCCGGGGTAGCACCGCCGGTGATATCGTTCTGCAACTCGTCCAGGGTGTAACCCACTGCCAGCTTGGCCGCGACCTTGGCGATCGGGAAGCCGGTGGCCTTGGAGGCCAGTGCGGAGGAGCGGGATACGCGGGGGTTCATCTCGATCACAACTACGCGGCCAGTCTTCGGGCAAACGCCGAACTGTACGTTGGAGCCGCCGGTCTCAACGCCGATCTCGCGCAGTACCGCGATAGAAGCGTTGCGCATCAGCTGGTACTCCTTGTCGGTCAGCGTCTGCGCCGGGGCAACGGTGATGGAGTCACCGGTGTGTACGCCCATCGGGTCGAAGTTCTCGATGGAACATACGATGATGCAGTTGTCGTTCTTATCGCGAACCACTTCCATCTCGTACTCTTTCCAGCCGAGCAGGGATTCGTCGATCAGCAATTCGTTGGTGGGGGAGAGGTCGAGACCGCGCTTACAGATCTCTTCAAACTCCGGCCAGTTGTAGGCCACACCGCCACCGGAACCACCCATGGTGAAGGACGGGCGGATAATTACCGGGAAGCCGAACTCTTCCGGCACCTTCTTCGCCTCTTCCATGGAGTGGACGATCTTGGCGCGCGGAGTTTCCAGGCCGATGGCCTTCATCGCCTTGTCGAACAGGTCGCGGTCTTCCGCTTTCTCGATAGCGTCTTTGTCCGCACCGATCAGCTCAACATTGAATTCCTTCAGGACACCGTGCTTGTCCAGGTCCAGGGCACAGTTCAGTGCTGTCTGGCCGCCCATGGTGGGCAGGATGGCGTCGGGGCGCTCCTGCTCAATAATCTTGGCAACGGTGCGCCACTCCACCGGCTCGATGTAGGTGGCATCAGCCATGGCCGGGTCGGTCATGATGGTGGCCGGGTTGGAGTTCACCAGGATCACCCGGTAACCCTCTTCGCGCAGCGCCTTACAGGCCTGGGCGCCGGAGTAGTCAAATTCGCACGCCTGGCCGATCACGATGGGGCCTGCGCCGATAATCAGAATGCTTTGGATATCTGTGCGTTTTGGCATCTTTCTTCCGTTCTACTACCGGCAAAGGCCGGCTGCGCTAAATTTCATTCGTTTCTTGTTAAAACCGCCGCAAAAGCGGCGGTTAATTGCCCTACCCTGGGCGGCTACGCCCTTAGGCGCGCTCTTTCATCAAATCGATAAAGTGGTCGAACAACGGCGCCACATCGTGTGGGCCCGGGCTCGCTTCCGGGTGTCCCTGGAAGCTGAAGGCCGGCTTGTCCTTCAGGTGAATACCCTGCAAGGTACCGTCGAACAGGGACTTGTGGGTAACTTCCACATTGTCCGGCAGGCTGTCGGCGTCCACTTCGAAACCGTGGTTCTGCGCGGTGATCATCACCTTGGTGCTGTTCAGGTCTTGTACCGGGTGGTTACCACCGTGGTGACCGAACTTCATCTTGGCAGTTTTACCGCCCACCGCCAGGCCCAACAACTGGTGGCCCAGGCAGATGCCGTAGGTGGGGATGCCCGCGTCGAGGATTTCGCGAATAGCGATGATCGCGTATTCACAGGGCTCGGGGTCACCGGGGCCATTGGACAGGAATACACCGTTGGGATTCATCGCCAGTACTTCGGAAGCCGGGGTCTCCGCCGGTACTACGGTGATGTCACAGCCGCGATCCACCAGCATGCGCAGGATATTGCGCTTCACACCGAAGTCGTAAGCCACCACTTTGAAGGGCTGCTCCGGCGCGGCCTTGTGGCCTTCCCCCAGCTCCCAGGTACCTTCGCTAAAGGGATAGGCTTCCTTGGTGCTCACTACCTTGGCCAGGTCCATCCCTTTCAGACCGGCAAATTCCTTGGCCTTGGCCAGGGCTTCTTCGCGGTCGATATTGTCACCGGCAACGATGCAACCGCTCTGTGCGCCCTTGTCACGCAGCAGGCGGGTCAGGCGACGAGTGTCGATATCGGCGATACCAACGATATTGCGCTCGCGCAGGTAGTCCTCCAGGGACTGCTCGTTGCGGAAGCTGCTGGCCAGCAGCGGCAGGTCGCGGATTACCAGGCCGGCGGCCCAGATATCAGCGCACTCTTCGTCTTCCTGGTTGGTGCCAGTGTTGCCGATGTGCGGGTAGGTCAGAGTCACAATCTGGCGGGCGTAGGAGGGATCGGTGAGGATCTCCTGGTAGCCGGTCATGGATGTGTTGAACACTACCTCGCCAACAGAACTGCCATGGGCACCGATTGCGCGTCCTTCAAAGACGCTACCATCAGCGAGCACCAGCAGCGCGGGAGTTGTACTCTGCATAAAGTTGTGGGGCATGAAGGCCTCCGACGTAGGGACAGCTTTAGTCAAATTGAACTCCAATCTTCAGAACTGCTTCCGGGCGGGGTTTGTGGGCTTCGGAGCACGCGGCTCCTGACTGGTGCGCGCATAAAAAAGCGAGATGAAACATCGCAGCTTCATCTCGCTTTAAAAATCTGTTCACGCGCGGCTCTCACATATTGGCCGATGCTTGCCACCGGCTTTTTTTGGTGGGCTCGCGCTGCGCGATTCAGCTTCGCAACACCGGCCCAAATTCGGGCGCAGATTCTACGCGAATTCGCTTCTAGACGCTAGTGCAAAAATACGCCAAACCTGACGAAAAACTTCTCTTTACTCCAGCTTCTGCCCGAGGCGAAAGAGGCTATTGCCCATTTTTAGCTCGGCCTTTTCCAGCATGGTTTTGTTCATGCGCAGCGCCACTTCGCCGCCTTTATCGGCAAATTCAATCATGCCGCCAGTTGCCGCAAAGCGCTCGGCATCGCTCACCGTAAGAACGGGGAAGAACTCCACTGTAACCAGCGTCTTTAGCAGGCTCGAGCGATCCATAGAGCCAAGAACCACAATCTGGCATTTGCGCGCGCGCAGTATATCTTTGAAGCCAATTTTCTCCAGTGCCACCCGGCGCCCATCAATACGCTGATTCTTGAAGCGCAGAGCCAGCTGCTCGCCGAGGGAATCCCCCCCCATCAAACACACCTTAAAGGGGGCACTGTAATTATCAAATGCGTTGACCGGCCACTGCAGGTTGTAGGCGAAGTGCACGATGTAATCCACCATGACACGCCGCCCCAGGGGGGTATCCGAAAGGTGTACTGCGGCCTGTACCAAGGGAGCAAGCAACAGGCTCAATATCAGGGAAATCGTCAGGAATGGGCGGGTGATAGAAAGTCTGGCAAAGAGTGTCTTCACGGTCATTGATACCCTGGAGTTCACACCTTCTGCCGGCGGAAGGCGCGGTTCCGGCAGAAAGTGTCTATCGGCGGATACCTGGGCAATCAACCACTGCCGAGGCTCGAACGGCGCGCCAGCGAAAAGCCCGGCCACCTTTGAAGGTTAGCCCACCGAGCTTTGCACCGTCGGCGCCCCGTTCACCGTCGATTACTCGGGTACACTGCTATCCAAGTCGGCACTACCCTCCTGAGTTTTTGTTGCGGGGCGCCATTTGAGCGCCTTCTCGATCGACATAATCATCGCACCGGCCACATCCTTGCGCGTGGCACTCTCAATACCCTCGAGACCGGGGGAGGAGTTCACCTCAAGCAACAGCGGCCCTTTACGCGAACGAATAATATCCACACCAGCCACTTTCAACCCGAGCGCTTTAGCTGCTTTAATGGCTATACGCTTTTCATCTGCTGTGACTTTAACCACCGAAGCGGTGCCGCCCTGGTGAATATTGGCGCGGAACTCTCCCGGCGCCGCCTCTCGCTGGATCGAGGCCACCACGCGGCCATCAATCACAAACAGGCGCAGGTCCTTGCCCTGGGCCTCACGGATAAACTCCTGCACTAGCAAATTGGCTTTAAGTGACTTAAACGCATTAATCACCGATTCGCCAGCTTTGCGGGTTTCTGCCAACACCACTCCGCGCCCCTGAGTTCCCTCCAGCAACTTCACAATCAATGGTGCCCCACCCACCATGTCAATCAACTCATTGGTATCTACCGGCGAGTTGGCAAAGCCTGAAGTGGGAATACTCAAACCACTCTGCTGTAACAACTGCAGGGAAAATAGCTTATCCCGCGACTGGCTGATCGCGGCGGAGCCATTCAGGGCAAAAATATCCAGACTCTCAAAGTGCCGCGTCAGTGCACAACCGTAAAAAGTCTGGCTGGGGCGAATACGGGGAATAACCGCATCTAGGCTATTGAGTATTCGGCCATCCCGGTAGTGCACTTCCGGCTCGTCAGGATCGAGCTTCATGTAGCACTGGCGGATATCGAGAAAACTCATGCGATGTCCGCGCTCGGCCCCCGCTTCCATAATGCGCCGGTTGCTATAGAGATCCGGGTTCGATGCCAGCAGTCCGATGCGCAGGCCGGTACCGGCAATATGGTGCTCATCCCGATAATATTCATCCAACTGGCTTTTCGGGATATCGCCAATACAGAAGCTCTCTGCCGGGTCCACCAGCATTCGCCCAATCATGGCTTCGCGTCCCAGCAACATGCGATAGCCCATGCTGTCCCGATTGGTCAGGGTCAGTTCGATATCCCATACACTGCCACCAATAGAAATGGAGGTACGGATTACTGGGCGCTTTTCACTCTCTCCAGAGGAGCTACGCACCAGCCTCTTATCCAAAAGCCGCGCCTCACAACGCACTGATGGGCGGCGCTGGTGCTGTAATGGATGCGCCTCAAAACTCACCCAGGGTTCGCCATCGCGCTTAAAGGTATGGATGTTGTATGCGTGTAGGCAGGAAGTTTTAGCTCCGGAGTCCACACGCACCTTAATCGCCGGGACGCTGAGTGCGGGAAGCCCGCACCACTCTTCGCTGCCGACAATCAGCTTTTTTTCCAAACAAAAAATCCTCAAAAAATATTTGGTTTACCTAAAGGGTCGAAAACCCGAAGTATTGACTTTCACTATAAAAATAAGGCTCGCCTATCGATCAACCGTATAACTACTGCCTTAGAACTATTGAATAAAGGCCGCCCTTTACCGATTTTTTTTGTGTGATCCGATTAATTTAACCCCAGCACATCGCGCATATCGTAGTGGCCCGGCGCACGCACCGATTGCTTATTTCCCATCAACCATATCGCTGCGCGTACCGCACCGCGGGCAAAAGAAAGACGACTGCTGGCACGGTGACTGATTTCTACGCGCTCCCCTTCGGCCAGGAACATCACAGAGTGCTCACCGACCACATCGCCACCGCGCACAGTGGCAAAACCGATGGTGTCGCGCTCACGGGCACCTGTCTGGCCCTCGCGCCCATAAATCGCCACTTTCTCTAGATCCCGCCCCAGGGTCTCGGCGACGACTTCTCCCATGCTTAACGCAGTGCCAGAAGGCGCATCCACTTTGTGGCGGTGATGTGCTTCAACAATTTCTATGTCGGCATCTTCACCCATTACCCGTGCAGCGATCTCCAATAACTTGAAGCACAGATTTACACCGGTGGAAAAGTTACTGGCCAGGCACAACGCTACCTTACCCGCATTAGTCAGCACCTGATTTTTCTGCTCGGAGTCAAAGCCAGTAGTGCCAATAACAATGGGGTGTCCATGGGCTGCACAATAAGCAGAGTTATCCACAGTTGCCTGTGGTGCGGTAAAGTCGATCAGTACATCGAAGTCGGCTTTATCCAGGCTATCAACAATGGCGATGCCGTTGCGCCCGAGGCCCGCAACTTCACCGGCATCGGCCCCCACCAAGCTGGAGCCCGGCCGTACAACTGCCGCGCTGAGCTCAGCCTCATCACTTAAAAGCAGTGCCTCCGCCAAGGCCCTTCCCATACGCCCGCCAAACCCGGTGATCGCAACTCTTACTGCCAAAACAACACTCCTGTCTACGCCCAATATTGCTGCGAATCTTACCTCGCCCTACCAGAAAGCAGCTACAAAAACTCAATCTTAAAAAGTGATCATTTTTGGGGACCAAACTGACCATAAAACTTCCAGCCATAGAGGAAATAACAAAACATATTTTTATTACCAACTAACTGAAATTGAGTGAAAGCAATGACAAATCACGATGCTAGGCTTAAGCCAGAGGGGTAAATGGAGCGCCAACATGCGACTAATGATTCGATCAAACCACCTGCCACATTTATTGGTGGTGGTTATTTCTTTAACCCTGGCCTTTGGCAGTGCGCCCGTATCCGCACAACAGCAAACCACAAACCCAGACTTCTGGGAGAAATATGACGACATTACAGATTGGGTGACGCTGCGTCTGCAGCTCACCCCTGGCCAGGAAAAAGTAGTACTGCCCATCTTGCAAAAGAGCCTTGCAGAGAAAAAAGCCGTACTGGATCGCTATGGCATTTTGGACAACCCTAAACTGACTTTAACGCCTAAGCAGCGCGGGGAAATCGGTGCGCAATTGGCCACGATCAGCGCGCAGGTAAACAAAGAACTGGAAGGGATACTAAAAAAACAACAGATGAGGGAGTTAGGTAAGATTCAACACGAATTATTGATGGCACTGGCTGCCCGTCTGAGGGCCCGCTCTGCCCAGGGCAACTAACCCGGCAGAGATACCGGGCCAGTTTTCGCTATTCTTCCTACTTTTAACCTTTTCAAAGAGCTCATCAGTTAAGCAACTATATAAACCCTAAATTACCGATGGTCGAATAGCGATTGAGGACGCTCGCTTAGCGTTAAAGCTTCATATCCCCAAAGAAGTTTTTCACCCCTTCAAACCAACCGGTCTGGCGTGGTGCATTTTTCTTTTCGCTGAGGGTATTGGCAAATTCCTGCAGTAACTCTTTCTGTTTACCAGAAAGGTTTACCGGTGTTTCCACGACAACCCGACACAGCAAATCGCCGGTAGCGCCGCCACGCACCGGAGTGACACCTTTACCACGCAGGCGGAACAGCTTGCCAGTTTGACTCTCTGCGGGAATCTTTAGCTTCACCTTACCATCGAGGGTCGGCACTTCCAGTTCGCCCCCCAGTGCTGCAGCAGCAAAACTGATGGGCACCTCGCAATACAAGTTCTTGCCATCGCGCTGGAACAGCTCGTGTTCCTTCACCACCACCTGTACATACAAATCACCAGCGGGACCGCCATCGGGGCCAGCTTCACCCTCTCCGGACAGGCGGATACGATCGCCAGTATCCACACCTGGCGGAACCTTAACGGACAGAGTCTTGGTCTCTTCAACCCGACCGCGACCGTGGCAGCTGCCACAGGGATCGGAGATAGTGGTACCGCGACCGCGACAGTTGGGGCAGGTTTGCTGAACAGAGAAGAAGCCCTGTTGCATACGCACCTGACCGGCACCACCACAGGTGCTACAGGTCTGCGGAGAGGAACCTGGCTTAGCGCCTGAACCGTGGCAGGTATTACAGGAAGCGAGCGTTGGCACACGGATCTTGACCGTGGTACCGCGCACTGCGTCTTCCAGGTCCAGTTCCAAGTCGTAACGCAGGTCTGAACCGCGCGCGGGGCCACCCCGACGGCCGCCACCGCCCCCACCGAAGATATCGCCAAATACATCGCCGAAGATATCGGAGAAACCGCCGAAGCCACCGGCGCCGCCACCACCCATTTGCCCTTCTACACCGGCGTGACCAAATTGATCATAAGCCGCGCGTTTCTGCGAATCGGACAGTATTTCGTAGGCCTCGTTGGCTTCTTTGAATTTGTTTTCTGCTTCCGCATCATCGGGATTGCGGTCCGGGTGAAACTTCATCGCCACCCGGCGGTAGGCTTTCTTCAGCTCTGCATCCGAAGCGCCGCGCTCGACGCCGAGGACTTCGTAATAATCGCGTTTCGACATAAAACTATGTTCTCTGGTCCGGCATCAAGAACGGCCAAACTCTTTCTACTTCTCGGTTTCTAACCAAGCCCCGCATTGCGGAGCACCACCAAACTGCGAACTCTGTACAAACTTTGATGGATACCTGAAACAACACAGGGCGCGGGGCCTAAAAAGAAGGCGCCGCGCCCCTGAAGTTCTCCGGTGGCCACTTTAAAAGCTGCCACCGGAAATGCAAGCGAACGCTTACTTACCTTCTTTCTTGTCGTCCTTTACTTCTTCGAACTCTGCATCTACCGCATCGTCGCCAGCGGAAGATTGCTGCTGCTCGCCCTGTTGAGCGCCTGCACCAGCGGCACCTTCAGCGCCAGCGGCCTGGGCCTGCTCGGCGTACATCTTCTGTGCAACCGGGCCAGAAGCTTCGGTCAGCTTGGTGGTGGCAGCTTCCATAGCAGCCTTGTCGTTGCCTTTCACCGCTTCTTCCGCTTCTTTGATAGCCGCTTCGATTGCAGACTTTTCTTCAGCGGTGGCTTTGTCGCCAGCTTCTTCCAAGGTCTTCTTGGTAGCAGAGATCAGGCCGTCGAGGGTATTGCGGGTTTGCACCAACTCCTCGAACTGCTTATCCGCTTCGGCATTCGCCTCTGCGTCTTGAACCATCTTATCGATCTCGTCCTCGGACAGACCGGAGGAAGCTTTGATCACGATGGACTGCTCTTTACCAGTCGCCTTGTCTTTCGCGTGTACGTGCAGGATACCGTTGGCATCGATATCGAAGGTCACTTCGATCTGCGGTACACCGCGGGGGGACGGCGGGATATCGGCCAGGTCAAAACGACCAAGGGATTTGTTCTGGGAAGCCTGCTTGC
Organism: Microbulbifer variabilis; assembly: GCF_023716485.1. Classification (NCBI taxonomy): domain Bacteria; kingdom Pseudomonadati; phylum Pseudomonadota; class Gammaproteobacteria; order Cellvibrionales; family Microbulbiferaceae; genus Microbulbifer; species Microbulbifer variabilis. Next base: position 3,942,895 of record NZ_CP092418.1, read on the forward strand.
GCTCACCCTGTACCACGTGAATGGTTACCGCAGTCTGGTTATCTTCCGCAGTGGAGAACACCTGGGACTTCTTAGTGGGGATAGTGGTGTTTTTGTCGATCAGCGGAGTTGCAACGCCACCCATGGTTTCGATACCCAGGGTCAGCGGGGTTACGTCTAGCAGCAGTACGTCTTTAACGTCTCCGGACAGAACAGCTCCCTGGATAGCGGCACCCATGGCAACGGCTTCGTCGGGGTTAACGTCTTTGCGCGGCTCTTTACCGAAGAACTCGGTAACTTTCTGCTGTACCAGCGGCATGCGGGTCTGACCACCAACCAGGATCACTTCGTCTACGCCAGAAGCGGACAGGTCGGCATCTTGCAGAGCAATTTTTACCGGCTCCAAGGAACGAGTAACCAGATCTTCTACCAGGCTTTCCAGCTTGGCGCGGGTCAGCTTAACCACCAAGTGCTTGGGACCGGTGGCATCTGCAGTGATATACGGCAGGTTGACTTCAGTCTGCTGGCTGGAGGACAGCTCGATCTTGGCTTTTTCTGCAGCTTCTTTCAGGCGCTGCATCGCCAGGGGATCGCCTTTCAGGTCGATGCCTTGGTCTTTCTTAAACTCGTCTGCGAGATATTCGATCAGACGCAGGTCGAAGTCCTCACCGCCGAGGAAAGTGTCACCGTTGGTGGACAGTACTTCGAACTGCTTCTCACCATCTACATCGGCAATTTCGATAATGGAGATATCGAAGGTACCACCACCCAGGTCGTATACCGCTACAGTGCGGTCACCGCCCTGCTTGTCCAGGCCGTAGGCCAGAGCAGCAGCAGTCGGCTCGTTGATAATACGTTTAACGTCCAGGCCCGCGATACGGCCGGCGTCTTTAGTGGCCTGGCGCTGCGAGTCGTTGAAGTAAGCCGGTACAGTAATTACTGCAGCGTCAACTTTCTCGCCGAGGAAGTCTTCTGCAGTCTTTTTCATTTTCTTCAGAACTTCGGCAGAGATCTGCGGCGGAGCTTTTTTATCGCCTTTCACTTCTACCCAAGCGTCGCCGTTGTCGGCTTCAGTGATGGTGTAAGGCACCATCTTGATATCTTTCTGTACAACGTCGTCTTTGAATTTACGGCCGATCAAACGCTTAACCGCAAACAGAGTATTCTGGGGATTGGTCACCGCCTGACGTTTGGCAGACTGGCCTACCAGGATTTCGTTGTCGTCAGTGAAGGCAACAATAGAAGGTGTAGTACGATCGCCTTCGGCGTTCTCGATTACACGCGCTTTGTCACCATCCAGTACCGCCACACAGCTGTTGGTGGTACCCAGGTCGATGCCGATAATTTTTCCCATCTGTAAAATCCTCATTTGTTACGCGCTGCCAGCTCTGTTCTGTATGCAGCGCGCGAATAATTCTTGATGTCAGCTATATTGGTGCCGGCCAGCGAAATTCAAGGCCGTTTCACGCATTTGCCGTTACGGGGCCTTACTAACCACAACCATGGCCGGGCGAACCAGGCGACCATTGAGGCGATAGCCTTTTTGAAATACCTCTAGAACCGTGTTCGGCTCCACCTCCCCATTCGGCACCTGGGTCATGGCCTGGTGCAGCTCTGGGTCGAAGGGCTCACCAGCTGGATCGACAACTTCCACAGAATTTTTCGTCAGGGTGTCGACGAAAGATTTATGAGTAAGCTCGATACCTTCCACCAATGCTTTATTGCTTTCATCAGCGCTATCAATGGTGGCGAGGGCGCGCTCCAGGTTGTCCACAACCGGCAACAAATCCTGCAGCAGTTTTTCCACTGCAAATTTGCGTGCGCGATCCACATCCTGCTGGGCGCGACGACGGGCATTCTGCTCTTCAGCCTGGGCGCGCAGAGCGAGGTCTTTCTGCACCACTAACTGCTCTTGCAGCTTGATAATTTCATCGTGCAGCGCATCGGCACTCTCGGCTTCTTCGTGCAATGCTTGCTCAGCCTGCTCGCGCTCGGTCGCGGTGGGATCTTCAATCTCCGCGGAAGCCGCCTCGTCTGTCGCTGTCAGGTGCTCATCAGCCAGTGCTTCCGGCTGCACCCCCTCTGTAATCTGATCTTCTTCGCTGCGCTCTCTGGCCACTGCTTTCTCCGTCGCGTCGACTCTGTCAGTAATGAGTTGGGCCCGTCCTGCGGGCTCTGGGGGCTATATGGGGCCATCCCCGCACAGTTCAAGTGGTTTTTTGCGCTAGCGCGCAATAGCTGGAGAATCTGCGCTTGACGCTATAGCTAACCAGAAAGGAATACTGTATAAATAACCACTGATTGGGTATTCAGACCCACCCATAAGAAAAGGACACAGAAGCGATCTCTATATGTTGCTGCACCTGTCTATCAGCCAATTCACCCTGGTGGACCAACTGGAGTTGGAGTTCGGCCCAGGTACCAGCACCCTCACCGGCGAGACCGGCGCGGGCAAATCCATCACCCTAGATGCACTCGGGCTCGCCCTGGGTGGTCGCGGCAGTGCCGAACTGGTACGCGCTGGAGCCAACCGCGCCGATATCAGTGCCACCTTCGATATCTCCGGCTACCCCAACGCCAGCGATTGGCTTAATTCCCAGGAGCTAGATAGCGGGCAGGAAGTGATACTGCGCCGCACCATCGGCGCCGATGGCCGCTCACGGGCCTATATCAACGGCCAGCCGGTGACGCTGCTGCAGCAGCGCGCCCTGGGTGAGCAACTGATTGATATCCACAGCCAGCACGAGCACCAGTCCCTGCTGAAGAAGGAAACCCACCGCCGCCTGCTCGATGAGTACGCCCAAGCCCAGGAACTGGCCGCCGAAACCCGCAGTCGCTACAAGACCTGGCAGGACCAATACCGCCGCTACCGCAATCTGGCCGACAGCGTTGAGGAGGCCGAGGCGCGCCGCAACCTACTGCAGTACCAGCTGCGCGAGCTGGAACAACTGGATTTGAGCGAAGGTGAGATAGAGGCCCTGGAGAGCGAGCAGCGTCAGCTGGCCAATGCCGGCGATATTCTTAACGGCAGCTATCAGCTGGCCGCGCTGCTGTCCGGCGGTGAGGGCGATATCGCCGAACAACTGCACCGCGCCCTGCAACTGCTTTCCGCCATGCCCGAACAGGCGCCGGCCCTGGTCGAGGTGGCGCAGATGCTCGATAGTGCGCGAATTCAGATCGACGAAGCGGCCGGTACTTTGTCGCGACATATCGATCGCTTCGAGATGGACCCTGAGCGGCTCAGTGAAGTTGAGGAGCGCCTCAGTGCTATTTACCAGGCGGCGCGCAGACACCGTGTACAACCCAGTGAGCTACCGGCCCTGCAGCGACAGCTGCAAGAGGAACTGGAAGATATCGGCACGGAAGATACCTTGGAGCGCCTCGCCGAAACCTGCAGCAAACTGGAAAAAGAGTTTCGGGCAGTCGCAGCAAAATTAAGCGAGCTACGGCGTGGGGCAGCGATCACACTCGCCGAATCGGTCAATCGGCAACTGGTGGATTTGGCCATGCCGCACGCCAAGGTCGAACTTGCCTTACAAGCTCTCGACAAGCCTTGCAGCCACGGCCTGGAGGAAGTGGAAATTTTAATTTCCACCAACCCCGGCCAGCCACCGCGCCCACTGGGCAGGATCGCCTCCGGCGGTGAGCTTTCTCGGGTAAGCCTCGCCGTACAGGTGGTCACGGCACAGACTTCACGCACCCCCACCCTGGTCTTTGATGAAGTGGACGTCGGTATCGGCGGCGCCACTGGAGACGTGGTAGGCCGCCTGCTGCGCCAGCTGGGAGAGACCCGCAATGGCTGTAGCGGCCAAGTGATCTGCGTCACCCACCTGGCCCAGGTGGCTGCGCGAGCCCACCGCCAATATCTGGTGGAGAAGCACAGTGATGGTGAGCAGGCGTTTGTGGCTTTGCGTGAATTGAAAAACGGCGAGCGCCGTGAAGAGATCGCACGCATGCTCGGAGGGCAACCCAGCCCGCAGTCACTGGCCCATGCGGAAGAGATGTTGACCAGGACCCTTTGAGCTGCCCCCAGGGCAATCTCAGAACAGCCCTTCAGCCGAGTTTCAAAGCTGACCAACAGGACAGCCCATCACTTTCAATGGAGCGGTGGGCAATCATATCTCGCAGATCAATAAATAACCGCCAACAATCCGGCAAAATAGCCGGCCTGCCGGTGATATATGCCGTTTTAGGACAAATAGACCAAATATGACTGGGTCTGGCGGCAGAAGTCACCATATACTGAGCCGCTTGTTTAACTTTGTTTGAGTAGTATCGGCCGAGTTTATGCAGAGAACGATTTTTAATACCCCGATTATCACGCCGCTGCTGCGCCAAGTTGCCAAGCTGCTGCTGAAGTTTCACGGCTGGCGCGTTAACGGCGATCAGCAATCATTAAAACTGAAAAAATATGTATTGATCGGGGCTCCCCACACCACTAACTGGGACGGCTACTACTTTATTCTCGCCGCACTCAAATTAAAGATGACTCCGCAGTGGATGGGCAAAGACAAACTGTTCCAGTTCCCCCTGGGCGGCCCCATGCGCTGGTTCGGCGGTATCGCCGTAGACCGCAGCAAGGCTAACAACTTGGTAGATGCCACCGTGCGCCAGTTTAAGCTGCGTAAAGAGCTGGTTATTGCCATCCCACCGGAGGGCACCCGCGGTTTGGGTGAGCGCTGGAAGTCCGGTTTCTACCATATTGCACGCAGTGCCAAGGTGCCTCTGGTATTGGGCTTTATCAATTTCTCCAAGAAAGAAGTGGGAATTGGCCCTATCGCCCAACTGGGGGAAAACCTGGAGGCAGAACTGAACAAATTAAGGGAGTTTTACGCGGATAAGGTCGGTAAATTCCCAGAGCTGTACACGCCGCCCTGCCAGCCACAACAGTAAGCGGGCATAAGATGGGTGCGGCGGACGCCGCACCCGACTGGATTACTTCTCTTTTTCCTTCACGTACAGCACTAAGCTGTGGCCTGTCAGCTCGTAGCCGTGCTCATCGGCGATCTGGCGCTGCAGTTCCTCAATTTCCTCATTGTGAAACTCGATCACCTTGCCGGTATCGGTACACACCATGTGGTCGTGATGATCACCACGATCCAGCTCGAATACGGAGTGGCCGCCATCGAAGTTGTGGCGAACAACCAAACCCGCGCTCTCAAACTGGGTCAGTACCCGGTAGACGGTAGCCAGACCGACATCTTCCCCCGCTTCCAGCAGTAGCTTATACACATCTTCAGCACTCAAGTGCTGCTCGCTGGTGCTTTCAAGCAATTGCAAAATCTTAACCCGCGGCAGGGTGACCTTCAGGCCAGCCTTGCGCAATTCCTGGTTTTCGTTCGACATGAATAAATATTTCCCGACAGGATTTTATGAATTGTCTTTACTTGCATCAGCTCACTGAAAAGGTCTATACCCGAATAAGACCACAGATTCCCGCCTGTCAGCGAGCCGGCTCTTCGGGTATTATCCCATGCCGAACGGAGTCAGCGGAACCCCAGGCACCATGAGAGAGGGAAATCGCAGAGGAAGGGAACTTTCCCTACGCATAGGGTCCTATTCCGGGCAACCGTTTAAAATTTGTACGAGAGGTGCCGTGTGAAAGAACATAATGGAGCAATGAATGCCGCCTAGCCTGAAATTTATCGCCATCGCCAGCCTCTGCGCCTTTCTCGGCGCCTGTACGCTGGTTAAGTTTCCCGGTGTGCACCGCATTGAGGTACAGCAGGGCAATATCATTACCCAAGAGATGATCGACCAGCTGAAGCCCGGTATGACCCGCCGCCAGGTACAGTTTGTTCTCGGCACCCCGCTGCTGGAAGACACTTACAATCCCAACCGCTGGGACTACGTCAACCGCATTCGCGACAAGAAGGGTGATATCAGCCAGGAGCGCTTTAGCGTTTATTTTGACGAAGACTCCCTGGTATCCACCAGCGGTGACTTGCAGCCGGCTGACTGGCCCTAAGCCTAAGCGTCTTCGGCACCTTTCTTTTTCTCGGCCATACGCTTGGCCTTCTCGGCGCGTTGTTTGCGCGCCTCTTTCGGGTCGGCGATCAACGGGCGGTAAACCTCCACCCGATCGCCCGGCTGCAACTCGTAGCTCTCTGCCGGCGCCAATCCTTTGCTCCCCAGAACCTGGCCAAAGATACCCATCTTGGCACTATCCGGGTCCACTTCCGGATACTCTTTTGGAATACCCGAACGAATCAGAGCCTCCCTTGCCGTAGTGCCCGGTTTTACCAGTAGCCGCATCAACCGCTGTTCATGGGGCAGTGCGTAAACCACCTCTACCGAAATCATTTTTTCTTCTGTCATTGCGGCTTCCCGTAAATGTCCTCGGCACGCTCACACATTACCGCCACCATTTGATTGGCCAGATCACTAAAAAGCTTACCTGCGGCGGCGGCGATCAAACGGCTCTTCATGGAGAACGACAGTGAAAAAGTCACCTTACAGGCGCTCTCAGCCAGGGGAGTAAACATCCAATGCCCGGTAAAATTTTCGAAGGGACCGTCTACCAGAGTCAGGGTCATGCTGGTCGGGCGCACCAGTTGATTGCGCGTGGTAAAACTTTGACGAATACCCGCGCGCGATAAATCCAACCGTGCCTCCAGGGTTTCTTCGTCCCGGTGCAGAATTTCAGCCCCGCGACACCCCGGTAAAAATTGTGGGTAGCTGGCCACATCATTGACCAGATCAAACATTTGTTCCGCGCTGTACATCACCAGCGCGCTGCGCTCTATTTCAGTCATTCCTGTTGTCAAATCCAGTCCGCCAGGCGAAATCGCCTGGGATTGTCGTTCGGCCGCTAATTTTGCCAGTCGGCGCTACTCAAGCAAGAGAATTCCTGCAACAATCGCATTTTTTGCCGGCGGGACATACCCGGCCCCGCTGGAAAACAAAAACGAAAGCTGTATCTGATAAAAAATAATAGCGAGAGTACTATGACCGCAGTGAGAGAGCATTTTGGGTCAAGGCTGGGCTTTATCCTGGCCGCAGCTGGTTCCGCAGTTGGTATTGGCAATCTGGTGGCATTCCCGGTAGCGGCCACCAAGAGCGGAGGCGGTGCTTTCCTACTGGTCTATGCCCTCTTTGTTTTTCTGATCTGCCTGCCCGTTATGATGGCGGAATTGGCTCTGGGACGCCGCTCCGATAAAGACCCGGTAGGTGCCTATCGTCAACTCTCCAACGGTTCACACCTGTGGCGTATCCCCGGCTGGCTAGCCTTGATCACGCCTTTTATGATCGCGGTATTTTATTTAGTGGTTACTGTGTGGGTACTCGGGTACCTGATTGAAACCGTCACCGGTAATCTCAACCTGCTCGCCACCCAGGATTTCTTTATCCACTTTATCAATACACCCAAGGTATTTATTTACCTGGTGGTACTGATGCTGATTATTAACGCCATTCTCGCTATGGGGGTTAAAGACGGTATTGAGCGTGCGGCAAAAACCCTGATGCCGATGCTGTTTGTAATGCTGCTGGGCCTGGTGATTTTTGTCCTGACCCTGGATAACGCCATCCTCGGTGTGAAGTATTACCTGGTGCCAGACTTCAGCAAAATTGATGGCAACGTGGTGAGCAAAGCCATGGCCCAGGCCTTCTTCTCGTTGTCTCTGGGTATGGGCATCATGATCACCTACGGCTCTTATATGAAGAAGCGAGACTCTATCCCCGGTTCCTCCCGCGCCGTTGCCATTACCGATACCATGGTGGCCTTTACTGCGGGCCTGCTGATTCTGCCGAGTATTTTCCACTTCAACCCGCAGATTGATCCCTCCGAATTAAGCGAGTCCTCTGCCGGAATGATCTTCCTGTTCCTGCCGAAGATCTTCCTTGCCTTGCAGGACAGCATCGGCTATGCCGGCGCAAGTGCCGTGGCTGCGATCTTCTTCTTCCTGGTTCTGGTAGCAGCGATCACTTCCCTGGTTTCCATTATTGAAGTACCTATCGCCACCCTGCGCGACGAGCGCGATATGGAGCGTAAAACAGCCATTTACTGGGTTGCCGGAGTACAGTTTGTACTGGCCATCGCTTGCGCCGTCTCCTTTGGCATGGTCAACTGGTTCACTGAATTTGTACAGTTGGCCGGCGTTAACAAGTCCTTCTTCGATTTAGTTGAGATCATTTTCTACGACACCATCCTGCCCTTAAACGGCCTGCTGGTGTGCCTGTTTGTGATCTACAAATGGAAGAAAGCCAACTTTGACAAGGAGCTGCAAGAGGGCGACTCCGCCTTTGCCGGCTCTTTCTCACAAAAATACGTAAACTTCTCCCTGGGCACCTTTATCCCTCTGATACTGCTGTTGATCTTTATCAACACCGTGGCCCTGAAGTTTTTTGGACACAGTTTTATCTAGTCACTAGAAGTTTTCATGGCCAAGAAAAAGAAAGCGCAAACATCCAATACCATCGCCCTCAACAAGAAGGCCCGTCACGACTACTTCATAGAGGAGAAGTTTGAGGCGGGCGTTGAGATGCAGGGCTGGGAAGTGAAAAGCTGTCGTGAGGGCAAGGCCCAGCTCACCGACAGCTATGTCATTTTTAAAAATGGCGAAGCCTGGCTGCTGGGTTCCAATATCCAGCCGCTTGCCAGCGCCTCCACCCATTATGTGACCGAGCCCGACCGCACCCGCCGCCTGCTGCTCACCAAGCGCGAGCTGTCCAAGCTGATCGCCGCCGTGGAGCAAAAGGGGCACACCGTGGTTGCCACCGCGCTGTATTGGAAAGGCCATTTGGTCAAATGCGAAATCTGCCTGGCCAAGGGTAAGGCTATGCACGACAAACGCGAAACCGAGAAAAAACGGGATTGGAACCGTGAAAAGCAGCGCCTGATGCGCGCCACGCACAAGTAGTGCACAGAGACAACTAGAAGAATAATTACGGGATTTACTATGAGTGCACCGCGAGGACAGTTCAGCTCGAATATTGGCTTTTTAATGGCCGCCGCCGGGTCCGCCGTTGGTCTCGGCAACATTTGGGGCTTCCCCACCAAGGCCGCCAGCAACGGCGGCGCCGCCTTTGTAGTGGCCTATCTGTTTTTGGCCTTCGCCCTCGCCTACCCGGCGCTGATGGCCGAACTTACCATTGGCCGTTATGCGCGGCGCAATATGGTACAGGCACTGCGGGCTATTTCTATTGGCCCCGTGAGCCGCTTCTTCGGTGGCCTCACCGGCTTTGGCGGCATCCTGGTAGCCTCTTTGATTCTGAGTTTTTACGCTATTGTGGCCGGCTGGATGGTGGCCCACCTGGCCGAGCCTTTCGCCGCCCTGTTTGGCGCCCAGGAAGCCGTCCAATGGCTCACTGAAAACAGTACCCAGCGCAACCTGATCTTTACCGCAATCTTCAGTGGTCTCACTATGCTGATTATTGCCAGCGGTGTGGAGAAGGGCATTGAGCGCTGGTCCACCCTGTTGATGCCCTCTCTGATTATCCTGCTGCTGCTTTTGATCGCCTATGTACTCACCCAGCCCGGTGCCTTTACCGGCCTGGAGGTGTACCTGATGCCAGACTTCAGTCACTTCACTCCGAAGCTACTGATCTCTGCCATGGGCCAGGCCTTCTTCTCCCTGTCTCTAGGGGTGGGTACCATGCTGATCTACGGCTCTTACCTGAGCCAGCAGGAGAGCTTGCCGCGCCTCGGCGCCCTGGTCACACTGATCGACGTGGGGATCGCCTTCACCGCCGGCTTATTGATCTTGCCCGCCATGTATGTGGCCCAGGAAGCCGGCACCCAGATCTTCGCTGCTGACGGCGCCCTGATTGCCGGGCCCAACCTGATCCTGCAGGTGCTGCCAGCGCTGTTCGATACCATGGGCGAAGCCGGTGTATTCGTCGCCATTGCCTTCTTTGCCCTGATGGTGATCGCCTCCCTCACCTCCTCTATCTCTATGCTGGAAGTACCGGTGGCTTTTTCTATTGAGAACCTGGGCATCCCCCGCCGCATTGCCACCCCAGCTGTGGGCCTGGTGATCTTTGCCATCAGCAGCACCATTATTTACAACTTTGACAGCCTGTTTGGACTGGCAGTCAGCATCAGTACTGAATACGGCCAGCCCCTGCTGGGTATTGCGCTGTGTATCTTTGCCGGCTGGATCTGGCGCCGCGACCAGCTGCTGAGCGAGCTGAAGAAAGGCCACGAAGATATTGAGCACACCCTGTTCTGGAAGATCTGGCCCTGGTATGTGCGCATCGTGTGCCCACTGCTGATTCTGGTAGCCTTCGCCCAATCGATACTGTAAGCCCTTTCTAACTCCCCCGGCGGCCACCGCTGCCGGGGCACTCCGCTCTCTCCCTGCCCCTGATCAAAGTTCCCAAAAATCCCTGGCGCATAAAAATTTATTGCAATGCCCGAGTTTGAGGTATACTTAGATGACACACGAGAGTGTTTCTTATCGGGGATGACTTGGATTCGACGCCGGTGACGAAACCTTGGGTGCATGCCGTGATGGCAGCGAATCACGTAAATCCAAAGCTGTATTTTATTAGTTGCCAACGACGACAACTACGGTGCCCAACTCGCTGCGTAAGCAGCTTGTGAAGCACTAACTAAGGGTTCGTCCCTTAGCAGTCTTCAGCAAGGTTCCAGTATCGCGCTGTAGACTGTTATACAGAACTGGATCGCCGCAAGCCATACTCGTGGGCAAGCGGTTAAACACTTTACGGGATCGCCCTATACGTCCTGACCGCCGGGCTGTAATGGGTTAAATCAATAGACGGAGCTAAGCATGTAGAGCCTCTGGCAGAGTGCTGACGGACGCGGGTTCGACTCCCGCCATCTCCACCAAATCGAAAAAGGCCAACCGCAAGGTTGGCCTTTTTTATTGCTTGGTCGACTCCCTACTCAATCTTCCTCCGACGAAAATTTTTGGCATAGCTTATTGATGGCGAACATTAACGGTCTCAAAAAGCTCACCATTAGCGTTTGTTCAGGTTACTAACAATTCAAGAATCCCGTTAGATAGCACTAAACAAACCAATTAAAAACCACTGGGTTACCGGCCAGCTCACAAATCTAGGACGATCACTCCAGTCACTTTAATGATACGTAAATTTACCGACCTATCTTTCTACAGCCTCTAAAATCAGCCCCTAAAATCCAAACATCTGTTTGAAAAGAAGTTATTTAAATCATCTGCAAAAAGGCGTGATCATTAGCAGCAAGGAAGACATATGCTAGCAACTCACAGCGATGAAGAATCAAGTTATGAAACATATCGCCAATTAACTGAGTCCCCTTTCAGCCCCCCAAATATCGCCGACATAGCTCAACTTAGCGCCTGTTTACACTGATTCTAGTCGGTAGCTCACTAATGCAATGATGTATTAATAATATGCTCTACATTCTTTGATTAAAATATTCTTAATACCTAAAACAGAGAGCTGTAATGAGTGAAGCTAACCATGACGCTTACATGCAAGAAGCCATTAATGAGGCACGAAAAGGTTTAGCAACGGGAGGAATTCCTGTCGGTTGTGTAATAGTACTGAATGGTGAAATTATCGGCAGAGGTTACAATCAGCACGTCCAGCAAAACAGTGTTATCAAGCATGCTGAAATGAGCGCACTGGAAAATATGGGAAAATTATGTTCTACAGATTACCAAAAGTGCACCGTTTACACGACTTTATCACCCTGCCCAATGTGCAGTGGGGCCATACGTCTATTCGGAATTAAGAATATTGTTATCGGTGAAAATAAAACATTCCTAGGTGATGAATCATTACTCAAATCTGAAGGTGTAAGCTTGGTTGTTCTTAATAATCTTGAATGTATTGGTCTGATGAATCAATTCATTCAGCAACATCCTGAAATCTGGCATGAAGATATTGGCCAGTAGCAACAATTAACTACAAAGTATATTTGTAATGGCCCACCAATAGACCAAATTACTAGAATAGACTGAGATTTTATTGATACTTTTGATGTTTACACTGTGGCTTTCAAGAATTCAATTCTGCTTGAGAAGCTCCACGGCCCTCTACTCAGCACCAATCTGACACACTACCAGTCAACCTGATAATTGCTAAGTAGGCCCAATCGGTGAAGGTTGCAACAGCCACCAAATCTGAACCCTAATCTGAGGTACACAACTAGCCTAGGCCGAAATTTCAGCTCAATTTATAGACTAAAAAGCTAGCCCCCATAAACTATTAATGAAATTTGTTATACACCCCATCAATGACGAATACCATCATCTTTGCAAAGACAAACCTGGAGCCGAGCTCTACTTCTTATATTTTTAACTCTGGGTGCCCGATTCCCCCACCCAAAAAAATACTTGATTTATTACCGCCTGTTTGACTTAGATCTACAGTTAGCTTACTTGCATGACTATATTTATTGAATATTTTTTTCGACTTTTCCAAAAACTTTAGAAATTCATCATCCCCCCCAAGAGCTGTTTGGTTTTTTCTATGAGGGGTGCGAACTGATAGGGTTTCTGGTACTGCTTATCTGCTTTAAAGATATCTTTAAAATAGAAGTCATCAAGCTAGTTTGAGTTAGGTGTAAGTTTTCCTTGATGAGAGAGCAGTATAGATAGACAAGCAGCTTCTATCGCCTGCCTATACATATTGCCGGAAGGTATTATGTGCTCAATTATTAAGAGCTGCATAGATGAAAAAAGATTGTTAATAGCAAGGTCAAGAAATGCTACTGATAATTTTTCTTGCTCCACTTTATTGCCATGAGCTGAGAATTTATCACCTCTCTTGTAACATTCAGCTATTAGTTCGCTGAATTGCTCTACGGTATCTGAGTATTCCGAAGAAAAACTCTCAACCTCGACCGAGTAATTTTTGCAAAGAGAGCGGGCTACTTCCGAAGCTTTTGTTGGGTCTACAGTTTCCATCTGACCTCCTTTTTGGGGCTCAGGTGCACTTTCTGCACCAGAATCCCGAAGTTTTAAAGTTGCCAATGAACTTATCTGAGCGCTTAGTTATTGTCACCTAATTTCAAAAAATGGGACAAACTTAGTTCAAGGCCATTCGAAGTTATTCATAAAGGTTTAGGTTATTGGAGCGCATCTGAAAAACCATAAGAAGCCAATTTACCTGACAGCATAAAGGACACCGTGTTACGAGGGCATTGTTACTGGCATGTCTGGAAGAGGAACTGACAGCTGCATCTTGTACCATCGTACATAATGATTCTACAAATACCGGAAGGGCCGACTGTGGTTCCACCACAGACTTGGCCGGCGCACTCACCGCCACCAAGAAAAAGCACCTGACAGCAATCACAAACCCTGCTGAAATTGGGCGCCTACTAACTGCCATAAACGAATACCAGGGCACCCCAGTAGTAAGAGCGGCCCTAAAACTATCCCCTCTCCTATTCCGCCGCCCTGGAGAGTTGCGAAAACTTGAGTGGACGGTAATCAATTGGGATGCCAAGCACATAGAACTGCCCAGCGAAAAGATGAAAATGGGCCAACCATACATTATTCCTCTTGCTGAACTGAAAGAACTGGAGTTGCTAACTGGTCATGGCAAATATGTTTTCCCATCAGCTCGAGGCCAGAGCCGTCCACTGTCTGATAAAGGTGTGAGGACTGCACTCAGGTCACTGGGCGATGACAATCAAACCATGACCGCCCACGGCTTCCGTGCAATGGCTCGTACTCTATTCGACCACGACACTCGGCAGATTTGATTTAGAATTCGCAGATTCAACAAGGAAAAAATTGAATGTGGCACATGCATCTCAAATCAGAGAGGCGGAACACATTCTTCAATGGATTTACGAGGATAAAAGAGTATGTCTATCAACGAACATGCAACCAAGATACAGGTGAGTCGACTGGTTAATACCGCTCTGGCAGCGATTAAGGATAAAGATCCGAGACTTGATCAGACTCTGGTCCACACCTTGGATCAACTCAGCTTAATCAGCCGGAACCTGAATACTGCCAAACATAACGTACAGCACTTTGGTGGAATTATGGCGAGCGGCGCTCATGGACAAAACGCCTACCGAGCCAATCAATCCATGAACTCGAAGCTTAGGACCCTCTCATCACTTGAAGCCTTCCTCGCAGAAGAATGGAACAAGCTTGGTAAAGCAGTTGACGCATATAGGAAACAGCTACCATGGGACGGCAAGACCGAATTGGAACTCCTGGATATGCTTGCGGGAGAAATCGAGTCGTTCGATAAATTACTTAAGAAAAACGTCATTCAGGTTCCAAAACACCAGTCCAATCCACATCAAACGATGACCCTTCAAAGAGAAATCACGCAATTAAAGGCAATGCCCGCTCATACAGCGCCAAGTATGCTTGTCTTAATTTCTATCGGCCTTCGGTTATTTGCAATGTACGTCGGTTCTAAAAGAGTGACTAGCAATAGATAGTCTCGATTTCCCTATTAGCTGCTTGCTAGGCGCTGAACGCTTTTCACCCGGCAGGCTCAATGCCTGTCGGAGTCTTCTAAATAAGTGGGAGCAGATAAATATTGTGTTAGGAGTGCATACATTTATGGTAAAGCCATACGCGGGCGGCCCAGCAGCATTACCGTCACTCGTCGGGCAAACTGTTCCTCGATAGATTGAACCAGACAGGATTTGCAGCGCCCCTATCACTCCCAATCTTCACTTTATTTTTGCCCACTAAGTCAATAGTGTTCACAATATCATTGTGGAGTTTTACCAGCGAAAGGAAAGTGTTCTCTAAATCCTCCTTATTTGGGTATTCTGAATACTTCCTTAAATCTTCAGTAAAATTTTTTAGCTCTTCCTGAGCATATCTTAGCACTTTATTGGAGTTTCTTAATTCTTTAACCTACAAACGAATAGTAAAAGGAAGAACCATAAGACCAACATAAGCAAGTAGGGGATTAAGCCCCCCTATGTAGTCACCAAAAGCCCCCAGCCACTATTATCACCAGAAAGTCCGCCATCAAACTTACCTATTTAATGCATTGGCCAACTATTTCCGGATAGTAAGTTAAGTTTTTCTTCCGCTTTTGCAGGCGGTAATCCGTCATTGTGCTAGTGGGGACGCTCCCAGTTGTAGTAAGTCATCTAGTAATGACTGATGTCTCGGATTACTTCTGTGATAGAGGTGTAACCGAGAGAGGGTATCCATTCACTTTTCAGACTCCGAAACAGTCTTTCCAGTGGTGTACTATCCCAGCAATTTCCACGTCGACTCATGCTCTGGGTCATTCGGCAGCGCCACAGCCGTTGGCGGAGCTGATGACTGATATACTGACTGCCTTGGTCCGAGTGGAACATAACTCGATTAGGCTTTCCTCGCTGCTCCCAGGCCATTTCCAGTGCCTTTATCGTTAGTGCGGCATCTGGTTTCCCTCAGAGGGCCCATCCAACGATACGGCGAGCGTGTAAATCTATAACGGTTTCCAAATAACACCAGCTTTAACTAGCCCAGATATAGGTAATGTCGCCACACCAAACTTGATTGGATTTCTCAACATTAAACTGGCAATCAAGTTCATTCGGTATATCTAAGCGCTCGAGTATTGCTCTCTTATACTTATGAGGACCAGGTTGTTTACACGCTAAGCCGACCTCACACATTAGTCTTCAGACTTTAAAGCATCCGATTGATGTCCCTTGCTCATAAAGCAAACCTACGACTGTACGACTTCCTGTAGAGCTACGGCTGCGCTCAAAGACTTCAATGACTTCAATGACTTTGGAATGGAGCTGCATTCTGGGTACATCAACAGAGCTCTTCTTTATCCTGTATTCGTAGTAGCATGGTCGAGGTATTCCAAACGCTCTGCAGGCGATTGACACGGGCTTCAAGCGCCTGAATTTTCTGCTGCTCAGTGGTAAGCGCTTTACTTGCAGGCGTCCCTCCACTCAGCTCTGCCTCTAGTTGCTTCACCCATCGGCGGATAGCCGTTGTACCAATATCCAGCGACCGGGCTGCTTCAGCAATTGAATAGCCCTGATCTACCACCAAGCGGGCAGCTTCTAATTTAAAATCAGAAGAAAAGGACCGGCGTTGTCTACTCATTGATCACCTCTATTTTCGATGGCAACTTTACCACCTAAATTGGTGTCCGGGTTTAGTAGACCACTAAATACCTGAGGGATATCATCGGCCGCCCCCCCGATTCCCACCCTTTTTATAGACTCAAAAAACGCCCACAATGCAATGTGTATTTTTTCCAGACTAACTATTACAGCAAAGTTAACTAGTCCGACCTGAAAAAGCCGTTAAGCTTATAGACACTAAGGCTACGTAGATGTACGGCTTAGTCATTTCGACAATTTTTCGCGACTCTGAGTCAAATTTCTGGTTGAAATATTCAAGGATGATTATGCTCACAGACACCGATCTGTACCAACAAACCAGTTTTCTTGGCACCGATCTCCTTTATCAATTTGATTTATCAGATTCACTGTTATTGCTCTCAAAAGAAATTCTCTGGACAGATTTTAAACGCACTTTTGGACGCTGCTATTCTGATAGGAGCGGTCGCCACAGTATCCCCATTAATCTTCTCGTCGGCCTACCAATTCTCAAATAATTGGGAAGTTTGAGTGAAAAAAATGTTGTACTCCAATAGAATCGCCCCCTACCATCAAGCCTTCTGCGGTTTAAGATTTTTCCAGAATAAAGCCTACTGCCACCTCATAGAATTGGTACATTTTCGCACCCACATTGGTGAACTCGGTGTTGAAAAAAAATTTTGATATGTCGATACAATTTCATGCCACCCTACCTGAAGCTAAAGCTGTAAATATCGAAACTACAGTACAAGAGAAATTTATTTATTACCTACCCAACGAATGGTAAGCTCGCGATAAAAATTTTTAACGGCTTAATAAAATCGCTATACATAACAGCATCCAGCAGCGCCAAACCTATACCAAGAGAGAAAAGAAATACGAATTAATCTGCGCTTCTATCGCTATATCAAGAGTGATTTAAGGGAAAAATCGGTAAAACTTGTTCGTACAATAGCTGGCATTCTTTTGCAGAAAGTGAGAAAAAATCACCTAAGGGTCTTTTAGATACCTGTCAAGATGATTTTGCACTGTATGAGTGTGTATTGAAACAACAGAAAAATGATAGAAACAAAATCTATAGCCTGAACGAATCACAAGTGTATTGTGTTGCCAGGAGTAAGGATCAGTATGGCAACTAAGCTTCTATTGCCTCCATAGCGAAAAACGGCATTATTCTAATTGCTGTGAATCACCAGAAAAAATTCGCGATAGCAAGGCTTTAGATGAAGTGATTAGCATGGACAGCGAAGTTAGAGAGCCCAAGATTGAACAGGCCACATCTGATCGAGGCAATCAGGGAAAGAAGGTGGCCGAAGGTGCGAAAATAGTTTTACCCAAGCCTATGAAAAAAAAGATAATCCCTACCAGTGAGAAAAGAAACGGAAAAAGAGTTGGCGTCGAGCGGCAATTAAGCCGTTAATCGAACACCTAAAATTTGATTTTCTACTGTCAAAAAACTTCCTTAAAGGCCCCGCAGCTGGTGCGATCAAGCTTTTCATGGCCGTATACGCCTGAAAAGCTGAAGTGGCAAGAATTATCTCATAAGCCCACGCTGCCCGGTAGTGGAGGTGGGTATTTGTTTTTTGTCAGGGTCGACTACTTAAATAGGAGGTTTACTATGCGTGTAAAACCGATTCCGCAGTATCTGGCAGCGACCGTCTTGGTTGCATTACTGCAACCCGCGGCAGCCAATCCGGGGGAAAAAGCTTCAGAGTCTCGTTCTCTGCAGTTGAGCGTGTCCCGCGAAGACGCGTCTCAGCCCGAGCGCTACAGGCAAGCCTGGCCGGAGGCGATCAGATATCGTCCAGATGAAGAGGTGAGCATTATTATCGAACTGCACGGGGCTTCTGCTGCGGAGCAGGCAGGCTTGCGTGCATCGGACACTATTGGCCCACAGTGGGATATGCGCGCTTTCGTCGCCCGGCAGCAGGAGTTGGGCCTGCGCCAACGGCAAATGGTCACCAAACTTCAACAGCGCAAACTAATCGCGAGCCATAGCCACCGCTTTACTCGTGCAGTCAACGCCATCAGTGCAACCGCCAGAGTGGATCAGCTACCCGCTATCGCCGCCATGCCGGAGGTGCGCGCGGTAACCCGGGACCGGCAGGTGCGCGCTTTTCAGGCCGGCAGTCCACAGCAGGTACGCGCGCCCGAGGTGTGGGCAATGCGCGATGCGCAGGACAGGGCCGTCGAGGGACAAGGGACCAGCATCGCTATTATCGATTCCGGTATCGATTACACCCACGAAGACCTGGGCGGCTGCTTGGGCAGCGGATGCCGCGTGGTCGGTGGCTACGATTTCGTAAATGATGATAGTGATCCCATGGACGACCACTTCCACGGCACCATGGTGGCCGGCGTGACCGCGGCGGTAGCGCCCGCTGCCAAGCTCTACGCCTACAAAGTGCTGAATAGCGATGGCTTTGGCAGCGAAAGCGACATCATCGCCGCCATTGAAGCCGCTCTGGACCCGGACGGAAATCCGCAAACGGACGATGCGGTGGACGTGATCAATCTGAGCCTGGGCGGCGCGGGAGGAAACAACTCGGTTCTGTCCGTCGCCGCCAACAATGCCATGCGCGCCGGTGTCGTGGTGGTCGCTGCCGCCGGCAACGACGGTCCCTTTCTCAACTCCATTGGCAGTCCCGGTTCCGCGGAAGAAATAGTCACCGTGGGCGCGGTGGATGGGGCGGGCCACCTGGCGGACTTCAGTTCCCGGGGCATGTTCGGTACCAGCCTGGACCTGAGCAGTAACAGCATCAAGCCGGAGATAGTCGCACCTGGTGTGGCTATCTCTAGTACCAACTTGGGCGGCGGCCTCCGCACTGAATCCGGCACTTCTTTTGCCGCGCCCCATGTGGCAGGCGCCGCGGCACTACTGCGCCAGTTACACCCGGAACTGACCAGCACCGAGATCAAGGCGCTGCTGGTCAACCGCGCCACGCAGGTGCACGGCAAACTGGCCGAGGTCGGCAACGGGCAGTTAGATGCCTTCGCGGCCGCGAGCGCGCGTTTTCTGGTCAGCCCCCCCACCCTGTATGCGGGTCACTTTGGACAGGGCGCTCACACTCAGAGAAACCTGCAGGTGACGGTGAAGAACCTGAGCGCTCCTACCGAATTTAAAGTTGCAAACGGGGGTAATTTCCCCGCTGGCGCCGACTTGGATCTTTCCGCCGACCAGTTCGATTTGGAAGTGGGTTCGAGCAGAGCCGAGTTCATCGACCTAAATGTCGATCACGATCAGGTGCCCTACCACGAACCGTTGGAAGCCGCCTACGATTCGGCACTTGAATATTTATCTGGCGATGAGCGCGTACGCCTGCCTGTGGCCTTCAATCGCGCGGAGGTGCTGGCCATACGTGAATCCGAGGCGCCGGGAGAATACTGGTCCTATTCCGCATTTTTGTTCAATGAGGGCTGGTCTGCCTGGGAGCAGCTCTCCAGTTTTGAAAATGCTGAACCTGTCCTGCACATGGCAGTACGTGACGAGCCTATCAATATTCTGTTCAGTACGGACGTCATTGCTGATGGGGAGCGGTATGACGTCTGGCATGCATTTGAAAACCGGCACACATCCGATGGTGAATTGGTCGTGCCTGCAAGAGTTCGGGGGGCTGGTATCCCCCCCCTGCGAACAGAAAGCGGCGAGACACTCCAGTTTATGGATCAAGTACTTAGGCTGACTCACCCCGAGATTCCCGGGTCAGGCTTGCACCTGAATTACAGTGGGGATGTGCCGATGAGAACTCTACGCAACCTATCTGACAACTTCCAAATTAATTATATGGGGCTGGCGGAAGAAGGGAGCGCGCACCCTCAAGACCGCAAACTGTATACGGTAAAGCACAGCCAACAGGGCATGTCTGAAGATCTGCACTTCGATCTCAGTAATTCCGGCAGTACGCAACTGCTGATCGGTAATCCGTTCTGGAATTGGGAAGGCTATACCGTGGGTTACGGGCTAAATACGTATGAAGCCGCTATAAACTGGTGGTCGTACCCAAGCGAGTTGACCCACAAATCGTCGCTGCTTACCCTGCATGGGCGCGAGGAGGATATTGCCGCTGGGCCCACATTTTTGAGTTTGTATGTACCCATAGGGGAAGATCAGACCACGGCGGCCCATAGTAACGAAATTTCCATCGGCCGCACGGTCTACCGCAAGCTGCGACCTAGTGATAAGGACTTCACCACCCCCGAGGTAATACTGGAGCGGTCCAACGGAATCATGCTTATGGGTCAGGGCCCCAGGTATTTTGCTGGGGGCCTGCGTAATGACAGCGGCAATCACCACTTGCTTCCCAGCCACATCGGCAGTATTTCTTCGAGCTGGATAATGGACAGCTGGGGCAACGGCTATAGACCGGAGTCCAGATACCGCGCCCTGTGCCTGCCCGGCGATAGTGAATTGAGCAGCAGCGACTTTATTCAAGAATACTTGTTCTTCGCCGACAGCGAATGCACCTCGGTGCAGGTGGATTTCGAGTACACCACGTCTCTCGGTGAAGATGAATATACCTCCAGCGCCCGGGTGCAACTCAACAATCTGGACGGTGCCACCGCGCCGCGCATCGCCATGCTGGAACTGCTGGATGACGGCGTGATTTCACACTATGCGCGCCGCAACGCCAAGCTGTTTTTGTCCCTCGAAAGCCAGTTGCCGCTCGACTCTGTGACCACTGAGCTGGCGCTGGACGGGGGTGACTGGTTGCCGCTGGAAACCGCACTAGAGGACGGGCGCTACCTTACCCTGCTGCCTGAAGTGTCGGAATCCGCCGTTGCCGACCTGCGCATTGTCGCCACAGACAGTGCCGGCAACAGTGTGCAAAACACGATTCGCGGCGCCTTCGTGCTGGGCTTGAATGCGGCAACGGTAGTGGATACCGATAATGATGGCGCTGTAGACAGCGAAGATGCCCAGCCCTTTAACCCCCGCTTCCAGCAGGCATCAAGTTCAGGCGTGAAGCTCAATTCGGGTACTGCAGACGATCGCGAGGCGAGTCCCGGCGAGAAGGATGTAGTGGTGCAACTGTTTAGCCTGGAGACGGACGTGGAGTCGGAACTCAACACCCTGACCTTGCAGGCATCCGGTAATGGGGACGACGTACTGGATATCGCCCAGGCAAAACTCTACCTTGACAATAACAGCGACGGAAACCTGGATGAGGACGACACCATACTTGCCAGCAGTGGGTTTCAAGCAGATGACGGTGAACTGACTTTCCAACTCGACATGCCTGGACCGATGGCGCTGAAGCCCGGCGAGAGTCATTTCATCGTCACTTACGATTTTGTGCAATGAAGGAGCACAAACTAATGAACGGGAAAAACTTCATACTTAAATCTGCTGTCTCTGCACTGCTGTTAATAGCTCTCAGTGCTTGTAGCGGCGGGGGCGGCAGTTCGGATAGCTCCAGCAGCACCGGCGGTTCCGGTAGCACCGGTGGTTCTGGCAGCACTGGCGGTTCCGGCAGCACCGGCGGTTCCGTATCTAAAACCTTCTCCAGCAGTGTTACCGCCGTGGATATTCGCCGAAAAGACAGCGGTGATTCGCTGCCGGTATCCGGATTGCCTGCTAAGGGCGGTGAAATTACGCTGAGCCAATAAATTGCTTTTGGGTATAGGAAACCTAAAAGCCTTTTTTGTCATCCACAAGTAAACACCAACCTTAACGGTCCACTTTGGGTTCTGTCGCAAAGTTTGCGACAGAACCCAACAATAATCCCCCTAAGAGCCGCCTTTGGGCTTTGCACAAAAATATCTTCAGTTGCTTAGAGTTTCGCAACCTTTTCCTCATAGGTGGGCAACCCTCAGCTATTAAACTCCCTTCCCCCTTTCTAGGTAGCGGACTTCCGCTGGCATCCCCCTACTAACCGGTAGATAGTACCTCACAACCAAAGGATTATTATTTCGTCAAACCCGAGTAAAAGTCTTATCAAAGAAGGAGCTTGTCCTAGTTTTTATGTGTGGGATCAATCCATCTGGAAGAAGCAGGCCTTGAAAAACAGTGGGATAATGAAATTGATAATGCCTAAAACCTGATTACGAGACCACCTTACAATGTGCAGCTACTTTTATAGTCGTTGTGGTAGCTACAGTAACTGACAAAAAACGGCTCAAATCACCTCCTATAAGCACTAAAGACAAACCGAAAAATCGCCTTTAGTTTGGAATAATTTTATAGAAAAAAATATTGACCCTTAAATGGTGATAAAAAGGAATGCACACGAACTCACCGCTAGAGATGCAGCTATTCACTACACTAGAAATCCAGCAAATCCACCGACTGAAAATATTGTGCTCAGCAACAATGACATTTCTTCCGCTGACAAAGAGATAAAGCTTGAAGTAGATCTTGACAGATTTATGGAGAAGCCAACAAATATATTCATTGGCCATACAAAAAATGTGGGTTTTTACCAGCAGTGGTTTGAAGATTCCAACAGGATAAACGACGTTTAAGGTTTATTCACCATCGAGTACAATGCCAGCTATTATCAGTATTCCGTTTATCCGCTTCTCTAGCGCTATTATTCTCGGTGAGCCAAAAAAGCTGGCCAACAGTTTACGGGAACCAATGAACTAAAATCATCAATAATTCTTCTATCTATTTTTTCTTCACAGACAGAATAGACAATAAATCTCGCCTGCTTACCAGTGCCTAACTTTGACTCTTCATAGAAACAGAAGGAAAGTATTGAATAACCTCATCACCGTCTACATCTTCATAAGCCACAGTAGGAGAATCCCATGAAGGCGAAGATATACCCTTAAGTAATTTTTTTGGGCACGCACATTATGCTCCTTATAAGCAACTGCCAAACCTGTAAGTTGGTTGCTGGACACATGGAAAGACAATTTCGTATCACCATATGCTTCCGGTAGAGAACACATAAAATCTGCTTTATCCGCTTTTAACACCTCAGGAATTCCTGCCTGAGAAATCGTAGAGGAAGAGGCTAGCAGAAATATTAAAATTCCTACTTTCATCATCCACCTTTCAGCTCTTCAGATAACACCGCCCCACCACATCAAAGACGCAAGAAATTCTAGCGAGTTAAAAATATAAACCAAATTAACAAATAACAAATAACAAATAACAAATAACAAATTCTACAGAGCAACATACCAATCATCTGTCAGATATAACCCCAGACAACCAGTAAAATATAGGCGCCAAAACAATCTTATTGGATTTTATTAAGTTTTCTTCAGCATCAAAGCTGCGTAAAATCGAGTGATATTAATCAAGATCGTGGGCTGAGATAAAACCAGCTTCTACAAGCCAACAGCCCAAGATAAAACAAGAACATCAAGAGTTTTTTAAAAGACCCACTCTCAAGGGAGAACGGTAGCGTGACGCAAGAGTAAGTAAAAGGCGCTGACCCAAGGTGCGGCAACACCCAGGGCCAGCTAACCAAATTGATAGCATAATTATCAAAGTGGCTCCATGAATGGTACGCTAGAAACCCACTCGTCTTCAATAAAAGGTTGCACATTCAGTAACCTGAGGCGATTCCCCAAGCACTGGGAGTCTAGCGCCCGCCTTTTCTTCTTTTACGCCTACCTTTCTCGCGTCCCTCCTCGTCTTTCCTACTGTTTCTTCCCAAGCTTTCCCATTGTGGAATGGCCATCCCATGGTTTGATGATCAGAAGGAAATAAGTATGTTAATTTTAAAACGCCGGGCCGGTGAGAACCTGAGAATTGGAGCTAATGTCTCAGTCACTGTATTGGAGGTTAATGGTAATCAGGTAAAGATAGGGATACACGCTCCCAGATCTTTACCTGTTCACCGAGAGGAAATTTACAGGCGTATCCAAAAGCACCAGAAGGCGGCTGATGAAAACCCTTAAGAGCTGGCTACTTCTAGTGGGGATGGCTCCTAAGCCTCCCCTCCCTATAACACAGTATCAAGTTGCCACGAAGCTTCCTCAGCCCCTCTATTTAACATTAGCAGAAGTGACTGAGGAAGCTCTGAAGTTACTACTTAAACACCCGGCCTATAAAAAATATAGGCCCATAGTTTGCTTTAACTACTTTCTATTAAGTGGATAAAGCAAAGGCAGGCAGAATACGTTTCTCTATTAAATCCAGGGTTTTATCATCATCACCACGGCCTGTGATCGCAATTACCAAATCCAAATCTTCAATAGAGATCACATACTGGCCACCACCGCCCCAGCCAAACTTCGCCAAGTATTTCTTGTTGCCAACCTTCAGAGGGGTTCGCCAGAAGAAATAACCATAGGAGAAATTGGTGTAGTCAAACTCATCATCTGTAGGAACAGCCACTTTACCAGTAGCCTTGGCAATATACGCCTCCGGTATTAACTGGTGGCCATTCCATTTTCCCTTATTAAGAACCAAAGTACCCCACTTAACCATACTGCGCGATGTCATCATGGCTCTTGATCCTGCCTGGGGCACCCCACTAACAGCTTCCTTCCAGTGATAGCTATCGATCCCCATCTTATCTAGCAGCTCTTTTTTAATAAAGTCGCTCGCGGAACCGGGAACCACGGCATCCAGAACCAACATTGCAATCATTGGGTCTGAGCCTTGGTATAAATAGGTTTGCGATTCTGAGGTTATCGGTTTGCTATGGCTCAAATAGATTTGAGCCAGCTTTTTCCCTGTTAACTGCTCTTTGTTTTCCAGTAAGGCGCTCAGTTTTTCCTCTTTAATACGAATTCCTGACTGCATGCTCATGGTATGATTCAATGTAACAAGCTCTGCGCCTTTAACAAGCTGCTTCCGATCCAACCCTTTTAGAAAGGAAATGACAGGCTTGTCCAGGTCTGCCATGGTCAAATAACCTAACTGTATCGCCCGACCAATTGCCAGGGCTGTATAGGCCTTGGTGGCAGATGCTTGCGGGTGAGGCAAGTTTACACGTCCAAGGGAATAGTAGGATTCAAAAACCAGTTTGTTATTTTGGGCGATAAGCAGGCTATCGTAGGGGGTGTGTTGGTTATCCGCTATTTCCTGGGCCAGCTGTTGCAAGCTCTCTTTGATTTTATCTATCTCACCGACTGGAATACCATCTTCTCTATCCGTTGGAGCTGTATCAATAAATGCTTTTTTTAGCTTTGGCGTGGATCTCTCTAGGCTTGGGAGGTCACTACGATAGTCGGCCATATTTATTTCTGGTGCCTGTAAGTCTCCCGCGCCTGCAGTGGCGCTTATGCCGTACAATAGGCCGATTGTGATTAGCTTCTTAAAAATCATCTTATATCCTCAATTTAACGTTGAAGTTTTTATTAATATGACTCGATATGCTCTCGATTAATTTTTCAGCTTCTCGGCAAGCCAATAGATACTGCGTACCGAAGTCTTCGGGAACGCTGTAGTGTGATTAGCGGATTCAATAACCACCGGCTCCAGAGTTAAATTAGCCAATTTTTGGTTCTTTAATTCACCAACAAACTTTTCTACCGAAGCGCCCAATTCCTTCTCTAATGCACCGTAAGCAATAAATACATTGGTTTGTTTGGGTAGTTCCATCAATGGTTTGTTAGGCTCTGATTCAAGACGAGAATCCATATAAGTGCCTATCAATCTTGATGGGCTACCGATAATATAGTTTTGAAAAGTATCCGGTTGGCTTATTAAGGCGTAAACCCCAAAGAGCCCCCCGAATGAGTAACCGAAATAAGTGCGGTTATCTGGATTCGCGCGGTAATTGCTTTCGATATACTGTATAACGTCATTTCTTATAAAGGCGAGATACTGATGGGCCTCTCCTTTATATGATTTTTTATCCTTTTTATTAGAGAGAACTGCCGGTTTAAAGTCTCGATATCGACTTGACCATTCTTTTTCAGCACCGGCCATATCCTTCTGCCAACTAATACCCACCAAAATGGCATCTTCCAGTGCGTATTCAGTGGTGGCAGATAACATTTCAACCCCCCATAAAGCATCTGTATAGTAAATAACCGGATGCTTCTTAGTATCACTCTCCTCGTATTTCTCAGGCAGCTTAATAAACAGCTCGTATTCTCTATTATTGCTGGAGTCCTGAATGGGTATTACTTGGATTGTGGATAACTCCAGGGCCTTATGCTCATCTGCTTTAAGGGCTGTAATAGGTAGCAACAAGAAGAGGGCGACTAGTAAGCGCTTTTTCATATCAGTATTTATACCGTTACATGTGATCGAAGAAGCACTCAATCTAAACAAGGAGCCAGTGAAACACCTGAAGTGCTCCTGATTTTTCGATGACTTTCTACTGCTGGTATAAAGTGCTTGTTTATCAATAGGTTACAAGGCGGGCTTTAGATGTAATCAGGGTTTATGCTAGTATCGATAGCAAAAATGTAGCTCAAATTTTGCTCAGGTAGATACATCAATGGCTTCACAATATTGGGTGGGTGAGTTCTTTATTGATTTATCCAGAAACCAGATCACCCGACATGAGCAATCGCAAACGATCCCCCCAAAAGCTCTTGCCGTCTTAACCCACTTGGCAAAGCATCAGCGAAAGGTGGTGAGCCAGGATGAGCTACTGTCTAAGGTCTGGCCCGATACAATAGTCACACCGAATACGCTGCAAAGAAGTATTACGCAACTTAGAAAAGCCTTTGGGGAGGATCGCAAGCAGCAGTCTTATATTAGAACCCATGCCAAACAGGGTTATAGCCTGGAATGTGATATTGTTTGGCAAGATGGTAGTTCTATTCTACAGGATAAGACAGCACCGGAAGAAGACGCCCTCTCTCCTGCTCCCCCTGAGCCTGTAATAGATATACAACCAAGTAATCCGGATTATCAAACCCAGCCAATTAAACCAAATAGATTCCCAATATTTGCGCTAATCGGGATGGTATTATTGATATTTGTTGGATTTAATTACTCTTCACCCAAGCAAAACGCTCAGCTTATATTTGATCGATTACAGGCAGTAACGGCTACGGATCACAAAGAGTTTGGCCCCTCATATTCACCTGATGGTGAATATATTATATTTAATCGTTATTTGGATAAGCTCTGTGTGAATAAAATCTGGGCCAGGAATATACATACCCAGCAGGAAACGGAATTAACTCCCGAATGGGGTACTAATGGCCGCCATACATTATCTCCGGATGGCAAAAAACTGGTATTTATTTCAGAAGAAGACTGTACCATACCGCTAACCCAGAATACCTGTTACAACCTGGTAAGCCTGGACTTCCAAAAAGCTATGGTAAGCCCACAACAACCAAATGTATTAATGCGCTGTAAGAACTCGGCCATTAAAAATCCGGTATGGTTAAATAACAATGACCTCGCTATTTTGCATAATGAGTCTGATCATTGGCGGCTAATCAAATATTCAGTGAGAGATAACACGAGTCAGGTACTTTATGACTTGGAAGAGGGAAACCTAGCTCACTTTGATTATTCAATCGATGACGATTTAATAGCCGTCACCAGCTATCATCAAGATGGCCAGCTTTATATCGATATGCTGGATTCTAAGGGGGCGCTTTTAACCAGCCATCCGATTGACTATCCAGATGAGATATCTGAACACAGAGCCATTTCCCCTAACTTTTCACCGAGAGAGGATGAGCTAATCTTTAGTACAGGGCGAAGACTCTTCTCTCTCACCTATGATGGCAAGGTCAGTAGAATTCAGTTACCTCTGGACCAGTCTGCCAGCTCTCCAGACTTTCATCCAGGTGGACATAGAGCACTGGTTATTAAAGGGCAATACGATAGTGATATTGCCTCAATACCGCTAAACCTGCCTGGGGCTAGCACCACACCTTCAGAAGAAGATGTCAGCACAATTTACCCAAGCGCCACACGGTCGATTTCCGGGGAGGATGACGGTATTTTCCAACCCAATGGCAACTTGATTGCGTTTACCTCCAGGCGCTCTGGTGAAGACCAGGTGTGGGTGACTGATGGTAGTGATTTACGGCAGGTATCTCAGTTTCCAATCGATACCAATATCGACGGTATCCATTGGTCTGCCGATGGAGAAAGTATTCTGGTAAATGCCAATAATGAGCTCAATAAAATTTTCTTGGATGGCCGTGTAGAGGGCTTGCCCCTGAATGCGCCTGTTGATCAGCTCTTCCAGTGGGACAGTATCGATAATTCAGCGTTATTATCCTTGACGATTAAAGGGGTTACACAATTTGCAGAAGTCGATTTAGATAGCCTTGAGCCCAGGTTTATCAATGAAAAACAAGTTAGCTGGGCCCAGAGGACTAAAGATGGTCGGCTGATCTATATGGACCATATGAACCGCTTCTGGCAGCCCGGCCCTGCTGAAGACCAACTAATTGAGAAGCTGGTTAATCAAGGTAGCGAAAAGAGATTTGTTATCAAAGAGAGTGTGATTTACTCAATCAATCGAGACGACCAGCTGTGGTCATACAATCTCGACACCGATATCTTTTCCATTTTGAGGGAAATGCATAGGGATATCGATTACTTGACCGATGTTAATCAAGAGAACCTGATGATTACCTATGTTGTTGCCGCTAAAAAGGAAGTGGCTGAGCTCTTTTTAAGAAATAAATAAGCCAAGCAACTACAAGTTAAGAAAAATTTAGGCTACCAAATGTTTAATATTGAGAGACATTTAAATTACTCCCAAGCTAACAAAGGATTTATAACCTTTCTTAGATAGCACTAGAGAATATTATCAAGTGCTGCTTCCATAGGCACACTACCATCCAAGTAGGACTTACAGTTGTGGTTGAGAACCACTTTGTAGTCCCTACGAACGATTTAAAAACCACATTTCGGGATAGAGAGATAGGACCCCTTTGAGCAGGGGCCCTGCTGATCTTTATTTGGAAGCTAGTGCGCGTTGACCAGAACGTAAATCGATAACGATGATTCCTTGCTGACCGCTATCATAGGCAAAAAGTCTACGGCCATCTTCGTCGATGGTCATAGACGTGAGACTGCCCGCCCAAACATGGCAATTTAAAGTAGAACAATTCCCACCACTAGACAGTATTGATTGTGAAGCGTCGCCCAGATCGATAGCTATCAGATTTTCGCTGTAGGTGCCAGAGAGTCCGTCAGTGCCCACAAGAAGCCGATTGCCAATTGTATCCAAGACAATACCTGTAGGGGACTGCTTTCTATTGCCACCATGCACCGTCGAGGCGAATGTACTCTTTTCACCAGTAGTCAAGTCTACCTGCCAGATGCCACCTGTACCTGAATCGCTGACGAACACACGATTATTAGCCAGATCCAGCGCTAAGCCGGAGGGATGGCTAAAGAAGGGGGTGTGGCCGAGGGAATCATCGCAAATAATTTCCCTATCGCCGCTATCCAGGTCGACGGTTATCAGTCCTGAGTGTTGTAACAAAACTATACGATTGTTAGTGATATCCAGCTCCATGGCCGCTACAAGACCGAAAAACGCGGGCCCCTCACCAATTCCGGAACCAGAGATTACCTGGGACTCTCCGCTTTCTAGATCAAGTTTGACAAGCCGGTTCCAATTAGGATGATTATCAAATATATAGGCGTAGCGACCTGACTCGTCGGAAACAATTGTGGATGGCTCAACACTCTTCAAGGGCAATGCATTCGAATCAAAGTCAGTCACAATAGTACGATTGCCGTTCTGCAAGTCTATTTCCACAACTATGCCATCATCATCGGAAACCGCCAGTAACCGATCGATCGAACGGTTATAACTTACATAGTCCCATATATAGCTGGGTCCCGTCCCGACATGATTGGAGGAAATTTCTGTGCCATCACCGGTACTTGTATCAACAGACATGATCACCGGATCGAAACCAATTCCGGACACCAGCAAACGATCGTTGTCAGCCCCTCGACTAATTGACCAGGGGTAACGAAGCTGTAACCCTTCACCTTTTGTCCAGCTAGTTACAACTGATCGATTACCGGTTGCAATATCCACTTGCAGGATATTCTGGGCGTTACCATTGGCAACATAAATTTGACCACTATCAACATCGACGATTAAATCCATTGGCTGGTGAATGGGTTGGCCGCTGCCAATACCATTGCCGCTTATTGTTGTTCTATTACCGCTAGCAATATCTACCTTAAGAATAGAATCGGTCCTTTCATCACCCACGTACAGCTGTCCATTCATCTCATCTAATGCAATACCCTTCGGGTACATCATATCGGGGCCAGTGCCCGCCGGGGATGATGAATTGGAGCTTGATATAACGGTGTAATTCCCGCTCGACAGATCAAATTTAATAATCTCACCATAAGTCACCGTTGCTCTTGTAGTGTAAGCCTCACCTCCAGAGCCCGTCAGTGTCAGTGCCTGGAGGTCTGCAGGAATCCATGTGGTCAATTGCTTACGGTTACCAGTGGTGCGTTGCACAGAATAGATACTCCCGTCATCATCTAATACGATGAGGTAGTCATCGGCAGGATTACTGCGTACTTCCGGGAAGTTTTTCTCCATGTCAATCGGCTCTAGCATCGGACCGGAACCGTTCGATGGACCAGAAATCACTCGGCGCGAACTGCCTATCTCAAATATCGTGCCCAAAATGCGATCGGCGAAATACCAACCTCTATAAAATTTATCGTAAAACACACCGACCGGAGACTTGATTAACTGCTCGTTCTTAACAGTGAGTGAGTCTTGGACCGTTTCACCAGTGACAAACTGGGCTGAAAGTGTGTAGGCATCCCGACCTTCATTAATCGGACTATCGAGATACCAGGTTGACGAAGAAGTTGCGTTCACAGTCGGTGACTGATTATTGATGGCGATACTGGCCAATTGCTCAGAGGCATTATCACCATTTTCAAGATCCAAAACCCTGGCAGTAAGGGCGAGGTTGGAAAGCTTTCCGACCATATTGGCACCGCCCGTCGGGAAAATAATGCGAGCCGAAGGTATAACCAGATTTGTCACGACAACTTGCAGCGAAAGCTGGTTCGAGACCCCCTCACTATCCGCGGCACTGATGAACAGCTGATAATTGTTATCCTCGTCACTATCCGCAGGCGACTCAAAATCTGGGGCCGTGTTGAAACGCAGCTCTCCACTAGTTGAATCAATAGAAAACAACGCAACATCAGCACCACCGCTCAAAGAATAGGTAACCTCGTCCTTATCTGGGTCCTTAGCCGTAGCGGTGTAAAAAATACCGCTAACACCTTCTTTGACTGTGATCTCAGCTGCAGAAGAAAATTCTGGAGCGCCATCATTAACATCAACAACGGTAATTACAATTTCCTGGGTTGATTGGCCGCCGTTACCATCGCTGGCCTCGACCGTTACCCGGTAGACATTATCTCCATTTGAGTCGGCAGGATTCTCGAAATCCGGTGCAGAGTCAAAGCGCAGCTGGTTTCCATTCTCGATTAAAAAACGGGACTGATCTTCACCACCGATAATACTGTAACTGATACTGTCTCCATCAGCGTCACTAGCCGATAGTGTGAGTAGAGCACCGGAACCATCTTCCCGGAAGGCTATTTCGCTTAAGGATAAGAACACGGGCGTACGATTGGATGGACTATTGGGGCTGTCACTGTTCGAACCACCATCGCTCGAACCGCTTCCACCACCTCCGCTACAGGCTGACAAAAAAATTAGTGGTAAAATTGTAGTCAATGTTTTTCCGAAAAACTGCTTCATATTCGGCTCCCTATTTAAAGGATCATTATAATTCTTATGATGCCTTGAATGCCAAAAGCGATGTAACCTCTAATCCTACTCCTCTTAGATGCTTTCGACGCATCAAGCCATTTAAGATTTATATTGCTGTAGTAATCTCGCGATCGGTAAGTTTCGTAAGTTGTACACAAGTGTCACTTTATCTATCACAACGAACTCTTTACTGATTTCCGTTAGAAGGTGACGACACAGGTTTAGTGAATATAGGTTCCGCCACTAATTAAGTTATCCCTTAAGCTGTAGCCAGTTGGCATGTTTGAATACCAGCTTTATCATGCGCACATTCCTATTGGATATCACCTTTACCCACTATGTACTGCTGAAAGCTCACCTCTGCATGGCAGCCTCTAGGAACTTACCATTTGGCGACAACTATTAGTTTTATAACCCTCGTACTATTAAGAAGTAACAATGAAGTGCATTCTGAAACTCCTCGTATTCACCATATTAATCTATTCTCAACTGACCTCTGCCGAGCTTTCGGAGAACAGCTTGATATCACAGGAAGATGCAAACTTCGCCCAAAATTATATTGGCAAATTTATGCAAAAGGATTCCGACTATGTGATAAGTCTTGTCGATCCAGAGCTGGCTGATGAACTCACACCTGAATTACTTGAAAAAATTCTCACCCACCTTCCAGAGGGGAACCTGCTTTCCACTGAGCTAATTGGTTCAGAAGCACAAGCCACCAATGACACTTGGATTGGAAATTTCATCTTCGAGTATCACTTTGAAGGTGGCTGGGCCTTGGCAAATGCGGCAATTAAGCGATCGGAGGGAAAGACTACCATTATAGGGCTTAATGTTTATAAAACATTGGCATCACAAAAGGAATTGAACCGTTTTACCTTATCCGACAAATCCCATTTACACTATTTAGTGCTGGCGATGACCATTATTTCCCCAATATTTATCCTTATAACGCTAGTAGTCTGTATTAGAACACCACTACAAAAGCGCAAATGGTTATGGATACTATTTATCCTATTTAGTGTCGGGGCAATCAAGCTTAACTGGACCACTGGGGCTTACCAAGTAAAACTCCTCAGTTTCCAGCTTTTTGGTGGCGGGGCGGTATCCGCAAGTGAGCATGCTCCATTAATTCTTACCGCAGGATTCCCATTAGGTGCCATAATTTTCTGGTTCAAACGTCGCAGTTTGATTGGCCAAAACAAAAAGACTGAACAAAATCAGCTGGAGCTTAAGGAATCAAATAATTCTGTTTGAGAGTGGCTATATAGAAAAGCGAGTAACGATTTATAACCAGTCCCACGCAAAATTGTAGAGAACTTTCTAGAGCCAACTGAGAGCTCAAGGCTTTTATCTACTACTACAGTGAGCAGCTCTTCATTCCGGAGAGCTGCTCCCTAAATCGAGAAATCGACACCTTATCCTGGAGTCGATAATTCCAGAATATTGCCACTTATTGTTAAACCTCACTTTTAAACAATCTCATAAGCTGATCAACTACCCACATATGGAGCTGGCTGTGATTAGATCGGCTATGCCATGCTGCAATGACTTCAAATTTTGGGGTTTGTGTATCCAAGTTGAGAGGAATCACTTTCTTATTGGGCAGCAATCTTGAAGGGTAAAAAGCAATTGTGTCAGTGGCAGCAATAATATCTGGTGCGGCTGAAAAGCAAGGTACTGACATTACGATATTGCGCTTTAGTCCTTGCATAGCAAACCATTCATCGTGAGACCCTCTCAAGTTCGGGCGAGAAGGCGAAATAATCAATTGTGGAAGCTCGGCTACGTCAGCCAAAGTCAATGACCTGCCCTTTAGAGGAGATTTTTTTCCTGCAATACAGACATGTTGCTCTTCAAATAACAGTTTGTAAGGCAAATCATCCGGGATGAAATCAGGGAAAGTGAGCGCTAGATCGATCTCGCCGGCAACCATTAATTGATTTAGGTTATCTGTTTCAAAGTCCCTGACGATAACTTTAAGTTCCGGGGCACATTTACGGACAACCTCTAGTAGTTGGGGTAGTACCGATTGAATCGCGTAGTCTGTGGCGCTAATGCTAAAAACCCCCTTATAGGTTGCCGGGTCAAAAGCAATTGGGGTCAGCAGTGACTCTACATCCTTTAAAATGCTGCTGATCCTACCACCCAGCTGTTCGGCAATAGGAGTGGGCACCATGCCGTTACCTTGCCTAATGAACAGACGGTCATCAAATACTTCCCTCAACTTACGCAGCTGCTCACTGATTGCTTGCTGAGTTAACCCTACCTTTTCCGCTACCCGCGATAGGTTTCTCTCTTGCAGTAGGGCTTCCAATATACGTAGCTGTTTCAGGTCTAACCGACTTATACCATTCATATTTGTAACCAAGACAAAGAGTAGTTGTTTCTAATTGTATCTTTGCCTATCTATTATTCCCACCATCGTAAGGCACAGCCACATCTGGCTGGGGCTATTTACTAGCCCAAGTAGTTACTCTTCTAATTATCTGGAGATAGATATGAGCCGACCCACTAAGCGCTTTGCTCCTCAGGAATCTTATAAATTATTTATTGGTGGTGAATGGGTTAATAGCAACTCGGGGCGTACGATAGACAGCCTCAATCCTGCTACAGGCGAATTACTGACTCGCATACCGTTGGCTGATTCAAGTGATGTCGATGCTGCTGTCATTGCGGCAGAAAAGGCGTTCCCCACCTGGAAACTTACTTCCGCTATTGAACGACAGGATTCACTGCTCAAAATTGCAGACATGCTTTCAGAAAAGAAAGCATTTTTCGCCCACCTTGAGGCATTGGAAACCGGCAAGCCAATTCGCGAAACTTCAAATATTGATATCCCACTGGCCATCGACCACTTTCGCTACTTTGCAGGGGTTATCCGCTCTCACAGCGACGAAGCGGTGATGATTGATGATCAAACCATGAGCTTGGTATTCAGCGAGCCAATGGGTGTAGTCGGTCAGGTAATCCCATGGAACTACCCTCTGCTGATGGCCGCCTGGAAGATTGCACCCGCTATCGCAACCGGTAACACCGTAGTGATTAAGCCATCCGAGATGACTTCATCCACCCTGCTGGAGCTGACCAAGATTTTCAAAGAAGTATTACCAGATGGTGTGGTGAACGTTGTCACCGGCGTAGGCCCAGAAGCGGGCCAGGCTTTACTGGATCACCCTAAAGTCGCGAAGCTGGCCTTCACCGGGTCTACCGGCATCGGCTATAACGTGGCCAAAGCTGCGGCTGATAAATTGGTGCCGGCAACTCTGGAGCTGGGCGGTAAATCAGCCAACATTGTATTCCCAGACACAAACTGGGAAAAAGCACTGGAGGGCGGAGCCCTGTCTATCCTGCTGAACCAGGGACAAGTCTGTGAATCTGGTGCCCGCCTTTTTGTCCACGAAACTATCTTCGACCGTTTTACCACTGAATTAAAAGCCAAGTTTGAAGCCGTGAATGTCGGCGATCCGATGGACCCCAATACGCAGATGGGCAGCCAGATCAGTGAAGCTCAAATGAACCGTATTCTTGGCTACATAGATGTCGCCAAAGAGGAAGGTGCAAAAATCCTGACTGGAGGTAATCGATTACAAAAGCCGGGATTAGAACAGGGTTTTTATATTGAGCCGACAATCATTACCCATGCCGAT
Source organism: Microbulbifer variabilis (assembly GCF_023716485.1). Taxonomy (NCBI): domain Bacteria; kingdom Pseudomonadati; phylum Pseudomonadota; class Gammaproteobacteria; order Cellvibrionales; family Microbulbiferaceae; genus Microbulbifer; species Microbulbifer variabilis. Next base: position 3,978,132 of record NZ_CP092418.1, read on the forward strand.
AACGCAATGAAAGTCGCACAAGAAGAAATCTTTGGCCCAGTTGTTGTAGTGATTCCATTCTCCTCTGAGGAAGAAGTTATAGCGATGGCCAACCAATCCGATTATGGCTTGGCAGGTGCTGTTTGGACTCAGGATATAAACCGTGCACTGCGCGTTGCACGAGCCGTGGAAACTGGCCGCATGTGGGTGAATACCTATCATGAACTCCCTGCCCATGCACCGTTCGGCGGTTACAAGAAATCAGGTATCGGGCGTGAAACCCATAAATCGATGATTGATGCCTACACGCAGAAGAAGAATATCTTTATCAGTCTTAATGAAAAGCCCTACGGTCTTTTTTAAGCCTCACTGCAATAAGCTTTTAGCAGGAAAGTAGTTATGAAAAACGAAGCACTGTTCAGTGAAATCAACCTGGGCCCTTACACCCTGAAAAACCGCATTGTGCTGCCGCCGCTTACCCGATCGCGTAGTTCACAGCCCGGTAACATCGCTAATGACTTAATGGCCAACTACTACGCTCAGCGTGCCGGTGCGGGCTTTATGGTTACAGAGGGCACGCAAATTGAGCCCCGCGGCCAGGGTTATGCCTGGACCCCCGGAATTTATTCACAGGACCAGATCGAAGGCTGGAAAAAAGTGACCAAAGCCGTACACGATCAAGGCGGTATTATTTTTGCCCAGCTTTGGCATGTGGGGCGTGTATCCCACACATCACTACAACCGGGTGGAACGGCTCCTGTTGCGCCGTCTGCAATTCGTGCAGATGCGGTAAAGGTATTTATTGAGACAGGGCCAGGACAAGGTGCTTTGGCTGAACCCAGTGAGCCTCGTGCACTGACAACAGAAGAAGTTAAAGAACTGGTGCAGCTCTATGCCCAGGCAGCACGCAATGCTTTGGAAGCAGGCTTTGACGGCGTTGAGCTGCATTGTGCCAATGGATATCTTGTAAACCAGTTTATTTCTGAGCATACCAATCAACGCGATGACGAGTATGGCGGTAGCCTGGAGAACCGACTGCGTTTCCTCAAAGAGATTGTTGCAGCGGTATCAGCAGAGGTAGGCAATGATCGACTCGGCGTTCGATTTGCTCCGCTGTTTGAAAGTACCGATGAGGACCGTGTTTATCTTGGCCTGGTGGAGAGTGACCCACACACAACTTATATCGAAGCAATCAAACTATTGAACGAGGCAGGAATTGCTTACCTATCTTTAGCAGAAGCGGATTGGGATAACGCACCGGATTTACCCGAGAATTTCTACCAGGAAGTACGAGAGATCTTTGGCGGGCGCATCATGTATGCCGGCAAGTATTCCCCAGAGAAGGCTTTGCGGGTGCTGCAGGCGGGTAACGGAGATATCTTTGGTTTTGGTCGCCCTTTTATTGCCAATCCGGACCTTCCCATACGTATTCGCAATGATTGGCCTCTTAACAAGGTTGACCCGGAAACCATGTATGGCGGTACCGATGAAGGCTATACCGATTACCCTTCTTACCAGCCATAATTTTTAACAGTTCCTTAACAGGACATAAAAAAGCCCCAGTAATTGAAGGTTACTGGGGCTTTAAACTTACTCGTAAAACTTCTTGGATTCCTGAGGTAATTTTCAGTGTTTTTCCAGACACTAAAATAACTATTAGTCGCTTTGGACACCTCGACTAAATAGTGATTTATTTTGAGATGATTATTAAAAACTAAAAGTCCACTCAGGCATCCAGTTCAAAGCCCAGGTTTCCAGGACTTTATCAAAGCCACTCAACACCATAATCCCAAGCAACAAAAGTATGGCACCAAGTGCTACTTTGCCGCCAACAGCAAAAGTACCAACTGATGGTGATAAGCGGCTATAAATTTTCCTTGATAGCCCGCCTGCCACCAGTAGCGCAGCGCCGGTACCAAGCCCAAAAGAAAACATCACCATAAATGACTGGCCTAGTTGCTGGCCCATGGAAGCAAGCGCGATTGCTGCACCTAGCGTGGGACCAACGCAGGGCAACCAAATAATTCCTGTGAGAAAGCCGATACCAAACTGCCCGGCCCAGGCACCATCACCAGTAATACTCGCCCCAGCGGTAACTTTCGATAAACGCAGAGTCACCCAGTCAGAAAGTGGTTTAATCAGTAGAATAAGGGCAACGGCCACAAGCAGGATTGCAGCAATATAGCGAAATAGCTCTGGGTCCAGCCCTAAAGAGACCAGCAGGAAACTGAGTACAGTTCCCGCCAGGGCAAATGACAAGCTGAGCCCTACGGCGAGCGCATAAGGCCCCCAGCGCCCAGCACTGCTGGAGGCGCCAACCACCATTGGCACCAGCGGCCAAACACAGGGGGAGAGAATACTAAGTGTGCCCGCAATCAAGGCCAGGGGGATGGCGCTGACTTCAAGCATTTTCGCCGCAGGCCTTAACTGAGTTAAAGATATTCTGGCGAATAACATCAGCGCGTGTTTCAGCAACACTGAACCATACCTGCTTGTCCCCACGATAGAGCAGCAGAGTTGACTGCCTGGGCGCACGGAAATGCTTTACCCACTCTTTTTGCTTGTCGAAATTCACATTAAGGATTGTGAGGCCGCACTGGGGGTTATCTTCCTGGAACTGCGCAAGAATTATGCCCTGCTTCTTACAGGTAGGGCACCAGTCTGCCCGTACATCAATCAATACGGGTTGCTTGGCAGCTTGCAGCTCTTTGAAGCGCTCTTCGGAGAAGGGCTCTCCGGCTGATGCGAAGGGCATAGAGAGCAGTAAGATAGCTAAGAACAGGGTGCGGTGAAATACTTTCATGCTAGTAATATCCCAAGTGAAGGGTTGAAAATTTCAATAAATAGGCAAGTTTGACTGCTTACCTAGATTTGTCGTACTAGCTAGTAAATTTCTTACACCCGGTAGCTTTAAATATAAGCAACCTCACCTGTTCCGGAAAATCTGAGAACTGTGACAAATCTCAGGCTTCACTTATTGACTGGCTGTTCTTAACCATCTGTTGGGCCTATCTACCCACTAAGTCACTTGATTGCTGACAATATCCCTATAAGATCCCGCGGGTAATTTTTGCGACCGTAACAAGCGTGTCTCAAAACTCTACGTCAGTTTTCAATGTCAAATGGATTCAGATCGAAAAATGAACAAACTTTTTGCCCTTATAGCCATTACTCTTGCCACCGCTTCCTGCATGCAACTCGAAGTCAAACCGGGCCGTGTTATTGGCGATACCGTGGATGCGGGCAAAGAGGCTTATCAAAGTATTCAACGCAGCCGCCGCGGTGAGGAAGAGAGAGGTTTCTCCCATAAAACCAGTTACGATTCTGCCATTTCTAATGCCGCCAATATTGCAGGCTGCAAGGAAGAGCTAATGGAGGTGGTTAGTGTTTCAGACCTCGTTGTATCCCAGGTGATTTCTGAGTCTTCTGAAGTGCTGGTTAAGGATGGTGATAAAACCATTTACTGCGCAATGCGAGCCGTGGTTCGCCCTAAAGCTTGAACACTGCAGAAAACAAAAGAGTTCTAGTGATTTCTTTAAGTATTAACCAGTGAATACTGCCGTCATCAACTGGTTTGGGCCTAGTTTTAGTGAGTTGAATCCACTTTTGCAGCACCTGCATACGCAAGGTGCCAAGCTGTATGGGGAGGTGGAGACCCGTTTTGGTTCCGGCGTCGCCGGCTGGATTGGTCGACGAATGGCGCACAAGCTAGGGGCTCCAACGACAGCTGGCAAAGTGCCTTTTTCTGTAGACATCCATCACTCCCCAGAAAAACTGACTTGGTCCCGCACTTTTGCCAGAACCCATACTGTTACCTCAGAGTTCCAGCCAGTAAAGACCTACCAACAAAGTGGTTACTGGGTGGAATCCACTGGCCCTGTCAAAATACATCTAGGGGTCTCAACAGAGGGTGGCAACTGGCAATGGCTACAGCAATATGTGTCACTTTTTCGTATTCCTATTCCAACAATATTCAGGCCAAGGGTTTCCGCTGGAAAAGCCGTTGTGAATGGGCTCTACCAATTTGAAGTAAAAATCTCCTTGCCGGTGCTGGGCCTTATCTTTGGCTACTCAGATACATTAAAGAAAGACGATGGAAAAATGATCGATTAAACCCGTGCAGTTCACTAGGGAGCCCTTGAGTAACTCCGTAATATCTCTACAGATTTTGAAGACTGCAGGTGTTAGGCACAGCTTGCAGCGAATGGCCATAGCCCTTTGCAAGGCAGCTGTAGTCTTCAAGACCCGCCTACAGGGTTTTCAGAGGCTCCCCCAGGACTTGTTGTAAAAACAGACACGGGATAGTCTCGACCAAAACGATAAGAGCAAGTTATGGAAAGTGAACTGCTGTCGCTCCGGGCTGAACTAGCCCTTCTAGAACGTGACAACCGGCGTCGGCTGGAGACCTTCGAAAGGCGACTCTCCGCCCTTGAGGCACAACTCAAGCGAGGCAATACAGAAAACAAAGATGCCTTGTCAGAAAACACTACTGGGTTAGAGGATGATTTAGCCCTACTTATGGGCTCCCCCTCTGAGTCCCGGCAAACCATTGAGCCAACCCAGCCAGCAAACATACCCCTTACAACCGCGTCTGCTGAATCCAAATCAATTCCACAAGAAAACAGAAAAGTATCAGTAGTCACACCCTGGTTGCAGGAAGGGTTAGCTAGCCTAGTGGCACCAGCTCTGGAACCACTGAATCGCGTGTGGGAGCCCCTTGCAAACTTTTATCGCCATTACCAGCGCCAGGGTAAGGCCCCGGTATTCTTTATGACCGCTGCCGGCATACTGGCACTGGTCTTTGGCTTTGCTTACTTGCTGCAGTTCTCTTTCAATAACTATTTGGGCCCGGCTGGCAAGGTTGCCCTGGGCTTTGTTGTCGCGGCAGCCACAACTATTGGCGGTGTAACTTTCAGCCAGCGCATGCCACATATGGCCGACTACGGCTCTGGGCTGATAGCGCTCGGAGTGATTCTTCTCTACCTGTGTGGGTACTTTGCCGGGCCTTACTATCAGTTGCTGCCTGTTCCTGTTGGAGTCGGCCTGTTGGTGGCGACAACAGGGTTCTCTTACTTACTGGCCCTATTATTTGAGACACGAGTGGTGTCTATGGTGACCCTGCTGGGCGGTGCCACTATGCCCTTGGTGGCGAATCATTTTGATCCTTCCGCACTTGTTTATCTCAGCTATTTATTGGCTCTCGCCCTGGCGATGCTGCATTTGTCCAGGCAAATACGCTGGCCACAGCTTGCGATCGTAACCATGGTACTGAGCGCAGGCATGCTGGAGTTTTCCGTCTCAAATCTGGATGAGGCTACATCTACCTGGGGGCCATTACTAATACTACACGGTTTCTTTTATGGCTTTGCCCATTACGCCTTGCGGGGTCTAAACGCTGAATTAATAGAGTCCAGGGGGCTGGAACGGAAACGCCTGATTATTATTGCCGCAAACCTGGTACTGTTTATCCACATCAGCTGGTCGCTGGCACCCAACAGTAACGCACTGGGCATTGTGTGGCTGCTGAACCTTCTACCCTGGATGGCTCTGGCCATTTATTCACGCTGGCTGTTTGGTTACAGCGTCGCCAGTGTTTCCGCCCGTATTGTACAGAATATGGCTCTACTACACGGTGGATTACTGGCAGGCTTGGCAATCCTTGCTTTGTGCAGTCCCGCTTTATTGGGGATTGTCTGGTGCCTAGAGGGATTGTTGCTGATTTTTCTCGGTGCCCGTTTTGGTTTTCTCAGTGTAAGAAGCGAGGGTTACATCGCCCTATCTGCAGCTGGCGTTACCATGCTGTGGCAAGCTCTGACTTGGGTAGCTGGTGGCGTTGTTCCCGCACCAATGTTGCTGTCATTAAGCGCAGATACTGGTTGGGGTAACTGGTTGGCGCTCTGTGCGGCTGCCTTCGCATTAACCCGACTGTTGCAGCACTGCGCAGATCGGATTACTCCTAAAGAACACCATTTAACCTCTTTCGCGGATAACGCTTTTGTGGTGTTTTTATCCACAAGCTTTCTGCTATCTGTTGGCATCCTTTGGCCCCAGGGTATGTGGTTGCTTGCCTTGCTACCGATGGGCTTTTTAATCTGGCACGGCAAGCGCACTGGCTCAGCATTTAGTGAATGGTTTGGACTCAGCCATTACTTACTGCTGTTTATCCCACTACTGGCGAGTGCATCGATTGTGGGTAACTTGCATTTCTATGATCAAATACCTTATGGAAAGATCGCTAGTGTAGAGGCTTTCCTTAGCTTGTGGATGATTGCGGCTCTGTATAAACACCTGGATATGCAATCCACAGGCTTTTCTCTGGCACTCAATTTGCGCAAGCTGTTTTACGCCCTGTTACCGGCATTTTTCCTGCCGACGGTACTTTATAAAGCGGGAGACTACTTCCCTATCGCCGTTTGGCTATCTTGCGCTATCGCTCTAGCACTCTATACACACCTAAAGCTTGAGGTATTGAAACAGGAACTGAGAATCTTAATCGCAGGGGCAAGCTTTGTAGCAATAATCAGTTGTGCCCTGCAGGAGTTCGCCAACTGGCAAGGGTTTGCCTTGAGTGGGTTGCTGTTGGGGCTGGTATCAATGGCTGCACTGTTGTGGATCGGCCAGGGATTGCGGCGGAAGCCGGTCGGCCAGGATTGGCGGTTGGCCCTGCACCGGGCACTTAAGCCACTCTTTCCATTGGCCTTTTACTATCTTGCGGCAACGCTACTTATTATTAGCTACGCGCTAAGCCGTGACTTTGCACTGGCACTTTTACTATGCCAGCTGTACTTCGCCGGTCTGTATATTTTTAAACCCCAATTAGCGCCGCTGCGCAACCAGTTGACCCCGCTTTATATGCTAAGTCTGCGCCTGTTTGAGTTTATTACCTTGTTACAAGTTGCAGCAGTAATCGTCAATTCCAATAAAGCACCAATGATAGGAATTTATAATTTGGTGGCCTTTGGAGTTGCTTCGCTGCTGGTTTATCAGCGCAACTTCGCCAATAGAGCTGTATGGCCCGGCCGAAGGCTGTTTAATCTGTGGGGGCTGCACCTTACAGCTATTCCAGTTTATATTGCCCTATTGGCACAGATACTGGAAACCATGTGGCTGCCGGCAATATCATTTGCCTTAGTGGTACATGCAACACTGCTACTATTCCAAACCCTAAAACCTGATACCAAAAAGTTACTGAAGCTCTCACTTATGTTGTTCGGCATTGCTGCACTAAAAATTGTACTATGGGATATGCAGGACTTTTCCCTGATACAAAAGATTGTGGTCTGCATGCTGGTGGGGCTATGTATGCTGGGGGCGGCATTTCAGTATCAGAAATTCCTAACAGCAAGAAGCTAAATAAATTCTTATTTAGCTTCCTATCATTGTGGCGATCAGATAACCCATTATTTGATCGCCCAATAACATGTTAAACAGCCCGCCAATTTCAGATAGGATCACGATTTTGTAAAACTAAAAAACTGAGCGCCAAGCCCAATAGGCAGAGAACTTTAGCCTTTCCCACCCTAGACAAACAACTACTGATGTTATTATTACGACTTGCAAAATATCAACAAATCAACCAATGAATTAAACAGAATAAAAATTTTTGAACCATGAGAAAAGTATCAATCTCAAAGCCTACAAGAGAACATCTTGAAAAGATCCTATTAAATATTAGCTATATATATTTAACTTTATTTATCTATCAAGTGTACACCGAAGGCGACATTTTTGATCTCCAGCACTTATCCAACCTAGACATGCAAAATGCCAACACCATTTTCGCAACCAGCTTTCTTGCATTTTTATTTATTTCTTGTTCAGCCTGCATTATTTATCGCATACGGTACTTACTGACCGACAAACCTCTCATATCTGAACCGCAGAAAAAACACCTGTCCAAAATCAACTCAAATATTTGGTATAGCTATTTTTTCCTTTTTATTTTTCAACTATCTACTGAGGGTAATATTTTTGACGACCAGTATTTCTCCAGCTTGTTCAAACAAAGCGACGCCTTTATCCCAGCAGGTATTCTCATTGCACTCGGCATAATGATTTACTTCTTGGGGATCATTCACCATACCTGGCTTCTGCTAAAGCTATCCTTAATTCAGCACCAATCAAATTCAGTTGGTGAGCAGGGGTAAAGGTGCCTATTTTATTCACGAATAAAATAGGCACCTTTATTTGGCTTTATAAGTCAATTGAAATATTGGTTACACTTCGGAAGCGAACAGTCAAAAATGAAAGAACAAAAAGATAAACGGTACTCATCTACCAAATTTCACAGAAACTATTCCCCACCAGCGATACTTGATCCATAACCTGCCCGCGTACTGCACGAACGTACCCCAAAAAGGAACTCCCTCACAATGAAAATGTGAAGCAGTTTGCATTTTAAAATATATAGCCAGCACTATAATACGGCGGCCAAAATCCCGTAAGCGCTAGCGTTGTGGATAGGAACCACCAAGTCTATGTTTGAACGCCTCTTCGCCTCCAGAAAAAAGCCGTTTGTACCAAATCGAGACAAACTAGAAACACTGACTGCCAACTTGTCCGGCAACCGCCTTAGCATCTCACTGCCACCCAACAGTGTGCCCGATATTGATGAGGAATATTATGGCCCCCGTATTGATATCTATAACCGGGACGCTTATGACGATTTGAGCCGTGGAAAGTGGTACCAGGAAGGAAGAATGCCTGGGCAATCCATTATTAAGCGCAACTGGGGTTTTTATGGGCCTCCCTGGATTTCCAGAGAATATGGTTTTTTAACAATATCAATTAGGGTTTATCGGGTAGATGATCTACCTGAAAGTATGAGCTGCTTTAATCCAAGCCACCTTGAACAGGTGATTTTAAAGGATCTATATTTTCATTACGGCCCCCCTGAAATCGACATGATCCCCAAAGCAGCCCCTATCAAATGGCATTCAAAAAACATAAATGGCATAAACTGGCTGTACTGTGAGGCACATCCTAAATGTAGCGAACTAGAACTACGAGAGAATCCCTTTAGCGAAGCTGTGTACGACACGCAACTCTATGCTCCGATAGATGACCAATATTTCATTGATGTCAACTTCAGCGCATTAGGTTATGCCCCTGCCACTTATAGTATTGCCGCAATGGAAAATTTAATGACGAATACTTACTCAACGCTAAATTTAAAGTTGAGTCCGGCCATGCAAAAACGAAAAGAAGAAATTAAGCGACAATTCCCAGAAGCAAGATTTAGTCAGGCCCGCGATCCGGAACCCTGGGTTTACCATAAAATTCGCAAGGGTAATAGTAGAGTTGGCGAAGACTCTTTTGTTGTGGTCGAAAAAGGAACACCACCACCAAATTTTAATCCCTGATTAATTTATTTGCGATTTAGTTTAGAACTATGATAAGGAGATCTTATGCCAGCATTTCGTGCCGGTTGGACCAAAATAATTGAAATGGCTCCTATGGGGACAAAACAGGGCCGTGATGTTTATGTCAACAATGCCCATTACCCGATGTATGAAAAAGTAAAACAGGAAGCGCAAACTAATTACTATTCTGCCACCCTGCTACGAGCACTAATAAGCTTAAATGCCGATACTGGCAGTAGCCAGAGTGCCAATGGAGCTGGAACTATTCGCTATCTAGTACGCCATGGTATGGCCATTGAATACTTTATTGATAATGGCGATGTTCTGATCCATAAACTCCACTATGATGATTCTTTACAACCTAATACAGGAAGTCAAACAACAGGAGTTTACAAAGTTCGACATGATGGAAACGCCTGGAAAACAAATAGTATTCCCCTGGATAAGATGCAGCATAAACATAAATGGAATGGTGCGCACTATGCTGCAGTGAGCGGTAAATTCGGATCAAATAATTCAGCCGGCCGCATACTAATTAAGCATATTGAAAAAGCTTATGGCGGAACGGAGATACTTCCCAGAGATATTACCAAAGTTGACAACCATTACTCCCTCTATTGGATTAACAAAGGAGAGCACGGTGCATTGCCATCTGTCGATGGTCTGACCTCTCTGATACAACAGGCCGCTGATGCCCGTGAGTCAGTCAACTGGTTGGTACACGGTGAGGGTGCCAAAACCCTCCAGCGAGCGTTGGAAATCTTGCAGACTGCCCCCTCTTTAAGCCGTTTTGCGGCGAAGGATGAAGAAATCATGCGCGGATTGCGTATGAAAATGGCAGGTCAGAAGATCTTCCTTTCCAACCCAGTGGGCGCAAATCCCGATAAGATTGAAAAGCTTTGTAGTGTCGTTGGTCTTACCTATGTAAATAAAAATATCAATACACGAAATTTCAAAACAACTGGGGCATGGCGCAACTCCTGGGGAGAGATCAAAAAGATCGGAGCAACGGCTATGGCAATTGGTTTTGCGACAACGGTAAGTAAAAAGTCAGGTGTCTATTACCTTCAAAAACAGGGTGAACTAATGGGGGAGTCATTTGGCGCCGCTATGACTAATACTAGTTCTATTACTATCGCTACTGCGGGTGCGTCAGTTGCCGCCGTTTATGTTTTTGCTCAGTCCCAGTTCACCAAATGGAACGATCACTACCGAGCGATAAGAGCAACCGCAAGTAGTACCTTTGGTCGCGGCAATGAATATTGGTACGAGAGTGATAAAGATCTGCTAGAGCAGTTATCTGGCTAAGACTAGAACAATAATCACCCTACTATTTAGTAGGATAAATCTAGGATTTTATTGGTGCCCGCCTTGGCAGGCACCATTTATTGAAATTTAATAGATACTTCAGATATTTGATCTCATAAGTATCTATTCTTTAAATCACCTGTACAAAATCCCACCCACCCTATTAGATCTTAACTAGAAGTAGTCAATTCATCTACTTAAAAACATATCTAAATAAGTAATTTTTTAAAGTCTACACTCATTGAAAGCCCCCTTTCTCAGATGGACTTTCAGGGAAGTGAGAGATGATACGGCTCAGACTGGCATTAACACTCTTTGCCACCTTATTAACCAATAGCCAGGCAATAGCAGATTACCAAAAAGGAGACTTTATAGTTCGTGTTGGCGCCGCTGCAGTAGCTCCCAACGACGATTCCGACAATCTGCGCCTAAATGGCACCATACTGCCTGATACACGAGTTTACGTGGATACTGGTTACTCCGTGAGCTTTACAGGCACCTGGTTATTCGCCAATCACTGGGGGCTGGAGCTTTTGGCTGCACTGCCATTCAAGCACGACCTTAAGGTGAGTGGCCTGCCAGACCCGAATACCGGGGAACCTCTGGGCAGGGTTCGCCTGGGGGATATCAAACACCTACCTCCTACCCTCATGTTGCAGTGGTACCCGGTATGTACAGAATCCTGGGTGCAGCCATACATTGGTGTTGGAGTAAATTACACCCATTTTTTCAGCGAGCATATCAACCGTGTAGCCCAGAACTACTTTGAGACAGTTCTCGGAGCTGAATCACGGGCAAGACTCAAGCTGGACAACTCCTGGGGACTTGCCGGGGAGGTTGGTATAGATGTCGCCTTTGGCAGGGAGAGCCGCTGGTTGTTTAACGCGGCTATTTGGTATCTGGATATTGATACCAAGGCAAAGATCCATTTTCACTCTGGAGCTGATGATAGCTCTCACATTCGGGTGAATGTGGATATAGACCCATTTGTTTACTCCCTGGGTATCGGCTACCACTTCTGAGGTGTTCAGTACATCACAGCCCCTTTTTTCTATTTATTAGAATGAATAAGCCTATTTATACCAATTTTCATTCTATTAAATATCACTAAACTGCTCCTTAAAGACATCGACTACTTAGCCAAAACCCAGTGTTATCCACTTATTCACATTTTGAGGAGCATCCCTATGACCACTTCTACTTTATCCACAGTCCAGACAAGTACAAACTCGAATCTGTTTGCAGACATCGCCGACCTCAGTGGGCGTATCGGCCTGGCAGCAATCTTTATACTAGCGGGAGTGAATAAGCTTCAGAACTATGAGGGCAGCGCCCAGTACTTGGCTATGGGCGGCCTGCCAGAATTCCTTCTGCCACTGGTAATCTTATTTGAGATTGGCGGAGCCCTGGCATTGATCGTCGGCTTCCATGTTCGCCTTACCGCCCTGGCATTTGCGGCATTCAGCCTGCTAACCGCGGCCTTGTATCACCATAACTTAGCCGATCAGATGCAATTTTTGATGTTCTTTAAAAACATGGCCATGGCTGGCGGCTTCCTGGTACTGGCCGCTCATGGCGCCGGGCGCTTAAGCATCGATAAGCGTAAAAATACCATTTGATAATTTAGCCAACATACTTTTATCTCGCCCTGGCTACCTCAGGGCCGATTATCACAAACACTGATTCAGGAGAGAAACATGGGACTATTAGTCAACGGCCAATGGAAAGACCAGTGGTATGACACCAAAGATTCCAGCGGATCGTTTAAGCGAGAAGCTGCTCAACTGCGCAATTGGATTACCCGTGATGGCAGCGCAGGCCCCAGTGGTAGAGGTGGCTTTAAGGCGGAATCCGGGCGTTACCATTTATATGTATCTCTGGCTTGCCCCTGGGCTCATCGAACCTTAATTTTCCGCAAGTTAAAAAAACTGGAGGAGCACATCAGTGTTTCTGTAGTCAGTCCGGATATGCTTGAACATGGTTGGAGTTTTAATACCGATGAGGGCAGCAGTGGTGATTCGCTATTTGGCTATCAGTTCTTGCATCAGTTATATACACGTAATAAAGCTGATTACACTGGTCGCGTTACTGTGCCAGTACTTTGGGATAAGCTGCAAAATTGTATTGTCAGCAATGAATCTTCAGAAATTATCCGTATGTTTAATCAAGCATTTAATGAAATTAGCGGGGATACGCAGAACTTTTCCCCTGAGGAAAAACAAACAGAAATTGATACCATCAATGAACTAGTATACGAAAATATCAACAACGGCGTATACCGAAGCGGTTTTGCCACCACTCAGGAAGCTTATAAAGAAGCCTATACAAATTTATTTGATGCCCTGGATCGGGTAGAGAATATTTTAGGTCAAAAGCGCTATCTAGTAGGAGAGAAAATCACTGAGGCCGACTGGCGGTTATTTACTACCCTAATACGCTTTGATTCCGTCTATCACGGACACTTCAAGTGTAATCGTCAACGCCTTGAGGATTACCCCAACCTCAGCAATTATGTACGCGAACTATACCAGTGGCCCGGAGTTGCAGAGACCGTGAACTTTCACCATATCAAGCGGCATTACTACTTTAGTCACACAATGATCAATCCAACTCAGATAGTTCCAGTGGGACCGGATATCGATTACACCAACCCTCACAATCGGGGTTAAGCCTAGCCCAAAAAGCCGTTACTGCACACTTATCCACATATCCTTACAGTGGCCGCAACGCGGCCTCCTTTTTACTTTGGGGTCTTAAAGCGTAAGTCTGTTTGCAGATAAACCACGTCACAATAGTTTACAACTCACAGAGTTAATTACTGAGCAAGCTAATTTCGAGATTTTCCATGTACGGAATACAAAGATTAATATGCCAGAGAATATAAGACGTTGAGATTTAGCCAAGACCATTACGGTAAAGCAACAAACTTTTTCAATATCAATAGCAGAGTATTCAACTTTTCTCTATATCTGTTTCAGAAGTGACACGAGCAATACCATACTCGAATCAGAGCTTATCTTGCTTCTCATCCGGCTTACTTTTATGCATTCAAAAACAAAACCGCTGATTCACTCATTATCTCCTTCCTGGAACAACAAGTGTAAAAATACAATACAAGGAGATACCGATTTTTTTTCTCTTTCATAGCGCCTTACCAAGCCGGAGAAATAATTACTTTAAAATCTTCACAGGAGTACCGCCTATAATTTTCACTATCATTCTGTGTAGTCAAGGAATAAAGTAGCCTTTCTGAAATGGCTCTCAGGAGAGGGAAAACTCATGCAAAAGACCACCCTTGAGCAATGGCGGATGTTCAAGGCCGTTGTAGATGCTGGCGGTTTTAATCAGGCAGCCTCGGTGGTTCACAAGAGCCAATCCAGTATTCACCATGCGGTAACGAACTTGGAAGCCGCACTCGGTGTTAAGCTGTTTGAAGTATCGGGGCGTAAGGTAGTACTTACTGAAGCTGGTCGATTAATGCTGCGTCGTGGCAAGTTCCTACTGGAAGAGGTATCTCGTATTGAGGCTATTGCCGATAGCCTGAGTGAAGGGGTGGAATCGGAGTTACGCATTGCGGTGGATGGAGCCTTTCCACAGAAGGTAGTCTTCCAGGCTTTAGAGAAAGTATCTGGAATCTACCCTCAGGTCAATATTGATATTGTGGATACTGTTTTATCCGGTACCAACGAATTAATTCAGGAAGGACTCGTAGACCTGGGCCTTTCGGCCTTTACCATGGATGACAGCCTCAACGATGAAATCTGCCGTATCAAATTTGTGGCCGTGGCTCACAATGCACATCCACTACTCCAGTTTGACCGTGAGTTGACATTTGAAGATCTAAAATCCTATCGGCAGATTATTGTGCGGGATTCGGCGATTCAAACAAACCGGGATTCCGGCTGGCTGGGAGCAGAGCAACGCTGGAAAGTAGGTAGTTTGCGTGCATCTCTGGATTTAATCACCCAGGGCATGGGGTTTGCCTGGCTGCCTATGCCACTGGTGGCTGACTCACTCAATGATGGGACTCTGAAGCTGCTTCGCTTAAAAAAAGGTGGGACACGTTCCACCAGTTTTTATATAAACTTCAAAGACCAGGATAAGCTTGGACCTGTGGCTCGGGAATTTATTGGAGAACTGCGCCTACTAACCCTGGAGATGCCAGCCTCTGAGTAATAGTGCTTATTCTTCATTTTTTCCTGCTTCCTTTCTTCTCCATAGATCCATATTTCTTTATCGCTTTCTCTTTTTTAGCATGGGAAGATGGGATAGACGAATGTTAAGTTGGAGGCCATTCATTCGATTAAGGCGAATTACTTGTCCGTTTTTATCCAATATTTGTTTTCGTAACCATTATCTATCATAGCCCTATCATCACAACCAATCTTATTAATAGGGATCAGGCTATGTATTATTACAGACCCTCACAAGCACGTGGTAGAGCCCGTTTTGGCTGGCTAGATAGTAGACATAGCTTTTCTTTTGGGCATTATTACGACCCTAATCATATGGGGTTTTCTGTACTGCGTGTTATCAATGATGATACTGTTATACCTGGTGCAGGATTTGATACTCATGGCCATCGGGATATGGAGATTATATCCTACATTTTGCAGGGTGCGATTGAACATAGAGACAGTGAGGGTAATCGTTTGGTCGTATCAGCTGGAGAGATTCAGAGGATGAGTGCGGGAACTGGCATCACTCACTCGGAATACAACCACTCACAAACGGAGCAGCTTAAATTTTTGCAAATCTGGATTGAACCGAATCGCCAAGGCATAAAACCCAGTTACGAGCAACAATCAATCCCACAACGGGATAAGCTGACTGCGCTTATCACCCCCGATGGAAGCGGAAACACACTCTCCATACATCAGGATACCAGTCTATACCGTTTGCAATTAAATACCGGAGAAAGCATTACAATACAAACCCATGAGCGGCCCGGCTACTTACATGTCATTAAAGGTGAGGCCAGTGTAAATGATAAATCTATACTGGCCTCAGGGGACGGCCTGGGTTTATTCAAGAAACAAGTACAACTGAAAGCGATAAAGAATAGCATCACGGCCCTGTGGTTTGACCTACCAGCCAACTGAATTTAAGTAAGACTCTCTAAAAAAATTATTTAATCGCATGGGCAATAAACCGTTTAACGGGATCAATAGACTGCGGTTCTTTTATCGCAGGGCTGATAAAATGTGGTGCATGCAGATAGCCTTTATCAATCAACCGAGAAATAAGAGGCAGATATTCCACTGATACCTTGCCGGTCATAAGGTTATTAAAATCCTTACAGTTTTCCAGGGCATTTAACATCTGTTGAAAACCTTGTAGATAAAGATAATCCTTGGTGAAGCCGCCACCTCGATAGACTCTGGTAGTAATCGTAAAGGCCAGATTTTCCTCCACCTGATATTTTTCTTTGAGCAGGATAAAAGTACGTTTAAAATCCCTCTCTTGTAACATGGATTGCACCGCAACCACCCGCAAGGCCAATACTTTTAGTCTTGGCAGAGTGAGGTATCCAGCCAGGAACTCACACAGAATTGCCAAGCCTTCCTGAGTAGTTGTATTGACCGGGCAACCCAACTCTAGAATTTTTAGCGTCTGGCTACGGGCGTTAAGAGTGGTGACCAGGTGAACCCCCAGCTCGTGGTGAGCCAACGCAGAGACCTCAGTCTCCGAAATATTGGCATGGGAGTTGATTTTAATCGTACTACCAGCCACCAAAGCATTGGCAATCATATGATCGTCGATGTGAATATCGTAGCTATAGCCCTGTCTATTAGCGAAGTCACTGAGATACTGCATCATCTCATTAGCATTCAGAAACCGATCATCACTAGATTCCAAATCATCAGGCAAGTGCAGAATAAAATTGGCATTATTTACATCCTTATCTGTGGGCTCTCCAAAGTAACGCAAGGAGTTATAAACAAAATCATCCGTTCCCACAGAGTGAAACTGATCCAATTTATCGACATAAGATTCGATGATATCGCTATATAGCTGAGTCAAATCCCCATCTGGCAGGGATTCTACTGGAAGGGCATAAAGCAGCCGTTTGCGCTGAAATATGTCCATTTTTTGTTCACGGTATACAAACTGAGGATTAATGGAAAACTTCTTCGAGAAAAAATCTTCTTTCATCGCCCGAAAATTTCTTGGCTCAATTGCCGCAAGAATTTCCACCCCACGCACCAACTCGAATAAATCTTGATCTAGGATCTTTAGCTCAGGATGTTTGTTAAGTGACCGATTCATAGTTGCATCCTTTAAGCATATTATTTATGAAATTAGTGAAATTCTTATCTTGCTCAACTACCCAGGGAACCTCTAAATAGCAGGTATTCCACCATCAAATTATTACCCTACTTCTATTTATGCAATATGGCGCAAAGTCATATCCTAAGAAGAGCACCTGACTCTAAGTAAGATAAATTTCTTAGTCGAATAAACCGGCACTCATCGAGACATTCAACTTGAGCCCCTAAATACCTCAGATTCAGTAATTGACGGATATCCTCTACAGGCTTTTAAACAACTCTAATAAGAATTATTTCCAACTATCTGATTGAAAATTACTTTCTAAAAGGCTCATCTGAAAAGCATATATAGAAGCAGCTAGTCGCAATTTCCATTCAACTCGATACGTGCCAATTGGAAAGCATCCCAATCAACAGAAACATAATAATCTCGATACTAAGATTCCGCGCCAGCTCTATTGCCAATTCCCTCCTAAAATAGATCGAGGCAATCGGGGATGTATTGATGGGCGCAGTGGGCGACACGGAAGGTCGCAAAATCGATCAGGCTACGCCAGGGAGATGGATATCCCTACTCTCACCTGTGCTTCCGACTATTTTCACCATTATCTTAATGGTGCATATGCCGGATATTTCAGCCGGTAAGGAATTCTCCTTTGGCGTTACCTGGGTTGAAGCACTGGGAATTGACTTGCGTTTTTATATCGATGGCCTGAGTTTCCTTTTTGCCCTGTTAATTAGTGGCATTGGAATTTTTGTTACCATCTATGCTGCCGCTTATATGCGCGGCGACATTGATTTGCGCCGATTTTACTTTTACCTCTACCTTTTTATGGTGGGGATGCTGGGTTTGGTTCTGGCGGGAGACTTAATTACCCTATTTGTTTTTTGGGAAATAACAACCATTTCCAGCTATCTACTAATCAGCTATAACAACACCAGCGCCATTGCACGTCGCTCTGCTTTACAAGCCTTGCTGGTCACCACACTAGGTGGGTTGTGCCTACTCGTTGGGTTACTACTACTCGCCTCTCTGGCAGAGAGTTTCGATTTAGTCCAGGTATTGGCTACCGGTGAAACTGTACGAGCAAGCCCTCTTTATTTACCGATCTTAATACTGATATTAATAGGCGCCTTTTGTAAGTCTGCACAGCTACCCTTTCATTTCTGGCTGCCCAATGCTATGGCCGCCCCTACTCCAGTAAGTGCCTATCTTCACTCAGCCACCATGGTAAAAGCTGGTATTTACTTGCTCGCGCGTATGCATCCAGTGTTAGCACATACCGAGTATTGGGAATGGATTTTGACTTGTACGGGTGCCGCTACGGCAGCGGTTGCGGCCTTGGCGGCGCTGCGACAAACCGATCTGAAGTTGGCCCTGGCGTATACCACCCTGATTGCGCTAGGTACCCTGACCATGTTCCTGGGCTCAGATGCCTCGGCTGCTGTGGCCGCTGCCATTACCTTTCTTATCGTGCACTCTTTTTACAAAGCGGCACTGTTTATGGTGGTGGGCATTATCGACAAACAGGCCGGCACACGCAATCTCAACAAACTGGGCGGACTCGGCCACTCAATGCATATTACTGTGATTGCGGCTTCAGCGGCGGCTCTCTCCATGGCCGGGTTCCCACCTTTTTTAGGCTTTATCGGTAAAGAGCTTAAATATGAAGGCGCTTTAGCAGTGGCCTCAGAACCGGCGCTGGTTGCTACAGTGGCGGTTTTTGTCAATGCCGTCACGGTAACCGTAGCGGGTATGGTGGCGATCAAACCGTTCTGGAAAAAAAAGCCGCGACATATATCCAATGTTCAAGAAGCACCACTGGGCATGTGGATTAGCCCGTTAATTTTAAGTGGCTTGGGCCTTACTTTCGGTATGGCACCAGATCTTGTTGGTGGCGGCTTGGTAGAACCGGCACTGAGCGCAATTCTGGGAATCCCAGAGACCATCAAACTTAAGTTATGGCACGGCATTAATATTCCCCTGCTGATGAGTATTCTCACTTTTGTTTTAGGAGTCACCATGTATCTAGGCTTACGGCGCATGCGTGCTTGGTTGGCCTGGGATTTCAAACATGCGCCCACCAATGCCGATCAGTTGTGGGATAAATCTCTGGATTTACTCAAAGCCTTTGCCGCACTACAAACCCGTATACTACAAAACGGTATTATGCGGCGTTACCTAACAGTAATTTTTGTCACTGTATCCCTGGCCCTCGCTTATGCCCTGATACGCAGTGGACAATTTCCTATGGAATACGCTTGGCCACGCCTCAACCTAAAGGAATGGGCCGCCCTGCTATTGACCGTGGGAGGGGCCTATATGGCGGGCTCGGCGCGCAAGCCACTTATTGCCATCTGTGCCCTGGGAGCCCTAGGAGTGGGAATTGCCCTGATCTACTTATTTCTTGGCGCACCGGATGTCGCGATTACCCAACTACTAGTAGAAACCCTTTACCTGGTATTGGTTGCGGCAATCCTGCCGCGCCTACCGGTATTTAATCCCGGTCGCAAGGTATTGTTCCGCCCACGAGATGCCACCCTCGGCGCGGTTTTAGGTCTACTGGTCACCTTCAGCTTACTTGCGGTACTACAGACACCTCTGGAGAGCCCAACCACCGAGTTTTTTGAAAAAGCATCGGTTCCGGAAGCCCATGGCCGCAATATCGTCAACGTCATTTTGGTGGACTTTCGAGCACTGGACACATTTGGAGAAATTATTGTGGTCTTCACTGCGGCTGTGGCTGCAGTCACCCTACTCGGTCATCAATTGCGGCGAGGTAAGCAATGAATTCACTGATACTTCAAACCGCAACCCGAGTACTGGTAGCTCTGATTCTATTGTTCTCTATCTATATGTTACTGCGTGGGCACAACTATCCAGGAGGAGGATTTATTGCTGGCTTGATCGCCGCCTCCGCATTTGCCTTATTTGCCATCGCTTGGGGTATGGAGTCCGCACAGAGTGCCCTAAAGATTCCCCCTAGCACTTTGGCTGCGAGCGGTGTACTCATCGCCGCAGTTTCCGGAATGCTGGGCCTTTTTTCTGGTGAAGCGCCATTCTCAGGACAGTGGCTGCAGATTACCGGTGGTAAAAATACTGGCGGAATCACTATTAGCAATGTACTGATTTTTGATATCGGGGTTTATTTCGCAGTGCTCGGCGCTGTGTTGACCCTGATTTTTGCCCTGGAGGAGTCCAACTAAGATGGAAGGTCCACTCGCTCTCGTTGTTGGCATTCTGATCGCTACCGGTGTCTACCTGATGTTGGCCAGAAATTTACTACATTATCTTTTTGGGCTGATACTCATTAGTAATGCCGCCAACTTGGCAATATTTGTCGCAGGGCGCGTCACTCGCGCCGCCCCTCCCTTAATTCCAAAAGGCATGGAAGTTGCTCCTGGGCCAATTTCCAACCCCTTGCCTCAGGCATTAATCCTTACCGCCATTGTGATTGGCTTTGGCCTACTGGCCTTTGCTCTGGCCCTGATTGCTCAGGCCTATAAAGTACTCGGCACCCTGGATGTGGATTCGATGCGTATTGCCGAGCCGGTTTTGCCCAAGAGGGATAAATCCCCTTGAGCTGGTTACTGGCCCTACCCTTTTTAGTACCAATCCTTACCGCACTCGCCACTTTTCCGGCGCGAGGACGAAAGCGCCTGTGTGGTGCTATTTCTGTCTTTGGCTGCACACTTCTACTCGGTGTGACCTTTATCATTCTGTACTTGGTGGAAACAGGCGGCACCCGTGCGGCACAGATGGGAGATTGGGCTGCGCCATTCGGTATCACCTTAGTCGCAGATCGGCTGAGCGCCATTATGCTACTAATTAGCGGTATCGTTGGACTCTGTGTATCGGTCTTTTCCCTTTCCGATATCAGGAAATACCGGGTTAAACTGGGCTTTCATAGTTTCTTCCAATTATTACTGGCCGGAGTTTGCGGTAGTTTTATTACTGGAGATTTATTTAATCTGTATGTCTGGTTTGAGGTAATGCTAATTGCCTCTTTCGCATTGCTGGTGCTTGGTGGAGATCGTATTCAACTGGATGGCGGAATTAAATATGTAGCACTTAACCTAGTTTCCACATTGCTAATGCTGACCTCTATCGGTATGACCTATGGGCTGACAGGCACTTTGAACATGGCCCAGCTGCATGTCTCTTTAGCCACTGTGGATAACCCCACTGCTGTTTCTGCTCTGGCGGTGTTATTTATCTGTGCCTTTGGTATTAAGGCTGCCATTTTTCCATTATTTTTTTGGCTGCCCGCCTCTTATCATGCACCACCTGTCACAGTGACCGCAGTTTTTGCCGGCCTGCTTACAAAGGTAGGGGTTTACGCTTTAATCCGTACCTTCACTCTGATTTTTCCCAGTGAGCTGGAGTTCCCCCACACTATTTTGCTGGGTACTGCATTATTGACCATGCTCACCGGCGTATTGGGCGCAGCTGCACATTATGAATTTCGTAAAATTCTCGCATTCCATATCATCAGCCAGATTGGCTTCTTGGTACTAGGCTTGGCGCTCGATACACCACTGGCATTGGCCGGAGCGATCTTTTATACCATTCATAATATCGTCGCCAAAACCAATTTATTTCTTATCAGTGGTACAGCCAAACGCCTGACAGGCAGTTACGAATTAAGCCAGATTGGAGGCCTCTATCGGGCCAGTCCACTGCTTTCTGTTTTTTTCTTTATAGCCGCCTTCAGCCTGGCCGGTTTTCCACCGTTGTCAGGTTTCTGGGCCAAACTATTGCTATTGAAGGCAAGCCTAGATCTGGACGCTTACTGGGTTGTGGCCGTAGCCTTAATTACCGGGGCCCTGACCCTGTTTTCCATGAGCAAAATTTGGGCGGAAGCTTTTTTAAAGGATCACCCGAAGGACTATTGTCAGAGTTTAAAGAATATTCCCCAGCAGGAGCGCTACCAGCGCCTGCTGCCGGTGGCATTACTGGCCCTGATCACTCTAGTGCTCGGGCTGGCACCGGGCCCTTTTATCGAGTACTCACTGGCCGCGGCAGGGGAATTGTTGAATCCAAGTGATTACATTGAGGCGGTACTGGAAATGGAAACCCAATACGCGGGGAACCACTAATTATGCGCGTATTTTTACTCAATTTAATATTGGCCATTAGCTGGTCGGCCCTTACCGGTAATGCGACACTGACAAACTTTTGTTTTGGTTATTTTGTCGGTTATCTGGCATTGCGAGTTTCGCCCAAGATCCCTGAGGGAACCAAGTATTTCCAGCGTCTACCTCGTCTAATCCGCCTAGGCAGTTTTTTCCTACAAGAACTTGTACTTTCAAGTTTACGTGCAGTCTTGGAGGTGTTCTCACCAAAATTACAAAGCCGTCCACAGGTAGTGCGGCTACCTCTAGAAATAACCGATCAAACCCAGATTTTTATACTGGCGAATTTAATATCACTCACACCGGGAACGGTAGTTCTGGAAATCACTCCGGATAACTCTGAATTTTTAGTACACACTATGTTCGTTGATGACCCAGATATTTTTCGTGAGGAAATTCATCTGGGATTTGAGAAACGCGTGCGGGAGGCGTTTTCCTGATGCACAGTACTATCGTTGATATCAACGCGCCGCTAATCGTAGCGGCCATTAATGTCTCATCACTCATTTTATTACTGGCTCTGGCCATGTGTTTTATGCGAATTTTTCTTGGTCCAACACTGGCAGACCGGGTTGTAGCCCTCGATGTGCTGAATATTCTTGCAGTGGCCTATTGCGCTCTGTTAGCGATTGCCTCGGGAGAGCCAGCCTATCTGAGTGCGGCCATTGCCCTGGCACTGGTAGCCTTCCTGGTGAGTGTCGCCTTCGCCCGCTTTATCGAGAAAAGCGGAAAAAAGACCGTATTACAAGAGGGAGGTGGCAGTGGTATTCGATGAGGTTTTTATTGCTACCCTTTTGCTAGTAGGCAGCCTATTCGGTTTTAGTGCGGCTTTGGGTTTGTTACGGATGCCGGATTTCTACACTCGCATGAGCACTTCGGGCAAAGCCGCCACCCTGTGCTGCGGATTGTTACTGGGGGGCGTTGCCGCAATGTTCCACGATACCCAGGTAACCGCACGCGCAGTGGCGGCGCTGCTATTTTTGCTCTTCACTGTGCCCATCGGGGTGCATATGATTGCGCGAGCAGCCTATCGGGTAGGCACCCCTATGTGGCGAGGCAGGACCGCCAGTCCCCGCTTCAAAAACCCGAAGAGGGACTTAAAGTAGATCCTGCCCAGGTGAGTTAGTTACTGCTGATAGAGATCGGCAATCATCGCCTCACAGCGCTGAGCCAGCTCTTCTGAACTGTCATCCACCAGGATCACATGGCCCATCTTACGCCCGGGACGGAGCGTCTTGCCATAGAGCCAAACTCCCTCATTCTTGCCTGTTGGCGCTCGATCCACACCAAGCATATTGACCATGGCAGCGGGTCGCGGGCAATCGGTGTCACCCAGTGGCATATCCAATATCGCTCGCAAATGATTGGCAAATTGGCTGGTGCCCGCACCCACTAAAGTCCAGTGACCACTGTTGTGGACCCGTGGCGCAATTTCATTCACTAGCAAACCTTCACTGGTGACAAAGCACTCCACTGAAAGTACGCCCACATAGTCCCAGTCATCCATCAACTTTTGCAAATAGGCACGGGCACTGGCCAATAATTGCTCATCCTGATAAGGCGCCTTGGAGAGTAACAGCGTACCTTGGCGATGCAGGTTCTCAGTCAGAGGGTAAGTCTTTACTTCCCCTGAAGCAGAGCGGGCACCGATCAGGGAAACCTCACAGGAAAAATCTACCGAGGCTTCCACCACGCAGGGCAAATCTTTGGCCTCTTCTATGGCTTCCTGTAGCTCTGTCGCATCTTTCACCCGCCACTGGTTCTTACCGTCATAGCCATTTTCACAGCTCTTGATAAACGCTGGATAACCGAGCTTATCCAAGGCATTCAGTAATTCATCACGCCCCTGCGCCGGCATAAAAGACGCAACCGGAAGACCACTCTCAGTAAGAGCCCGCTTCTCCCTTAAACGGTGTTGGGCTTTCTCAAAAACATGGGGATCTGGGTAAACGGGACAGAAGCGTTGCAACGCTCTCAACAGCGCTACATCCACCTGCTCACGCTCGGCGGTAATCACCTCAGGGCAACCAAGTGCCTGAAATAAATCCTCGTCACTGCCCGCCTCATCCAGCCTGACTATTGTGCCGAGACCTTCAACGCAACCCGCGTCCTCGTCCTTCTCCGCCAGGAAACTAAATGTTATACCGAGGGGCTTACCCTCTTGTGCCATCATCTGCGCCAGCTGCCCGCAGCCGACAATAGCGATATGTCTGGTTACTTCACTCACTGACTTCACTCCACCGTTAGCGGAACCTGGTCAGTTTGACGCTCGCGCCAAGCGATCAGTCGCTCCTGTAGTTCAGCATCGCCCAGGGAGAGCATCTGTGCCGCCATCAGGCCCGCGTTATAAGCCCCAGAGGCACCTACCGCCTGGGTAGCCACGGCGATACCTTTGGGCATCTGCACGATGGAAAGAAGGCTATCCATTCCGGTCATAAAACGGCTTTCAACAGGCACAGCAATCACTGGCAGCGGGCTCATAGCGGCAATCATTCCCGGCAGGTGGGCAGAGCCACCAGCTCCGGCGATAATCACCTGGGTGCCGTTTTTGTGGGCTTCACTGGCGAACTCCACCAGACGCTGGGGGGTTCTGTGAGCGGACACAACCGCAGTGGCAAAAGGAACCTCCAGCTCGTTCAAGGGTTTGGTGGCATTGGCCATGGTGGGCCAATCCGATCGCGACCCCATAACGATGGTGACTTTTTCAAAGGGCAGTGATTTCACTTGCGGCTAACTCCAATGTTGAACAAACGCCAGGTAGACGGGAATCGCCACCAGGACATTGAAAGGGAACGTAATCGCCAGGGACAGTGTGATGGACACGCTGGCATTGGCCTGCGGCAGAGCCACAGACATAGCTGCGGGTACCGCGATATAGGAGGCGCTGCTACCGAGTACTGCCAGCAGGAAAATTCCTCCCGCCGACAACCCCAGTAATGCTCCCAGGGCACCCCCGGCCGCACCGCCTAGCAGGGGCATAAATATACCAAAACTCAGCAAGAACGCACCCTGCCCACGCACATCTGCCAGTCGCGCCGCCGCGACTCTGCCCATTTCCAGCAGAAAAAGAGCCAATACACCGTGAAATAACTGACCAAAGAAAGGCATTACTGTTGCAGTACGCTCACCGGCCCAGGCGCCGATGGCGATCCCGCCAAGCAGGAGAAGAACCCCCTGATTGCAAGTCAGTTCATGAGCCAGGCGCCCCTTGTTGCTGTTCTGCATCGATTTCCGTGCTAGAAGAATTCCCACCACGATAGCCGGAACTTCTAGCAGGGCAACGAATAAGGGGAAATAGGCTTCGTAATCGATACCCTTCGCCTCCAACAGGGCCACCGCCACGGCATAGGTTGCCACACTGACCGACCCGTAGTGGGCTGCAGTAGCCGCTGCATCCAGCCGACTCCATTTGCCTATCCAATAGAGAAGCGGGAAGGCCAACAAAGGAAGCAGTGCACCAAAGGCCAAAATTGCGAGAGATTGAGGAATCAGGGTGGAAGCGGAATAAGTACTGAGGGCCGCCCCACCCTTGAGCCCTATAGCCAGCAGCAGAAAGATCACACAGCTTTGGTAGAGACCGGTGGGCAGGCGTAAATCACTACGTACCAGCTGCGCCAGAGCCCCAAGGATGAAGAAACCAACTACAACATCCAGCTGCATGATCAGTGCTTCCCGCGCTTGGAGCGATCGCGGCGTTCAGATAGGGGGAGTCGAATTTTCTGAGGAGCGCGCTTCATTAGCACGTAACCCACATTGGCAAGCACCACCACCAGCCCCACCACCATTAGTGCGGCGGCATCAATACCAACCAGCGCCAATATCCATCCAATGGACATAACTAACAGTCCTACCAAGGTACCAAAGTAAAGTTGTGACTTGTGCATGCAGAGGCCCCCTCCCATAGATTGAAGTGGGCGCATTATCCCTAGGTAGACCAATAGATAAAAATAGATAATGATTATGCTAACTATCATCTTTTATCTATGAATAAGAAAAATCATGTTATCCAGCAGAGCTCACTCCCGCATCGGCACTGTCAGGCAGTTGGAGGTTTTACTTACAGTATATGAACACCGCAGTATCAGTGGCGCCGCAAAAGCGCTGCACCTGACTCAGCCCAGTGTATCCATGCAGTTGGCCAAGTTGTCTGGTGCCGTAGGCTTGCCCCTCTACTACGCCGTAGGCAAGCAATTGCAATTCACTGAAGCCGGACAGACTCTGGTGGACAGTGCCCGAGAAATCCTCAAGAGCTATGAATATCTGGAATTAAAGCTAGCCAGACTGCGCGGTCTAGAAACAGGGCGTTTACAACTGGCAGTCGTCACTACCGCCAAATATTTTATTCCCCACCTGATTGGCGAATTTTACGAGCAGCATCCAAAGTTGGATATTCTCTTTCGCGTGGGTAATCGTCAGCAGATCATCGACTACACCAGTGAGGATGAGGATGATTTTTATGTGTTCAGCCATCCTCCCAAAAACCCTGATCTGGAATTGGTGGAATTCCTGCCCAATCGACTGTTGGCCATAGCACCGGAGAAGCACCCGTTAGCAGGTAGAAAAAAGATTCCCCTTGAAGAGTTTGCCAGCGGTCCCTTCCTGCGGCGAGAGGAGGGCTCTGGAACCCGTCACGCCATTGAGCGTTTCCTACAGGAGAGACATATCGACCTCAATATTCGCATGACCATCGAAAGTAATGAAGCGATAAAGCACGCTGTAATGTCAGGGCTCGGGGTATCTATTCTCTCCGAACATACTCTCGCATTTGGCGGCCATTCCGGCCTGTCAATTTTAGAAGTGGAATCACTGCCAATTATTACCCACTGGTATCTGGCCAGGCGAAAGTCCCGTCCATTATCTCCTGCCGCCGCAGAATTCCTTGAGTATGCCCGCAACCTTGAGACGGTACCGGTAGAAAGCGGTATCGCTTGGCCTCTATCTCCCAATCAATAATCCATAATGTAAAAGCACAGAAAAAATTCAATATTTGAATTGGCTAACTCCGCACACAGGTTAAACTTCTTGGGTGATAGCCAATCTTCTCCCAAAAAATCCCGATTTAATACTCGTCAAATTTCCTCTGCACCTGCCGAATCCTGCTACTTTTGGGATACCTATTGGTGAGTCCAAAATCACCAGTTATCTAATGCAACGAGAAACAATAAATGACGCCGGCCGTCATCGATTTTCACAGAAAGGTATAACGATGAAAATCCAGGGAATAATTTTCAGACTCTTTATATTACTTTTAGCCACAAGCACAATCAGTGTTAAAGCTCAGGAAGATTGGCGCAACATTGACTGGGGTGAATTTATAGTTCGCTTCGGGCTCAGCTATGTTGCTCCCAATGATGCCGGAACTTCACTGAAATACCGGGTATTACAACAATGGGACTTATATAATTCGACCTGGGAAATAGACACAGCACAAACTTGGCAAATTTCCGGAGTATGGCGCCCTTCAGACCGATTGGGGTTCGAGCTGATGCACATTAACAGTGCTGCCTATGATGTGACTCTCGACAATTTTACTGGCAACCCAGGCAGCAGCCAAATTCAACTGGGGGATTTTAAGGTATCGACCACTCTCGCCTTTGCTAACTGGTATTTTCTCGATCCATCCTATTTTTTTCGACCCTATCTAGGCGCCGGTATTAACTATACCGATTACCATACGGTTTCTATCAGCCGCCAATTTGATGAATATTTGATGGACTCAGGTATGTCAGTGGCGCCAGGGGCTCTTAATATGGGACATTCCTGGGATTGGGCTCTTCAAGGGGGAATCGACTTCAACCTAGATTTCCGTCAATTTCGTTATCCTCTGTTAATTAATCTGGCGGCTCTTTACTACTTATCAGATACCGACCCCACAGTTAACTTCCCCACAGAGTTAGGTTCAGACCGCCTCTACGCACACTTCGATTACAACCCATGGATCATCAATGTTGGCATTGGCACCAAGTTCTGAATGGCGGAACTCTGTAAATGAAACTTAGTGCAGATACCCCAATGGAAAACTATAAATCAAACTTTTTCGTCCGCCAGTGGATTAATGCTTTACTTTTTTCTCCCGCATTGACACTAGCGATTATTTTCCCCTTGGAAGCCATTGCGCAGTGTACTCCGAGTAATACGGGTACTAGTGGCGCAGATCAAATAATCTGTGACGAAGATAATGATGCAGAAGAGGCCGATGTCGATGCACTAGGCGGCAATGACACCTTGGATTTAAATGGCGGCACTATCAATAGTGTCTTCGGTGGCGATGGCGACGATGCCATTCATGTGAAAGGGGCAATAGTTAAAGATTCTGTCTTTGGCGGAAATGGAAACGATCTAATCGTACTGGATAATCGCAGTAGCGACATTGGTAACTACCTCAGTGGCGGGGGTATTTATGGCGGAGCGGGTGACGATAATATCCAAATTTTAGACGGACTCACCTTTCATGTTTGGGGTGGTGAAGGTAACGACCAAATCACTCTGGATGGAGGTTTCATTTTTAATTACCTGGATGCCGGCGGGGGAGATGATTACATCCACTGGGATGAGGGAATAAGCAATGAGATACGCGGTGGCTCTGGGTCAGATACCTTAGTCATTGACTCCTATTCTTTCGAGGGTGATGCAATTTTAAATGGTGGTGATGATCTCAGTGCAGAAGATGGGGATATCGACACACTGATTTTCAAGCTAGACTATCGTGTGGATGGCAACAAACTAACCAACTGGGAACGTGTTGTTGTTTGGGGTAGTTCAAAAATTATTTTAACGGGCAGTTTAAATGTTGGCGGCGGCCAAGACGCTGAAAACAATCCATTAGGGTTACACATCAAATGGGGCGGCCAAACTTTTATAGATGCCAAAGAGTATAGAATTACCGGCAACGTTGCTAACGACGGCACTATCGATCTTGCGAATAAAGAATTCAACACTCTAATCATTCAAAAAGATAGTGATAATAATTATGGACACTATAGCGGCGAAAACGGACGCCTGTGGTTAGATGTAGCACTCAATGACAGTTCTGCCGGCAGTGACCAGTTAATCATCAGAGGGGATACCAGCGGATCAACTTATGTAACCGTTTATAATCGCAACGGCACTGGCGCACGCACCCAAGACGATGGAATAAAACTAATTTCTATCGAGGGTGACTCTACTGAACATGCTTTTATTTTAAACGGCGACTACACTACCAAGGATGAGCAACCAGCAACTATTGGTGGAGCATACGCCTATACCCTGCACCACAGTGACGAAACTGGAAATGAGGATGGTAGTTGGTATCTACGTTCTACGATAAGTAATTCAAGTCGCCTTCCCAAAGGCGGTATGATTCGCTGGCAGCCCGCTGCGGTAATGTATGAAACCCTTCCGCAAGTGCTGCGCTCTTTAAATATCCCCTCCACATTGCGGAGTCGTGTAGGCAATCGTTATTGGGTTGGTAGCAGTTATCGGGACGTCTATAATACCGATTACACCAGTTCATTGGAAACCGCTATTGATCGCAAGGGACTATGGCTACGTAATGGCGCACGCTATATAACTACAACTCCCAAAGAGTCCACCACCTGGGCAAGTTGGGATCAAACTTATTATCAATTTCAGTTTGGTATCGACTTTCCTCTCAACCTATTAATTCTTGACACCACACCTATTGTTAGTTTGGCTTTGCACTATGGCGATTCAAGAAATACAGTAGAATCTTTTTTTGGTGATGGCAATATAGATGCCAAAACATATGGCGTCAGTAGCTATTTAACCTGGTATGGCTACCAAGGCCTGTACCTGGATACTCAGTTTAAGCTAAGTTGGTTTGACTTTGACTTCGACGCAGAAGACCTGCGTGCTCTCCGCAATAGCAGTGAGGGCTATGGTTATGGCTTTTCTGTAGAAGGAGGGTGGAGCTTCAAGCTCTATGATTATTATTCTATTACCCCCCATGCACAACTTATTTATACTTCTGAGGAAGCGGAGGATTTCGAAGATACCTACGCCGTAAAAGTAGGAGATATTAATAATAATGGGTTTTTATTGCGCCTAGGCACCACTTTTGAAAAGCGCAAAAGCCAGCGTAAATCAAGTAGAAATATGTACGGCTCCCTACCTCTAGAGCGCTTTGGTTATTATGTAACTCCTGGAGTCACTCTGAATCTCAACCAGGAAACTGACTTGGTCGTTTCTGGAGCCCGCCTCTACCAAAAACCAGACTTTTGGTATGCAGACTTAAGAATGGGGGCTAGTTATGAGGAATGTGGGGACCACTGTTCCATCTATACCGAATTATTTTTCAGCAGCGGCCTGGAGAGTATTGGGGACAGTTTTGTAGGAGGGCTAGAGCTTGGGTTTCGTTATAAATGGTAGACTCTAGCTTCTCATCTCAACGACAATTCAATCTTTTACTATTTCAGCAAATCATAGATGTCATATTCAGAGAAGACCTTCTTAATTTTGCAATCATTCCCCTGACGGTTCTTATGATTTTCCTTCATTAATGCATATTCTTGTGAGCCCTGAATCATTAAGAAGCGATGTCTCCAGCTACGGGTATCAGAAATACGCGCAGCCAAAGTCCCGCTTTTAATACTCATTGCCTTCAACCAAATATCATCTGCATTTGGGCACAGGGTCATAAATTTTTCGGGGTCAAACGCATCCTTATGCAAGGAGTTTGGAGGATACATAACTCCTCCCATGCCAGTTGGAAAGACTAAATGAGATGCCTCTGTGTCCCTTATGCTACTTTCCCAACTTCCATAAGGCAGTAGTGCTCCTTTTTTATCTAGACGCATTCGATGAGCCCTGTGGCAATAAATCTTGGATGGATCTTTTTCATATGCCTGATAAAGTAAATCAATCATATCCGGCGGATAAAGAACATCATCGTCAACAGTAACAATCAGGCTGTCAGGAAATCTTTCAAAAGCATAAGCATATTTTTTATAGGGTCCCAGATCTTCCTCAACAAAAAATATTTGCAGCCCTCTTTGCTGTTGCTTTTTAAGGGTCTCGGGCAAAGTCTTATTTGGAAAGTTCTTGGTAGACAACCAAAGAACAATTGCATCAGCCTTAAGGGATTGCTGGAAGAGGCTTTCAATACACAAATATAAATCGTGGATTCGCTTATCGAAGGACGTTAGAGATATAACAATATTATGTCTCTTAGCATTTCCCACTCCCGGATCTGTGTTGCTTGAAGCGTGTAGACCAAGCAACTGGCAGCGAACAAGTGCTTCCAACTTCAAATTATTGTTTAGGTCGTGCTTTTTTAAGCGCTTCTTTAAAAAATATTGGAACATTCAGGGCCATCCAGCAAACTCAACCTATTGTACCGAATAGCCGAACAGCAATCCGCTCAGCTTGGGAACACCATCAAAAGAGAAGAGGGCGGAAGTGGGTACAAACTTGGCAGATTATGCCAGATGCCACAGCCAATGGCCACTCAAACACCATATTTAGGACAAAAACCCAATTTAAGGCCGAGGGCAGCTTCTTTCACCTAAAAAAAAGTGCTTGAGTAGATTACCCCTATCTGGGGCAGCTCTGGTCTTTCACCCAAGTCACCCCCTAGTGAGGACTTAAAACAGGCTGATTTCGCTCCTGTAAATAGTCAAGTAATTGATACTCTGAAAACACCCTTTTAATCTTGCAGTCATTACCACCTGTGCCTCTCAAGTTGATCTCCTTTAACTGTTGAATCTGTGATCCCTGAATAGTAAGAAAGCGTTCCCTCCAGTATCGATAGTCTGGAACCCTAGTAACATATTTTCCTCGCAATAAACTCATCGCCTTCAACCAAACATCATCAGCAGCAGGACATAACTCCATAAATTTTTTACTATTGAAAGCATCCTCATGTAATGAATCCGGAGGGTACAAAACCCCAGCCATTCCCGTAGCAAAAAGGAAAGGAGATGGCTCACTATTTAGCCCATAAGAGCGCCAACTTTCGTAAGGTTTCAATTCCCCTTTTCCGTTTAACAGAATCTTATGTGCCCTATGACAATGGATATGTGAGGGAGCTCTCAAATAAGATTGATATAGTAAATCGATAGTATCTGAAGGATAAAGCACATCATCATCCACAGTGACAATGAGACTATTTGGAAACATATCAAAGGCATACATATATTTCATATAAGGCCCAAAATCATTCTCCACGAAATGAATTTGTAGGCCTCTAGCCTGCTGTTTTCGAAGTATCTCAGGTAATCTCCTATCGGGGAAATCACGTAAGGATAACCATAGAACTATTGCATCTGCTCTCAAGGATTGTTGATAAAGACTTTCTATACATAAGTAAACATCATAAATACGCTTATTATAAGAAGTCAGCGAAACGACTATATTATGCGGCTTATCATTGCCAACGCCGGATGACTCACAATTCAGAGCCTTCAAGCCGAGAAGATGACCTAAAACCAGAGACTCCACCTTTAAATTATTATTAGAGTCATGTTTTTTTAATCTTTTTTTAAGAAAGTACTGGAGCATGTTGGAATACCGTTGATTAGCCTTCGAGGACTCATTGGTGGCGATAAGCCCACATTAATTCCATTTTGTTGAAAGTAAAGTCCATTAGCCAGGCCTAAATCAGGGTTCCTTTGATTGTGGCGCTTAATTCCCCAACATCCAATTTAAATTTTAAATTCTTGATCAATACCCAGAAATATAGAACCTAAAATCACATTCAGGGTATTTGGGACAAATGCTATTCATTATACCCTGGGTTAACTCTATCCAACCTCCTTAAAAATCCAGGCCAAGCCAATAGCCCCCCTTGATTACTGGTAACCATATCTCCTTCACTCACTATTTTATCCACAATATTCTGGGGCACCGGAGTGAGTGGTGGGTTGCCAGCAAGAGCTGTGACCTGAATTTCACAGGCACGCTGCAATATAAACATTGCTAAAAAGGTATCAGGAATAGTAGAAGCGCAGGTTAACAGTCCGTGATTGCGCAAGATCATATAGTTCGCTGATCCCAGGTCAGCCACCAAGCGTGACTTTTCATCCTTGCGCACAGCAATTCCCTCATAGTCGTGGTAGGCAATACTTGCAAGGGGAAATAGTGATTGCTGCGAGATTGGCAGTAAACCCTCTGCATGAGCAGATACAGCTACCCCGGCAGTAGTATGGGTATGTATAACGCAGTGGGCATCTTTCCTCGCTTCATGAATTGCACTGTGAATAGTAAACCCTGCAGGATTCACCATTGCCACACTTTCATCCACTTTTTCTCCCTGCAAATCGATTTTTACCAAACTGGAAGCAGTAATTTCGTCAAAAAACATCCCAAAAGGGTTAATAAGAAAGTGTGATTCTGGCCCAGGAATACGTACAGAGAGATGAGTGAAAATAGTATCGTCCCACCCAAAATAGGCGATCAATCGGTAAGCCGCAGCCAAATCTATACGTAATTGCCACTCTTCATCGCTAACACGTCCCTTAAGTGAAGGTATTGTTTCCAGTTTCATCGTCCTCTCCCCAGCTTTATTAGTGCTCAAATTCTGAATCATCCCTGCTGTAAACACTGTCAAATTGTTTACACTTGGCAAATGAATAAAAACGTTAGTTTCCTTGATAAATGCCCACTGCTAGCTGGCCTACCCGGTGAGGGTCGAGAATTCTTAGCCCAACAGGCACAATGCCAGTACTTTTCTCAGGGTGATAGCATCTACCCTTCGGGCTCCCATCAGGAGCGCCTTTCAATTATCGCTGAAGGACAAGTAAGAATATGCTCCAGTAATTTTGCCGGGCGCGAAGCGACCCTTGCGATTTTAGATAGTGGAGCTTGGTTTGGTGATACCGTATTTTGCCCTGGCACTCCGCGAGTATTTGGAGCAAGCGCTCACACTGACTGTGCTGTAGTCGATATTCCGGGTGAAATCTTGAGGGCAAAAATGAAACAACACCCCGAAGCCTACCCAATAGTATTGGAACAAATTAGCCTCAGGCTTTGGACAGTAATGTCCATTATCCAGGACGATGTACTACGTGGTACCGAAGCGCGAATTGCTCGACGTCTGCTTTTTATGGCCCAAATGCACAACGGCGGCGAAAAAAGTGGCCCAACCAGTTTCCGCCTCACCAAAGAACTACTCGCCAACACCATGGGGATGACCCGGCAGGGAGTACACCGGGTATTAAAGAATATTGAATCCAAGGGACTAATAGAGTGCTCTTACGGTCGCATCAGTGTGCCGGATATCTCGCACTTGGATACCTATATAAAGCTGTTGGACTGAGAGTATTTCATCCGACCTCGTCAGCTTGCGCCGTGTCTGCCTCCCCAGCTTCGCGCGCTTTCTTGCGGCCATAATAGGCAAGCAACATCCCCGATGGAAACATAAGTACTCCATATACGGCTGAAGGCACCGACATTTCACTGGAGTGCATCAGTGTGAGGGTCACCATGAGACCAATAGTCCCGTTCTTGATGCCCAGCTCGGTAGCTACTGCCAGACCATCCCGCCGGGAAAGCCCACTGAAGTGGCTGATGATTAAGCCAGTCAACACCCCCAGTAAATTCAGCAAAATTGTAGAGGGGCCGGCCAACAGCATGAGCTCTCCAATCCGGTCTCTCATACCCCACACCAATCCCACCACTAAAATGACCAGTACCAGCGCCCCAAAAATACTTACAATGCCCTCAGCGCGGCTGGCCAAATGAGGGTTCCAAGCCCGTATCAACATGCCAATCACCACGGGCAGCAAGACTATCACCGATAACATGGCGACAGTTTTGGCAAAAGGGAGAACGATTTCCTGCTCTGCTCCAAAGTATTGGCGCAGGGCAAAATTGGTGAAGAATGGCAGGGTCAGAATCGTAATTAGACTTGCCGAAACCGTTAACACTATGGAGAGCGCTACATTACCGCGAGCGAGTAACGTAAAAAGGTTTGAGGTCGTTCCACCCGGGCAGGCTGCAATAATCACCAAACCCACAGCTATCGGTGCGGGTAAACTGAGCGCCCAACACAGAACAAAAGCCACAAGTGGCATAAGTACAATCTGGGCAAGTGTGCCCACCACTAACCCACCTGGTTTTACCGTCACCTGATGGAAATCCCTGGCGGTCAGGGTCATTCCAATGCCCACCATAATGATAAACAGTGCGATGGGTAGACCGATCGAGATCATAGGCCCTGATTCCACATTCACCTCCTCTTTTTATTATTGTCTGGCTATAGCTCCCCATATCCCATGTAGATTACGCTTTGGCAAAAACGTGTAATCCACACGAGGTAAGATATAGGGGGACAGCAGTTTTATTATTAAATATCTCTCTGGAAGATGAACCCTAGCACAGTCCCAGGTCAAGTGCCGACTCTGGTAGAATTAGAGAGCTTTTTTTCCGCTGACAGGGTTTACATGACCAATCGACTTCCCAGCCCTATTGTAGATGACTGGTCCAACCTACTTTGGTCCCTGGGCAGTAACGATATTGTTGATACTAGTGACAAATCAACTAGCACCATTGACCTACCATGGCTACCTATGGCTCGTCGCAACCAATTGCACACTTATTTTTCTCGCAAAGAAGTCAAGCAAGAATTAATTGATAAGCTCGAAACATACCTGATTGAAGGCGACCGACACAAACCCGCCAACCGGCTTGGCGTTTACTTTGAGCGACTCTGGTCTTTCGCTTTTCAATACCACCCCGATTACCAGTTGCTGCACCAGAACCTGCCCCTGCGTATTGAGGGTAGAACTCTCGGCGAACTGGACTTTGTGGTTCATCACCTACCCAGTAATCGCTGCGAGCACTGGGAGGTTGCGGTGAAGTTCTACCTCTCTCAGCCCGTCGGCTTCTGGGTTGGCCCAGGCCTCAAGGATCGCCTGGATATCAAATTAAAGCGTATGGCGGAACATCAACTGCCTCTCATCCAACAACAATCCGTACAACCTTTATTAGAAGCTCAGGAGCTTTATATTGATCGACAGTGGACGCTGATGCCAGGCCGACTCTTTAACCGGTTACCAACTAATCAGACACCGGGGAGGAATCTGAAGCATCTATGCAATAGTAATTGGTGGACCGACTTGGAAACCCTCGGAAACCTTGCCACTCAAGGAAATATCTCAGCAGGTCTGCGCTGGCTCCAGCTTCCCAAAAAAGCCTGGATGGCATCAATAGAATGGGAAGAACCCCACGGCGTCTCTTTTGAGCAACTTATGGCCGGACTTCAGAGCTCAGCAGTTGATAAGCCTCTATGTTTTGCTCTTATGGGCCAAGAAGGTGAAATGGGTCGCGGCTTTATTGTACCTAGCGACTGGCCGCGTAGAGCACAGGCATCACTCCCTCTGAAATACCCATAACGTCCTGAGAGAAAACACTTTCTGCCTACCACTACTTGTGGGCCCGACCTCCCTGACAATTTACTTATCTACAGCCCAAAGCAAAAAACTTAAAACAAAATTTTTCCAATTATTTATTGACTTGGATCAATTTATATTTACAATTTTCAGAAATTTCTGAAACTTAAGAAGAAAATGAAACTATCCAGTCAAGCCCAGGCTTTTGTACTGCACTTTGGAGAAATGGGCAGCCGGTGGGGTTTTAATCGCACCGTGGGCCAGATGTTTGCCCTGCTTACCATCCACCCTTCCCCCCTAAATGCCGAGCAGCTGGCTCAGGCACTGAAGATCAGTCGCGGCAATGTGAGTATGGGCCTCAAAGAACTGCAAGCCTGGCGCCTTGTTGAGCTACAGCACCAGCCAGGTGACCGAAAAGACTATTTCACCGCTGCAGGGTCCATCTGGGAGCTTGCTCGAACTGTATTTGAAGAGCGACGTAAACGTGAACTGGACCCCACCCTGAGCCTATTGCGCCAGCTCTTGCTCAATGAGCCTCAGGATGAACAAGAAGCACAGGCCCAGGAAAAAATTCAAGAAGTCTACAGGCTGCTGGAATTACTTGAAGAGTTTGCCAACACCCTGAGCAAGCTGGAACACGACGATTTACTCAAGCTAATGAAACTGGGCTCCGGCATCGTCAAGCTACTGGAGCTGAAAAGTAAAATGACAGGAGGAAAGGCTCCAGAATAAACCTATACCTGAATTGCCCGCTGGGCAACCAAGACAGGCGGTAAAAGGATAAACCGCCGCCGACACAACGTCGGCAGCCGCTCAATAAACACCGTGGGTCCATACTCCTGCAATGGTGTTTAACGGGCACCCCCGGGCCTATCAGGAAGAGTCGCCCGGTTATCTGGTTAATAAATTAGTCCGACCAGCAGAGGCTCCCATGCTAGATACTCTGATCCTCTCCCGAATACAGTTTGCGGCCAATATCAGTTTTCATATTCTTTTTCCCACCATCACAATAGCCCTCGCCTGGATTATTGTTTTCTTCAAGCTTCGCTACGACCAAACTGATAATCCTGTTTGGATGAGAGCCTATCGTTTTTGGGTAAAGGTCTTTGCCCTAACCTTCGCGCTCGGTGTCGTTAGTGGCATCACTATGTCTTTCCAATTTGGTACCAACTGGCCAGGATTTATGGCTCGGGTTGGCAATATCGCCGGGCCTCTCTTGGGTTATGAAGTGCTTACCGCTTTTTTTCTGGAAGCCACTTTTCTAGGTATCATGTTGTTTGGAATAAATCGTGTCCCCAGCAAAGTTCACACCTTCTCAGCCTTTGTAGTGGCTATTGGCACCACACTTTCCGCCTTCTGGATCATTGCACTCAATTCCTGGATGCAGACCCCATCCGGCTTTGAACTACGAGATGGTGTCGCCTACCCAGAGAGCTGGCTGGCTATTATTTTTAATGCCTCTTTCCCCTATCGCCTCACTCATATGCTACTGGCCTCGGGTCTCACTGCAGCCTTCTTTGTCGCAGGTATCTCTGCTTACCGGATACTTAAAGGTGACCCAAAGCGTGCACCGCGGCTAGCACTAAAAACCGGGTTGGTATTGGCAGCTGTTTTTATTCCAATCCAGATTTTTGTCGGCGACCTACACGGTCTTAACACTTTTAAGTATCAGCCGCAGAAAGTGGCGGCAATGGAGGGAGTATGGGAGACCGAAAGGGGCGCGCCACTATTACTATTTGCAATACCAGATGGTGAGAAGAAGACCAATCATTTCGAGATAGCTATCCCCAAAATGGCCAGCTTTATTCTGACCCATGATTTAAATGGAGAAATAAAAGGTATCGAAGAATTCCCCAATGATCATCCGCCGGTTGCACCCGTTTTCTTCGCCTTCCGAATTATGGTGGGTATGGGGATATTAATGCTAGCTGTCGCCTGGGGAGGTTGCTACCTCCTCTGGCGGCGCAAAGAGCTACCCAACTGGGCGCTCAAAACCCTGGTAGGAATGACGTTCGCGGGTTGGGTAGCCACCTTAGCAGGCTGGTATGTCACTGAAATTGGTCGGCAACCATGGCTTGTGACCGGGGTTCTCAAAACCGCAGATGCCGTAACCCAGATTCCACCTTCCCATGTGGGCTTCTCTCTCACCCTATATCTGCTTGTCTATGTCATCCTGCTCTATGCCTATATTCACACCCTAAAAGTAATGGCTTTGAAATCGGTCAAAGTGGAGGAGTTTGAAACCAAAGAACCTCTCGCCGGTGGCAGCCTAACCAACCTACCGAAATCCACCCAAGAGCAATCCAAGGGGGAATCCCATGAATGAGGCCGCATCATCCGCAGCCTATTGGCTACCCGTTGTCTTTATCGGCCTAATGGGTCTAGCAGTACTGGTTTACGCCATTCTGGATGGTTACGACCTTGGGGTGGGTATTCTCCTCCCCCTGGGTAAGGAAGACGAGCCCCAGCGGGACACCATGATTGCCTCGATTGGTCCTTTCTGGGATGCCAATGAAACCTGGCTGGTGCTCGCCATCGGCCTGCTGCTTATCGCCTTTCCCATAGCCCACAACCTAGTGCTGATGCATCTCTATATACCAGCAGCGATAATGCTGGTGGGGCTGATTTTGCGCGGCGTGGCTTTTGACTTTCGCGCCAAAGCAGCCGTGGGGCATAAACTCGCTTGGGACAGGACGTTTAAAGCAGGATCCATAATCACCAGCCTGGCCCAGGGTTATATGCTGGGGCAATATGTGATGGGGTTCCAGCCTGGCTGGCAGGCACAGCTTTTCTCTGCAGTCAGTGCCCTGGGGGTAACTGCCGCCTACAGCTATATGGGCTCGGCCTGGCTGGTATTGAAAACCGAGTCACTGTTGCAGGAACGGGCAGTACGCTGGGCGCGTCGGGCTGGGCGGGCGACTCTCCTTGGCGTAGTCTCAGTCTCCACGATCAATCCACTGGTCAATCCAGCCGTTTTTGATCGTTGGTTCAGCTATCCACTGGTGATGTTCGTACTCCTGATACCCACCCTGTGTTTTCTGGCTTTTATT
Organism: Microbulbifer variabilis; assembly: GCF_023716485.1. Classification (NCBI taxonomy): domain Bacteria; kingdom Pseudomonadati; phylum Pseudomonadota; class Gammaproteobacteria; order Cellvibrionales; family Microbulbiferaceae; genus Microbulbifer; species Microbulbifer variabilis. Next base: position 4,017,569 of record NZ_CP092418.1, read on the forward strand.
TTTAATGACCTCTTGCTGGCCAGGTTACCCAAAGCCAACGATAGGCACAGTGCACTGCCCTTCACATTGGTAGTGACTATTTTTCTGATGTGCTTTATCGGCCTGGCTTTTAGCTTCTTTCCCGACATAGTGCCTGGGCAGCTGAATATCTGGCAGGCAGCCAGTGCCACCGCTTCACTGAAATTCATTTTAGTGGGCGCCCTGATTGTAGTGCCGATCATACTGATCTATACGGCATTCTCGTACTATGTGTTTCGCGGTAAAGCTTCCGAACTTCACTACCATTAGCACAACCTTTTTCGAATTGTGTGGGATAGTAACACTTGATCAAAATTAATCCGCCAGCGCGGAACTATCCCACAATTCGAACAAAATCCCCTTGCTCCCCGAAATTGGTACGATAATAATCATCAATTCCAGAAGACAATTTTTTACAAGGAAGTAAAGCGCACTTCTGGCGCTTGCCAACTGCGCTTGTCTAAGGGGAGGTGAATTTGAACCAAATCGATCGACGTGCTATTAGCCGGCGCGACACTGCCAGTCCGCGCAAACCACAACGTAAAAACGGCCGTGAGAAGTATGAAAAGCTTCTCGACGCGCTGGAAACCCTCATTGCCGAGCAGGATTCCACAGACATAAGTCTAGCCAATCTGAGCCAGGTAGCTGGGGTCCCAGCTGCATCCGTGTACCACTTTTTCCCAAGCGTAGATGCCAGCCTTACCGCTCTGGCGGAACGTCACTACAAGTCATTTGGCGATGTGGTACTGGGGCACTCTGATTTCTCACCAGCGGATAGCTGGCAAGATATGCTCTACCACCTGTGCGACTTAGTGCGTAGTTATTACGAAGATAATATCTCCGCACTCAAAGTACACTACGGGCCACAGTCCAGCTGGGCTCTACGTCAATTACAGATGGAAAACAACTGGCGCTTGGCAGATACCTTGATTAAGAATCTGTCTCGTGAATTTGAGTTGCCTCCATCACAGGACTGGCGCGACCGTTTTATGTGCGCCATCAATATCAATGATTCGTTTTGTTCCCAGGCATACTCGCGTTTCGGAAGAATTACCGAGGAAGCCGCCGCAGAGGGCAAGCGTGCCGCTGCAGCTTACTTAAAGCTGTATCTCGGAGAGCTGTTGCAAAGACGTCAGTTGCGCTTTGCTCCATTAGAAGCCTCTGCATAAAGCCTAAATTTTATTAATTAAAATTTAGATAATATCGACACACCTAGGGCCTGGCAATAATATTTGCCAGGCTTTTTTGTGTACCCAGTCAACAAAACTTCCAATTAGTTAAATTTCATTTTTTATCAATATAAAAATTACGAATGCGGCAATACTGAAAGCCATTAACATTTCACCATCGCTTTCGCCTTACAATGTCATAAACGACACACTCAGAGTAAACTTCTGATCAATCACAAGCATACTCTCTAAAAAATGGCATTCTAAAATTTTCTTTTGTTAGAATTTTTCTTCATAAAGAATACCGCCTTCAAGAAATCCTATAATTGAACAACCTTTTCACACCTAAAAATTAGCCGCCTAATACGTTATCAGCTTGAAACAACGGGGGTAAATCATCGTCCAAAAATTAGCAGCCCAGCCTGCTTCTTGGAGGTGATTTTTGTGACTTTAAATTCACAAACTAATATTACCCTTGATGCTTTAACTGAATGGAGGGGAGGTTTTCTATGTCCATAGCCGCGCATGAGCTGGAGTTGGATTTTCCCGAGTACGCCGATACTATCAAGCACCTGATCAGGAATGACGTAGAATTCAAGCTAGATAACGACCAGTATCGAAAACTGGATAAACAAATTAGAGGACTACAGGATAGTGGCATCGGCACTGATGACGATCACTATTCAAGACTAAAAAAGCAACGTGCCTATCTCAAACAACACCTCTATAACCGTATTACTGATGTCATTCCCCACCATTAGTAGTTATTTTGCAAAATTAGCGGCGCCTCATCACCAATGCCGGCCATATAGAGTGGCTGAGTGATTAAGCGCCGCTATGCAACTCTTTCTGACTTACTCCTCCCCCTTTGCCCGAAAAACCCGAATTGTTATAGAAGAACTCAAGTTACACTCCCGCGTTAGTGAGGTTTTTTCTCACCCTTTTCACAATACAAATTATTTAATATCCAATAATCCTTTAGGTAAAGTTCCCTGTCTGACCTTAGATAACGGAAACGTTATTATGGATAGCGAAGTGATCTGTGAGTTCCTAGATAAACAACTTGGAGATGGCCACCTCAGCTCTGCGATAGACAATGACTGGAATTTAAAAACACTCTATAGTGTGTCCTCGGGTCTAATGGAGATCTTGGTTCACAGACAGGTAGAGAAAATTCGCGGGCGTGAAGGGCTTCAGTCAGAATTTTGGTGGCAGCGCTACAACAGTGCAATCAATCGTACCCTGGATTTTTTTGAAGCCAGAATCCATCAATTTCCTCAAACATTTTGTCTTCTACAAATTGCGCTCGGCTCTGCACTTTCATACCTTGATTTTCGGCACGAAGACTTCAACTGGCGCAAAGATAGGCCACAACTAAGCGCCCTGTCAGAAACCCTCGAAATACGAAAAAGCTTCAAAATAACGCCATTACGCGACTAACTTAGCTTTGAAATCTTTAAGTAAAACTTAGCGTCGCCAAGCCTCCCTACAGTTTCTCCCTAATTAAGCATGGCCTAAATATTTTCAACGCATCCCCCAACATCACTTTTTTAGCAAACACTGCATTTTGGCGGAGTAATGAGTTTTAACCATTTCTCAGAGCCACATAAGTTTCTCTAAACTGTCATATCCCGCCGATAGCCTGTGGGCTTTTTTAGGGCCTAATTATGTCTGACAGATCAAAAAGCCCCATGTGGATACTGCTGCATACTGCATTAGTAATAGCAGTGATCTGCAGTCTTTTCAGTGGGTTGCGTATTGCCACACTCACTAAACCCGCCATTGCCTCAATTGAAGAACTGCTGCCCCAGGGAGAGGTACACAGTGTACATTTCTTCTCTGCACTCCTGCTTTCGCTGGTTGCCCTTTCTTATTTATACTCGAATGCTATTCGACTTTATCGAATTGAACAATCATGCGCTCATAAACAATGGAATTACCACCGAGTAGTCACCTGGGGGGGCATTAGCTTCATTGGCATCTCGTTGGCCAGTGGCTGGCTGCTCTTTGCTGGGATAGGCCAGTTATCACTGGTCCGAATATTACATTTTTTCGCCGCGCTTGGACTCAGCGCCTATATTTTTCTACACGCAGGCGTTTATCTACTGCAGTTCGGGCAAAGTGCTCTTCTCTATATCCTCAAGCCAGCCACAAACAAAAGAATTCAACTGGCATTGCTATGTAGTTTGCTGCCCATCTTTCTGCTCAGCGGTTGGCTGCTTCTGACCAAATTTTCTTATTATCAACTGCCCGTAACCTCGATTCCTATCCATACGATCATTGATATTGATGGCCATGCCGATGAACCCCAATGGGCAAAAGCTTGGCCATTAAAAATCAGTACCGATGGCGGCGCAAATTTTTATCAGGGTCGCACTGATGTGCATCTCAAAGCTCTGCAAAATGGTGAGGAGATTTATTTTCATATTTCCTGGCAGGATCCCACAGAAAGCCTGACTCATTTACCCCTGATAAAAACGGATCAAGGTTGGAAGATCCAGCAGCAAGGCTTTGAGAATTTTGATGAAAAGAATTTTTACGAAGACAAATTTGCCTTGTTACTTTCCAGTCACTGTAACTTTGGAGGTGCTGGCACCGCCCATCTGGGACGTTCACCACTGGCAAATAAGCCATCAAACTGGCATGGCAAGGGGTATCACTACAGCCAATCGGGGCAACTACACGATCTTTGGCACTGGAAAGCAGTACGCACTAATAAAATGTATCTGGCGGATGACAATTTTATCGGCGCGCCAGATAAAGTGCGTGCAGGTAAACGCCGCTACACCGCAGGTTACCAACAGGATGCAAAGGAATCCGGTGCTTATTTACTGAACTGGAAATGGTATTCCCCCACTGGCATCACTCCCAAACGCTTGCCTAGTGACGATAATGTATTGGCTCCCTTTCAAAATGTTAAAGAAGGCCAGGAGCTTGATTGGACCATCTCTTGGTTTGATTACCAACCTTACTCAGCAGAAAGCGACCGGATAGCACCAGGAACTCTAATGCCTTCGGTACTTTATACCTCCAACCGCTTCGAGGGTGATCGCGCCGATGTTAGAGCCAAAGGTATTTGGCGTGATGGATATTGGTCGCTAGAGCTTGTGCGCAAATTAAATACAGCCTCTCCCCTGGATATTCCTATTGAAGATGGCACCTGCCTGTGGGTTTCCGCATTTGATCGCGCACAAGTTGCCCACACCCGTCATACCAGAGCCATCCAACTGAATCTGAGTAAAGCACTATGATCACGCGACTCTTTTTGATTTTTATTCTCCCCGCCTGTCTGATCGGTGCTGCCGTTATCCACACACCACAGGCTCCAAAACCGCAGCAATACCACCTTCTAAAAGTGAGCGCTGAGGGAAAAGTAATGGATACCTGGGAGGGCCCCTGGTCCTGTGTCTGCGATAGCCGCAGTGGTCTGCTGTGGGAGGTCAAGACAGATAGTGAGGACATTCACGATGGACGTTGGACTTATTCGCGACTATTAAACAATCAGGGCGTTGCCAATAATGGAGATTGTTATTTCGAAGCAGAGCGCTGTGACACAGAGGACTTAATCCGGCACACTAACCGGGAACAACTCTGTGATGCAAAACATTGGCGCCTGCCCTCCGCCAGCGAACTGCGTTCACTGGTGGCTCCAGACGCACAGCCGGGAAGCCCCAGTATCGAAACTGGATACTTCCCCAAAACCCAGCGCGGTGATTACTGGACCAGTGATGGCGACCTCCCCCTCGAAGGCATCTACTCCTATCTAAAAGTCGGTGGCGCATCGGTCAATTTTATAAATGGGCAAACCGTCACAATTCCCTATCGCAATGCAGCTTTCACACGCTTGGTAACCAATCGTTCAAGCATCTGTCACATCGTTCCCCAATAATTCCTGCGCGCCACCAACCTGCCCCCTCCAGGCGGTGGCCTCTCACAAAAAGTCCCAACTTTGCAGAGGAATTTCCGCAATGAGACGATATATAGGCCCCGCTCTCACTATTTCGACATTGTTGCTGGCAGTCGACGTCAGTGCCGCCACCAAACACTACCGCCTTGCCTGGGATGGCGATGCTTCCAGCAGTGCTGTCATCGGTTTTTCTCCAGATGTCAACAGCAGTAATCCCTATGTCAGCTACGGTTACTCCACCAATGAAAGCAGCTGGAACAGCGCATTTGTCAGCAATAGCGAAACATTCGATAGCGGTATCACCAGCCATTTTGTACGCCTGCAAAATTTGAATGCGGATTCTCCTGTTTATTTTCGTGTATGTGACCAAAATGGCTGTGGTGAGCGATTTTGGTTTAGGACAGCTCCAGCAGAAAACGCGCCTTTTGTAGTAATTGCCGGTGGTGATACCCGCACAGGACATACCACTCGTCGCCAGGGAAATACTCTGCTAGCTAAAATACGCCCTCTCGCAGTGATGCATGGCGGCGACTTCACCAATGCCAATAGCGCCTCAGAAATGCGAGAATTCCTCGACGACTGGGAGTTGACTTACTCCAGCGATACGATTGATGGTTATAGCTACAAGCGAATCTACCCATTGATCCCCACTCACGGCAATCACGAAGATGATAATTACTCGACCCTCTGCGAAGTCTTCGGCGTGGATTTTAATGGCGATGGAGACTGTTCGCCCAGCGACACTTATGGTGCCGTGCAGGTGTCACCATTACTGCGTATTTACACCTTAAATAGCCAGTTTCAGAACAGTGGATGGTCCTCTTACGCCAGCGCAATGAATAATTGGCTGTCGAGCGATTTATCCAGCTATGGCAGCGCCGCCAGCTGGCGTCTCGCCCAATATCACAAACCCATGTTCCCCCATTACAGCGGCAAGTCTGACAATCCCACTTTATTTAACTGGTGGGCGCAGCCATTTTACGACTATGCGATGAATCTGGTGGTGGAATCCGATACTCATCTCACCAAAATGACTGAGGCCGTGATACCCAGTGGCAATAACTTTTCTACCACCAACAACGGCGGTACCGTTTACGTGGGGGAAGGGAGTTGGGGTGCTCCAGCCCGTTCAGCTAACGACGCCAAAACCTGGACCATCGACATGGCCAGTATCCAGCAGTTTAAGGTCATCCAGGTGAGTGAAAGTGGACTGGTAGTGCGCACCGCACAGTTCGATAACACTGCAGAAACTCTGACTCGGGAGGCACGTGCCGCCGATCCACTCATCCTGCCAGATAATGTGAATTGGTGGAGCGCCAATCGCCTGGGGGAATCCATGAATTTGATCGCTAATAACGCTGGCCGCAGCGTGATTCAAGAGAGCTCAGATAGTAACGGCAGCTTTTCCCTACCAATAAGCGATGATGTGTTTATCTCCTCCCGTTACGCATCAAGTAATTTTAACCATGACCCCGAAGGACTACTGGCCGATGGGAGTGACCACACCTATGGGACACTCTACACACTGATTAAATTTGATCTAGGCAGTCTTTCCGGCTGCTCCTCTATCAGCTCTGCCACTCTGCAGCTGAATGTCACGAATCGATCAGGTAGCACTTTCGGTATCTACCAGGCCGCCAATAACTGGAGTGAGGAAAACGCCACCTGGAACTCTGTGGGGGGCTCATCGGTACGTGGCAATCTGGCAGAGAGCTTTGTGCCTTTTTATAAGGGTTTAGAAAGTATCGATCTTCTGTCTTCCGGGCTTCTCAATAGTTGGCTTAGCGGTATGAATACTGGGCTTGTTATTGCCGCGCGCAGTGGTATTAACGGTGTAGACTTCACTTCCAAGGAAAGCGGCATGTCACCGGCACTCAAAGTTGAGGCTACTTGTAACAATTTTGCTCTAAAAGCGAAGCCGGCCGCTTCCACTTATCAGGGACTCATACCGCAACGAGTAACGGGTGATATGAGGCCCGACAAACTGTTGCCCACCTTGCCCGGCATCTCCCAATTAAGGGGTCACCAGGTTGAAGTTCCTATCAAACTTATCGAAGAGTCTGCCAAACTGGATCAAAGCCAAGGGATTGCCGCGCACCTTTAAGCGCCCCTCCTTGATCATGGTGGGAGCACCGACCAAACCACTGAACATCAGTCGCAGGTCGGTGCTACTTAGTGCCAGACTCGCTGAAGGATCTTCACTGTGTCGACCTGGATAACCGTGTAAAACTCCATTTTTAACGACCACTAAGTATTTATTTTTGTTGTCCGTCATCTCAATATTTAAGCGGATATCCGCATCCGCCGCCTTCTCCCCATTGAGACGTACCGCCATAGCATCAAATAAAAGTTGTAGAGGCACCCGCGCAACAATTTCTTCCGGCGGGTGCATCTCCTCACGGAACTCAACTCCGTGGCGTAACTCCCTGGCACCACTTAAATAAAAATTGCGCCAAATTCCAGACTCCGCCTGATACCCCAGCTGTTCGAAAGCATCCGCCAATAAATAACGTGCCTCCTGATTTTTTGGCTCAGCAAAAACCAAGTGCTTTAACACCATCGCCACCCAACGGTAATTTCCCTGGGAAAAATCCTGCCGTGCCCGCTTCATTATTTCTTCTTCCCCCCCCATATACTCTACATAGTGAAGCGCGGCTTCTTCCTGAGGGAGTGGGTGTAGATTGGAAGGGTTCCCATCAAAATATCCTAGATAACGGTTGTACACCGCTTTTGCTCCCACATTGACCGTACCGTAATAACCCCGGTTAGCCCAGGTGTGGGAGAGCGCCTCTGGCAATTGTATTTGTTCGGCGATTTCGATCATGTCGTGGCCATGGTTAGCCAGACGTAGAGTCTGATCGTGAATATATTTGTAGAGATCTCGTTGCTTTGCTAGGTAATCCAGCGCCTCACTATTTCCCCAGGTGGGCCAGTGATGGCTACTGAAAACCACCTGGGTATCTCCACCAAATTTTTCCATGGCTCTCTCTATGTAGCGACTCCACGCCAGCGCATCCCGAGTTTTAGCACCGCGAAGCGTATAGATATTATGTAAAGTGTGATTGGCAATCTCACTCATACATAGGGCGTTAAACTGGGGAAAGAAGAAGACCATCTCAGTGGGAGCTTCGGCTCCAGGGGTGCTCATAAAGATGATATCTACACCATCTATTCTCATCTCTGCCCCTTCTTCGGGAATCAGCTGTGTAGGCGTTGCAATACCGTGCTCTCCATCAGACACGCGATTGCCAAGACCCGAGGACACAAATCCATCTGGGCTGGATGGTAACAGGTCCCCAAATTGGTAGAGCGCCCGCCGCTGCATCACATTGCCCGAGCGGACATTCTCGCTGATTGCCTCCTCGGAAAATCCGTCAGGCGCGATAATTTCCACACTCCCTTCGGCTAGCTGTTGCATCGTGAGAACTCCCGCCACACCGGCAAAATGATCCGCATGGCTGTGGGTAAAAATTACAGCGCTAACAGGCCTATTGCCTAACGTCCTATTAGCCAGAGCCAAGCCAGCAGCAGCTGTCTCCATAGAAGTTAGGGGATCGATAACAATCCATCCCGTTTCCCCTTTGATCAAGGTCATATTGGCTAGGTCTAGTGAGCGAACCTGGTAAATCCCTTCAACAACTTCAAACAACCCATTGTTCAAAGCATTAAGTTGAGCCTGCCGCCAAAGACTCGGATTAACTGTATCCTTTGGCGCCCCATCTAGAAATTGCATCTGAGCCAGTCCATAGACCTCCCTTCCCATAGCGTTTGTAACCTGTGCTCCCGGAATCGTGGCAATAAACCCACGTTTGGCTAGCTGGAAATCCAAGTCATTGGAGAAGGGCAGTTGCTTCGCTACAGACAAGTTATGCGCTTTGGTGACCTTACTCGCCGGCTTAACTTTGGTATTCAGTTCCTCAGAATATTTGATCGCTTTTTGTGAATATTCACCACAAGCCATCAATAAAAGACAAAGCACCCCAAAAATAAAATAAATACGCATACAGAATCTCCTTATAAATCATTGCCATAGGCTTAGCCCTAGAATCAGAAAATAGAATCATGGGCCAGCACACCTGAACGCAACAACTCATCTCTGCGTATTGAGGTGGTCTTGTTTAAACTTCCCAAAGAAGCTACTGCTCACATATCATAAAAGCCACTAATATTGAAAAATAGTGTTAGACACCAGGATTTATTTCGCCATTTTCAACAATTAACTATTTAAAGAAGCTAAACAGCCGAATAAATTACATTTAATCTTGAGAAATCATTCACCAAAGACACAGATGATTAGTACTTATAAAATCACGATGGATAAATACGGATAACGTCCAATATCGCCCCAAAAAACCACGCTAGCCAATATTATTTATTTTTCACCCACTGAAAATAAGTACTTTCTCAGCTGCTTGATCCGACAAAGCTCGAAAAAATTACGTCGCCAATATAGGCTATATACCTCTTTAAATTCGTAAGAAAGACCAAATTAAAAAGCTGTAATCTGCATTCCTTATCCTATGGAGATGATTGCAATGCAATTCTATAGAGCTTCACTCGGCACCGCTCTTTTCATCATATTGTCATTATTGGCGTCAAATTCATATTCTGCTGAGGAGGAGGAGGTAGTGACCGATCCCGTCACCCGCCAAGGCCCAAAGGACTTCCAACCTAAACCAAACCAATTCTGGTGGCCCAACCAGCTGGATCTGCGCCCCTTGCGGCAACACTCCCCAAAGTCTAACCCCATGGGAGGAAACTTTAATTATGCCGAGGCGTTTAAAACACTGGATCTCAAAACAGTAAAGAGTGACATTGAAACGCTGTTAAAAACTTCCCAGGAGTGGTGGCCTGCGGATTATGGGCATTATGGCCCCTTTATGATCCGAATGGCCTGGCACAGCGCAGGTACATACCGGGTTAACGACGGACGCGGAGGCGCAGGAGGGGGGCAGCAGCGATTCGACCCTCTGAATAGTTGGCCAGATAATGCCAATCTAGATAAAGCACGGCGTCTGCTGTGGCCTATCAAGCAGAAATACGGAGCCAATCTATCCTGGGCTGACCTAATGGTGCTCACTGGCAACGTTGCTCTTGAATCCATGGGATTTGAGACCTACGGCTTTGCCGGTGGCCGTATAGACGACTGGGAGCCAGATCTGGTTTATTGGGGCCCGGAAACAAAGATGCTGGCCGATGAGCGCTACACCGGTAATCGCCAGTTAGAAAGACCACTGGCGGCCGTTCAGATGGGATTGATTTATGTAAACCCAGAGGGTCCCAACGGCAATCCTGATCCCAAGGCTGCGGCTATCGACATCCGTGAAACCTTCGCCCGCATGGCCATGAACGATGAAGAAACGGTTGCTCTGATAGCTGGTGGCCATACTTTTGGCAAGGCTCATGGCGCGGTAAAAGCTGATTGCTTAGGCCCAGAACCGGCAGCAGCCCCAATTGAGCAACAGGGACTGGGCTGGAAAAACAAGTGTGGTAAGGGTAATGCCGATGACACAATGACCTCTGGGCTTGAAGGGGCTTGGTCGGCCCTTCCTATTAACTGGAGCCAACAATACCTGGATAATTTATTCAAGTTTAACTGGGTAAAAACCAAGAGCCCCGCTGGTGCAGTACAGTGGATCCCCGATGATCAAGCTGCGGCCAACTTGGTGCCAGACGCCTTTGATAAAAACAAGCGGCATGCACCAATCATGTTTACCACCGATTTATCTTTAAAGTTTGATCCCAGTTACCGGGAAATTGCCAAGCGCTTTCAGGAAAATCCTGAGGAATTTAAACACGCTTTCGCCAAGGCATGGTTCAAGCTGACTCACCGCGATATGGGCCCTCAAGCGCGTTATCTGGGTGTGGAAGTTCCCAAAGAGGATCTGATCTGGCAAGACCCAGTACCAAAAGTTGATCACCCTGTAATAGATGACAATGATGTCGGCCAACTTAAAACGAAAATCCTCTCCTCAGGCCTTACCGTGCCTGAGCTAGTAAGAACGGCCTGGGGCTCTGCTTCGACTTTTCGCGGCTCAGATATGCGTGGAGGAGCAAATGGCGCACGTATACGGCTGAATCCCCAGAAACAATGGCCAGTCAATGACCCAGAGGAACTTGCCAAGGTTCTAGCACAGCTAGAAAAAATTCAGCAAGAGTTTAACAGTGCCCAATCTGGGGGTAAGAAAGTCTCTCTCGCCGACCTTATTGTTCTCGGTGGCACTGCTGCTGTTGAGAAAGCAGCTGCGGATGGGGGGCAAAAGATCAGCGTTTCTTTCAAGCCTGGTCGTACCGATGCAAGCCAGCAACAGACTGATGTTAATTCCATCGCCATGCTGGAACCCACAGCCGACGGCTTTCGCAATTATTTCAGCAGTAATAATAGCCGTACACCCACCGAGATGCTGGTGGACCGCGCCAGTCTGTTGACCCTCACTGTACCAGAAATGACGGTTTTGATTGGCGGTATGCGCGCGCTGAACGCCAATACTGATGGATCGAAAAACGGCGTCTTTACCGATAAACCAGGAACACTCACTAACGACTTTTTTGTCAACTTACTAGACATGTCCACAGTATGGAAAAAATCCGATAAAGCAGAGGGGGTTTATGAGGGTAGCGACCGCAAAACCGGTAAGGTGAAGTGGACGGCAACCCCTGTGGATCTAATCTTTGGCTCTAACTCTGAGCTCAGGGCAGTCGCTGAGGTCTATGCCTTCAATAACTCTCAGCAGAAATTCGTGCAGGACTTTTCTAAGGCCTGGACTAAGGTAATGAATCTGGATCGTTTTGACACTGCTAGTCAGTAAATAGTTCTTACGATAATTACCTCAAGGTAAACCAGCATATCTGCCGGTTTACCTTGCCTCTTAAATCCTCATCAAACTTTAATCCAAGTTTGCAAAAAGTATTTCTCCTTCAATAAATTTCAAATGATGTGATGATATAACTCTGACATCCTTATAGCCGACTGCAGATAATTTATTTGCCAATCTTTTTGCCCGTGTGCCACTTTTGCAGTAGACCAATACCATCTCGTCAAGACCTATTGTTAAATGCTCTCTCATTTCATCGAAATCACCTAGAGGGACATTAATTGCACCGTTTACATGCCCAGCCTCAAACTCCCCCACTGTCCGCGCATCAACTAGAGTCAATAGGGATTGGTCCTGCATATAAGCAGATAGTAGTTCTGCTTCAACTCCCACCATTTCGCCACTTTCATCCTGGGACGGCATCTCTTTTTCAGTTCCAACACCGGCACACCCCAAAAAACTTATCAATGCAGCTAATACAATAAATCTACCACCAATTCTATTCAACATAATTCACCCTAACCCAATATATTCCTGAACAGATCCACCAAAAATCACTTAGTAGATTATTTGCACTCTCAATTTCCTCAAACAACATAATCCATGAGAAAGAAAGTAAACAAAAAATATCAATCACCAAAAATGATTGAACACCACATGAGACAAATAGAGATGTTCTTGAGATGATTGGAAACTTGGTACAAAAAACGTAAAAGGGATAAGAACGATATCAGTACTTCACTAATCAAACCCCAAGCTTTATTTGCCTGGGGGCCTGATATGCAGAAACCAATATAACTAAAAATTAGCTGTCTTTGCGTAAATGTCGATCAAAGAAATCTCTGATCATTGTGTACTGGTGAATCCGAGTTTGTTTACCGCGCAAACTATGCTTCTTGCCAGGGTAGGTCATCAATTCAAACTGCTGGCCATTATCCTGCAGCTGTTTGATCAGTCGGGTGGTGTTAGTAAACAAGACATTATCATCCGCCATACCGTGATAAATCAACAGGGAGCCCTTAAGTCCCTCAGTGTACGGAAAAACTGATGAAGCCTGATAGGCATCCGCATCGGTCTCGGGTTTCCCCATATAACGCTCAGTATAATGGGTATCATAAAGGGACCAATCGGTAACAGGAGCACCGGATACACCTGCCTTAAAATAGTCACCCGCTTTAAACATACTCATAAGAGTCATATAGCCCCCATAACTGTGCCCAAAGATACCAATATTCTCACTATCGACAAAAGGTAGTGTGCGCAAGAATTTCACCCCAGTAACCTGATCTTCAACTTCAGGGCTACCCATATTTTTAAAAATGGGGTTCTCAAAAGTCGTTCCGCGGTTAGCAGAGCCTCGATTATCCAGAGAAAAAACGACATACCCTTGCTGAGCCATAAACTGGTTAAAGGCTTTATCCCAGCTATTGGTAACTACCTGAACATGGGGTCCACCATAGACATAAACCATAACCGGGTAACGCTTTGATGCATCAAAATTAGCTGGCTTATAAAGTCGATAATTAAGCTGATGCCCCAGAGGGGATTCAATGGTACCGAACTCAGGAGTAATCCAATCAGCTTTGTAAGGGTGTAAAGGGTGCCCATTAATAACCGCATTTTCTTCCAGCCAGGTCGTTAGTTCGCCACTGGCATTATGCAGGCTTACTTGAGGCGGGGTATTTACACTGGAAAATTTATCGATATAACCCGAGGCATCTTGGGAAAACTCGATATCATGCATTCCCTTCTTGCTGGAGATACGTTGTATCTTTCCATCCCCATTGAATGGCGCTCGATACAAATGTCGCTCTATCACAGTATCTTTACGCCCGGTGAAATACACCAAACCCTGATTCTCATCAATCGCTTCAACTTCATCCACTACCCAGTCACCCTGAGTGATCTGGTTCAACAATTTACCACTTAGATCATAGAGATAGAGATGTTTAAAACCATCTCTCTCTGAAGACCAGATAAATTGATCTTTATTCTCCAAGAAGTGAAGATCATCACTCAAATTTACCCAGGTATCACTGGACTCAATCAACAGGGTATTACCAGTGTTCGTCTTCAGATCAAAAGCACGCAACTGCAACTTCTGTTGATTGCGGGACTGCCATTGATAAGTCAGTAGGTTATCGCGCGCCCACTGCACGCGAGGAATATAAATATCCTGCTCATTACCAAGGTTTACCCAGCGGGATTTACCGGTTTCTACATTCAGAATGCCCAGCTGAATTTTTACATTCGCTCTCCCTGCAGCGGGATAGCGTTGCTGAATCAGGTCAATGCGATCAGCATAGATTTCACTGCGAGTTACCTTATCCACCGGAGACTCATCCACCTGCAGAAAGGCGATATGACGGTCATCTGGTGACCACCAGTATCCGCTCATACGCCCCATCTCTTCCTGAGCAACAAATTCGGCCATACCATTTTTAATAGGCCCGTGGCCATCACTGGTTAATGCACGCTCTTTACCATTCTTTAGGTCAACAACAAAAATATCCTGGTCGCGAATAAAAGAAACATAACGCCCTTTAGGGGAAACCCGCACATCGGTTTCGAAAGTTTCAGTTTCAGTTAAGCGCCGCGCGGATTTACTATCCAGGCCGTAGTAATAAACATCTCCAGCTAACGGAAATAACAGGGACTTACCATCTTCCGACCAGCTGTATTCCATAATGCCACTGCCATAAATTCGCTGGCGCTCGCGTCGGGCTTTTTCTTCATCGGACAATTCCTCATGACCACTGTGCAGGCTATCGGAATTCACCAGGATACGGGACTCTTTATCGGCAATGTTATATTCCCACAAATCGTAACGGTTATAGTCTTCATCGCGCCCCTTCAGAAAAGTTACCCGACTACCATCGGGAGAGTACTCAAGGGCACGGGGCGCTGTGCCTCCAAGGGCCGGATCGGAGAATATTCGCTCAATAGTCAACGTATCCGCGGAACAGAGTCCCGCAAAGGTTGTACAGCTAAGTAGGGCAAGCAGTTTTCTTTTCATAGAAGGGCTCTTTGTTTTAGTGTTTTATGCTAGGCGCAAATCTGCGTTAAGAAAGGCGTTAAACCACTTTCTCTGCAAGCAACAAAGTCCTTGAATTCTACAATGTAATCTTCAGATAACGGAGGGCATCAAGCTCTCTTTCTGAATTTAACAGAGTGACAATCAAACCTTCTGCAATTGTCTTACTTTACCGTCATTTACTCTGCATCATCGATATTCGCAGTGCCTGAAGACAATCTTGGGGCTGGCTTTTGGCGAAACAAAATCAGTAAGAAGAACCAATTTACTTCTTCTATTAAAACAGTTCTCACCTCCTTCCATAACAATTTGCCCCCAAAGATATCCAGGTCGCGGCTCTTCCCTGTTACCACCGCGAACTCAATCACAATTGATCCATTTACTTATCTAACTCTGAGGGAGACTCTATAGTCGGAGCAGGCAAGTTGATAGAGGAACCATCTCAGTATGCGGCGATGAAAAGAGTAGCGCCCCTGCCAAAATGGGTAATTGAAACCAAAAATAACCAATTAAAGAGTAAAAAAACCTAATATTGATTCAAAATCCCTGCTTAAATTTTATTTTGAAAGAGTATTTTCGATTTCAGTAAACTATTGTGTGTGGCCAATGATTAATAGGTCGTCGGGGCCAATCTCCCCATATAAGTAACCTTTCCTGATCCCTAGCCTAGAAAATACCAAAACAAAACACTCCCTCTTGCATTCCAAGACGATCGGTCATATATTGACCACCAGTTAATAGACGACCGGTCTAATATTCATGGCTCGACCACGTAAAAGCGAAAACACCAAAGAAGCACTGTTAGAAGCAGGCACCGCGATGCTGACCAGCCAGGGATATCACGGCACTGGTATCAAGCAGGTCTTGGATGCAGTAGGTGTACCCAAAGGTTCGTTCTACAACTATTTCCCCAGTAAAGAGGCCTTCGTAGCCAGCATTATTCACCGCTACGGCCAGCAGATTGATGCGGAACTAGCGCAGACGATAATAAACCTGGATCAGGCACCTGGCTTGATCCAGCTCTGGTGCTGCTTTCATAACCGTGTTCAAAACAAAGTAAAAGTTGGTCAGTCTTGTGCCTGTCTACTCGGAGCGATGTCGGCCGAGGTAGCCCAGGCCAGTCCTCTTTGCCGTGAAGCCATTGAGTCTGTAGAGCACAGGTGGCTGGAAAATCTTCAGTCGATATTACATTTAGCACAGGATCAAGGAGATCTACGCAGTGACGTCCCCGCCGATAACCTTGCGACACTGTGTTATAGCGTTTGGCAGGGCAGTATTCTGCAATACCAGGTATCCGGTGATCCCAATGATTTACTCAGACAGCTACGGACGTTTTTTAGCACCTTGGTGACGCAACAAGGGGCACAAACACTGGCCAGTATTAAAACTTACAGGCAGGACATTCATTTTGAAAAATAGTATCAACGCCTTAAAAAACACCGATCGAGATTCACCTCTCGCTCGTCCACTGAGTATTCTGCCGGGAACCAGTGTTAAAAACCGCTTGTTTAAATCTGCTATGAGTGAGCAATTAGCGGATCCCAATCATGCCCCCACCGAGGAGCTGATTCACTTATATCGCACATGGTCAGAGGGAGGCACAGGTTTACTGGTCACCGGCAACGTCATGGTTGATCGAACAGCTCTGGGTGAGCCGCGGAATGTGGTATTAGACGAGAAGTCGGACCTTTCCCTGTTCCGGAAATGGGCCCAAGCTGGGCGCCAAAACGGTACACAAATCTGGATGCAATTAAATCATCCAGGCAAGCAAACACCCAACTTTTTAAGTACCGAACCCGTCGCACCTTCTGCAATTCCATTGGCTAATGGCTTAGAGAAGACGTTCAACCGCCCGAGAGAACTCACTGAAAATGAAATAGTAATTATCATTAAAAAATTTGCCTGGGCCGCAGCACAGGCGAAAGAACTTGGATTTACTGGGATTCAGATACATGCTGCTCATGGTTATCTGATCAATCAGTTTCTATCCCCTCACCACAATCGGCGAAATGATCAGTGGGGAGGTACCTTAGAAAATCGCTTACGATTTTTACGCGAGGTGTATAGCGCTATTCGCGAAGCCGTTGGTGAAGATTTTCCGGTAGGCGTAAAACTCAATTCAGCAGATTTTCAAAAAGGTGGGTTCAGTGAAGAGGAATCCATGCAGGTTCTGAAAGCCCTGCAGGATGAAGGTATTAACTTAATTGAAATCTCCGGCGGCAATTATGAAAACCCAAGTATGGTTGGTGCCAATGTGAAAGAAAGCACTATCAAGCGAGAGGCCTATTTTATCGAATATGCAGAAAAGGCACGTGCACAGTTGCAAATTCCTGTCGTAGTCACCGGTGGCTTCCGTTCCGCAGCTGCCATGGAGGCCGCCCTTGTATCAAATGCCGTGGATATGATCGGCCTAGCCCGCCCATTAGCAGTTGACCCACGGCTATCGCACAAACTGTTATCGGATGGCAACCATAAGATAACATTGAAAAAGCTCACCACAGGTATTCCCAGACTGGATTTTATGGCTATGCTGGATGTCACTTGGTACGAACAACAGCTGGCCCTTATTGGCAAAGGAAAGCCAACGAAACCAAATATGAGTGCTTGGACCTCAGTATTAAAAACGCTGACTGCTGTCGGATTGCTTTCTTTTCAGAGGCGACGAGCCTGATAAAACTTTATTGCGCCTAGGAAAACTATAGTTCCTCACCGTAAATCACAGTAGATAAGTGAGACAATACAAGGACGTACCGCCGCCGGCCAAAACCAGGGCGAGCTCGAGAAAAACAAGTATTTTTAAAAGCCTGTAACAAAATTTTGTTGTCAGATTATAACTTTTCTGCAGGTCTTTGTGACTGAGGATAATTTCCTAGCGAGTCAGAAAAATAGGTCTCTCCAGCTGCCCAGGAGACACTGTGCACCCTAAAATAAAACCCGAAAATCTGCTCTCTATTTCTCCTCTATAAATTGCCATAGAACTAAAAAGTCATTTTATTTTTTAGGCCCTTATCCCATTATCAAGCCATAGATTATAGTAAAAATAATCTGGGTAGACCTCTACGCATATATAAAAACACAGATTTCAAGAGTAACTTATTTAGGTAAGAAGAAAATATCCGGTAAAGGCCCCTAAGAAAGAAACACCTTGTTGAATTGATTGACCTTAACAATTGTTTACTCTGCTTAACCGACGTTAGTACAGGGCAAAGGTCATACTGGAAACGAATGACTCACAGGATAACAACAATGAAGGCTAACCTCCTCTCTACTATGGGAGCTTCCCTGCTCATCTTCAGCTGTAGCTCCACACCTAAGGTTCCCACTAACGAATCTTTTGTTGCTGATATCACTGAACTAGGACACAAACGCTTTGTATATAAGGCAAGCCTGGGGGCAGCGCCCCATAACGATGGAAGCCACGGCAGTAAACATAACCGTGGCCCCGGAATGGGCGGTAAGGGTAAACCAGCAAGGGGCAAACCCAGCTCTGGTATACCTGGCCACAGTCAATCAAACTCAGGCGATATTAAGAAAATGGCAATGGCGAGGGTGGAACTCCTCATAAATGAAAATGGATTCTGTTCTAACGGCTGGTTCCCGATTGAACAGACTTTCGAGAAAGGCCGGGCAGAGATTCACGGTGAATGTCGTGCAGTTGCCGCTCAATCAGATAGGTGAAAGACACCCAGGTAAGCTCGATAAAAAGCTCATGTATTACAACCGGGCAATTATAAAGTGCCCGGTTGCAGCGCAGCTCTAAACGATATGACAGCAGCTTTAGGCAGGAATTTTATCGTTACTCAAGAGGTAATCCGCATGGAAACGCAGGTGTTCCTCAATAAATGAGGCGATAAAGAAGTAGCTATGATCATATCCTGCATGGTGCTCCAGTCGCAAAGGATAGCTACAAGCTTCGGCGGCCATTTGCAGGGCCTCGGGTCGTAACTGCTGCTCAAGGAATTGATCTTCATCGCCCTGGGAGACCAGTATCGGGAGGTGCGTTGTCGCTCGCCCTACTAAAACACTCGCATCGTAACCTTCCCAGCCGGTTGTATCCGCGCCCAGATATGCACCAAACGCTTTCTCTCCCCAGGGGCAAGCGATCGGATTACAGATCGGACTAAATGCTGAAACTGAGGTATATCGCTCAGGGTTACGCAAGCCAATAACCAGGGCGCCATGACCTCCCATGGAATGACCACTGATGGCGCGCTTCTTACTTACCGGAAAATGCCCTTCAATTAGCGCCGGTAATTCAGCCGCTATATAGTCATACATACGGTAGTGCTGCTTCCAGGGTTCTTGAGTGGCATTCACATAGAACCCTGCTCCCTGGCCAAGGTCGTAGGAGGGATCATCGGCAACATCCTCTCCACGAGGGCTGGTATCTGGTATGACCAGCACAATACCCAGCTCTGCAGCCATACGCTGGGCGCCCGCTTTCTGGCTAAAATTAGCATCGGTGCAAGTCAGGCCCGATAACCAATAAAGCACCGGATAGCGATGCCCTTCTTCGCTGTCTGTACCCTGAGGCAAAAAAATAGAAAACTGCATAGTGCAATTCAACACAGCGGAGCGGTGCCGGTATTCTTGTTGTAACCCATCAAACGATCTGGTGCTACTGACAAGCTCAATTGACATAGGTTATCCCACTCAAACGTTTTCGTAATGAATGACACTGCGAATACTCTTGCCTTTGTGCATCAAATCAAAGGCCTCATTAATATTATCCAAGGGCATCGTGTGGGTAATAAAGTCATCCAACTTAAATTCCCCGGCCAGATAGCGCTCGACATAATCCGGAAGTTCAGAGCGACCTTTCACTCCTCCAAATGCAGTGCCGCGCCACACCCTACCAGTAACCAACTGGAAGGGGCGCGTGCTGATTTCCTGACCCGCACCGGCAACGCCAATAATTACAGACTCGCCCCAACCTTTGTGGCAGCACTCCAGCGCAGACCGCATAGTATTTACATTACCAATACATTCGAAGGAGTAATCCACTCCACCATCGGTAAGGTCGACAATGACTTCCTGGATGGGTTGTTCATAATTTTTGGGGTTAATACACTCTGTCGCACCGAGTTTTTTTGCCAGGGCAAATTTATCTTCATTGATATCAATGCCAATAATACGCTCAGCACCCGCCATCTTGGCCCCGATAATTGCCGATAGGCCAATTCCACCCAAGCCAAAGATTGCCACGGTTGAACCCGCTTCTACCTTAGCGGTATTCATCACCGCTCCCATCCCCGTAGTGACACCACAACCAAGAAGACAAACTTCCTCAAGCGGCGCCTCGGGATTAATTTTCGCCAGGGAGATTTCCGGTAATACCGTATACTCAGAAAAAGTGGAGGTGCCCATATAGTGATAGATGGGCTTTCCATTGATCGAAAAACGCGTGCTGCCATCCGGCATCAAACCCTTACCTTGGGTTGCTCGAATTTTTTGGCAGAGGTTCGTTTTGCCAGACAAACAAAACTTACATTCGCCACACTCGGGGGTATATAGCGGGATAACATGATCCCCAACCGTTAAGCCGGTAACTCCTTCACCCACCGACTCCACAACACCCGCTCCCTCATGGCCAAGGATCGCAGGGAAGACACCCTCAGGATCCTCCCCCGAAAGTGTGAAAGCATCGGTATGGCAGACCCCGGTAGCCGTCAGCTTAATACGTACCTCGCCTTTTTGCGGCGGCATCACCTCAACTTCCTCGATAGAAAGCGGCTCGCCCGCTTTCCAGGCCACAGCGGCTTTACAGCGAATCGTCTCTGCACCCATGGTGTTATTCCTTACTGGTCGTTGTTTCAATCAACAGGTGCCCAGCATAGCCTGCCAGTATTTATGAGGCAAAAAGGGAAGGACAAAATAGGATACTGAAATGAGGCGGGACACTGCCGGGTAAATACCCTTTGAAAAACCTAGAAGTAAAAATCAATGTTGTAGCTTGCGCCATTGTAAGGGGGAATTCCCATGCACAGTGCGAAAAGCTTTGGAGAAGGCACTGGTATCGGTATAACCGAGGCTCGCCGACAGTAGAGCAATATCAATATTTGAGGACCGTAAATGCCATCGAGCCGTTTCCATGCGCGCTTCTTGTAAAAGCTGCTTGAAAGAGGTGCCGGCAGCACGTAAATGGCGCTGCAAAGTGCGAACAGGGGTATCCACCAGTTGGGCAACCTGTGCCAGGTTATGCTGTTGGGCCCCCAATGTCTGCAAGATCAGCGTCCGCACTTGACTCGCTATATCCCCCCTTTGCCCCTGAATGAGCAACTGGGTAAATTCCTCAAAATATTGCACCAATCCCTCACTAGCCGCATTCAAAGGCCTTTCTAACACTTCAGCATCGAACACGAGACAATCATATTCCTGGGCAAAAAATACCTCAGCTTCAAAGTACTCACGGTAACGCTGGAGTGAAGAAACCGGTACATGGCAAAAATGCACTTGGCGTGGGCGAATATCCGCTCCAGCCAACTCCCTAAATAGCCTGCAGGCGGCGCCCAAGGCCAGCTCGCTGTACTGCTCAGCAACACCAAGCCCTTCATAATGGCAAATGCGATAAGCGTAGAGTCTGCTATCGCGCTCAATTATTCGCCAGTGATCAGCCTGGTTGTGTAATACCATGTAGCGGTGGCTGGCACTCAACGCGGCATCCAGGTCTTTCTCTTTGAGCACCAACTTACCCAACACTCCAAGCATACGCAGGCCCTGCTGCTCCGCCAGCCGCAAGCCAAAGTCATTGCATTGCAGCTCACGCACACACAGGTTTAACAGGTCGATCAGAGTAGAGATTGGAATCAAGATATCCGGGCGACGCATACAGTCTGCGGGTAGGCCAACCTCAGCGAGAAAATCCGAAGGTATTCCGCCCAACTGGGGAACCAGAGTGTTGAAACCCGCGAGGGTGCCGCTGCGAATTTCATAGGTGGGGCTCATCAATCCATCTCCACTGCCTGTCATAGCTACAACCACAGCCATAGCCAGGCGCACCAGCTAGCATTGGGATCTACGGCCAATGCCAGGCGGTTAAAGTCCTAGGGAAGTATCCCAGGGATGATAACAGGGCAAATTTATTCCAGTAATCTTCACAAGACTGAAATGTGATAGGAAACCACCCTTCCCTTCGCAAACTAGTCCTGTATCTAAAGCTGGCAATCAATAGAGTTTCAGACAATTTTCTTGACGAACTTAGTCAGGATAACGATACGCTGCCCCTCGACACGCCCTTCAATGTGTTCTGGGTTATCCGTTAAACTGATACCACGAACTGCAGTACCGCGCTTGGCCACCAAACTGGCCCCTTTTACATCCAAGTCCTTGATAATGGCCACACTATCACCTGCCTGTAGCTGCACGCCGTTGCTGTCGCGGTGAACAAGAATGTCGCCCGCTTGAGGTAGTGCACCGGCTTGGGCCCAGTTAAGAAGATCGTCATCCAGGTAAAGCATGTCTAGTAAATCCTGCGCCCAGGTTTCCGTAGACAGGCGCTTGAGAAGCCGCCAGGCCAAAACTTGCACCGCCGGCTCTTGGCTCCACATGCTGTCAGATAAACACTGCCAATGAGCGCTGTCGAGTTCGGCTGGATTGTTCAGCTGATCGCGGCAGGTCTGGCACAGGAGTAACTGGCCCTCCGTCCCGACAGGGGACTCCGGCAGTTCATAAGCTTCCAAATTATCCTGAGCTTTGCAGAGTTCGCACTGACCACCACTGCGCTGAAGCAGCTGTTCCTGACTGACCGCCATGGATTACCTCAAAAAGTGCGGAGTATACGCCCTCACTCGCTAATTCGTGCAACCCTACCAGAACCTATGAATCAATAAGAAAGTAAAATAAGACTGGGCCCCATCGGAGAATTCTCCTCACAGGGCCCAGAAAATAAGTTAAGCCCCATAATGGGGCTACGGAAACTAGTGGTGAGCCGAAACCGCAGAGGCGAAGTGACCACCCTGCTTACTGGCAATGGCTGAGGTGATATCGCCGAGACTGAGAATGCCGACCATGCGCTTCTCACTATTTAGAACTGGCATTCGCCGTAGCAGCTGCTGTTCCATTTTGTGTACCGCGGAGAGTAGGTCATCCTCTTCCCAGCACCACTCAATGCCCTCAGTCATTACATCACGGGCAGTTAGGGAAGAAAGATTGCCTCCCTGCACAACACCGCGACATACGATATCTCGGTCGGTCACCATACCCACTAATCGATCGTTTTCACCGATGGGAACCGCTCCGATATCCTCGTCCCGCAGGATTTTTGCCAATTCCTGTAGAGAGGTATCTGGTGTACACCAGGTCACACCCTGGTGCATTGCCTGTTTCACTTTCATTGCTTTACCTCAACTAATACTGAAAACATACTTTTAAAGCGACGGAAGCCCGTCGCATGAAAAAATCAGTGCACTTCGATACGCTTTCTCTGTGGCGGATGTCCCTCGTGTCTGGGGACAGTCAGAGTCAGAATGCCATCTTTGAAATTCGCATCAATTTCATCTTCTCGAACATCCTCCCCCAGATTAAAACTACGCAGGAATTTGCCATAACGGCGCTCTTGTCGCAGAATCCGACCATCTTTTTCTTCCTTGATCTCGCGATGTACTTCCGCCTCTAGGGTTAAAACCCCATTCTCCAAAGTGATATTGATATCATTCTTACCAACACCTGGCAGTTCGGCACTGATTTCATATTTATTTTTCCGTTCACTCACGTCGATACGTGGCGAGAAAAATCCCTCCCTTTCACTGCCGATAGCGCGGCCAGGTGACAACATCTGCTCAAACATATTATCCAGATCCAGCAGGGAACCTCTGGGTATCAGACTCATACTTACAACCTCCATCTACCGCTATGTCGCAAGAGGCGCAAGCTAGACCCATGGATCCGGCTTGCGCCTCTCACATCTTGATTTCATTCTAGGTAATCTCACGCCATTCGGTAGGAATATGTGCCTGCAATAACCATCACAAAAGGCATAAAGACAACTGTGAATATTTAGATTTCATCTATTTAGAAAATCTATAACGCTCTACGAAATGAACCGAAAAGCATCGCAGGCAAATCCCACTCTTCTATCCACAATTAACTCTCCAATATTCTGGAAAATGAAAAAAAATCAGATAGTTACCCAATTAAATCCAGACAGATAGTGGATGGCGCTGAAATTAACTAGGATAAGAGAGAGTAA
Source organism: Microbulbifer variabilis (assembly GCF_023716485.1). NCBI lineage: Bacteria > Pseudomonadati > Pseudomonadota > Gammaproteobacteria > Cellvibrionales > Microbulbiferaceae > Microbulbifer > Microbulbifer variabilis. The sequence goes on from NZ_CP092418.1 coordinate 4,041,699, forward strand.
AAGAATGAGGATACGCTCATGGCTTTAGCATGGGTTCTTGTGGCCAACCAATCGCAAGCCAGAATATTTGAAGCACAAAAACGCGCCGGCAACCTCCATGAAATTCAAGCCCTACTCCATCCAGAGTCCCGACTATCAGGACGCGAAATAGATAGCGATGCACCTGGACGCAGCTTCGACAGCTACGGCCAAGGCCGCCATGCGATGGGAAATTTTGCAAATCTACACCGCCGCAGTGGTGAAGATTTTGCCAGGAAAATTGCCCATACACTGGAGCGTGGGCGCCAAGAAGGCCGCTTTGAAAAGTTATATATTGTGGCTGAACCCTATATGGTGGGGAGCTTGCGCGATGCATTGAAAACGCCCACTCGTGCCACCGTTGCCGGAGAGACCGGTAAAAACCTGGTCGACAGCCAGCCAGATGAAATTCGTGCTCAGCTACCCATCTGGCTTTGATTGATTCCTCATTGAGGAAATCTGTTGGGAAGGCGGGGCTGAAAAAACAGCCCCTCAAGCCTTCTTAAGTAGCATTCGCCATAAAAATAGCCTGCGCCTCTTAAGCCCCTTTAGAATCACTCAATAAATTTCCAATCAATTGATCCTTATCCTGCCAAAGTTTATACACCCAATGATTAAATTCAGCACGAAATACCTGGTCATTCATATAATCAGCCGTGAAAAATTTATCTGGTATGCGAATCTGCTCCACCCGAACGACTACGCGCTTCACTTTTCCCGCAAGGAAATCCGCAAATGATGGGATACCATCTGGGTAGACAATGGTTACATTTAACAGGCGGTT